>NZ_VFUH01000003.1:0-537552 GCF_006440475.1 Mesorhizobium sp. B2-6-1
GACGTCTGGACGAGCTTTGGCTCTGCCAACCTGGACGAGCGCTCTTTGCGACTGAACGACGAAGCCACGCTGAATGTATACGGCCGGGATTTTGCCAAAACGCAGATCGACCTGTTCAGCCAGGATCTTGCGCGATCAAGGCAGATCAGTTTGGGCGAATGGGAAGCGCGCCCCCTGACCGAAAAAATATCGGACTGGCTGGCCAGCAGACTACACTCGCAACTCTAGAGCCTCTTGGTGGACGAGTCCCCGCAAACCGGCATCTGCGCCCGTCAAATGGCTAATATGGTGCGCCACGCGCAAGAATGGGAGCAACCCCGCAATAACACCGAGCGGATTGCTCAACACGCGCCCAGCAACTTCATCGGTCGATGCATCCCCACCTCGTCGGTCACGCGGCCCCTTTGCGATCATGACAGTGAGACCCGAAAGTGCTCTCAACGATGGTGTATTAAGGTCCGCGCATGGGCGGCTGGAAGCCTGAGCGATCAGAGGCACCGGCATGTCTTAATGAGGACGAATACGCCCACTTGCGTAAGGCAGCGCCAAAAGCCCCGGGGCGATCCAGAAGCCGGGCTCAGCCATTGCGGCGAGATCTGACAGAAGTCGCTTCATGTTGCCCCACCCGTGCCCTGACGAATCCGCGGCCGATCATAAACTCGAGACAAGAGTCCGCTCTTGTGGGAGGAGAAGCGGGCTCTTAGCTGCGACCTAAGACCCAGCGGCCGGCGCAAGAGCCGCCCAGCGGACCCGATCGCCAGAAAAAAAGTCCGCCCACGCCATTTGGGCGTCACCGTTTCGCGGCATCGCTGTCGGCAGCGGCGCGAGACAGGAACATCTGCGTCGTCTCGGCGAGATGGCTCTTGAGCCAATCCCCCCATCGCCTCCTCTTCGCGCAGATTCTGTTCACACACACACGCGCCACCTCGGCCTCCCCTTCGGCGTTGGCCGCGGCGATGAGCATCGTGTAGGAGGCAATCTCCATATGCTCGAAAGTATAGCTGGCAAGCGAACCCTTCATCACCTCGTCGCCGGCGAACACGCCGCTGATCGACTGGGACATGGCGGTGAGCTTGCCACCTGCGTCTTTCATCGCGGAGGATCCCTCTCCGATCCGGTCAAGACAGCTTTTGAGGCGCGAGGCCTGCTGCCGCGCTGACGGATGCGGTCGCCGAGTTCCGGATAGCTTTCGAGGCGTGACAGTTGCCCGGAGAGCATCGTCTCGGCCTGCTCCTCCATGGCGTGAGCGTCTCTCAGCCACTGTATCAACCAGTTGCGCGATTGTGTCATGAAGCTCTCCCTTTGGGTTGCTCGCCCAAACCGCGAGCGGAGAGGATGGTTCCGCCCGGGCTATGGCAGGCTCGGCCAGAGGGCTGTCGACGCGCGGATTAACCACCGACGCGACTTCGAGCAGCGAGCCTCAACTGGCAGAGGGCCGGAGTCTGTAGCTTCTTTAGACCTCGGATAGGTTTTGGCGGTATCTATCGGGAAAAGGAGCGGGAAAGTCATGACCGAGTTCTGGCAGTCACTCCTCGCCAATCTTGCCCTGGTCTCCATCCTCGTGGTCGCCTGGGATCTTGTGGCGGACTTCACCGGGCGCCTGTCGACGCGGATGCAGTCGCTGGTTCTTGGTGTGGTCATGTGCATGGGCGCGATCATTTCCATGGCGACGGGCTTGTCCGTCTCCGGCTTCGTCGTCGATCTCCGCGCCGCCTTCATTGCGGCTGCCGCGTTCTTCGGTGGATGGCCGGCGATGTTCATCGCTACTGCCGGCTCCATTGCCTATCGCATCTATCTCGGTGGACAGGGCGCGAGCGTCGGTGTCGTGGGGATCCTCATCACCGCTATAGTCGGTATTGCGTGGCACCACATCGTTACTGCCCGGTCTCGCACCATGTTCGACATATTCGGACTCGGCGTGTCGGTAGCTTTCGCCGGGCTGATCACGCTCCTGATCATCCCCTCGCAAGTCGTTGCCGACCTGGTGCAGCAGAGCACACTCCCATCACTCGTGTTCCGCTTCCTCAGCACCGTCCTCATAAGCGTTCTGCTGGACCGGCAGCAGCGGCGGCGCGATCTTGCGATGTCCAACATGATCTACCGGGCCATGGTCCGCGAACTCCCGGATTGCCTGAACATTAAGGATGTCGACGGCCGGTTCATCGCCGCCAATCCCGCCACTGCCGAAATGATGCGCGCCGCTTCGGTCGAACAGCTTATCGGCAAGACGGATTTCGATTTCTACTCTAAGGACGTGGCCGAGCGCTTCCGGCAGGATGAGATGGGCGCTCTGGAAGCCGGGCAGACGCTGCGCATCGACCAGCCGGCGGTTTTCCCGGACGGCAGACAAGGCTGGCTCTACACGCTGAAGGCACCGTTCCGCGACGAGACCGGCAAGATCAGCGGCGTCATCACCTACAATCGCGACATCACCGAGCAAAAGCGAAATGCCCAGCTGAAGAACGATTTCATCTCGACGGTCAGCCACGAATTGCGCACCCCACTGACCTCCATCCGCGGCTCACTTGGTTTGATCGCGGCCGGCGTCGCCGGCGAACTGCCGCCCAAGGCCGCCAATCTCGTCAACATCGCCCACACCAACAGTGAAAGGCTGGTTCTTCTCATCAACGACATCCTTGATATGGAGAAGATCGAATCTGGCGTGATCACCTTCAAGATCAGGCAGATGGCTGTCCGCCCGGTCCTGGAACAGGCGATTGCCGCCAGCACCAACTACATGGCCGACAGCCGAATCAGGATCGTCTTGGTCGACGATGCCCCGCGCGCCGAAGCCAACATAGATCCGGATCGCCTGCATCAGGTGATGGCCAACCTGCTGTCGAATGCGATCAAGTTCTCGCACACTGATGGCATCGTCACGGTGAAACTCCATCGTCGTGCCCCCGATATGCTGCGCATCTCGGTCGTGGACCAGGGCGCTGGCATCCCCGAGGCGTTCCGCAGTCGCATATTCGGGAAGTTCGAGCAGGCGGACGCCTCCAGCACTCGCAAGATAGGCGGTACTGGCCTGGGCTTGAGCATCGTCAAGGCCATCACTGAAAAGTTGGGCGGCGGCATCTCCTTCGAAACCGAGGAAGGCAAGGGAACCTCGTTTCACATTGACCTCCCCGAAGCGCACAGGCAGACCGAGAAGCCGGTTTCGGTCGAGCGCCGGGCGCGCAAGCGCGATGGCCGCCTGCGTGTCCTCATCTGCGAGGACGAGCCTGATATTGCTGTGGTGATCGCAGCACTTCTCGATGCAGAAGGCTTTGCCAGCGACGTCGCGCCCGATATCGACACCGCCAAAGCGCTGCTGAGCTCGCGCGACTACGTGGCGCTGACGCTCGACATCAAGCTGGCGGGGGAATCCGGAATCAAGCTCTTCCACGACATACGGGCATCACCGGTGAATTCCGACATTGCGGTCATCGTCATCTCCGCCGTCGCCGACGAGGCCAGGCGCTCGCTGAACGGCAGCGCCGTCGGCATCGTCGACTGGCTGGAGAAGCCGGTGGATTCGAAACGGCTTCACGCCGCTCTTGCCAAGATCGTCGGCCGTAGGGTCGAGCCGAAGCCACAAATCCTGCATGTCGAAGACGATGAGGGCGTGCTTGCGGTGATGTCAGAAGGGCTGGGTTCGGGCGTCTCGATCACCTCGGCGAAGACACTAAAGCAGGCCCAGGAGGCGATCGCCCGCTATCGCTTCGACCTAGTCATCCTGGATATCGCGCTTCCCGACGGATCGGGCCTCGACCTCCTGACCGATCTGCCGCTCGAGACTGCGGTCATCGTGTTCTCGGCGGCGGAACTCGACCAGAAGCTCGGCGATCGGGTGCAGGCGATCATGACCAAGACCAGAGCGTCGGAAATCGATGTGGCAAAGTTGGTACGGAACATGTTGGTTTCGTCCCGCAATGGCACTCGGCCTGCCGCGCACGCCAAGGAGTGATGCTAATGCCCGCAAGGATCCTCTATGTAGACGACGAGGACGATATCCGCGAAATCGCCCAGATGTCGCTGGAGCTCGAGCCGGAATTCGAGGTGCGATCCTGTTCTTCGGGCATGCAGGCGCTGGCCGATGCCGCCGAATGGCGGCCCGACCTCATCCTGCTCGATGTGATGATGCCGGACTTGGACGGACCGGAGACGCTGAGGCGCCTGGCCGAGTCCCGGCCGACGGCGTCGATACCCGTGGTGTTCATCACCGCGCGCACCCAGACGCATGAGGTCGAACGCTATCTGGCTATGGGGGCGGTGGGGGTGATCGCCAAACCTTTCGACCCGCTTGCGCTTGCCGGTGAAGTCAAAAGATTGCTTCTATCGCGCACCTGAGCCGACGTATGGCTTGGCCACCGAGCGCAGTTTGTCTGCACACTGTGCGATGCCGTTCAGGGCTCCTATACCATGTCGCCTTATTCATCTACTGATTGTGCCGAGGTGCAGGCGCAGCGAATCAGGTTGTCTATAATCGCGTGGCATCGGCGGACGTCGATGAGAGAGTCGAGACGAATATTTCTGTCTGCATGGACCGCATTGGCGGATGTCGGTTCATGGGATCACTCCGGGGGGCGACGGAACCGGAGCAAGGCTGGTGAACGGAGCGAAGGCAAGAGTTCTGATTTGCGATGACGATCCCTTGTTGATCGAGCTGATGGAATTCAGGCTCAGGGCAAAGGGATATGAGGTCATCAAAGCAGTAGACGGGGCGGAAGCGCTCTCGAAGGCAGAGCATGAGGCGCCGGACATCATCGTGCTCGACGCGATGATGCCCAAGGCCGACGGCCTGGAGGTCCTTGCCCGCATCAAGGGCGATCCGGCTTTGTCCGAAACCCCGGTCGTCATGCTGACCGCCCGCAAGGGCGAAAGGGACATCGTCTCGGCCCTCGAAAAAGGAGCCGACGACTACCTTGTGAAGCCATTCATCCCCGAGGAGCTTCTGGCGCGGTTGGCGCGTCTGCTCGCGCGAAAGAGCGGGAAACGCTGATGCGGCGCTGCCGGTGCGCAGCCCTTGGCGCATGTCTGATCCTGGCGATCGCTGCGCCCCAGGGCGCGGTGCTGGCGCAGACGGTGGATGAACTTTACGAGTTCGGCGTCAAGGCCAGGCAAGCGCAGCATTTTGACGAGGCGGTGGAGTTTTTACGGCGCGCCCTTGCGCTTAAACCCGATAACGCCGACGCCTTGGTGCAACTCGGTTTTGCCGAACTCGGCCGCGACAATCTGTCGGCAGCGCGCGACGCTTTTTCCAACGCCCTGTCCTTGGCCCCAACCTATCGGGACGCCAGCTTTGGCATGGCTGAGGTCGAGTTCCGCTCGGGCAATCTGGATGCCGCGCTTCCGCTAGCCGAAACGGCCCTGCGGGCGGAGCCCGGCAACGCTGACGCCGCCACGCTTATCGCGAATATCCAGAAGGCGAAGCAAGCCGCCGGCAGTGAGGTGAGACGGTCTCCCGCGGTTCCGGCGCCGACAAAGAAACCGACTAGCCGGCGGCCCGATCCCGTCGCCGGTCTGATGGAGCAGGGCAGACGCCTGCGAGCGGCGGGAAAGCTGCCCGAGGCGGAGAAAGTCTATCGCCGGGCACTGGGACTGGCGCCGAAGAACACCGACATCCTCGTCGCCCTTGGCCTGGTCGTCGGCTCCAGCCAAAGCTTCGACGAGGCGGGGCTTTTCTTCGACCGCGCGCTTGCGATCAAGCCGGGCCTTCTCGACGCGCGGCTCGGCAAGGTGCGCCTGGCGATCTGGCGGGGCGACGCGCCGAGCGCCCGCCGCTTGGTCGATGGCGTGCTGGCCTCAGTGCCAGGCAATGTCGAGGCGCTCGAGCTGGATGCGAGAGTGGCTTTGCTCGAGGCCGATTACACGCGGGCCGGGCAGTCGTTCCAGCGCGTGCTTGCGGCCGATCCGCGCAATGCCGAGGCGCTGGTCGGGCTCGGCGATGTGCGCCGCGCCGAGGGTAAAGAGGAGGACGCGCGGGATGCCTACAGCCAAGCGCTCGCCGTCGAGCCTGGCTCTTTCGATATCGAGCAAAGGCTGGCCGTGCCGCCGCCGCGCAAATGGCGGCTCGATCTCGGCAGCGAGGTGAGCGATCTCACGAGCGAGCTCGGCGACTGGACCGACAGTTCGGCAGGTCTTGCCTATCGGCTGTCGCCGCGCACCACGATTTCCGGTCGCACCCGGCTGGCTACACGCTTCGGCCGCACCGACGTCCAGATCGAAGGCCGTATCGACCAGGCCTTCTCGCCGGCGTTCTCTGCCTATGCTCTGGCGGCGGCGACGCCGGACGCTGATTTCCTCGCGCGCTATTCGATCGGCGCCGGGGCTTCGTGGCAGGTCATGGCGCCGGCAAAGGCGTTCGGCCCGCTTTCGCTCAACATCGACGCCCGCTACGACAATTTCGCCGACACAAATGTCACCAGCATCTCGCCATGGGTGCAGACCTCTATCCTAGACGGCCGCCTGGGGCTTTCCGCCCGCTGGGTTCATGCGCAGGATGATATCGGCACGGGCGCAGACGGTTATGTGCTTCGCGTCGACCTTGCTGCGACACCGCACTTCAACGTGTTCGGCGGTTATGCCGACGCTCCCGAAATCTCCGACGGCACGCTGGTGCCGACGCGCGCGGTCTTTGGTGGTGTTTCCTGGGACATCAGCGATCCGCTGACGTTGCGCGCCAGCATCGCGCATGAAGAACGACCGAGATTCGACCGGAATACATTCGGTCTCGGCCTGACCGCGCGGTTCTGACCATGTGGAACATCTGGGATCTCTCCATACTGCTCAGCGCTCTTTCGCTGGTGATCATGCTGTTCCTGATCGCGAGACGCGTCCTGCAGGAGCGCCGGAGCAAGGCTGCGGCCGACCAGCGGCGTCAGCTTCTGAATGCGCTGATCGCCTTCACCGAGAGCCGCGACCGCGAGGTGTTGAAAACGGCCATTCTTTCGGTGCCCGCTGGCGTGGCGATCAATACCGGCTTCGAGTTCATTTCGCTTTTGCGCGGCGAGGAGCACGACGATGTCCTTGCTGCTTTCAAGGAATGTGGCCTGCCGGCCCTTGTCGGCAGGCAACTGGAAAAGGGCAACGGCGCCGAACGCATCCATGCGGCCGAGATGCTGGCGGCGCTGCGCTCGGAAGGTGCGGTGGCAAGCCTGCTTTCCGCGCTCGACCACGACCGCTCGCGCGAGGTCAGGATCGCCGTCGCCATAGCGCTCTGCGATCTGAACAGCCTGCCGCCGCTCGGCATTGCGCTGCGCAAGATCGGCGTGGCCGGGCAGCGCTCGCGACGCCTGATCGAGCTGTTCAGGCGCTTTCCGCACGCGCGCCTGGAGGAACTGGCGGACCATGCCGCGCGCGCCGACGCCGTGCCCTTCATAAGGGCGGCCGCGATCGACGCATTGGCCCGCGCCGGCGGCTTCCGCTTCGCCGATCTCTTCGCCCGCTTGGCCGACGACGCCTCGTCCGAGGTTGCCGCGGCGGCACTGCGGGCGCTCGGCCTCACCGGAAATGCCGACGCGCCGGCGATCCTCTCGACCGCGATGACAAAAGGCGACTGGGAGGTGCGCAGCGCGGCCGCCGATGCCGCCGGCCGCCTCGGCCTCGCCGAACTTGGCCGGCCGCTATCCAAGCTGATGGGCGACGAGGTGTGGAACGTGCGCTATGCCGCCGCCAACGCGCTGCGCTCCTTCGGCCAGCCGGGAGAGCGGTTGCTGCGCCAGATTGCCGACAGCGAGGTCTCGCGCAGCCAGCGCACCGCCTCGCTCATTCTTGCCGAGGGACCAGCCGTATGATCGCCGACTGGAGCGACGAGATCGTTCTTGCCGCCACCATCTTGTCTTGGTTCATCATCGGGGCCGGGCTGGCGCAGACGACGATATACCTCCTGCAGCTCATCGTCGCCGGCTATGCATTGTCCAAGCGCCCACCGGTCGCGCGCTCGGCGCTGCTTTGGCACCGCTATGGCGATGTCGCGCCGCCGATCGCGCTATTGGTGCCCGCCTACAACGAGGCCTTGAACGTGGTCGAGAGCGTCCATTCCATGCTGGCGCTCGAATATCCCAATTTCGAGGTCATCGTCATCAACGACGGCTCGAAAGACGAGACCTTGCTGCGCCTTATCGAGGCGTTCCAGCTGGTAAAGTTCCATCGGCCCCATGAGGAGGCGCTCGCGCACAATCCGATCCGCGGCCTCTATTCGTCACCGATGACCGAGCGGCTGTTCGTCGTCGACAAGGAGAACGGCGGCAAGGCCGACGCCCAGAACGCCGGCATCAATGTCTGTCGCGCGCCGCTCTTTTGTGTCATCGACGGCGACTCTATCCTTGAGCCCGACGCGCTGATGCGTGCCGCCCAGCCATTCATCGACGACCCCGAGCGCACCATTGCCGTCGGCGGCACGATCCGCATCGCCAACGGCTCCAGGATCGAGGCAGGCAGGGTGCGCGAAGTCCGTCTGCCACGCCGTCTGTTGCCACTGCTCCAGGTGGTCGAATACCTGCGCGCCTTCCTGATGGCGCGGCTTGCCTGGAGCCGCATCAACACACTGATGCTGGTCTCCGGCGCTTTTGGCATGTTTCGCCGGGCCGAAGTGGTGGCGGTCGGCGGCTTCACCAAGGGTTCGATGGGCGAGGACCTCGACCTCGTCATCAAGCTGCACCGCTATATGCGGGATAAAAAGCGCAAATACCGCATCCAGTTCATTCCGGAGCCGGTGTGCTGGACCGAGGCGCCGGAATCGCTGAGCGTCCTTGCCCGGCAGCGCACGCGCTGGCAGCGCGGCTCGCTCGAATGCTTCTTCCGCTACCGCTCCATGCTCTTCAACCCGCGCTATGGCCGCGTCGGCTTTCTCGGCTTCGGCCACATCTTCATTGTCGACGTTCTGGGACCGGTGGCGGAGGTGCTGGGCTATATCCTCATCCCCGCCTTCTGGCTGCTCGGTGTCCTTTCGGCCGAATATCTTCTGGCCTTCACCTCGCTCATCTTCACCTATGGCGTCTGCGTGAGCGTATGCTCCCTCGTTCTCGAAGAGGCCGAGTTGCAGCGTTTTCCCCGCGCCAGGGACCTCGCGGTATTGACGGCGGTCGCCGTGATCGAGAATTTCGGCTACCGCCAGCTCAACAATTTCTGGCGCGTGAAGGGCTGGTGGCAATTTCTTCGGGCCGACCAGAGCTGGGGTGAGATGACCAGGACTGGCCTGGGCGGCGCGAAGAAGTGAGCCCCGTCTGCTGAGTCACTTCAGCGTCCGCTCGATCTCCGTGATAAGCGCATCGAGTGCGGCGTGCGAGGCCCCATCGTCCGCCTGCTCGATCAGCAATGTCTCCAACGCCGATGCCCGCGCGCTGATCTCCGCAAACCCGAATGTCCCCGCGGCCCCGGCGAGCGAGTGCGCGGTGGGAATCAGGGTGTCGTTGGAGCCCACTGACGGGCCTCTCTGACGCGCCGCCCTCAACTCCGCGAGTTGAGTGGCGCACCGAGCCAGGAAACGCTGTCGTAAGGGGGCGAAGGGATCATTCAGAATGGAAGGGGCCTCCATGGATGGCTTTAGAGGTATTCAAGCAGAAAACTCGGTGGAGTGGAACGAACTGCTTGCGGTCCACGCTCCTGTCAGAGCAGAACTGCGGCGCCCGCTTCAGCCAAATGCAATGGCGATGAGTTTTTGATGTCCAACCGCGGAATGAGCGAGCTGGTCGGCATAGACCTTCTTGAAGGCCGGCGAGCGGGGTGCATTCAACGTATTTTCAAATGTTTGGAGCCTGCTGCGTATTCGGATAGGCCGACAGGTCGGCGGCCGCAGCACGTCCGCTATCATGCAATTGGTGAAAGTGTACCATCCTGCCGCCATGAGCTCACGACCGGCAATACGGCTTGCATGGCCCAACAGTTTGCCTAGCCACCCGTCAAGCGCGGGACATCTGAAGCGCAACACGATTTCGTCCTTCCGATTTGGCACGAAAAAGAGCCAGATCGGCGGCATTGACGAAATCCTTCGGCGTTTCGTTCTCGGTGGGCACCGCTGTTGCGACGCCAACGCTGATGGTCACGCGATCCGAGCCGTGGGGTATGTTCAGCTCCCGCACGCTCTGGACGAGCTGCTCTGCGATCGCACTGGATTGTTCCAGTAAAGTGTCGACCAGCACGATGACGAACTCTTCGCCTCCGTACCGCGCAGCGAGATCGGTGGAACGGCCGGAACCGCTCTGGATTACGCGGGCGATTTGCTTGAGCACCTCGTCGCCGGCCATATGGCCATAGGTATCATTGTATCGTTTGAAGTTGTCGGCATCGATCATCAACAGCGACAATGGGGATTGTGCGCGAAAAGCACGCTTCCATTCAGACGCCAGATATTCGTCAAAATAGCGCCTGTTGCCGAGGCCCGTCAGGCCATCGATCCGCGTCAGACGTTCAAGCTCGAGATTAGCACTGATCAGCTGTCGCTGGCTTTCCCTTAGCGCTCGGTATGCAGCTTCTCGCTGGACGTGATCCAGATAGGCCCGCGTGTGATATCGAACGCGTGCAATCAGCTCGATACGATCCGGAAGCTTTACGAGATAATCGTTCGCTCCCGCACCGAACGCTTCGCCCTTGGTGGCTGGGTCTTCCTTGCTCGACAGCACAATGACTGGGACCGCGCGTGTCGAAGCATGCTTCCGGTATTCTCGCACCAGATGCAGCCCATCGACCCCGGGCATGACGAGATCCTGCAGGATGACGGTTGGCTTTACCTCGTCGGCGACCGTCATCGCTCTCAATGGGTCGGTGCAGAAGTGTAACGAGATATCAGGCTCGCTGGCTAGAGCGCGCCTGACCGCCTCGCAAACCATGATCTGGTCATCGATGAGCAGAACCATGGATGAATAGTTATCTGCAAGTGGTGGGACCAGCTGTGGTTCTAGCGTCATCGGACGAACCCTTTCACCTGGAGCGCTGAAAGGGCTTCGATTATGCGTGAGCCGATCGCACTCAAAGGAAGAATATCAACAGCCGCGCCGACATCGGCGGCGGCCTTCGGCATGCCGTAGACGGCGCTGGTTGCTCTATCCTGCGCGATTGTGAGATGCCCCTTGTCGCGGAGCTGTCTCAACCCGTGCGCACCATCCCTGCCCATGCCTGTGAGCAGGACTCCAATCACCGAGCCAGGCCACCATTGCGCGGCACTTTCGAAGAACACATCTACGGACGGCCGATAAACGCTGTCCTCGGGGCTAGGCGTATAGCCAAGTTGCTGAGCTGACTTGAAAACCAGATGATCCGCGGAACTGGCAATGAGAACGGTGCCCGCTTGAGGACTATCGTTTTCCCGCGCTGGACGGATCGGGAGAGGCGTATGCTGGCCGAGCCAATCAGCAAGGCCTGGAACGAATTGGGCATCGAGATGCTGTACGAGCACGATGGCGGCGGCGAAATCAACGGGAAACGCGCTCAGGACTGCGGCAACGGCGGCCGGCCCGCCAGCAGAGGCACCGATTGCAATTAGCCGTCGAGCTGTCGGCTCAGCCGCACGGGACATCCTCCTTCTTGCCTTGCCCGGCGCATCGCCGATCAGCTTGCCGATCGTTGCTATCTTGTTGGTCAACAGCCGTGCGGATTGCGAGGACGCATCACCTTCGATGCCGACTGAGGGAATATCGACGGCGTCGAGCGCGCCATGCCCCATCGCTTCGTAGACGCCGGCGACGTTGGCTTCGATACTGGCGGTCACCAGCAAGATTGAACATGGGGTTTCCGCCATGATTCTGCGGGTCGCTTCCACCCCGTCCATCTCTGGCATCGCTAGATCCATGAGTATCAGATCCGGCAGATCACGTCTGCAGACCTCGACCGCCTCACGCCCATTGGTCGCAATCCATGCGACTTGGTGTTCGCCGGTCGACATGACCAGCCGGCGCAGAAGTTCAACCGCCATCGGCATGTCGTTGACTACGCCAATTCTCATTCGTTGGTCGCCAATTTCGATCTCATTCAGTCGCCTCGCCGATCATGTCCACGACGGCATGGATCAGCGCCTCGTCCTGAAAGGTACTCTTGGTCAGATAATAGTCGGCACCGGCGTCAAGCCCGCGCGAGCGGTCTTCTTCCCGATCCTTGTATGAAACGATCATGATGGGTGTGTTCCTGAGATGGGCGTCCTTTCTGATCAGGCTCACCAGTTCGATACCATCCATGCGCGGCATGTCTATGTCAGTGACGACGAGATCAAAAGGACCAGATCGGACGGCATTCCACCCGTCCATACCGTCGACTGCCACTTCGACGTCATAACCGTGATTGCCCAGCATCTTGCGCTGGAGTTCGCGAACCGTGAGTGAATCGTCAATCACCAGCACGCGCTTGCGTCTGCTCGGTCCGGGACCGCCCGCGGCTCGCCGAAGGGCTCGAAATCCGCTGGACGACGCAAGCTTTTCCACCGATCGAACCAGATCATCGACGTCGAAGATCAGAACAGGCGAACCGTCCTCCATCAGGGCCGCTGCGCTGATGTCCTTGATCTTGGCAAACCGGGAATCGAGAGGTCTGATCACCAGTTCGCGTTCCCCGAGAAAACGGTCGACGATTAGGCCGTAGGCTTCCCCCCGACCCGTTTCCACCACGACGACCGAGAGTTCCTCTGGTTCGGACGCAGACTCTCCTCGATCCAGCACCTCGCGCGCTATCACCAACCCGATCTGTCGATCGTTCAAGCGAAAATGCGGGCGGCCCTGCAGGAGGTTGATCTCCATCCGCTGCAATTTCATTGTCTTGGAGATGGCAGCGAGTGGAAACGCATAGGGCTCCCCATCGACTTCGACGAGTAAGGTGCGCAGGACTGACAACGTCAGCGGCAGTTGCAGTTGAAACCGGGTTCCTCGACCAAATTCCGAGGAGACGCTCGTGATTCCGCGGACCTCCTTCGTCATCGCCTGCACTGCGTCGAGTCCCACGCCACGGCCGGAGACGTCGGACAGGCCAACTTTCATCGAAAAGCCGGGCAGAAAAAGGAATGCCAGCAATTCCGTTTCGCTGAGCGCGTCGGCGCTTTCCCTGGTTGCAAACTGCCGGGCGACGACAGTCTCGCGCAGCTTCGAGAGCTCGATCCCTCTGCCGTCGTCCACCACGGCTATTTGCAGCAGTCCGGCATTGTGCCTCGCTTCGAGCCTGATGAGTCCCTCTTCGGGTTTGCCGGTTGCGAGGCGCTCATCAGGCGGTTCAAGCCCATGGTCTACCGCGTTGCGCAGAAGATGCCCCAAGGGGGCATCCAGCTGCTCGAGGATATCGCGGTCGATGCCGGTCGAGCCGCCTACGATCTCCAGTCGCACCCGCTTGCCAAGTGTACGACCGAGGTCGCGGACCGTTCTTGCGTAGTGTCTCACCCCGTCCTCAAAAGGCCGCATCCGGCTCGCCAACGTCTCCTCGTACAATCGGTTGGCAAGATCGGTGGCTTTCCGATCGACTGAATCCAACTCATCGAGACGCTCCGCCAAGAAGGCTTGGCTCAACCGAAGCTTTCGCTGCGTTTCAACCAGCGCCTCCACCACAGCCGCATCTTTTGCGACCGGCAGCAGCACTGCATCAAGATTGTCGAACGCACTTGCGATGTCTGATTGAAGGCGCTTCAGCCGCAGCAGCCCGTCAGCGAATGGCCTGAGCCGCCGAGCTTCCATCAGCGACTCGCCAGCCAAACCGAGCAATCGGTTCAGGCTGTCTGCCGTCACCCGAACCATTCTATCTGAGCCGATGCTCCCTCGGGCTTGAGCTTTCGGCTCGACAAGGGGGTTCGCTGACGAGGTTGCCGTCGGCTCCTTTCGGCTATGCTCTGGGGTTGCGAAATCAGCTGCCGAATCTTGGGGTGCGGGCTCGGGGAGGGACAGTTCCTCGAACTTCGCCAGAAAGCTTTCGACTTCCGGGTTGACGCTCTCGTTCGATGATCCCGATGCGATCAATTTCAGAAGGTCAGAGCCTTGCAGAAGCGCATCTATATGCTCCTTGCGTACCCTCAGATGCCCACGTTGCGCGGCGACCAAGCAATCTTCCATTGCATTTGCAACTTTGACGGCGGGCGTCAGATCGATAATGCGGGCTGCTCCTTTCAGCGAATGCGCGGCCCGCATGCATTCTTCCAGGGCGTCGGTGGCGACAGGATCGCGCTCGAGCGCTAGAAGGCCGGAGGTCAAAGCCTGTGATTGCGTCTCCAGTTCGGCCTGGAAAAGGCTCAACATCGAAACCTGGCTGAAGTCCTCATCTGTCATGCCATGCTCCGATCCATCATCGTGAGCAGTTGTCCCGGGTCGAGACAGCCAACAGCCCGTTCCCGCCAGGGCAAAACGGCAACAGTAGCCGCCGACAGCGTCTTGCCGATCGTAGCTGGCACAGCGAGAGTGTCGCGTGCCCGGTAGCGATGTAAGCCGTGGACCTCATCAACCGTGAAAGCAACCCGCTTGTCCCGCTCGCCCACCACGACGAGGCGGCGAAATATCTTGGCTCGTCTGCCTTGTTCCTCCTCCTTGGGTTCGTCGATCCCGAGCAATTCAGCGAGCGACAGGCAAATCAGCAATTCGCCCCGGACATTGGCGATGCCGAGCACTGCACTATTCCTGCGGTGTGGAAGGGAATGAACGGGACGGGATTCAGCCACTTCATGAAAAATGCCAGCTGGAAGCGCCAGCCATTCGTGCCCCAACCGGAAGAGAACGGCCGTCTGCGGCGCTTCATCGTCCGCCGAAACGACCGCTGCACGACCAGCGTCATCAGGCCATTCGCCGCGATATGCCGAGGGCGCCGCACGATCAAGGAGGCGCCGTGCAATCTTCCTATAGGTCGGGCAATTCCGGCAGTGGAGATGCTGCTCCAGTTGGGGACAGGACTTGTCACCCCGAACGCCTATCCGCCGCCAGCAGTCGTCGATTTCAATCTGCTCCACTGGCAGAGCGATCCTTGTCGAAGCCGGCATCAGGTGCCGCTCCTTTTCTGGACCCGGACCAGCCTTCCGGCCAGCGCCTCGGCGCCGCTGTGGTCGCCTTGCTTGCGAAGCAGCAAAGCCAGGTGGACCAGAGCCTCTCGATGATTTGGCGCGAGATAGAGTGCCTTGCGATAGCTTTGCGCGGCCTTGGATGCAGCGCCATCCGCATCCTGAACGAGGCCCAGCAGGTAGAAGATTTGCGCGGAAGGACCGAATTTCTCGAGATGGGCGAGGGCGACCTCCTGTGCCTCCTTTACCCGACCCGCATTGGCGATCCGTTCAACCGCGACTAGGCTTTCCGAGACCTGATCAACGGGCTTGGCCAGGGCCGGCGCACTGTTTTCCTTGCGGACGGTCAGTCGTGGCGGAAGAACGGGCTTGCTCTTGTTGAGCTTCGGGGTTGATGTCCGCACCGGGATAGCAGTTGTCGGCGCCGCGGCCTTGATGGGCTCCGATTCCAGGAAGGCAAAGGCCAAGGGCCATTCAGCGGAAATAAAGCCATGCAGCCTTGGAAGTGCTGCTTCCGCGGGACCGACCAGAAGAAGTCCGTCCGTGGCCAAGAGATCTTTCAGGCGGGTCAATGCGCGATCCTGCAGTTCGCGATTGAAATAGATCAGCAAATTCCGACAGAGTAGGATGTCATAGACCTCTTGCCCAAAAATTGCGCGAGTACCGAATAGGTTGCCGACCCTGAAGCGAACCTGTTTCAGCACCGCAGCACTGGGCCGCAACCCACCCTCGACCGCTTCGAAATAGCGGTCCCTGAATTCGAGATAGCTGCCGCGAAAGGAATTGCGCCCGTAGACGGCACGTTCAGCCAACGCGATATTGCGGGTACTGACGTCCACCGCATCGATGTTGAACTCGTGCGCTTCAAAGCCGGCATCGAACATGGCCATTGCGACCGAATAGGCCTCTTCACCGGTTGAACATGGCAGGCTCAAGACTTTTGTCGGCTGAGCACGCTTGTGCACGCGCGCATGCCGCGCCAACATCGTGAACGCTTCTCGGTCGCGAAAGAACCAAGTCTCCGGGATCACCACCGCATTGATCAGCTCCTGCAGCTCCTGCGGGGAACCGGTCAAGTGTTCCCTATAGGCCTGAGGATTGGCAATCCGGCACGCTGCCATCCGGTCTCTGACCGCCTGACGGACCACTGTCGGGCCAACGCTGGCACTGTCCAGTCCAATGGTTTCCATCAGGAGCTTTTCTATTGCGCCGGTCATTAAACACTCATCGCGGCCTGGCGGAGCAATGCGGTACGAATCTCTTCCGAAAGCAGCGCTTCCGCTTTGACCCACTGAATGATCTCCGTGCCATCCGAAGCCACCGGACCAAGATAAGACGGCGTTTCTGGCTCGAGGCCGAACGGCGCGAAGTCGGCAGGGTCTCGCTCGACCGTATCCGTCACCCGTTCCGCGACCAACCCAAGCAGGCGTTGCTCGCCATCTCGCGCCGGGTAGCGCGTAACAACGATCCGGGTGCTCAATAGGCGCTCCGATGGCCGGCCAAGCGCGAGAAGAGTAACATCGATCAGGGGAATGGGTATTCCGTTATAATTGACCAGGCCCACCACACCGGTTGGCGCACCCGGCAGAACTTTCACATCGATATAGGGCAGCACCTCTTCAATTTGGTGGACATCGATCAAGTAGCGATCCGAACCCATACTGAAGGCGAGGAATAACATTATCACCTCCTACTGCCAGTTCACTGTGCTCTCAGCTTGAACCTTGAAATGCTGCTTCGCATGCTGCCTGAGACTTGATTGAGCTCGTCGATCGCGAGCGTCGATTGCTGAAGGGACTCGACTGTTTGCTGAGCTGCCTCGCTTAGCTGGGTTAGCGTGTCGCTTATCTGTCCCGCGCCGATCGCCTGTGCTTGCATGCCTTCATTGGCGACTTCGAAACGTGGCACCAGCCCTTGGACCTGCTGGATGATCTCGAAGAGTTGACCGCCGACCTGCTGGATTTCGTGCATGCCCCGGCGGACCTGCTCGGAAAACTTGTCCATGCCCATCACACCGGCAGCGACTGCCGACTGGATGTCTTTGACCATCTGCTCGATATCGTAAGTGGAGACGGCCGTCTGGTCCGCAAGCCTTCGGATCTCTGTCGCCACCACTGCAAAGCCCCGGCCATATTGCCCGGCCTTCTCAGCCTCGATGGAAGCGTTGAGCGACAACAGGTTCGTCTGATCGGCCACTTTGGTGATGGTCGTCACCACCTGATTGATGCTGCCAGCTTTCTCGCTCAGGATCGCGAGTTTGGAATTGATCGCACCCGCCGCGTCCATGACCTGCTGCATGGTTCCTTCCATACGGGTCAGCCCCTCTTGCCCTCCGCCGGCGACGGCCGCCGTTTGCTCGGCAACTGTCGAGACCTCGTTCATCGTGCGAACCAGCTCGTTTGAAGTGGCGGAAATTTCCTTGGCTGTCGCGCGGATCTCAGTTGTGGTCGCGGCGATTTCAGTCGCTGTTGCCTGCTGCTGCTTGGAGGTTGCAGCAATCTCAGTTATCGACGTGCCGACCTGTATGCTGGACCTTTGTACCTGACCAATGAGAGTTGTGAGATCGTCTGCCATTGCGTTGAAGCCGTCGGCAAGCACGCTGAATTCGTCCCGGCGCCTCAGATCGAGGCGTTCGCTGAAGTCGCCTTGCCGTATCATTTGAACTGCGTCGACCAAACGTGTGAGCGGAGCTGTGATAGCGCGGAACAGCTGGTAACCCAAAAGAAGGGCTAGTCCGAGGGCTATCAACAAGCCCACGCTCAAACCGACTTCCGCCGTGCTAACGATTGAGCTGATTCGCTGCGTCGCGCTGTTTGCCTCGCCTCTGTGATCCTCGAGCATGGCTTGCAGAGCGGACTGCAATTTCACAAAGATCGGCTCTACCGTGTTCTTGATGACCGGGCTTTCATTGGGAGTTTCACCTTTCGACAAGGCAGCTCGGCTCGTGTCCAGCACAGCAGTTTCCGCCAGCCGAAATTGGTTGGCGAGTTCTTTGACGACTGCGTAATTCTGCTTGTCGATGTCGGAGACGATCGTTGCTTCATACTCGTCCATCAACCGCCGCACTTGGTCGCGATTGGTCGCGATCGTGCTTTCAAGCGTGCTTTTATCCGACGGGTTGTCCTGGAGGGCATATTCCTGAAGCAGGCTATGTGCCTTCATCTGCCCCATCATGATCTCGGTGCTGTGATAGAGGTCTGGAAGGATGCCCTTCTCGACCTCAGTTGCCTCCCGCTCCGCCTGAAGAAACCAGGCGTACGCGATAACGGCGATCACGGACATAACCACCAGAACGGCAGCGAAACTGACGAGGATGCGGTGGCGTATTGTCAGACTCGTCATGGAACCGGTTCACCTATGGGGGCATCGAGGCCTGCGCGAAAAGCGCTCGTTCCGACGTTTCGAAAAGGTGCGTCGAAAAGCAGCAGTCTTATGCAGAATGGTTTCTTTTCCGTTCCATCGCTAATGATTGCGAAGCGGCTCGCCAGTCGGCGCCCCCAATAAGCGTGGTCAAAGGCATGTCTCGCCGGCGACATAGATAAACCCGACATCGGCTGGGGCGGCACGCACCGTCAAGTGGAGCGTGCATGAGCTGCTTGAGGCCAGGAGTTGAATGACTGCTTAGCCCGCTTGATGCCGAAAGCCGACCTCTCGCTTGCGTCCCCTAATTTCACCTTGAATCCAACGCAAAGTAAAAAAGGGCCGAGCTGAGACACATATGGTGTGCACGCCGAGCGGACTTTGCGCTGCCGCCCGGGAACCATCTTGGAACGAAGCCAAACGTTCTCTAATTGCAGATGCTGGTGACTTGGAAGGACGCGCACAACGGAAATCCAAGGAATTTTCGACGCACTCGCAACATCCAAGCATGAGCGGTGGAGAGAAGTTCTATACTCACCTGTTCGACCCGGGGCCTGATGACCGTCCCATGCCGGGGTTGATCCATATGGCGTGGCGTCGCAGGCGCGAACCTTCAAATTTTCCGTGATAAAGAGAATGCTGGATTCAGTAGGCTGACAATTGTAGTGCCGAGAATAGATGAGGCCCGCAATCGCTTGAAGAAATTGGAGTGAAGCTGACCGCTGAACCGGAGGCTGACTGCGGAAGGATCGCTACGAGTTCATCTGCAAGGCGTGGGCGTCACAGCCGGAACGCTTCAGACTCAATCCGCTCCAGCAAATGCCGGGACCAAACATTTAGGCGATCAACCGGGGTGGGCAAGATGTGCCGCGTGCGCAGATATCAGGGCCCTGAATCTGCCGCTCAACAGGCACCTCGCCGCTGGCCAATCGCTCGCCGCTGGAAAACGCGGCCGCGCTGGCTGAGGAAAAACATCTTCGGCTGGGCCGGCGACTCTATGCCATGAAGCCTCCGGCAGGCTTGGACTGCGCGAAAAAAGGCGGCGTCGCCCGGCTGGGTCTGTCACACTACACCACGACGGACGAGGTCGACCAAGCCATAGAGGCCGTTGCCCGGCTCGCGGTCCGACGGGGGGCATTAAGTAGGCAAAAAGGGGACCAGCTGTGGCTGCTGTGGATAATGGTCCTGGTGTCTTGCTGATTGGGCCAGCTAGCGCGCACTCTCACAGCTATGGTGGCAGAGCATGTCGAATTGGCCTTGTTTGAGCAGTCACTCGGCAACATCGAAGGCCTCAATCGACCGTTCTGTGATCGTGTGGCGGACGCTGCGGAAAAAACCGAAGGGTCGGTTCTGTTCGATGTCCGCGTTGACGGCGATACCTGGGTTCAGCGGATAGCTGCGATTGGATATGGCGTGATAGGTACAGCTATAATCGTGATGGGGAAGAACGGACAACTTAGATGCGCATCGGTAGACGGGGAGACCGCTCTTTTGGTGTCAGAACTGGCTGCCTGGAATGCGTCTCCGCTTGGTGAGCAAGCGAAGATTGATCAACGCGGAGCAGCCAACATCCTGCTGGCGACGCTCCGTAGTTCAGGTCACTTCGGCAGTGGTGGCTGGCGTTCCTGAGCGAGGCTTATGCAGCCTTCTGGCTAACCACCAGCGGGATAGTCGAGTTCCAACGATCCAGATTTCCAGGGCGGCAAATTGCTTGCCCTGTGACGTCCCGTGACTGACGGTCAGGTCTCCCTACCTGGGCGGGTTGGGCTACAATACCGGCTTCGCCAAAGCGGTCGATCTTGCTGGAAGCTTGCTGCCGCGGTCACGGGTTGAGCCATGCCGCATGGCAGCTACGTACAGGCAGCCTTACAGCAGCAGAATGAAAACCGACCACCCTATTCCCGCCTGTACGGCACGCCCAGCATAGCCGGTGCGCTGGTCCGCGAGCGACGGATCATCAACGCAACGATCGCCGCAACATAAGGCATCATCAACATATATTGGTAGGGAATGGCGATACCGACGCCCTGGATTTGCAATTGCAGCGCGTCGAGGAAGGAGAACACCAGAGCCGCCACGAAAATCGGGTAGGGGCGCCATAGGCCGGCGATGACGATGATGATGGCCAGCCAGCCGCGCCCGTTGGTCATGTCCGGCACGAAACGCGCCGCCTGGCCGACGGAGAGAAACGCGCCGGCAACGCCCGCCATCAGGCCGCCGAAGAGCACGGCGGCATATTGCACCGGCGCGACCTTTACCCCCTTAACATCGAGGGCCTTGGGATTGTCGCCGGCGCAGCGCACGATCAGTCCATAACGCGTCCGGAACAGGAAGAGCCATACCGCCGGCACCATCAGAAAGGCTATGTAGGTCAGCACCCGCTGGTCAAACAGGATGGGGCCCAGCACGGGAACATCGCTCAGCCCTGGCACCGGCACATCGGCGAAGAAAGGGATGGTCGGCGTCTTGCCGTCGCCAGCGAAAGCGGAACGCAACCAGTATGTGGAAAGGCCGGCGCCGAGCAGGTTGACGGCAAGACCGGTGACGATCTGCTCTACTTTCAGCGTGATCACCAGCACGGCAAAGACGAGAGCCATCAGCGCGCCGGTAAATCCGGCAGCGAGGACGCCCAGCCATAACGACCCGCTTTCATAGGCGGCGAGATAGCCGGTGAAGGCTCCCATCAGCATCATGCCCTCAAGACCCATATTGTAGACGCCGCTGCGCTCGGCGATAAGTTCGCCAAGTGCGGCGAGCAGGAGCGGGGTGCTGATGCGGATGGTGGCCGCCGCCACACTGACCAGGATTGAGGTTTGAAAGAGTGCGTCAAGCACGGCCGACCCTCCGCAGGCGGAAATTGCACGCTGCCCAGCCAGCTAGGAAGAACAAAAGCAGGATCGCCTGGATGGCGTATATCAGCGCCGAGGGCACGCCGGTCTTGATCTGCATGAGCGTAGCGCCGTTGAGCAACGCTCCGAACAGCACCGAGGCAACGACGACGCCAAGCGGATGCAATTGGCCGAGGATGGCCACGATGATGCCGCTGTAGCCGTAACCTGCTATTACGCCTGCCTTCAGGCGGTAATGGACGCCGTAGACTTCCGTGATCCCCGCGAGCCCCGCAAGCGCGCCGGAAACCAGAAGCACAACTATGACCAGCCTTCGAGTATTGGTGCCCTGTACATCGAGCGCGCGCATGTTGGACCCGGCAGCCTTGATCTCATAGCCCAGCGGTGTGCGCGTCAACAGCATGTGAACCAAGCCAGCCGCCACAATCGCCAGCAGGAAGCCGGAATGCAGGCGTGAACCGGAAAACAGCAACGGAAGCACCGAGCCCGGATCGACCTTCGGCGTCTGTTCGAAGAAGGCGCCCGCCTCGCTCCATGGGCCGCGCAGCAGCAGCAGCGAAAGGACATAGACGATGATGTAGTTGAGCATGACGGTCGAGATCACCTCATCGACCGAGAAGCGGGTCTTCAGCACGCCCGCAAGGCCGGCATAGAGTGCGCCGCCGACAATGCCACCGATTATAACCACAGGAATTTGGATGAAAGGCGAAAATCCGGTGAGATTGTGCTGCGCCCAATAAGCGAACATGGCGCCGGCAAAAACCTGGCCTTCGGCGCCAATGTTCCAGATACGCGCGCGGAAGGCGACACAGGCGGCAAGACCGGTGAAGATCAGGGGCGTTGCCTTGACCAGCGTTTCGCCGGCGGCGCGCAACGAGCCAAAGCTGCCTTTCAGGAGAGCCGTGAAGGCGGCACCCGGGCTGGCGCCCGCGGCGGCGAAAAGCAGACTGCAAACCAAAACCGCCGCGATCGCCGCCAAAGCAAGTGCAACAATGCGCGCGGTCGGCCGCGGTTCCAGCCGGCGCTCGAGGCGCCACTCCACGAGATTGAAACCGGTCACGCCGCAGCCTCGCTCCCATGGCCGGCCATCAGGCTGCCGATTTCGTCATAGGTGGTTTTTTCCGTATCGAGCACCGCAAGGATGCGGCCGCGAAACATCACACATATACGACGGCTGAGAGCGAAAAGATCCTCCAGTTCCTCGCTCGCAAGCAGGATGGCGCAGCCTTCGTCGCGCTTGTGCAGGAGTTGTCGGTAAACGAATTCGATGGCGCCGACATCGAGTCCGCGCGTCGGCTGGTTGCACAGCAGAAGCCGCTTCGCTTTGGCGAACTCGCGGGCGAGGATGACCTTCTGCGCGTTGCCGCCAGACAATTTGCGAGAGGGTGACGACGGCCCGGTTGCGGCAATCGAATAGGCAGCGATGACCATGCGTGCATTTGCGTCGAGCGCCGCGGTGTCGATAAATGGCCCATTGCGCCAGCGCGTTTGCCATTGTTGGCCGAGTACAAGATTCTCGCCGATATCGAGATCGGCAACGAGCCCGTCGCGGAAGCGGTCGCTGGGCACGTAGCCAATGCCTTTCGCAGCAATCGTCGCCGGTGAGTACGCCTGCAGAGTTTCGCCATCGAGCAAGACCGTGCCGCCGTCGGGCGCGGCGAGGCCTGCGAGGCACTCGAACAGCTCATCTTGGCCATTCCCGGAAACGCCGGCGATGCCGACGATCTCGCCGGCTGCGATGTCGAGCGATGCGTTGTCCAGCACGGGCCTTCCATCGCGCAGGTGCGTGAGCCCACGCACCGAAAGCACCGTCTCGCCGGTCGCTTTCGCATCTGCGGCGCGCGCCGGCGCCGCAACGGAGCGGCCGACCATCATGGTGGTGAGTTGGTCGCGGCTGACGTTCGAGGTTACGACCGTTCCGACCAGTCTGCCCTTGCGAAGCACGCTGACCCGGTCGGATTGCATCACTTCCGACATCTTATGGCTGATCAGCACGACCGACAGATCTTCACTGGTGAGCCGCCGCACGATCGCAAACAGGCGGCGCGATTCCTCGGGCGTCAGCACCGCCGTCGGTTCGTCGAGGATAAGCAGTCTGGCGCCAGTGTAGAGCGCCTTGACAATCTCGACCCATTGCTGTTCGCCGACGGAAAGGTCGCCGACGTGCCGGTGTGGGTTGAGCGAGATGCCGTAGGTGGAGCAGATCGTCTCGATCCTGGACAGAGCCTCAGCCCGGCCGAGCCGCCAGCCGGAGCCCGTGCCTACCGCCACATTCTCCAGCACAGTGAAGCTGGGCACTAAGACGAAATGCTGGTGCACCATGCCGATGCCGGCGCGGATGGCTTCGCCCGGCGAGCCTAGCTGGACGGTCTTGCCGTCCACCCGAATTTCGCCGGCGTCTGGCTGGTAGAGCCCATAAAGGCAGGACGACAGTGTCGACTTGCCTGCGCCATTCTCCCCCAACAAGCAATGCAATTCTCCGGGCATGACGTCGAGCGAGACGTCGTCATTGGCGGCAAGCGCAGCGAAACGTTTCGTCAGGTGCCGAACCGACAGGCGCGGTATCTTGCTCATCTCGGATCGGCCCGGCTTGGCACCACCTCCGGCGTCAGTCCGATTTCGGCTCGTTCACATTGAGCTCGATTTTCTTCTCGCCGCTCTGGATGGCCTTGGCCGTTTCAGCCGCAAGCGCCTTTACGTCATCGGGCATTTTGGCTTCCCAAGCAGGATTGAGGATGAGGTCGCCCGAACCCTGCTGCCAGCTGAACCACCTTGGTTCCTTCGGCGCGTCGAATTTGGCGTTCATGGTCTTTGCCTTCCACCATTCATCGATGATCCAATTAATGTGCGGATCCCATTTGACGATGGTGGAGGCGACGATCGACTTCGGCGCCACTTTCGACATGTCCACATAATTGCCGAAGCAGCCTATGCCGCGCTCCTCACAAACCTCGAAGGCGCCCGACATCTGGTAGATCATGTCCGCGCCGGCGGCGATCTGCGCCGAGGTCGCCTCGTTCGATTTAGCCGGATCGAACCAGGACTGGATGAAGGTGATCTTCTGTTTCACCTTTGGGTTCGCTTCCTTGGCGCCGGTGAAGAAAGCATTGATCTGATCGTTGGTATCTTCGGCCGGGAAGGTGGAGATGGCGCCGATGACATTCGACTTCGTGAGTTTGCCGGCCAGTTGCCCCATCACGTAGGCAGGCTCGTGCGCGTGGACGAATATCCAATAGGCATTGCCGCCGAGTCCGCGATTGCCCGAACCGCTCATGACGAACATCGTATCGGGGAATTCGTCCTTCAGCTTCTCGATCGCATCTGCATAGGCGGTGTCGCCGAACAAGATGTCGTAGTCACCGGTCTCAGCATAGGTGCGGAACACCTGCTCGGCATTGTCGTAAACGTTCTCGGTATAATTGACCTCGATGTCGAGGCCGTGGGGCTTGGCGGCGATGATCCGGTCCATGGAACTCACGAAGGATGATTCCCACGGTGCTTCCTTGCCCGCCGAAAGAATACCGGCGATCCTGAGCTTGGTCGGCTCTTCGGCTTGTACGCGGCCGCCCCACAGCCACGTCGCGGCCACGAGCGAAACAGCGACAACAAGGTTTTTCAGCATGGTTCCCTCCCTTTTCTAGCGTTCCCAGTCATGAAGCCGGCTTAACGGATCGACCACCGTCAGGTTTATGCAATCGATCAGGCCGAGATCGGTTATCGCGAAATCGGGTATCGCGGTGATCTGCAGCACGAACATGTACATGAAAGGCCATGGCAGCCTACAGCCGAGCGCGCGCGCGGCCGCGTCGAGCTCCTGCTCTTTCTTCGCCATCTCTGGAGGATCAATGTCCGATACGATTCCGCCGATCGGCAGGGGCAGGAATGACACGATCCGACCGCCGTCCGCCACCGCCTGGCCGCCATTGTTCTCGATAATGTGGTTGATTGCCAACGACATGTCGTGGGGATTGGTGCCCACACAAACGATGTTGTTATCATCAGGCGCCGTCGAAGTGGCGAGTGCGCCGGAGCGCAGTCCGAAGCCTGAAGCGAACGCGACCGGCCGATGGGAAGTGCGGCCGTAGCGTTCGACGACGGTGAGATACTGCACGTCCTGTGATGGATCCGCGTCTATATAGCCGTCGCGGACCGGGAGCACGACATCACGTCGCGTGCGTACGAATATTCTCTCGGGCGTAACGGCGATCGCCAGCACGGCCGCCTTGTCGCCCGCTCCGGGCGCGCGCACCAATAGGTCTTTCTGTGAAACCGGCGCTACCTTGAATGTGTTGGTGACAACGGCGCTGCGGGCAGGCGGCGCAAGATCGTCCACGAGCTTGCCGTCGCGGGCGGCCAGCTTGCCCTTCGCGATGACACCTGAGACATGGAAATCCGCGATATCCTTGACCAGCAGGATATCGGCGGCGAGCCCGGGCGAGATCGAGCCGACCTTCTGGCCGATGCGCAGCGCCTCGGCGCCGTTGATGGTCGCCATCTGGATGGCGGTGAGCGGCGGAACTCCCATCGCGACCGCCATGCGGATCATGTTGTCGAGGTGGCCGCGGGCCAGGATATCCGAGGCGACCACGTCATCGGTGCAGAAGCTGACCCGGCTCGTCGCGGCTATTCCCATCTCGGTGACCATCCGCAGGTTCTCTTCGAGAAAATGGGAGATCGAAGATTCGCGAATGACGACATGCATGCCTTTGCGCAGCTTCTCCAGCATCTCGTCCGCCGTGTAGCTCTCGTGGTCGGAGCGCACTCCGGCCTGCAGGTAGCTGTTCAATCGATTGCCGCGACACATCGGCGAGCAGCCGAGGATCGGCAGACGGCTCTTTTCGGCGATCTCGACCGCCTGCAGAACGTGCTCATCCATCGTGTCGACGAACTCGCGCACCGTCTCCCATATGCCGACGCATTCCGGCCAGGAATGGGTGGCGCGGTGATCGTCCGGTCCGAAATAATAGCCGACGTTGGAGCGAGGCAGTGTGTAGGGCGTCTTGCATGGTGCGCCCCAGAAGATCTTGAGAGGGGTTGCCTTGGCCTCGTCGAGGAATTCGCGGGCGCCTTCCAGGCCGGACACCACGAGGATCTGGTCGAGGCCCGACACAATCGAAGTGGTGCCGAGCGGCACCACCGCCTTGGCGAAGCTAGTTACCGACATCTTGGAACATTCAACGTGGAGGTGGCCGTCTATCAGGCCAGGGCAGAGGAAATAACCAGTAGCATCGATCATCTCGGTCTCGGGGCCGCGGTACTCCGAGACGTCTCCGACAGCGACGATGCGATCCTTGTAGGCGGCGACGTCGGCCGGATAGATCTCGCCCGAAGCGACGTTGACTAGTGTGCCGCCGGTGACGATGAGAGTCGATTTATGCTCGGCGCGACCAGCACGGATGAATTCGCGTATGTCGGACAAATTCATCTCCGCTCGTGTGGCCTCGCTCGGGCTTGGGACCAAGCTTGTCTGCGCCAAAAATCCCACCTTGCGCGCTCTGATCCTGTCGTATTAGGGTCGTCCATGCAAATGGCAGTTTCTGGCTAGTTCTGGACGCACCGTTCAAATTCTTGGACGATCGATGGATTTTGAAGCGATCGATTATTTTATCAAAGTGGCGGAGGCGCAGTCGCTCTCGCACGCCGCGAAACTGTATGGACTGCCCAAGTCCAGCCTCAGTCACAAAGTGCGCGCGTTGGAGGATTCGCTCGGTGTCGCACTGTTTGTGCGCGACGGTCGGGAACTGCATTTGAGCGATGCCGGGGCCGAGTTCCTCGACCATGCGCAACGCATCAAGGAAAGTTGCGAAGGAGCCAAAGCGGCGATCGCCGAGGCGGGCCACGATATCGCCGGCACGCTGACGATCGGCTCGACCGGCGAGTTCGGCACTTCCTTCACCTCGGAACTGCTGTTCGCCTTCCGCCAACAGTATCCGCAGGTGAATGTCGACGTGATCTTCCTTTCGCTCGGATATTTCCTGGCGCCCGAAAAGCACCAGCCTTTCGACGGCATATTCCATTGGGGCGAGCCGGCGAACTCAGACTACATCGCTCGCAAGCTCGGGGAGGCTTCCTTCTGTCTCTACGCCAGCCCGCGCTACATTGAGCAATTCGGGGAACCGTCGACGCCCGCAGACTTGGCGGGCCATGGGGCCGTCGCCTTCCGCCGCCCGAGCGGCGTGCAATCCTGGCATCTCGAGCGCGGCGCGGAAACGGTCGACTTCATGCCGACCGCGCAGTGCATGGCGAACGACTACTGGATGCTGAAATACTTCGCCGTAGCCGGCGAGGGCATCGTCTATCTGCCAGCCTTCTTCACCGAGATCGAGTGCAAGAACGGCGATCTGGTGCCGGTGCTCCCGCAATGGCGCTCGCCACTGGTTCCAATCAATCTGCTCTACATGCGACGCCGGTATGTGTCGCGTAAGTTCGCCGCCTTCCTTGATTTCTGCCTGGACTATTACCGCCAGCGCGCCGCTTACAGTTCGCCAAGATATTGCGTCGAGGTCGTGCGGCCCTTTGCGGGCGCGCGCGCTGGGGGAGAAAACAACAGATGATCAAGAGCTGGTTCGAATGCGCGCCGCAGTTGGTTGATGTCGCCATGGGACGCACGCCGGCCGACATGGTGGTCCGGAACGTGCGCTGGGTGAATGTCCATTCGTGCGAGATCATCCCCGCGACGGACATTGCCATCGCGGTCGGCCGCTTCGCCTTCATCGGCCCGAATGCCGACCATGCCGTGGGCCCCGAGACGCAGATTATCGACGGAGAGGGCCGCTACGCGCTGCCGGGGCTGTGCGATGCGCATATGCATGTCGAGAGCGGCATGGTCACCGTTACCGAGTTCGCGCGTGCGGTCATCCCGCATGGCACCACCTCGATGTTCATCGACCCGCACGAGATCGCCAACGTCCTGGGCATGCCGGGCGTCAAGCTGATGCACGACGAGGCTGCCGGACTGCCGATCAATGTGTTCGTGCAAATGCCGAGCTGCGTGCCGAGCGCTCCGGGCCTCGAGAACGCGGGTGCCAGCCTCGGTCCCGCCGACGTGCGTGAGGCGATGTCGTGGCCGAACATCGTCGGCCTCGGCGAGATGATGAACTTTCCTGGGGTGGTCGCCGGAAATGGCGACATGCTGGCCGAGATCGCTGCCACTCAGGCGGCAGGCAAGACGGTGGGCGGCCACTATGCCTCGAAGGATCTCGGTCTGCCCTTCCATGCCTATGTCGCCGCCGGTCCGTCCGACGATCACGAAGGCACCAGCCTGGCGGACTGCGTTGCGCGGGTGCGCCAGGGCATGCGCGCCATGTTACGGCTTGGCTCCGCCTGGTACGACGTCGCCGCGCAGATCAAGGCGCTGACCGAGCTCAGCCTGGACTCGCGCAATTTCGTGCTGTGTACCGACGACAGCCATTCCGGCACACTAGTCAATGACGGCCATATGAACCGCGTTGTGCGCCATGCCATCGCCCAGGGATTAAAGCCGATCACCGCGATTCAGATGGCCACCCTGAATACTGCTCAGCATTTCGGCATGGAGCGTGAGCTTGGCTCGATAACGCCCGGGCGGCGCGCCGACCTGGTTTTGACCTCCGATCTCACCGAACTCCCGGTCGAAACCGTCATCGCACGCGGCTGTGTGGTGTCGAACGACGGCAAGCTCGTCGCCGACATCACGCCCTACGACTATCCCGCCTCGACCAAGAACACGGTTCGCTTGGGCAAGAAGCTCTCAGCGGCGGACTTCGACATCGTGGCGCCCGAGGGTGCGAACCAGGTCATGGCGCGGGTCATCGGCGTGCTCGAGAACCAGGCACCGACCCGTGCCCTGGAGGCTTCGCTCGGCGTCTTGAATGGTATCGTTCAGATGGATCGGACCGGTGACGTCTGCCAGATCGCGCTGGTGGAACGGCATCACGGCACGGGAAAGGTCATCAACGCGTTTGTTTCCGGCTTCGGTTACGACAAACCATGCGCCATCGCCAGCACCGTCGCCCATGACAGTCATCACATGATCGTGGTGGGTACCGACAAGGACGACATGGCGCTGGCGGCGAATCGGCTGGGACAGGTCGGCGGCGGCGTCGTGCTGTTCAGCGAAGGACGCGAACTTGCGCTTGTCAAGCTGCCGATCGCCGGACTGATGTCTGACCAGCGCGCCGAAATCGTGGCAGAAGAAGCCAATGGCCTGATCGCGGCGATGCTTGCCTGCGGATGCGCCCTCAATAATGCCTATATGCAGCACTCTCTGCTGGCGCTTGTCGTCATCCCGGAATTGCGCATCTCCGACATCGGACTGATCGATGTGTTGAAGTTCCAGCCGACCGAAGTGCTGGTCGCCACGACCGCATAAGGAGGCGGATTTAACCTGACATCACCTTCGTCCTGATCATTTTCGGGTCACTCCTCGTCTCTTCGGCATTCATCCAATAAATCATAGCCCTTCCTCCCGCGCATAGGCAGCAAGAAGGTCCGGAAAGTCATTTTCGGGTTTCGCTTTCAGCAGTGCACGTGTGGT
This sequence comes from Mesorhizobium sp. B2-6-1, assembly GCF_006440475.1. Classification (NCBI taxonomy): domain Bacteria; kingdom Pseudomonadati; phylum Pseudomonadota; class Alphaproteobacteria; order Hyphomicrobiales; family Phyllobacteriaceae; genus Mesorhizobium; species Mesorhizobium sp. B2-6-1. The sequence continues at coordinate 29,657 of NZ_VFUH01000003.1, forward strand.
GATTGCATCAATATGATGATCCATCAAGGCAGCAGCCTTGTTCCGGTCGGCCGCGGCCAGGGCGGCAATGATCTCGTGATGCTCGGATACGGCACAGTCGGACGAATGCGGCCGCCCGTAGAGCGACAGGATGAGCGATGAACGCGAAACGAGTTCCGTGACATAGCGCAGCAACAGTTCGTTTCCGGTCAGCGAGGCAAGCAGCACATGAAATTCGCCGGCCAACTGAATCGACGACGCGGCATTGTTGGCTTTGGCCATCTCTTCCGCGTCGACATGAGCTTCGAGCTGTTTGATCTTTTGCGGCGTCAGCTTGCCGATCAGCGTGTCGACCACCAGCGCTTCAAGCGCCCGCCGCACCTCGAATATATTGTGGCCTTCCTCCAGGCTCGGCTGCGCGACGCAGGCGCCCTTGTGCGGGCGCAATTCGACCAGGCCTTCGCCGTTCAGTCTTGCCAGCGCCTGCCTGACAATGGTGCGGCTGACGCCCAGCCGCTCGCCGATCGAATCCTCAGGCAGCTTTGTTCCCGCAGTCAGCGCCTGGTCGAGTATGACGCGCTTCAACGTGCGATAGACCGCGTCGGACTTGGATACGGCGGATTTCGGATTTTTATTGCGAATGTTGATTGTCATGACCGATCCTGAAAATTCATATCCAAGCACACAAGAAGAAAAGCATCCGCAAAGCCGGAGTTTAGAGATGCAAACGGCCCGGCGTCGAGGGCCAATGCCGTCGGCTCGCGTGCCATCAAGGTTTATTCCAATCGTTGTGTGTCGTTTCTGGAGCCCTCATGCCATGAACATCCGATAGCTGGGAGGGAAAATCTCGGCGACCGTCGGATGTCGCCAGGTGCGTTGCGGATAACGCTGGACAAGCCGTTCGAACTGGGCCTGTGCGCGCTGGTGGGCTGCATCGAGATCGAAACCCGGAATGGTTCGGGCGCTCATCACGGTGCGCCCGTCAATGATGACCGTGTGCACATCGCGTCCGCTTGCGGACGTCGTCAGGCAGGCGATCGGATCGAGGACCTGTCCCAGATGGTTGCCGGACAGGTCGAACACGACGATGTCGGCGGCTGCTCCCGCCTGCAAACGTCCCAGGTCCGACCGGCCGAGCGCGTCGGCGCCGCCAATCGTTGCCGCGTCATAGAGATCGGCTGATTTCGGCGTCTCCAGATTGCCCGCCATGACGCGGCCGAGCATCAGGCCGACCTGCATGTTCTGCACCATGTCGGGTGGCCAGGTGTCCGTGCCCATGCCGATGCGCAGACCCTGGCCGCGAAGGCGGGCGAAATTGTCGAGCGCCGCGCCATGCCGCGCCATCACCAGCGGGCAATGCACCAATGTGGCACCCGAACCGGCGATGATTTCGAGATCATCGCCGTCGGCGTGGGTGCCATGCGGCAACAACGCTCTTTCGCTGAGAAAGCGGATGTCCTGGAGCCAGCGGGCGGATGTCGTGCCGAACCGGCGACGCACTGTCTCGATCTCGAATGAAGACTGGCAGCAATGCAGACGGACCGGCACGCCGAGGTCTCGCGCGGCATTGGCGGTCCTGCGCAACAGGTCGGCGGTCCAGAACTCGACACGGTCCGGTGCAAGCATGGTTCGCACCAATCCGCCGAAGCGTCCTTCGTGCTCCAGGCAAAAGGCAACGGCATCGTCCAGACCCTCCGCGCCGCGCTCTTCGTCCACCTCGACGACGATGCCGCCATCCACCTCGATGACGGAATGGCCGGCGCGAAAGGCAGGCCCGAGATAGACGCGAAGGCCCAACTCTGCGGCGCTTTCGGCGGCGGATGCGAATTCGTCCGATGTCTCGTTCCATGCACGATAAAACAGCGATGCGATCGGCAATGCAGTAGTGATGCCGTTGCGGATGAGTTGCGCGAAGGCATAGTGTTTTTGAAACGCCAGCTCCTCGCGCGCCAGCATTTCGACCGGCCCGGCTTCCACATAGTCGCGCGGCCAGACGCGGCCCTTCTTCCAGCCGGGTTGATGATCGAGGCCGAGCACGCCCGTATCCAGGTCCGAAAGCGCATCCAGATCGATGAAACCCGGGCCGATCAGCGCCCTGCCATGATCGATCCGCCGCTTTACAGGCCCGCCGTAGCGATGGCCGACGAAGACGATCCTGCCGTTCTCATGGACGACCTCGCCATTCTCCAGAAGGACATGGCGCCCGTCCCGGTGGCCGACAACCCATCGCGCGGTGAGCAGGACAGGTCCGTCGTCACGCTGGTTCGTCCGACGACTATGCGACATCGGGCAGATCTCCGGCCAGCGCACCGTCACGCACGAGCACGCGGCCGCCGCGGATGACCGTGCGCTTCCGTGGGGTCAGGGCCACGGCTTCCGCCAGGGTCCGCGCGCAAACCAGCACGACATCGCCGTGGCAACCGGGCGAAAGCCCATAATCCGTCAGGCCGATACCTTGCGCGCCGCCAAAGGTGCAAACGCGCGCCGTCTCTTCCAGATCGGCATCGTTGGTCATGCCGTTGCGCTGCGCAAGATATTTGGCCCGCTCCAGCATGTCGCCATTGCCCCATGGCTCCCAGGTGCCCTGGATGCCGTCGGAACCGGATGCCACGACGAGGCCGGACTGGCGCATCATGCGCAGCGGAACCGCCGGCGCGGATGGGCTGCCGACCGTCATGACGGCGATGTCTTCAGCCGCCAGCGCGTCGATCAACGTGTGCTGCCTATGCGTGTCCAGCATGCCGAGACAATAGGCATGGCTCACCATGACGCGGCCCTGAAGGGAGAGCGCCTTGGTCCGTTCGACGATCAGCTCAAGGCAGAAGGCGCCCAATTCTCCCGGTTCGTGCAGATGAATGTCGACCGGCTTGCCGTATCGATCCGCGAGCGCGAAGATTGCGTCCAGGTGGCGAACCGGATCCCGCTCGATCGTTGCCGGGTCGATGCCGCCGACAATATCGGCCCCCGCCTTCAATGCGTCCTCCATCAGCGCCTGCGTGCCTTCGCGTCCCAGCATGCCGCTTTGCGGGAAGGCGACGACCTGCACGTCGACCAATCCCTTGAAGGCTTCGCGCGTTGCAACGACACCCTCGATGTTGGTAATGCCGATTTCCGTATCCACATCGACATGGCTGCGGATATGCGTCACGCCGAAAGCCAGCGTCTGCACGATCTGACGCGCCGATTGCCTGCGCGCATCGATGCCGAGTTCCCGCTTGGCCTTCCTGTCGGCCAGGATCCTGTCGTTGCGCGTGGGTCCCACACGGTTCTGAAACCAGTCCATGCCGACAAGCGTCTTATCGAGATGCGTGTGCGCCTCGACCAGGCCGGGCAGGGCAACCTGTCCAAGCCCGTCGATTTCATGCGCCGCTTTCCCGCTGGTTGCGTGCGCGAACCGACCGTCGCGAATGTAGAGGTCCGTGACAGCGCCGCCCAAGGGCCTGACATTGCGAATGAGAAGGTCTTCGGTCATCTGGGTCTCCCTGTTTGCGCCCCGGAACTCGGCCTATGCCAGCCCGGCGCGTTTCATCATCAGATGGAAGGCTCCTTCGGCGCGATCCAGAATGGCGTCTTCATCGTGATCGACGAGGCGGCGTCCGCGCATGAGGACACGCCCGTCGACGATCGTCGTGTCAACATCCGCGCCGTTGGCGAAGCGTGCCAGCCGCTGCGCGGGGTGTGCCGGCGGCCACAGATGCGGCTGGCGCATGTTGACCAGGATGATGTCGGCGCGCTTGCCCGGGTCCAGCGAGCCGATTTCGTTCTCCATCGACAGGGCACGCGCGCCCTCGATGGTCGCCATCTCCAGCAATTGCATCGGCGGCAGGACCGCATCGTTCCTGAAGTGCCGGGCATGATAGCGGTGCGCCTGGAACATGTTGCGGAACATGTCGAAAGAGCGATCGGGCGCCGCCGCGTCGGTGCCGAGCGACACGGTGACACCCCTTTCCATCAGTTCCGTCGCCGGACAACGGCCCGAGACCGACATCAGAGCACTTGGATTATGCGCCACCTTGGCGTGGCTGCGTTTCAGCGCGGCGATGTCTGCCTCGGTCAGTTCGATGCAGTGCGCCAGCAGCGAATGCTCGTCGAACAGATCGAGCCGTTCCGCATTGGCGGCGATGGAACCGTCGCGATGGCCATCCTGGATGAACAGCACGTTTTTTGCGCGAGCAAGGTCGCGAGCATTGCGGGACAGATTGTATACCGTTTGTTCGTCAAGTTCGCGCCGAGTGAACACCGGGAGAGAGACCGCAATCCGCACCCGGCCATCGCGACCAGCCCAATCATCGATGATTTCCGCGCACACTGCCAACTGGGTTTCCGGCGAAATGGTGATTTCGACAGACGGAACGTATGCGTGGTCCCGATAGACATGGGACGAGGTCGGCCGGTTCGGCCCGACGGCGAGTATCTCGCGCACTCCCATTTCGGCGATGGCGGCAAGATGTGCCCGTGCTGCCCCCGGCGCCTCGGTGCGCATGATGTCCGGCCCGCCGCCAAACAGCAGGGCAGCGGTGGTCGTTCCGCATTTTATGCGCTCAAGGGCCGACAATGTGGCCTCGGCTGCCCAGAATTCCGTATCCGACGCCTCTGCATAGATACGCCCCGCGATAGTCATCCAGGCTTCGGAATCGTCTCCCAGGCCTTTGGTCAGCATGTGACCCGCATGCGCGTGCGTGTCGACGAGACCCGGCATGACAACCATTCCCGAAGCATCGATGCGCGCCACCTTCTGATCTGTGGCGGGGGCCGCGCCGTCGCCGGCGGTGACGATCCGGCCATCCTCCACCAGGACATGACCCCTCGAGAAAATCCGGCGCCCCGCATCCATGGTGACGATGACACCGTTTTCTATCAGCAAGGCCTGGGTCATTCGGAATCCCTTTTCGGAACGGTCACTTGAGCGGTTTTGCACATGAGAAACGAAATCGAACATGCCTGCCTTGATATTGTGCACAATGTGTGTACGATATCAATGGGGATAAATGGTATCCAATATATCGGAAACTTCGTATACAAATGGGAGAAGAGAATGAGAAAATGCGTTAGGGTCCTGCTCGCCGGACTTGCGATGGTGATGTCGGTGACAGCGCCTTCGCTTGCACAGACACTGCGCTGGTCATCGGCCGGCGACGTCATTTCGTACGATCCGAATGCCCAGGTCGACAGTTTTACCCAGAGCGTCCAGAACATGGTGTTCGACGGGCTGGTGCGCCGCAACAAGGAAATGGCTATCGAGCCTGCGCTTGCGACCTCCTGGGAGATCGTCTCGCCGACGCGCTGGCGCTTCAAGCTGCGGCAGGGCGTCAAGTTCCACGAAGGTCAACCCTTCAATGCCGATGATGTCGTCGCCACCATCCAACGTCAGATCGATCCCGGCGCGCGCAACCGAGAAAACCTCTCCGCCGTAACCGGCGTCGAGAAGGTTGACGACTACACGGTCGACCTGATCCTGCGCGGACCCTATCCGCTGCTCCTGAACGATCTCGTCGCCATCTACATGATGAGCAAGCCATGGATGGAGGAGCACAATGCCCTCAAGCCCGGCAATGCCTCGACGGGGGTCGTCACCTACGCCAGCAATCATGCCAATGGCACCGGCGCGTTCAAGCTGGTCAGCTACGAGCCGGACTCGCGCTCGGTCTTCGCCGTCAACAAGGAATGGTGGGACAAGCCGCAGCACAATCTGACGGGGGTGGAATTCCGCCCGATCGCTTCGAACGCCACGCGCGTCGCGGCGCTGCTTTCGGGCGAACTCGACATGATCGCGCCGGTTCCGTTGCAGGACATCGACCGGGTCGCCAACACCGCCGGCCTGAAGGTTGTCGAGAACCCGTCGCTGCGCGAGATCTTTCTCGGCTTCAGCTTCCGGCCGGAGCTTCATGCAGCGCCCGGCAAGCCCAATCCGCTGCTGAACGTGAAAGTGCGCCAGGCGCTTTGGCACGCGGTCGACCTGAACACGATCCAGAAGCGTTTGATGCGCGGAAAGTCGCGCACCTCCGGCACGCTGGTCGCGCCACAGGTCACCGGCTACGATCAGTCGATCGACGTACCGCTGGACTATGATGTCGCGAAGGCGAAATCCATGCTGGCGGAAGCCGGCTATCCCGACGGCTTCAAGGTTGGACTGGCCTGTTCCAACGACCGCTACATCGCCGACGAACAGATCTGCCTGGCAATCGCGTCGATGTGGGCCAAGATCGGCGTCGAGGCCGACGTGCACGTCGAAAGCAAGACGACCTATTTCCCTCGAATGGATAAGGGCGATCTCGATATCTATATGCTCGGATGGGCCTCGCTACCGCCGATGGATGGCTACAGCGTGCTGCAAGCCTTGCTGGCGACCAATGACGGCAATTATGGCGGCAGCAACCCCAACGGGCTTTCCAACGCCAAGATCGACGAATTGGCCCGTTCGGCATCGACCGAACTGGACGAGGCCAAGCGGGTGGATATGCTGAAGGCGGCCTTCAAGATCACGCATGATGAGGCCCTCTATCTGCCGCTGCACCAGCAGCCGGTCGCCTGGGCGATGAGCGACAAGGTCGACATGCCGCAATTCCCCGACGAGTATGTGCGTCCCTGGTTCGCGCATATGAACTAGGAAAATGCGCCGGTAAGGCGTGCCCGCGCTTGCGAGGGAGCTTTCGCGGACACGCCTGACTCGGTTGGAGCGCCTGCTATCCGTGGTGGATCGCGAGCTGCTCCAGCGGTGGCGCAAGCCCCGCCTGTCTCGATCCGCGCTTCTTGAAAGGTTTTTCCTGATGATCCGGATTCTATCGGTGCGGCTGTTGCAGGCCATCCTCGTGATGGTTGCCGTAACCGCCATCGCCTTCATCATGTTCCGTTTCGTCGGCGATCCGGTCGCCACGATGGTGCGCGAAGGCGCGAGCCAGGCTGAGAAGGATGCCTTGCGCGTCGCTCTCGGACTCGACAGGCCACTTTTCGTACAGTTCCTCGAATTCGTCGGGCGCGCGCTTCATGGCGACCTCGGCACCAGCTTTCGCTACCAGGAGCCTGTCGTCAGCCTGCTGTTGACCAGGCTTCCCGCAACGCTGGAACTGGTCGTGGTCGCGACCCTCCTGTCGCTGTTCATCGGCATCCCGACGGGGGTTCTCTGCGCCCTGAAGCCGAACGGCTTTCTGTCGCGGCTGATCCAGTCGCTGACCCTCGTCGGGATATCCATGCCGACATTCGTCACCGGCCTGCTGCTCATCCTGATCTTCGCCGTCAGTCTGCGCTGGCTGCCGTCCTCGGGGCGTGGCGAGCTTGTCGATCTCGGCTTCTGGAAGACAGGCTTCCTGACGGCCTCCGGCCTCAAATCGCTGATCCTGCCTTCGATCACACTGGCGCTGTTCCAGTTGACGCTGATCATGCGCCTCGTGCGCTCCGAGATGATCGACGTGCTCTCTTCGGACTATGTCCGCTTCGCCTTCGCGCGCGGTCTGCCCCGCCGCTACATCTACGGCCGTCTGGCGCTGCGCAATGCCTTGATGCCGGTCGTGACCGTCACCGGGCTGCAGATCGGACAACTCATCGCCTTCGCCATTGTCACCGAAACCGTCTTTCAGTGGCCGGGCATGGGGCTGCTTTTCACCAACGCCGTCGGCTATCCGGACATCCCCGTCCTCGCGGCCTATCTGCTGTTCGTCGGCTTCCTGTTCGTCGTGATCAACATGGTCGTCGACATGCTCTACGCATTGATCGATCCGCGGCTGAGGACAAAATGATGGCAACGCAGGTATCTCTGTCTCGCAGGCTTCCTCCCATCTCGGTCATGATCGCTGGCTTGATCCTGGTGACCATGCTGGTGCTGGTGATCTTCGCTCCGTTGATCGCACCCATCGATCCGCGCGATGTCTCCTCATATTCGCTGATCGACATGGAAATCCCGCCCGTGTTCATGGACGGTGGCGATCCGCGCTTCCTGCTGGGCACCGACAATCAGGGACGCGATCTGGTCTCGGTCATCCTCTTCGGCCTGCGCATATCGATGCTGATCGGCGCCGGGGCGGTATTGTTGGCCGCTGCCATAGGCGTCACGCTGGGATCGATAGCCGGCTATTTCGGCGGTATCATCGACAGCATCGTGATGCGGATCGCCGATGTTCTGGTGAGCTTTCCGACGATCCTCGTCGCGCTTCTGATCAGCGGCATAGCCCGCGCGCAATTGAGCGCCGATACGGTCTCGAGCTGGGCACCGGTCATCCTGATCTTCGCGATCGCCGTCAACGAATGGGTGCAATATGCCCGCACTGTGCGGGCCTCCAGCATGGTGGAAATTTCCCGCGACTATGTACGAGCCGCCAAGGTCATCGGTCTTCCGTCCCGCCGCATCATGATGCGGCACATCCTGCCCAACGTGATGAGCTCCGTCATGGTGATCGCCACCATCAATCTGGCGGGCGCGATCCTGACCGAGGCGACCCTGTCGTTCCTCGGCGCCGGCATGCCGGCCACCTATCCCTCGCTCGGCACGCTGATCCGCATCGGCAACGAGTTCCTGTTCTCTGGCCTGTGGTGGATCGCCGTTATGCCCGCCGTCGTGCTAGTCGTCCTGGTTCTGGCAGTCAACATAATCGGCGATTACCTGCGCGATCGCTTCAACCCCAAACTGATGGCGAACTGATGGAAAACACAACGCCACACGCACTCGACATCAGGAATCTGCGGGTCGAATATCCGCTTGCCAACGGCAGCATTCTCGCTGCCGTCGACGACATCGACCTGACGATCCGGCCCGGCGAGATACATGCGCTGGTGGGAGAATCCGGTGCGGGAAAAACCACCGTCGGCAATGCGCTGATGGGCTTGTTGCAGGCTCCCGGCAGGATTGCTTCCGGCACCATCACCATAGCGGGCAAGCCGATCGACATCCGAACCGGTCGCACCAAGGGGATCATTCCAGGCCGTGACGTCGGCGCGATCTTTCAGGATCCGATGACAAGCCTGAACCCGCTTTTCACCGTGGAAAGCCAGTTGTGCGAAGGCATGCTGGCGCATCTGAAGATCGGGCGCCGCGAAGCCAGGGCCCGCGCGCTCGAATTGATGAGAGCCGTTGGCATTCCCGAGCCGGAACGCCGGCTGGGCAATTATCCGCATCAATTGTCGGGCGGCCAACGCCAGCGTGTCGTCATCGCCACCGCACTTGCCTGCGACCCAAGGCTGATCGTCGCCGACGAGCCGACGACGGCGCTCGACGTGTCGGTGCAAGCGCAAATCCTCAAGTTGATCCGCGAACTTGCCGATGATCGCCGCGTCGGCGTCCTGCTGGTTACCCACAATATGGGCGTGGTTGCGGAAATTGCCGACCGGGTCACGATCATGCAGAACGGTTGCGTGGTCGAGAGTGGATTGACACACGATGTGCTGACGGCGCCCAAGGCACCTTACGCGCGCACGCTGATCGCCGCTGTTCCGCCGATCGACATTCGCCTTGACCGTTTGCCGGTCCCAAGCGAGGAAACGAAGACAACACTGGAGGCGCGCGAAGCCGTGCGCTCCAAGAACACCGGCACCGCTGCGGGGCGCAACGGCGAAACCGCGCTGACGGTACGCAATCTTTGCGTGGAATACGGCCAGCGCTCGTTCATCCCGGGCCGCAAGGCATCGGTCTTCAAGGCCGTGAAGGACGTCTCCTTCGAGGTGCGCCGCGGCGAAATCTTCGGGCTTGTCGGCGAGTCCGGTTGCGGCAAGACCACGGTCGCCAACACCATTGCCGGTCTCGTGACGCAGAGTTCGGGAACCATAGAGTTTCAGGGCACGGCATTGGCCGCCCGTCGCGACAAGACCGTGCGCCAGTCACTCCAGATGGTGTTCCAGGACCCGTATTCGGCCCTCAATCCAAGGCTGCGGATCAATTCGGCGATCGCGGAGCCAATCCTGTTCTACAAGCTTGCCTCCAGCGCAGCGGAAGCGCGGCTGGACGCCGAGACATTGCTCGAGGCGGTGGGCCTGCCGGCGCAGGCCGGCTCTCGGTTCGCCCATGCCTTTTCAGGCGGCCAGCGCCAGCGCATCGCGATTGCGAGGGCGCTCGGCCCCCGGCCATCGCTGCTGATCTGCGACGAGCCGACCTCGGCGCTCGACGTGTCGGTGCAGGCGCAAATTCTCAACCTGTTGAAGGACCTACGAGATCTTGCCGGGCTGTCGATGCTGTTCATCAGCCACGACCTCGCGGTGATACGGCAGATGTGCGACCGGGTCGCCGTGATGAAAGGCGGCGAGATCGTCGAACTCGCGGATACCGAAACATTGTTCTCCGCGCCCACTCACGAATACACGCGCGAACTCCTGCGCCTCGCGCCTTCGCTCGACCGCATCCTTTGCAGCGAAAAAAGAGAAGCGAGCCTGTGATGGCAGACATTCTGATCAGAAACGGCACCGTCATCGCTGTCGATCCCGATCGGCGGATCATTCCCGATGGCGCCGTAGCCATCGAGGGAGACCGCATCGTGGCCGTCGGCGCTTCGCAAGACGTGGCGCGGGACCATCCGGCGCGCGAGACGATCGACGCCCGCGGCATGGCCGTCATGCCAGGCTTCGTCGACAGCCACGCCCATGCCGGGCACGGGCTGATCAAGACGATGGGCGGCGGCCGCAGCGACCTCTGGTACAGGGCATGCCAAGGTGCCTATACGGTGGGTTCGACGCCGGAATTCTGGCATGCGGAGGCGCAGCTTGCCGCGCTGGAACGCCTGCGTTTCGGCGTGACGACCGGCGTGTCCTTGCTTGGCGGCGGCGATTCGGTCATGCGCACCGACGATCCGGCCTATGGCAACGCCCATATGGAAGGCGTGCTTGGCATCGGCACGCGCTCAGTGGTCGCCGTCGGCACCACGCGCCCGCCGCACCCCCTGACTTATGCACGTTGGAAGGGCGCCAGCCGTACCGATTATCCGGTGTCGTTCGACCAGCAGCTTGCCACCTCGCAAAAGCTGGCCGACCGCTGGCACGGCACCCACGAGGATCGTCTGCATCTCGCCCTGCTGACGCCGACCATGCATCAGGAACATCTCGATGGTCCCGGGGCAGGGGACGCCATCGCGCAATCGCGCAAGGTCAGGCAGATCGCCGAACAGCGCGGCCTGATCTTCACCCAGGATGGTCATACCAAGGGCAGCGTGAAGATCGCCGGGGAGATCGGCATTCTGGGGCCGCGCACACTGCTGTCGCATGCGACCGCCCTGACTGACGAAGAAATAGCGATCTGCGCCGAAACCGGCACGAGCATCGTGCACAATCCGAGCGCCGTGGCCGCCATTCTCGCGCGCTGCCCGGTCACGGAACTTCTCGACGCTGGCGTCGTGGTGGCCATCGGCTCCGATGCGACCGCGCCGGACCGCTCCGCGGACATGTTCCGTCACATGCAGCAATGCATGCACTATCATCGCACTCATTTCCACGATCCGAGCTGGCTTCCGCCGGGCAAGGCCCTGGAGATGTGCACCATCGACGGCGCGCGTGTCCTGGGCCTCGACCATCAGGTCGGATCGCTGGAGCCCGGCAAGAAGGCCGACGTCATTCTTGTCGACCTGCGGCGCCCGCATCTCTACCCGGCCAACATGCCGGAATTCCGTGTCACCTATTTTGCCAACGGCAACGACGTCCACACCGTGCTGGTCGGCGGACGCGTGCTGTTGCGAGACCGCAAGCCGGTTCATATCGATCAGGATGCCGTGCTCGATGCCGCGCAGCGGGAGACGGAACTGATGATCGAGCGGCTGGGCCTGCGCGATCTGCTCAGGACCCCGGACCGGTTCTGGCGGCACAGCCGCGACACGGATCTGATCGAATAGGCTTCAATATCGAGACAGTCCCATCAGCGATGCGGAACGGCAGCGATGCACGTTCCATCGGACGGCGGCTATAGGAATTTTCGCATGGTACGCATCGGCATCATCAATCCCAATTCGACCGTGTCGATGACGGGATCCATCGCCGTCGCGGCGCGGCTAACCGCGCAGGCGGGCACCGAAATCATCGCCATGCAGAACGACAGCGGCCCGGCTTCTATCGAAGGCGCGATCGATGGCGCGAAGGCGGTCCCAGGTCTTCTCGACCGTATCGAAGGGGCCGAGCGCAGTGACGCCGTGGACGCCTATATCATCGCCTGCTTCGACGATACCGGACTCGACGCCGCGCGGATGCTGACGCGCAAGCCGGTCATCGGCATAGGCGAGGCCGCCGCCCGTGTCGCCAGCATCGTGGCGAGGCGCTTCACGGTGATTACCACCTTGCCGGTTTCCGTTCCCATTCTCGAGGACAATCTGGTTCGCTACGGCCTTTCGCCATTCGCCACCGTGCGGGCGAGCGGCATTCCCGTCCTGGCGCTGGAAGCTAATGGCGAGGCGGCCTTGTCGATCATCAGCGAAGAAATCCAGGAGGCGCTGCGGGTCGATCGTGCCGACGCCATCGTGCTTGGCTGCGCCGGCATGGCCGACATGGCGAGGCGACTGGCGAGCCTTCACCGTGTCCCGGTCGTCGAAGGGGTGTCGGCGGCTGTCAGGCTCGCGGAATTGCTCGTCGGCCTGGAGCTCCGTCCCAGGCAGGATGCTTTCGCCACCTCTCGGCGGAGCATGACAGCTTCGCTCGCCGCGGCAACCTGCCCGGCTTCCACCCTTGGCCTGTCGGGGGGCTGATGCCGATGATCGAGCGCAGACTTTTGGGCGTCATCGTCGCCTGCATTCCATTGATAGCGTTGGGGCAGAACATGAATGAGACAAGGCTTCACTCGGCTGCGGCAAATGACGATGTCTCCATGATCAAGATGCTTGTTTCCGAGGGGGCCCGGATCGACGCGCGCGACAAGAACGGCCGCACGGCTCTTCTCGTCGCGACCCACGGCAACAAGGTCAGCGCTGCCAGGACTCTCATCGAGGCTGGCGCGGACGTCAACGCCAAGGACGATATCCAGGATAGTCCATATCTCTACGCCGGCGCGCGCGGGCATCTCGAAATCCTGAAGATGACGCTTGCGCACGGCGCCGACCTGAAGAGCACCAATCGCTATGGCGGTACCGCGCTCATTCCGGCTGCCGAACGCGGACATGTCGACACCGTCGGCGCGCTGATCGATGCCGGTATTGATGTCGATCACGTCAACAAGCTCGGCTGGACCGCGTTGCTGGAGGCCATCATCCTCGGCGATGGCGGGCAGCGTCATGTCGAGATCGTGAGGCGGCTGATCGAGGCCGGCGCCAACGTCAATCTCGCCGACAAGGACGGGGCGACGCCGCTGCGGCACGCGCGCAGGAACGGCTATGCGCAGATGATAACCCTGCTGGTGCAAGCGGGCGCCAGATGAACAGCGCGAAAATGTCGATGACCGCGCAGCCTGCAACCGACAGGCAATGGACCCTGCTTGCCCTCGTCGTGCTAATCGGGATCAACCTGCGTCCCTTTCTGACGGCGCCGGGACCGATATTGGCCGATATCGTGGCCGACACCGGGATGGGCTATGGCAGCCTGGCCATGCTGACGCTGTTGCCGATGCTGCTGATGGGCCTCGGTGCGTTCGTTGCACCGGGCATCCAGGCGGCCGTCGGAACGCGCCGGGGCCTGCTCGCGGCGCTAACGGTGCTGACAGCGGGCTCGCTGCTCAGGCTTGTCGTGCCCGGCGGCCTGTCGTTGATCCTGACGGCGGCACTTTGCGGGGCGGGGGTGGCCTTCATCCAGGCCGCGTTTCCGGGGATCATCAAGGCAAAGTTCCCGACCAGCACACCCGCCGTGACCGGCCTCTATTCCTGCATGATCATGGGCGGTGGGGCGCTCGGCGCACGTCTGGCGCCCCTGCTCGTCAACAACGGATACGACTGGCGGGCAGCCCTTGCCTGGCTCGCGGCTCCCGCCGCCATTGCGCTGTGCGCGGCATTCCGCGTCCTGTCCGACGCCAAGGCTTCAAGACCCGATCGCGCCTTGACCGGTTTTCTGCTTCGCCGCCCACGGACCTGGGTTCTGATGGCGGCCTTCGGCCTGGTCAACTCCGGCTATTCCTCTATGGTCGCCTGGCTTGCGCCCTACTACCAGGCGCAAGGATGGAGCAGTGCCGCCAGCGGCAATCTTGTGGCCGTGATGGCCATTTGCCAGGCGGCTTCGGCCCTGGTGCTGCCTGTCCTGGCGCGTCGAGGCATCGACCGCCGTCCCTGGCTCTGGCTGACGCTGCTGCTGCAGGCGGCGGGCTTTGCCGGACTTGCGGTTTTTCCCGCACTGTCGCCCCTTCTGTGGGTGGGGATATGCGGGGCCGGTCTTGGCGGAAGCTTCTCGCTTGCAATCGTCACGGCGCTCGATCATCTGCCGCGCCCGGAGCAGGCGGGCGCGCTGGCTGCGCTGATGCAGGGCGGCGGTTTTCTGATCGCCGCGCTTGGTCCATTCGCCACCGCGCTCCTGCATGGCTGGAGCGGGAGCTTCAGCAGCGGATGGATCATGCATCTCGGCTGCGTGACCGTCACAGCGTTTCTCTATCTGCACTTCAACCCAAAACGGTACGCCGACGTCATGAGGGGCTCGGAACAAGAGCAGTGCGAAATGGTAGTTTAACGAAGCGGAATGCAAGTTCTGAACTCAATGACGACGTACGTCTCCGCGGGGTGAGCAGCAGGCGCTTGCGCCGCATCTCGGCCGTGGAGATCGGCTCTGCCGGATCATCGGGGCCGGGCTGGCGCAGACGACGATATACCTCCTGCAGCTCATCGTCGCCGGCTATGCGCTGTCCAAGCGCCCGCCGGTCGCGCGCTCTGTACTTCCCCTCCTCGGCCGACAGTTCTCCATCCGCCAAATCGCAATTGGGGTTGCAGGCGCCCAGACAACAGCCGGGCCGATAAAGTCACACGCCATCGTTGCGAAACTACACAAACATCATCACGATGATCGCTCCGATAACTATCAGGACAAGCCCACCGATAAGCATCGGCAGCAGAGTGTTGTCCGGGTCGATATCAGAATCAATGTCCTTTGTGACCTGTTGATCATTCTTCTTTGGTTCAGCCATGGCCCATCTCACATCCGAGCAAAAACAGCGCGCGTCGAAGCCGCGCAACATTATACGGTCTTGCGTGTCGCCCCGGTGCGAACGGGTGGTATCTGACCGCCGAGGAAGTCTTCGGGCATCAGTGTGATGTCGGCGAGCGTGTAGCGGTCAAGGACGTTCAGGAAGGAGGCTGTCGCTTCGTCAAACATGCCTGAAAGCTTGCAGGAGGCGGTTAGCACACATAGGTTTCCGGTCGCGAAACATTCGACCAGCGCGAAATCCGGCTCGGTTAACCGCACGACATCGCCAATCCGGATCATCTCAGGCCGGCGCCCGAGAATGAGACCACCGGAACGGCCGCGGATTGCCTTCATATAGCCGCCACGGGTCAGGGTGTTGGCGACCTTGTTCAGATGCGTCTTCGACACGTTGAAGGTGCGGGCAACCTCCTCGATCGTTATAAGCCGGCTACCGGCGGCGGCAGTGTACATCAGCATCCGCAATGCATAATCCGAAAAGCTGGTCAGCCGCATGAATCACGGCTCCCTGTCGATCGCTGTGCATTGTAGGAACCACTCACAAACCGGTCGTGCATCACAAGTCTCTCTCGACGATAGGTTCGATGCCGATCGTGGTCTCGCCGCGGTTGAAGGCGATCGCGAGACGGAAACTGTGAGCAATTCGCAGCGCGCGATCCATAAAAAGCGTCGCCACCTCGGCCGGGCAAATGCGACGCACCGTTGTCCGAAACAATATTAGCCAGCGACGGAAATGCGCCGCGCCGAGGCCGGCTATGACCAGGTGCGGCGGCAGTGGCCTGCCGTCGTATCGGGATGTCCGAAGTAGAGTAGCGGACCAGAAGTCACACATCTTCGCCAGATGCTGCGGCCATTTATCTGGCTCGATCCGATCGTGGAAAATGGGACCGAGAAGGTCATCACGGCGAATTTCGTCATAAAACCCGTGGACTACACCGCGGATCATTGCCTCGTCGAGTATGTTGGGCAATGGCACGCCGTCGACCACGATTGTTCTCTTGCTTCGACCGTTCGCGGTCATTCCGAAGCTCCTGTTTTCTCCGACGCAAGCTGGCTGAAGCCTTGGTTCGCTCTTCGATGTGATCCTCTATATAAGATATATTGTCAATCTATCTTATTGCGTGGCAAGACGCCGTGATGCCGCACCAGAAATGGGTCTGTCCGACCAAGCGGCGAATGACGAGCCCTTAATCCTAGGCATTTCCGAACTGCCTGGACATCACCCCAGGCCCGAGGCCGGAAGTATCTAAATTGGCGGGGAATTCCCGATGTGGCTCAGTTTCGAGAGTCGCCAACGCCTCATCAGATGACCGTGCCAGCCGGAGTCGCTCCCGAACCTGAAGTGCGATCTACGACAACGGCAAATCCTTCACGACGGAAATCCTGGCGTCCTCAATTCGCACTCCACTCCATGTCAAACAGGCGGCGATCGCAGGCGCGGATGTCGCGACCGTACCACCAGCGATACTCAGAAACCTCGCCAGACATCCACTCACCGACAAGGGCCTCAAGTCGTTTCTTGCCGACTGGGGAAAGACTGGGCAGGCGATCTTGTAGTTGTGCGCAGTGGAATCGCGGAGGGAAAGCCATCATGAAAACTGCACTCAACTATCGATTAAATTCGTTTGCATGATGTCCGCGAGAGCGGGAGACTGCGGTCTGAGCCACTCAGCCCAGTACATGACGCAGTCGGAATGTCGGCGCGGATAATGCTGAGAATCTGAAGGCGCACTAGCCAGGCAGAAGGTACCCCGAAGCAGTGTGCCGCCTCGCCGCACGAGCGGTTTTGACACGGATCGCCAAGGACGAGAATATGGCTGAAGCTGATACCAAATCAAACGGACCGGATCTGGTCCAGGGGATCGCGCTGTCCGACCTTCCCGATGGCGGAAAGCTTGTCGGCCATTGCGGCGACGAGCAGGTGTTGCTGGTGCGCCGCGGGGCCGAGATCTTCGCCATCGGCGCGACATGCACACATTACGGCGGGCCGCTCGGTGACGGTCTTGTGGTGTCGGATTCCATTCGATGTCCGTGGCACCACGCTTGCTTCGATCTGCGCACAGGCGAGGCCTTGCGAGCGCCTGCCTTCAATCCACTCGCTTGCTGGTCGGTGGAACAGCGCGATGGGCGGATATTCGTGGGCGAGAAACTCAAACGGACGGCGCCGAAGCCGCGCGGCGGAAGCGCGGGCGGGGTCCCCGAGAAAGTCGTCATTGTCGGCGGCGGCGCGGCCGGTTTCGCGGCGGCCGAAATGCTGCGGCGAGAGCAGTACCAGGGCAGCATCGTCATAATCAGCGACGACCATGCGCCGCCCGTCGACCGGCCGAATCTCTCCAAGGACTACCTCGCAGGGAAGGCTCCGGAGGATTGGATTCCGCTGCGCGGCCAGAAATTCTATTCAAAAAACAACATCGACCTGCGTCTCGATACGAAGGCCGTCGATATCGACCTGCGTTCTCGCGAGGTCATTCTGGCTGACGGAAGCAGGATTCCTTACGATAGACTGCTACTTGCCACGGGGGCCGAACCGGTGCGCCTCTCCATCCCCGGCGCGGATCAGCCACATGTTCACACGCTGCGCTCGCTTGCAGATTGCAAGGTGATCATCGAGCGAGCCACGACTGCGCGCCGCGCCATCGTGCTTGGCGCCAGTTTCATTGGCTTGGAAGTTGCCGCAGCGCTGCGCGCGCGCAATATCGACGTTCATGTCGTGGCGCCGGATAAACGACCCATGGAACGGGCCCTCGGTCCGCAAATGGGTGACTTCATCCGCGCACTCCATGAGGAGCATGGAGTCGTGTTCCATCTCGAGGACACCGCGAGCAGCATCGACGGCAACAAAGTGAAACTAAGCAGTGGCAACATGTTGACGGCGGATTTCGTCGTCGCCGGCGTCGGCGTGCGTCCGCGGACCGGGCTTGCCGAAAGGGCGGGGCTCACTCTTGACCGCGGCGTCGCCGTAAATGCCTTTCTGGAGACGAGCGCACCGGACATATTCGCGGCCGGCGACATTGCGCGGTGGCCGGATCCTCACACTGGCGAGAACATTCGGGTCGAGCATTGGGTGGTTGCAGAGAGGCAGGGGCAAACCGCGGCCCTGAACATGCTCGGCCATCGCGAGAAATTCGCGGCCGTGCCGTTCTTCTGGAGCCAGCACTACGACGTTCCCATCAACTATGTCGGCCATGCCGGGCAATGGGACGAGATTGCTGTCGATGGAGACATCGGTGCCAGGGACTGCCTGCTGCGCTTCAAGCGCGAAGGGCGCACGCTGGCTGTCGCTTCGATCTTCCGTGACATCGAAAGTCTAGGGGCGGAGATGGAAATGGAGCGCCAAATGGCAAGGTAGCAAGCGCTCTTGGGCACCGCGATCCGTAGAGAGCGCAACCCGTATGGCGCAGCGGTGCGTCGCTGTGACTGAAAGGAGTTCGACTTATGTCCACAGTGCAACAGGAACCGAGCACCACCAACGGATTGGACGCGGTTCATTCAAAGATCGTCAAGTTCGCTACCGGTGTGGCCAGGGAAGCGTCCGATGAGGCGCCGACCTCGGTCGAAATCTTTTCGGACAGGGGCCGCTGGTACTGCAGGGTCCGTCGCGGCGATGAAAAGACTCGGCCAATGGGTCCCTATTCCAAACAACAGGCTGAGCGGATCCAAGAGGCTCGGAGACTGTTGATTGCCAAAAGAGGCACCGCTCGGATCATGTTCGAGTAGGGAGGACATTCACGATCACGTCGGCCGGCGTACTTCTCACCACAACCATCGTTCATCATCGACTTTTTTGAAACTGTGCAGGTAGACCTCCGGCTTTGAGGGTTGTCGCGTTGTGAAGCCGCGTTGCGCGGCAGGGTGTCTGTTGACGTTTTCCCCTTGGCCAAGCCGGCATCGTCGCAGCGTCGCCCGAGGGCGCCTCTTCTGGCAATTTTCGTCGTTCCACCCGACCTCGGTAGCCTGATCCTTCAGGCAGGACGGCCTGTCTTCGTCGCCTCGACCAGCCAGGAAAATTTCCGCATCAACAAGATTCTTGTCGGATGGAAGGATAGGCGTGAAGCCAAGCGCGCGGTTACCGATGCCGTGCCCCTTTTTCAAATGGCTCAGGAGGCTGGTATAATCACGATCGAGGATGCCGCGACCGATGAAACCTGGAACAGCCTGAACAATATCGTCGCCTTCCTTTCGAGCCACGGCGTAAGGGCGAAGGCTGACGTGTTTCCGGAAAGATCTGATGGTGGATCAATCGCTGATGTGGCCGATGCGATGCATGCGGATCTGACCATATCCGGCGCCTGAGGCTACAGCAGGTTCAGGGAGTGGATCTTTGGCGGTGCTACCCGCTCGCGGCTTGAGAATGATCGACTGAACCGGTCATGCCGATTTGATCGTGATACACAAATCGTGGATGCACATTGTCAAAAGCTGAAATTCCGCGCGGCTCGAGCGCTCCGGGTTGACCTGACAAGGCTGTCAGGCAGGCATCGGATGAGCATGCACTCGTTACTCGCCTTCCGTGGCGATCAACATCCAATTGCGCTTTGTTGACGGGGTGTCACAGGCGAACGTCCACGTATCGATCACCTCAACGATCTGCTGGGGATCGCCGGCGACGATCGCATCGTTGGCCGAGCGTGTAACGCTGACCACGTCGGAAACGAAGCGAACGGCAATCTCAGCGGTGCCGTTCTCCGCAAGAGCGTCGACGACCTTTGCTTCCTTCGTGCCAATGAAGGTGAGTTGCAGCATCTCCCCCCGATCCCGGCGGCCGGCAATCGCTCGTCCGAAGATATCGAGCACTTCCGGCCCGACGAGACGCTTCAACGTTGGGATGTCGCTGTCCGCATACGCGCGCAGGATAGCTTCATAAGCCATATTGGCACCGGTCAGAAACGCGGCAAGGTCGAAAGTTGGGTCGATCTCTCGGATCGCATCCAAGCGTGTGTCCGTATAGGATATATCGTCGATACTGCCGGTTCGCTGCTCTGTCGGCGCATCGTCCTGCTTGGCCTTGTCGTTGCCCGAGCGCGGCAGAGTTTGGCCCCAACTGCCCAGCAATGCCCAATAAAACGCTATGATCGCCACGAGCAGGATCTGGTTGTTTGGATCTGTGGTTTCGTTCATGACGTTCTCCCGACAGAATGTCGAAGCAGGCGCCGGTTCGGAACCGGAGCTGAATTTCAGGCAACGTGCGGCAGCTTCTCCCATTGATGGAAGGGCGGCGGCGATGGCAGTTGCCATTCCAGCGTGGTCGCCCCTTCGCCCCAAGGATTGGCGCTTGCTGGGCGTCTGCGGCTGAAGGCCTCGGCAACCGCGATGAAGAAAACGACGAGCCCGGCCGTTGAGATGTAGGAACCGATCGACGAGACGAAATTCCAGCCGGCAAAAGCATCGGGATAGTCGGCGTAACGTCGCGGCATGCCGGCCATGCCCAGAAAATGCTGCGGGAAAAAGACGAGGTTGACGCCGATGAACATCAGCCAGAAATGCAGCTTGCCGAGCGTTTCGCTGTACATGTAGCCGGTCATCTTCGGGAACCAGTAGTAGAAGCCGGCAAAGATCGCGAAGACCGCCCCCAAAGACAGCACATAGTGGAAGTGAGCGATCACGAAATAAGTGTCGTGGTACACGCGATCGATACCGGGGTTCGCAACCATGATGCCAGTGACGCCACCAATGGTGAACAGCAGGACGAAGCCGAGAGCCCACATCATGGGTGTCTTGAACTCTATCGATCCTCCCCACATGGTCGCCAGCCACGAAAACACCTTCACGCCGGTTGGAACGGCGATGACCATCGATGCGAAGGCGAAGTAGCGCTGCGTGTCGACCGACAGGCCGGTCGTATACATATGATGCGCCCAGACGACAAAGCCGATCGCGCCGATTGCCACCATTGCATAGGCCATGCCGAGATAGCCGAAGATCGGCTTCTTGGCGAAGGTCGAGATGACGTGGCTGATGATGCCGAAGCCAGGCAGGATCATGATGTAGACTTCGGGATGGCCGAAGAACCAGAACAGATGCTGGTAGAGGATCGGATCACCGCCGCCGGACGGCGAAAAGAAGGTCGTCCCGAAATTGCGATCGGTCAACAGCATGGTGACCGCGCCGGCGAGCACCGGCAGCGACATGAGAAGCATGAAGGCGGTGACCAGCATCGACCAGGCGAACAGAGGCATCTTGTGCATGGTCATGCCGGGTGCGCGCATGTTGAAGATGGTCGTGATGAAGTTGATCGCGCCGAGGATCGAGGAGGCCCCCGAAAGGTGGATAGACAGAATAACGAGGTCGACGGCGGGACCTGGCTGGCCATCCGTCGAATAAGGCGGATAGAGCGTCCAGCCGCCGCCATGGCCGAGCGTACCGGGCGCTCCCGGAACGAACATCGAGGTGATGAAGAGGATGAATGACACCACCAGCAGCCAGAACGAGATGTTGTTCAAGCGGGGGAAAGCCATGTCGGGTGCGCCAATCATGATCGGCACCATCCAGTTGCCGAAGCCACCAATCAGCGCCGGCATGAGCACGAAAAAGATCATGACCAGCCCATGGGCACTGACGACGACATTGTAGACGCCCGGATCGCCAAATATCTGCAAACCCGGTTCCTGCAACTCCATGCGGATCAACACGGAAAGCGCCGTACCGAAGACGCCTGCCATGATCGAGAACAGCAGGTAAAGCGTCCCGATATCCTTGTGGTTGGTCGAGAACAGCCATCGGACGAGAAACCGGGGCTTGTGATCATCCAAGGTCGAGGCTGGATTGGACATGATGTGCTTCCTGCTCTCCTCTTCCGGCAGGCAAGACGGCCTCAACCATGGACGGCACCTGCGATCCGCCGTCACACGGGGCTAGGTCTTGCCTGCGCTCTTTCATTCATCCGTGACGATCGCATCCATCGGAATGTCGTGCGGCTGCGGATAGATGGTTCGGATCCTGCTACGGGCGTAACCGACGCCGACGACGAGAGGCCGCCTGGGCGCCGCGGCCAGGGTCCGGTCGAAGAAGCCGCCGCCATAACCCAGGCGATAGTTAGCGTCGTCGAAACCGACAACGGGCGCGATGACCACATCCGGTTGGACGGCAGGTCCATGAGAGGGGACAAGAATATTCCAGACTCCGCGTTCGAGCGGGTCTCCCGGCCCCCAGATGCGAAACTCCAGCGGCCAGCCTTTCTTGATGACGACTGGAAGCGCAATCCGCCCGCCGCGCTCGATCACCTTTATCGCCCAGTTGCGGAGGTCGGGCTCACCGCGGAACGGCCAATAGCCGCTGACGATCCGCCCGCTCACCCGACCGACGGCCAGGTCGAGAACGGAAGCGATGCGTAAAGACCTCGCATTGCGTTCCTCGGCGTCGATCGCGAGACGCTCATCGATTAGACGCTTGCGTTCCGCCTTGCGCCATCGACAGACATCGGGCCATGCGTCCTGAACGGCCGGCTCAGTGCCGTACCCCGGGACAAGCTCATGCATAAAGCATGGTGGAGAGGCGTATTCTCTCGTCTCCGGACAAACATCCTCCTGATCAGACATCGCACGCTCCATATCCGTTACAGCGGAGACCCTCGCCTACGTGGACGTTGCGCTGCGTAAAACAGGAAGGCAAACGGAATTAAATGCTGTATTGATGCAAGATTATTGCACTAATCGGGAACCAGCATGGACATCGACCGCGCGCGCACGTTTTTGGAAATCGTCCATTCCGGCAGCTTTCTGAGAGCTGCCGACCGACTCCACGTCACCCAGACCACTGTCAGCGCGCGGATACGCACGTTGGAGGAAGAGCTCGGACGTCAGCTCTTTGTCCGCAATCGCAATGGTGCGCAGTTGACGCAGGCGGGCCGGGAGTTCGAGCGGTTCGCGCAATCATTCGTGCAAATCTGGGAACGAGCACGCCACCAGCTCGCCATCCCATCGGGACGGACAAGCGTCGTTGCCCTGGGCGGGGAGCTCAGCCTGTGGAACCCGCTGCTGCTCGATTGGCTGGTCTGGATGAAGAAGGCCAGGCCGGAAATCGCCATCCAAGCCCAGGTCGGCGTGCCGGACCAGCTCCTCGAGCAGCTCAGGACTGGCGTTCTCGACATCGCGGTGCTCTATGCGCCGAAGCTGCTGCCAGGCTTCAGGGTGGAGCTCCTCGTGGAGGAGCAGCTCGTCTTGGTTCGGAGCACGGACAGAGACTCAGAGTTGGACGCCTCAAGGGACTATGTCTATGTCGATTGGGGGCCGCTGTTTGCGGCCCAACATGGCGCCAGTTCCTCTGCCTTCGGCGAGCCGGGATTAATGGTCGGCCTTGGTCCGCTTGGGCTGAGCTACATTCTGCGCGCCGGCGGAATGGGCTATTTCCGTAGGGGCGCGGCAGCGCCCCATATCGAGGCCGGGCAGCTGGAGGTCGTGGAGGGCGCGCCGGAATTCACCTATCCGGCCTATGCAGTCTATCCGGATGCAAGCGCGTCGCGAACCGACGTACAGGAGGCGCTACGTGGATTGAAGCAGGTGGTGAAATGACCGTGTTCTGTCAGTTCCAAATCACTGATCATGCGGCCGGAAAGAAATCCACCGCCATGGATTGATCGAACATGCCTTATCCGTTCCACACCATCGGCCACTCGACCCGGTCGATCGCCGAATTCGTCGCCCTGTTGCGGGTTGGCGAGATTACGCTCGTGGTCGACATAAGGACCATGCGGCGATCGCGGGCGAATCCGCAATTCAACAGCGAAACGCTGCCGGACAGCCTTGCGGATTTCGCGATCGGATATGAGCATATTGCCGAGCTTGGCGGCCTGCGCGGCAGGGCGCACGCCATTCCACCGACGCTCAACGCATTCTGGCTCAACCAGAGTTTTCACAACTACGCCGACTACGCGCTGTCAGCGGAGTTTCATGGCGGTCTGGAGCGGCTTGTGTCCCTTGGCAGGCAGCAGCGGTGCGCCATCATGTGCTCGGAAACGCTTTGGTGGCGTTGCCACAGAAGAATCGTCGCGGACTATCTGATCAGTCGTGGCGAGGCCGTTTTTCATCTGATGGGCCATGACAAGGTCGAGCCGGCGAAGCTCACCGACGGTGTGGAGGCAAGGCTCGACGGAACGCTTGTCTACCCGCTTTCCCAGCGTTCTGGATAGTCGAGGCCTCAGGCGGCCGACGGCCCCGGGTCGTCGAACCCGTCGTTGAAAGCCGCCATGACGCTGTTTTCCGCTTTGGGTTGTGACTCATCAGAGTGATGGGCGACGCGCAAAACCGGTCCGTTCGGTCGCCACGGGTCCGGCGCTGCATCCCCCGCCAGCTCCAATCTCTCCCGCCTTGCCGCTTCCGGCTGGTAGACCACTTCATGCACAGTCAGCGTTTCATGGCCGCCCTGCGCGGTCGGAATGGACATGGACTGACCTTCGGCCAGACCAAGCAGCGCCAGGCCGCGCGGGTTGGTGATCGGCAAAAGCATGCCAACCAGACCGCGCATCTCGTCATGTGCGACGATGCGGGTCTCGGCAGGGCCGTCGTTTACACGATAGGTCACTCGGGTGCTGAGCGTCACGACCGTTGGCGGAATGTCTTCTCGAAACATCACAATTGCGCTCGAAATCTTCCGTTGAAGGACAACGGACAAGGCATCGCCGCGGGGATGGCGCTCTTGCATCATTTCAAGAATCGTGAAGTCCTTGGTGGTCAGTTGGCAGCTATCGATAGTGGGCATGGTGCGTCTCCAAGACGGACCCGTGAAAGGGTTCCGGCGTCAAGCATTTGATCGGATGTGGAAGCTACCCCTGTGCCGGACCAGAACAGGCCGGCGCAGGGGTCACACTCCCGCGATCAGGCTGCCTGCGTGATTGAGGAGACGGGTGGAAACGCCCATGTCTAGGCGTCTGCCGGGATCGCCGAAGACGCTGGTGCGCGCCGATCGACTGCATCGCCTTCCGCAGCGGGTTGGCCTACGGCAAGCACCGACAGTTTGTGCCGGCGCCCATCGCGCGCTGTCCACATGATCGACTGTCCGGCCGAGAGGCCGATCAGGGCCGTGCCGATCGGCGTGAGGACTGAAACCTTGCCTTCGGAGATGTCCGCGTCGCCAGGAAAAACCAGCGTGACTGTTTTGGCATTGCCAGTATCGGGCTTGAATGTCACCGTCGAACCCATCTGGACGGTGCCGGCGGAGACCCAATCATCGGCGACGATACGTGCCCGCTCGAGTTCGGCGAGCAGTTCATCGGAGGCCTCCGGATTGCGCGCGGCCACGGTGCTCGCAACCGCCGACAGACGCGCATGGTCTGACTGTGAGATGCGGATGTTCGGCTTGCGCCGCGTTTTCGTGTTGTCTTGCATTTGAATACTCGTGCTTCCGCTCGGACCAGCCGCCACGGAGGGTGCCGGAATCGAGCCAATTCGTGAAAATCTTGATGGAACGCCAATGCTCCGGAGGCTTGAGGTCCTGCGGAACCATCCCATGTGGGTAATCGCACCGCCCCTCGGCTCGGGGCACGCATGGCAGCCGAGCCGGGGGCTACATTCCCGCTATGGGGCAAACCCGGAAAAGAAAATCGCGACGAATTCTGACTGCGGCGTTCATAGGACCATAGTTGGTGAAGCAATCCGGGAAGTCAAGTCAGCCACCTCGGTGCAGTTTGGCGGGTATCAATCCTAAACTAGTCAGAGCGGGCGCCAAGCAACGTTCTTATCACCAGCTCTCTTCCGGCCCGGTTTATCCCGGTCCCGCTGGGTCTTTCTTCAGCCAGCCCGAGAAAGACAAGACGTTCGGCCAAGGCTTTCGATAGAGATGGGTAGGGTCCGCGGTTCATTCGCTTGAGTGCCGTCTGCTCCTCCTTGGTGAGATCGTCCCAGATAACTGTCATGAGAGCCATCTCCCTTGTGTGCACTATCAAGCCGATGCCGATCCTGGATTGTCCAGCGACGGGCTGCGACCATGAATTCATTGGGCCCCGAAGGTCTTGCTTATGGAACGGCATCTGTTCCGACAATGCCGCCTTCATTCTCCAGAACGCCGATCCGCTTGACTTCCGAGCGGTTGAGCTTCAGGCGAACGCCAATACCGCCGCCGTTCTCGGCAATGAAAACGGCGCCGGCGCTTTCAAGCGCGGTTTGCAGCGTGTCGCAGATATCTCGGTCAGGAAGGTTGATCCGGCGCTCGAATTCTTCGATGACCAGCGCATCCACGCCTGAATTGCCGGCGAGCTTTTCACGGGTCCATTCGACCAGTGCGCGAGCGGCACGGCATTGAGCACCAGTGATCATCCTCAAAATCTCCTTCTGGATCGCTTTGGGAGCGAATTGCCGCCTGCTGAAACCCAGGACGCTGGGAGTGCGACGGCCGCGTCCGTAAAAAATGCATATCGAATCCGAAAAGGAAAGGGTTGCGCCCCTCACCGCGATCGAATCATGATGCAAAATAATTGTGCTGAAGCGGCAATAAATTTCGTTTGTCTTGCAGATAAGGATGAGTGAAGCTCGTGCGTAGCGAAACGACAGATTGGGTGCCAGCCAGCAGGTCTCAACGCTAGGGGACTGTTTGGCGATATCGCGCGAAGGGCACCTTGGGCTCGGCAATGACAATAATGGACAGGCTTGAACACGATTTCGGCAGGATCCTTTCTGGCCCGGACATTCGGCGTCATGTCGTCGGTCGAATGGTATCTGCCAATCGCCCTGACGCAGATGACGGCATCCCAATCGTACCCGTGGATGACAATGCTCTCAAAACCCGGCTGCGCGAGGAACTGCTCCTGCAAGCACGGACCCGGCTGCCGATCACCTATGCAAGACTGGCCAAGAGCATGGTTGGTTCGCAAGCAACAGGCGTGATCCAGGGTGCACTCGAACAACTGATGGACGACGATGCGGACGAAGGCCTGCCATTGCTTGCGGCCGTTGCCGTGAACGCGCTCGATCCTGGTTTGCCCGCTCCCTGGTTCTTCCACAAAGCCGAGGACATGGGGCTGTTCGCTGGCGATCCGGCCGATCTGGAAGCGTACGCTTTCCATGCAAGGGAGTTTTGTCGCGCGATCCATCTCCATGCTGGCAACGGGCAAGGCTCTGGAACGACCTTGCCGCCGGTACTGCCGCCTGCAGGCCGGTGAAGGAGAACGAAATGCTGATCGCCAAGGACGTCATGACGTCGCCGGCCATCGCGGTAGGGCCTGACAGTACGGTGGACGAGGTCGCCGATATTCTTCTGTCGCACGGGATCAGCGCCGTGCCGGTGATCGATCGAGGTGCGCTGCTGGGCATCGTCAGTGAAGGAGACCTGATCCGCCGGGCGGAGATCGGAACAGCACCGCAGGGTCGTTCCTGGTGGCTTCATTTATTCACCAACAACGCGGTTCAGGCGGAAGACTATGTCAAATCTCATTCCGATCATGTGATCGACGTCATGACACAGCAGGTTGCGACGGTGGTCGAGAGTACGCCAGTCGCCGAGATCGCAATCCTGCTTGAGCACAATCGGATCAAGCGTGTCCCAGTGCTGCGCGACGGGCAGGTGGTTGGGATCGTCAGTCGCGCTAATCTGGTGCGAGCGCTGGTCATTGCCAGGAAAGGGTGGCGCGCTCCGGCCTTGCATGACGACAGCAGCATCAGGATGGAGATTGTCGATGCCTTGCGATCCGAATCGTGGCCCTCGACTTCGGACGTGATCGTGAACAACGGCGTGGTCACCCTGTGGGGAACGTATCTGTCGGAGCAGGAGCGGAAAGCCTCGATCGTCCTGGCTGAAAACACCGCTGGCGTGCGGGCTATCGATGACCATCGCATTCCCTTCGATATGACCTACGGCTTGGTCTGAAGGCCACCGAATGACATTCGTGGTCACCGACAATTGCATCAAATGCAAATACATGGACTGCGTGGAAGTCTGCCCGGTGGACTGCTTCTACGAAGGCGAGAACATGCTCGTCATCCATCCCGATGAATGCATCGACTGCGGCGTCTGCGAGCCGGAATGCCCGGCGAAGGCCATTTTTCCCGATACCGAGCCTGGTCTCGACGATTGGCTCGCGCTGAACGCCGAGTATGCGTTTGTGTGGCCCAATATTGCGATCAAGCGCGATCCACCCGCCGACGCCAAGGCGTTCGACGGCGAAGCGGACAAGCTCGCGAAATATTTTTCGCCGGAACCTGGGTCGGGTGACTGATCAAAATGAACGCATGTGCGCACCAGCCGTCGCCACTTTATCTGGGCATTGACACTGGCGGCACGTACACCGATGCCGTGCTGTGGTCGGAATCCACAGGCATCGTGGCCAAGGCCAAGTCGCTGACCACGCGACACGATCTTGCCGAGGGCATCGCCGGCGCCGCAGACGCTGTTTTGTCCGAGGCAGTCATCGAGCCCAGCGCGATCAAGCTCGTCTCGATGTCGACCACGCTGGCCACCAACGCCCTCGTCGAAGGGCAGGGCGGGCGGGTCGCGCTGGTGATGATCGGCTTCACTGAAGCCGACCTTGCCCGGAACGGATTGTCAAAGGCCCTTGGCTCCGATCCCGTGATCTTTTGCCCGGGCGGACATGACGTCCACGGAGATCCGCGTGAGCTGGTGCTCGACGCTCTCGTGGCTGCGCTGCCGTTTCTCGCCGACACGGTTTCAGGCGTCGCCGTGGCCTCCTATTTTGCCGTTCGCAATCCCGAACACGAAATCGCGGTACGTGACGTCATCCGCGAGCGCATCGGGCTCCCGGTGACCTGTTCGCATGAATTGTCGTCGAAACTCGGCGGCCCGCGTCGGGCGCTGACCACGCTTCTCAACGCCCGGTTGATCTCGATGATCGATCGCCTTGTCGACGCCACGGAGGGATTTCTGGCAAGACGCGGGATCGTCGCTCCGCTCATGGTCGTGCGCGGCGACGGCGCGCTCATTACCGCAGAATTCGCCCGCGCTCGGCCGATCGAGACCATTCTGTCAGGACCAGCGGCAAGCCTGGTGGGCGCGCGGTACATGACCGGCATCGATGATGCGGTGGTGTCCGACATAGGCGGCACTACCACCGACATCGCAGTTCTGGATGGTGGCCGCCTGCGGCTCGATCCGGAAGGCGCCACCGTCGGCGGAATGCGAACCATGGTGGAAGCCGTCGCCATGCACACCTTTGGCCTTGGTGGGGATTCGGAAGTTTCGCTTCATGAGCAGTCGTTGGCTTCGACGATCGTGCTCGGGCCCCGGCGGCTGGTACCGCTCGCGCTCGCTGCGGTGAAACATGGCGATGCCATATACCAAGGTCTCAAGCGGCAATTGCTCAGTCCCAACACCAGCCGGCTGGACGGCCGCTTCGCATTGCGCACAGGTGTGCCCGAACGTCTAGCCGCAGGCCTGACGGTTACCGAGACGCGGCTCTATGCTGACATTTCGGCAATTCCCGCCGCGCTCGACCGGTTGCTCGTATCGACGTCACAGGTCGCGACGCTCAATCGCCTCGTCGCACGTGGCCTGGTGCATATCGTCGGCTTCACGCCATCCGATGCAGCCCATGTGCTCGGCCGGCAAGGGAACTGGGATCCTGTCGCGGCTCGACTGGGCGCCGAATTGTTCTCACGCAAGCGCGACGGCCAGGGGCATCGTGTCGCCAAAGGCGCAGAAGCGTTTTCCGAGATGGTTCTTGCCGCCGTCACCCGGCGTTCTGCCGAAGTAATTCTTGAATCGGTATTTGCCGAGGACGGGCTGGAGGGCGGCGTCTCCGTTGCCAACCCGCTGGTTCAGCGGGCGGTTGGCGGGCGAGGCGGCATGGCGCGGCTGTCGATCGCGCTCGACCGGCCGGTGATCGGCCTCGGGGCGTCGGCTTCGCTGCACTTTGCCGGGCTGCCGCAATTGATCGGCAATGAATGCAGCATTGCCGAACACGCCGATGTCGCAAATGCGTTGGGCGCCGTGGTTGGGCAGGTGCGAATGTCAGCGGAAGCGCGTGTCAGCCAACCGGAGATCGGGCTTTTCCGTCTCAATTCCGGCGAGCGGCTGGACGACTATGACACCGAGGACGAGGCGATGGCCGCAGCCGAAGCCCACATTCGAGTCTTGGCGGCAGGTCTTGCCGAGCGCGCCGGGGCCGATCAGGCTCGGATCGAGATCGCACGCGACATAAGAGTTGCTACAATCGAAGGCGAGCGCAGTTTCGTGGAAGCCATCGTCGTCGCGACAGCCACCGGGCGGCCACGAATCGCGTCGTGACATGCACGCGTTGTTGTGAGTGAAGCGTTGTCGGGTGACAATGCTCTGACAGTATTTTTTCCTGAGGCGGCGATCGCCTCGTCGAGATCGCGACCTTGCCAATGTTCGTCCGCAGCCGTCCGTTCCGCACCTGCTGGACGATCTCGCTCAACTGGCCACGACCGGACTCGACGACGAAATCGACCGCCAACCCATCCGCGGGCTGCGCCTCGGCTGGTCCGACGACGGTCACCAGCATACCTCGCCCCGGATCAGGGCTGCAGACCGCTTCTGGATGTCGCCACCGATGACGTCGAACACCAGATCGATGCTGCCTATGTCTTATCTCTCACGCGAATTGGTCATCGGTTCGGTGCCTTCCACGACAATATCGGTATTGAATTGCTTTGTGATTTGCACGGCCGCGGTGTGCGCCTGCAGCTACAAGTCTATCGACACCGCTCCCATGGGATGAGTGCAGCAGGCGAGCACATATCCGGCGTCCTTCTCCTGTGCGCTGAGTCCGCCGAAATCAGCCATTTCCACGTCGCCGCTGACCTTCAGCACACGACAGGTCCCACAAATCCCTTGCTGGCAAGCGCTTGGCAGGTACAGACCAACGCTTCGAGCGATTTCGAGCAGGGTCTGTGTCGAACGGCATTGGTGGGTGACACCTGTGCGAGCAAAACGCACGGAAGCGGCCTGGGCTGTTTGCAACACCGGTGCAGGCTTCAGCAGGCCGCCAAAGCTCTCCTCATGGTACCGACCAGGATCCAAGCCGATGCTGTTGAGGGCGTTCCGGACTGCGTTCATGTAAGGCTCGGGCCCACAGGCATAAACGGTGCGCTCCCTAATGTCGGGAGCAAACTTCAGCAACATGAACTCACCAACCAATCCAGTTGGACCGGCCCAATTATGAACAGCTTCGGCGCAGACGACATGGACGTGAAAATTGCGATGGTCCCGTGCCAGGTTGTCAAGCTCGTCACCGAAGATGATGTCCTTCGGCGAGCGTGCGCTATGAATGAAGCAGACATCCTTGTCGGAGCCACTGTCGGCGAGCGTGCGCAGCATCGACATCACCGGTGTTATGCCGCTGCCGCCGGAGAGGAAAAGCGGCCGGTCGCTCCGCAGGTCATCCCAGTTGAAGCTGCCGGACGGGCCGTCGATCTCTATTTCGCTTCCCTGTTCGAGATTGTCATGCAGCCAATTGGAAGCGAGGCCGCCGGGGACGCGCTTGACGGTTATCCTGAGGTCTCCCACCCGGGTTGGCGGCGAAGAGATCGAGTAAGTCCGGACGGCCGGAGCGCCGTCGATCACGAGGTTCAGAGTGATAAACTGCCCGGCTTTGAACTGGCCGGCCTGCCCGCGCTTTGGACAAAAGACGAAGGTCTTCACGTCGTGCGTCTCCTGAACGATGCCGCGACAGATCAGCGTGTGACGTCCGCTGACGCGGTCGGATCGGCAGGAGGGAGGGAAAGAAACGAGGGCGTTCATCATCTGGCTCCCATTAAGGGGCCAAGAATGCCAGCAGGCCTACGTTCGATACAGGAGGAACCTCAAGCATCTATGATCGACAATATCGATCAACCTTCCAGCGACATGACCGCAAGATGAAGCGCGCGAATGCCTTTCTTTATGATTGGCTCATGCCGGCGTCGCGCGAGAATTGCGGTGTAGACGGGCTGATGCAGAGTTGGAGCACCTTCCACAATGTGGGAGGGTTGCTCGGCGGCGAAGCGACGCGCATCGTCGGCGCGCATGTAGCAGGTGCCGCCTGCGCGCCTCAGCATATTGTCGGCCAGCGTTTCGGAGCCCATCGAAAGCCGGCACGCAGTCAGATTTGGCAACGCCTCGGCATGAGCCTTCTCGAGCGCAACGGTGTAACCCGGCCGGATGTAATTGTCCGGGCTTACATCGCTAAGCCGGCGTGCCTTGGTCGAGACCATTGTATATTCCTCGACCATCAGTTGGTCATATGTGATCTCGGGCAGGTAGCGTGGAGCATAAACAACAGCAATATCGAGGTTTCCCAGGCTCAGATCAGATATCATCTGCGGCGAGTAGTCGGATTCGACATGGATCGAGGACCGCGGCAAGACTTGCAGCAGCATTTCCAACCAACCCGGCAGGATCGAGCGGGTCATTCCAACCTGGGCAGCGACCCGAAGGCTGCCTTCGAATCTGTTAAAGGCGCGCACGTCGTGACGGGCCTGGGACCAGGTCGACAGCATTGACCGCGCGTAAACCTCAAACCGCCGCCCTGCCGCGGTCGGCTCGGCACCGGCGCGGCCGCGATGGAAGAGTTCGGACCCCACGGCGGCCTCCAGGTTCTTGACACGGGTGCTGACCGTCGATTGCGTCAGTCCGAGGCGCTCCGCCGACCGGTTGAAGTTTCGCGATTCAATGATGTCGAGAAACGTCTCTATTTGTTCCAACTGCATAGGCGAGCCATCGATTTTTGCGATCGTATCTAGCTGTTCATACGCTTGATCCGTGCACTATCAAAGCGGAAGTTCGGTGCAGAAGCCACGGTCTGTGACGGCCGCATCAAAGGAAGAGGGAAAAGTGTTCATAGTCGATTGCGATTGCCACAACTATTGGTCCAACGCGACGGTGCTGGAGCCCTACCTGTCCGGTGTCTGGAAAGACATGTTCATCGAGGGCGAGAAGACCGGCCCGGTCGGCGCTTTTCCGCACGGCCATCGCCCCTGGTTTCATCCGCAGGATTTCTCCCGCAAGGATGTGCGACCGAAGGTGGAGGCGGACAACTACCTGATCATGAAGGAGAAGCACCTCGATAAATACAATGTCGGAGTGGCAATCCTAACTGGCGACGAGCCCATCGAAGCGTCGACACTGGCAAATCCCTATTACGCTAGCGCGCTGGTAAGCGCCTACAACGACTACCAGATCAATGAATGGCTGCCGAAAGACAGCCGCTTCATGGGCTCCATCATCATCGCACCGCAAGACCCGCGCCTTGCGGCGGCGGAGATCCGGCGCCTCGGCGCGCATCCCCGGATGGCGCAAGTTCTGGCCTCCCAAGGCTCTGTGCGGCCGTATGGCGACCCGTTCTATCACCCGATCTTCGAGGCCTGTGCCGAGGTCGGTTTGCCGTTCGCCATACATCTTGGTGGACATGGCGGCATCAACTGGAACGCTGTCGCGCCAGCGCCCACCACTTTCTTCTGGGAGACCCATGCGATCCTGCACATGTCGGCCATGTCGCATGTGGCAAGCATGATTGCCCATGGCGTTTTTGAGAAATGGCCGGACCTCTACTTCGTGATCATCGAGTGCGGCGTCGCCTGGGTCCCGTCGGTCCTGTGGCGCCTGGATGCCGACTACAAAGCACTGCGAAAAGAGACGCCATGGCTGAAAATGCTGCCGTCGGAATATTGCCGGCGTAACATACGTTTCTCCACCCAACCGCTGGAGCAGCCTTCGAATGTCAACCACCTCTGGGCGATCCTGGAGGCCATGGACGGGGAGCACACGCTGCTGTTTGCGTCCGACTACCCCCATTGGGACTACGATGACGTCAACACTTTGCACATCCCGCCGGAATGGCGCCGCAAGGTGCTCGGCCAGAATGCGCTGGACGTTTACAAGCGCATTCCCCGCCCGCAAGCCGCTGCTGCAGCGTGACGACCTGACATGGCTGAGAAGACGTATATTTGTCGCGCCGACGAGATCCAGGTCGGAACGCCGTTCATCGCCAAGGTGCGCAGCCTGTCGATCGGCGTGTTCCGGATCGGCGATAGTTTCCATGCGCTGCTGAATGTATGCCCGCATCGAGGGGCCCCCCTTTGTGAGGGACCGCAATGCGGAACGACTGCTCCCGTCGAGCGAGCCGAATTCATCTATCACCGTGAGAATGAAATCGTTCGCTGTGCCTGGCACGGGTGGGAATTCGACATCAGGTCGGGCGCAGCATTGGTCAACCCGTCCGTTCGCGCGAGGACGTTCCCAGTCTCCGTCGAGGCAGGGAGCATATACGTGACGGCCTGAGCATGGAGACACCCTCTGCCTACAGAGCGGGTATCGGAATCTCAACGACCGCCTTATGCGCTTCATCGTTTTTGCTAATGCGGCACAATTTGGGATGGATTGCCTGCACGTTTCGCTAACTTGACCAATAAGCTGAGAAAAATCAGCGCAACTCAACTGGGGAACGATATGAAAAACCGACTTCTTGCACCATCTCTCGGCGTTCTATTGTTGGCGCCGGTATCGTCGGCGTTCGGTGCAGACGTGACTATGCCGGATCCAAACTATGCTACCGCAACGGCGGTCATGAACGTCATCAAGAACGCGGCCGAACAGGAGCTTGGGCTCGACGTTTCCACCGTCACCACCACCGCAGTCCCAGTCATTTGGGAAGCCATGGATCGCAACAAAGGGGAGGTCGACATCTGGCCAGATGTCTGGCTGCCGAACCAGCAGGGCCTGGTAGACAAATATGTCAAAAGCGCCGGCACGGTGAAACTCGCGCAGAACGGCTACGAAGCCAAGCAAGGCTACTGCGTCACCCAGGTCGCGATCGACAAATATGGCATCAAGGATGTCGCGGATCTCACCAATCCGGACAACGCCAAGATCTTCGACACCAATGGCGACGGCAAGGGCGAAATCTGGATCGGCGCGTCAGGCTGGCAGTCGACAAACATCGAAAAGGTGCGGGCCCGCGACTATGGATTCGCCGATTTCTTCGATCTCCAGGTGACCGACGAAGCGGTGGCCGCGGCATCGCTCGACCGGGCCGCGAAGGCAGACAAGCCATGGGTCGGCTACTGCTACGGCCCACACCAGAATTTCGCCCGCTACAAGCTTGCCTTTCTCACCGAACCGAAACACGACCCAGCCAAGTTCATGATGCTGCAGCCGAGCGAGGATCCTCAATGGTTCGAAAAATCGAAAGTGTCGTCGGCATATGCTGACACCACCGTGCACATCGCCTATGCTGGTTCGCTGGCCCAGCGGCAACCGGAACTGACCGCCGCTTTGGATCGGATTACTTTCAATCCGGACGACATCAGCAAATGGGCCTATGCAATCATCGTCGACAAGAAGCCGGCAGGCGATGTGGCGAAGGAATGGATCAAAGCCCACCCCGACGACGTGGCGAAGTGGTTCGGTCATTGAAGGCCAGGGCCGGCATTGCAGGCTCTGAACCGGCCTGCACTGTTGCCCGGCCGCTCAAATCCGTGATCGGACGGGAGCGGTAGCCGGTGGACACCGCACCGATCATTGCGCCGGGAGGACCCGGCCTGGCGGACCGCGGAGACGCGGCAAGCCACGGTGCCGCCATCATTTTGAAGGGCGTCTGGAAAATCTTTGGCGCCCGCGCGCCAGTGGCGATGATGGCGATTTTGCGCGACCGCCTGGACAAGGACGAAGTGGCCAGGCGCTTCGGATGTGTCGTGGGCGTCGCCAACGTCAACATTTCGGTTCGGCCGGGTGAAATCTTCTGCGTCATGGGCCTGTCGGGCAGTGGCAAATCGACATTGATCCGCCATATAAACCGCCTACTCGAGCCGTCCGCCGGCGAGATTTTCGTCGACGGTGAAAACGTCATGGCCAAGTCGCCCGCTGAGTTGAGGGCATTGCGGTCTCGCAGGATCGCCATGGTGTTCCAGAGCTTCGGTCTGCTTCCGCATCGCACCGTACGCGACAACGTCGCGCTCCCGCTGGAGATCCAAGCCGCGACCAAGCAGCGGAGATTTGACGCCGCCGAGACGGCACTTGCCAAGGTGAACCTGTCGGGCTGGGGGGATCGCTACTGCCATGAGCTCTCAGGCGGGATGCAGCAGCGCGTCGGCCTCGCCCGCGCTTTGGCTGCCGATCCAGCGATCCTGCTCATGGACGAGCCATTCAGCGCGCTCGATCCCTTGATAAGGCGGCAACTTCAAGACGAGTTCCTGGCCCTCTCACGCTCGATGGGAAAGACAGTGATCTTCATCACCCATGACCTCGACGAGGCGATCCGGATCGGCGATCGCATCGCGATCATGAAAGATGGCGTCATCGTCCAGACCGACACGCCCGAGGAGATCGTCACATCTCCGAAGCACGACTATGTCGCGAAATTCGTCGCCGACATCTCGCGCCTGAACGTGATCACCGCCGGGCGCATCATGGAGTCGGTCGAGAGTTTCAAGAGCCGGTCTCATCCGGAATTGGACGTCGAGCGGTTGCACAGGGTGGATTCTCGAGAATCCCTGGCCGAACTCGTCGAACTCGCGGCACGGGATGCCGCACCGCTTGCTGTGACAGATCCCGGTGGGTCTGTCGTCGGCATCGTCGACAGGCAGATCCTGCTCCACGGTCTGCGAAAGGGCGAAACCCGTGAACGCCCATGATCCTGTCGCTGTGCAATCGCAACCGGCAGAGGAAGGACTCGTTCGGGAATTCGTCCTCCGCAACCCCGATTACTATATCGATGTGTTCGCCCGCATCCGGCGGGCGTCCGGTGCCGTCTGGCCGTTCAACCTGGCGGCCGCACTGCTTGGGCCGGTCTGGGCCGCTGCCCGAGGCATCACACTTCTGTTCTGGCTCATCTTCTTCCTGGAGACGCTTGCGGTGGTTCAGATCGGCGTCGGCGCGGCTGGTAACCTCGGCGCCGCAGAGCAAGCACGAGCCGAACGCGTGACCAAGCAGGCACAGGCGCGCGCGGAACAGGCAAAAGCCGCCGAGGCAGCGGGGGCGGACAATGCAGCTGGCCTGAGATCATCAGCGGCCGCTCTGGAGAAAGCTGCCAACACGGCCAGAATGCGGGCCGACGCCGCAAAGGCGAAGGCGCCGGTTGTAATTGGGTCCGGTATTGTCACTTTGCTCTTCGCCAGGCTGATCGCCGGTTTCCTCGCCAACCGGATGCTGGAGCGGCGCTTCGCGCGCTGGCGTTCGAATCCGACGCTTCAGCGCGGGCTCAATCATCCGCTGGCGCTATGCGCCCTTGCCTTCTGCATCGCAGCCTATGGGCTTTCGGTCTATCGCTTCGCCGCGCCGACACCAGCCGTCTGGCTGATTGCCGCGCCCTCGAATCGCGAGTGGCAGGCCGCGTTGTCATCGGGTCTGGACAGCCTGATGGGAGCGGTGTCGCATCTCGGGGAGGGCTTTTTCGGCGGCATCACAGGCGCAATATCGTTGGTGCTCGATGCCTTGGCCTATGGACTGACGGGCATGCCCTGGCCAGTGACAATGGCGATCATTCTAGCCCTGGCCTGGCAACTGGCGGGGCCGCGCGTCGCCATCTTCACCGTGGCTGCGCTCGCCTATCTTGCCGTGCTTGGCTTTTGGGAAAAGAGCCTGGAAACAGTCGCCCTGTTGGGCACATCGGCCATTATCTGCCTCGCGATAGGAGTTCCGCTTGGGATATGGTGCGGACGCCGACCGCGCGTCTATGCCGCCGTGCGGCCGGTGCTCGACTTCATGCAGACCATGCCGGCATTTGTCTATTTGATCCCGGTGATCGCATTGTTCGGCATCGGCAAGCCGCCCGGCGTCATCGCCACGCTGATTTTCGGTACTCCGCCAGTGGTGCGCCTGACTGCGCTCGGTTTGCAGGGTGTCCCGCCGGCCATTAGAGAGGCCGCGCAAGCCTATGGTGCAACAAGATGGTTTCTCCTGACCCGGGTCGATCTCCCGCTAGCGATGCCTTCCATCATGGCCGGCATAAACCAGACCATTTTGATGTGCCTTTCAATGGTGGTCATCGCTTCCCTGATCGGCGCCAAAGGGTTGGGAGAAGATGTCCTCAATGCGCTTCAATACGCAGCTGTCGGGCAGGGACTGCTCGCGGGCTTCGCCATACTTCTCTGCGCCATGATCATCGACCGTATCGTGCAAGGACGAACCAGATAAAGCCGTTTGGGAACGATCTTCTCGTGGAGCTCGGCCGGTCAACATTCCACGAACGGGCCATCAAAGATGCGGTACCGGCTCTAGAAATAAGCCTGGTCCGGCTCGCTGGCCTTGCGGTTGGCGATGAAGGCCTGGAGCGCTTCGTCGATCGCCGGATCGAGCCCCGGATCCTGGTAGTCGTCGAGCAGCCTCTTCCATTGCCGGTTGGCGCGTTGCGCGGCGTCGAGCCGGCCGTCCTCGTTCCATTGCTCGAAGGAATTGTTGTCGCTGCTGGTGGAGCGATAGAAGGCCGAGAGGAAATTGGACTGCGTATGCGCACTGCCCAGGAAATGCGATCCCGGCCCGACCGCTTCGATCGCCTCCATCGCCTGCGCATTGAGCGACAGATCGATGCCTTCGAACAGGCTGGCGACCTTGCCGCAGAGATCGGCGTCGATGACCGTCTTTTCGAAACCGGTGACCAGTCCGCCCTCGAGCCAGCCGGTGGCGTGGTTGATCACGTTGGCGCCGGCAAACATCGACATCAATATGCCCCATGTCGCTTCCTGCTCGGCCTGTGCGTCGGGAAGCTTTGAGGCCGACAGCGAACCGACGGTGTGGAACGGAACGCCGACGCGACGCGCCAACTGCCCGCAGGCGAGCACCATCTTGCCCGCTTCCGGCGTCCCGAAGGTCGGCGCTCCACTCTGCATCGAGATCGTGCTGGCAAAGCTTCCCATCAGGCAGGGCGCGCCGGGGTTGATCAGCTGTACGAGGCTGAGACAGGCGAGCGCCTCGGCCAGCACCTGCGCCAGCGTGCCGGCGACCGTGCACGGGCTCATCGCGCCGGCCAGCGTCCATGGCGTGCAGGCGACCGGCTGATTGTTGCGGGCGCAGACCTTCAGCGAACCCGACATGTTGGCGTCGAGCACCAGCGGCGCATTGGTGTTGGAGACGTTGTAGAGCACAGCGTTGTTGGCGACGAACTCCTCGCCGAAGACGATCTTGGCCATGTCAACCGCGTCCTGTGCTCGCCTCGAACCGATGAACGCGCCCATGAAGGCACGGTCCGAATGGCGGATGTGGGTGTAGAGCATGTCGAGATGACGCTTGTTGGCCGGCAGGTCGACAGGCTCGCAAACGACGCCGCCCGAATGATGCAGATGCGGGATCATCTGATGGATCTTCACCAGATCGCGGAAGTCCGCGATCGTGGCGTAGCGCCGTCCGCGATCGAGATCGTGGACGAAGGGCGGCCCCCACGACGGACACAGCACGGTGTTGTCGCCGCCGATCACCACCGTGTTGGCCGGGTTGCGGGCGTGCTGCTTGAATTGCGAAGGCGCGGTGGCGCGGACGATCTTGCGGCACATGCCGGGCTCGAAGCGGACTCTGGTGCCCTGCACGTCGGCGCCCGCATCGCGAAAGATGTCGAGGATCTCGGGATCGTCATGGAACTCCATGCCGACCTCCTTGAGCAGCCGGTCGGCGTTCGCCTCGATCAGGCTCAGGCCTTCTTCGTCGAGGATATTGAACGTGCCGATCCGCCGGCTGATGTAGGGACGCCGCGGCGCCTGCTGGGCCAGGCGCTGGCCTTGCCTTCCCGCTCGGCCCCCGCTTCGTGGCGCTGGAGCGTCGATCATCGCGTCCTTGTCCATTTTCGTCTCCGTGATCAGGCAGGCATGAAGGCGGCCGGCGCATCGGCCTGAAGGCCGCGCAGCCGCAGATTGTCCGGATCGTAAGGCGCTTTCTTCAGCTCCCGCGCCGTCAGTTCCCTGCCGAGGATCGAGACGGTCAGGCCTTCCGCCGCAACACCGGGTCGCAGATAGGCGAGCGCAACGGTCTTGCCGGTGCGGAAGCCGTGGCTGCCGGAGGAAACGATCCCGACCGGGCGCCCCGCCTGCATCACGGCATGGGCGTAAAACGGCAGTCGCTCGCCGTCGTCGTCGATTTCGAGCAGCAGCATGGACCAGGCGTTTTCGCCGACCCGCTCCAGCATCGCCTCACGACCGACGAACATCCGGTTGTCAGTCTTGACCAAGGCACCCAGTCCGGCCTCCAGCGGCGTGCGCTCCGTGGTCAGGTCGGCGCCCCAGGCGCGGTAGCCCTTTTCCAGCCGCATTGCGTTGAGCGCGTAGATGCCGAACGGACGCAAATCGAACTGCGCTCCGGCCTTGGTGATCGCTTCGTAGAGCTTGCCGAACTGCGCCAACTGAACGTGCAGTTCCCAACCGAACTCACCGGCATAAGAGACCCGGAGCGCTGCCGTCTTGATGCCGGCCACGCGGATGATCTGCGCCGAAAGCCAGGGGAATGCCGCGTTCGACAGATCGGCCTCACAGATCTTTTGCAGCAGGTCGCGAGCACGCGGTCCCATTACGCCGAGCACGCCGCGCCTTTCGGTGACGTTGTCGATCGTCACACCTGGAAAGGCTGCGGCGCGCGAGCGTAGCAGACCTTCGTCATGTCGCTCCGCAAGTGCTGCGCTGGTCAGGTAGAACCCATCGTCGCCGAGTCGGGTCACGGTAAATTCCGACGCCACGCCGCCCTTTGCCGTCAGCGCGTGAATGAGCCCGATGCGGCCGTGACGTTCCGGTGGTCGGTTGGCGCCGAGCGAAGCCATGAAGGCGCTGGCGCCTGGTCCGCCGATCTCGAATTTGGAGAAGGCCGAAAGGTCGATGGCGCCGACGCTGGCCTGCACGTCACGGCACTCGCCGCGCACCGCGTCGAACCAGCCGGGCTTGCGGAAGGTCAGTGGCGGGTCACGGTCGGCGCCGTTGGCAGCGAACCAGTTCGGCCGCTCCCAGCCATAGGCGGCGCCCAGCACTGCCCCCTGGCTTCTCTGAAGTTCGAGCGCCGGCGTCGTGCGGCGCGGGCGGCCGGCCTCGCGTTCCTCGTTGGGATAGTGGATGCCGAATTGCAGGCCGAACCCTTCCACCGCCTTGTCGATGCGATAGTCGCGGTCGGCATAATTGCCGAAGCGGCGTGGGTCGATGGCAAGCGCATCCATTGGCGGTGATCCGTCGACGATCCAGTCGGCGAGGAAGCGACCGGCGCCGCCGCCTTCCATCACGCCCATGCTTGAGCCGGTGAGCAGCCAGGCATTGCCGAGGCCGAATGCCGGACCGACCAGCGGATTGGCATCCGGCGTGAAGGTGATCGGCCCGTTGACCACCGTCTTGATGCCGGCATTGGCGAGTGCCGGGACACGCTCCATCGCCAGCGCGATGATGTGCTCGACCCGATCCAGGTCGGGCGGCAGCAAGTCCATGCCGAATTCTGGTGGCACGCCATCGACCGCCCAGGGGTGAGCCGACTTTTCATAGGGACCGACGATAAAGCCGTCGCGCTCCTGGCGCAGATACCAGCTTTCTTCCGGATCGCGGATGATCGGCAGTTCCTTGGCGCCGGCGGCGATCCGGTCGGCAATCTCGGGGACGGTATCGGTCACGACATATTGGTGCAGCATCGGCACCACGGGCAGGTCGAGCCCCATCATGGCGCCAATCTCGCGGCACCATGTGCCGGCCGCGTTCACCACATGCTCCGCGACAATGTCACCCTGTTGTGTGCGGACCAGCCACTCGCCCGATGGCTTGCGCTCGATTGCCAGGACCGGATTGTGGCGCACGATCTCGGCGCCGCGCGAGCGCGCGCCGCTGGCCATTGCGTTGGTCGCCAGCGTCGGATCGACATGACCGTCATTGGGCTCGTAGATCGCGCCTATGATGCCGTCGGTATGGCAGAGCGGATAGATCTGCTTGAGCTCATCGGGACTGAGAATGTGGAAGTCATGGCCGACGAACCGGCCAAGCCCCTGCACATGGCGGAATTCGTCCATGCGCTCCGGCGAGCGCGTAATGCGCAATGCGCCGCTTGGGTGGAAACCTGTCGGCAACCCGGTCTCGGCGGTCAGGATTTCGCGATAGAGCCGCACCGAATGCGCGCGCATCTCCATGATCGTCGCATTGTGGGCGAAATGCGTGCAGAGCCCGGCGGCGTGCCAGGTCGAGCCTGCTGTCAGCTCCTGCCTCTCGACGAGCATGACATCGCTCCAGCCGCGCTTGGCCAGGTGATAGAGCAGCGACACGCCCATGGCGCCGCCGCCGATAACGACCACGCGGGCCTGTTGTCTCATGAATTTTCCTCCGCGCTTACGCGCATGCGCGATCCGGTTGGGTCATAGGGTGGCTTGTCGAGTGGGCGCAGCCTGTAGCGCGCACCGGCCACCGCGATCTGGTAGTCGCAGGCAAGCAGCTGCGTTTTCGTCTCGCCTGGATCACAGGCAACGTAGCCCAGGCAAAGGCTGAGCCCCGTGCGAACGCCGAGGCCACCTGACGTCGTCAACCCGGCAAGTTTGCCGTCGCGATAGATCGGTTCGTCATGCAGCAGAAGCGGATTGTCGCCGTCGACGGCGAAATGCATGAGCCGGCGCTTCAGGCCATCGGCCTTCTGCTTCAGCAGGGCATCGCGGCCGATGAAATCATCCCTCTTCCAGAACACCGCGAAGGACAGGCCCGCCTCCAGCGGCGTGTCCTTCGGCCCGATATCATGGCCCCAATGGCGATAGCCCTTTTCCAACCGGCAGCCATCCAGCGCGTAGTGGCCACAAAAGGTCAGGCCATGGGCGCCGCCCGCTGAGACGATCGTGGCAAGCAGGCTCTCGGCGTGTTCGACCGGCACATAAAGCTCGAAGCCGAGCTCGCCGACAAAGCTGACTCGGGTCGCCCGCACATTCGCGGTGCCGATGTCGATGCGGCGCGAAGTCGAGAACGGGAAGGCTGCGTCCGAAAGATCGACGTCAGTCAGGCTCTGCAGCAGCGCCCGCGAATTCGGCCCCATGACCCCGAGAACGGCCTCCGCGGACGTGGCGTCGAAGACCGAGACGTTGAGACCAAGATCCTCAGCATGGCGCGCGATCCAGGCAAAATCTTTCTGTCTGGTCGCGGCACCTGAAATAACCCGGAAGCCGTGCTCGTCGACTCGCGTGACCGTCACATCGGCCTCGATGCCGCCGCGTGCGTTGAGCATCTGCGTATAGACGGCGCGGCCTTCGGGCCTGTCGACGTCCCCCGCGCACAGGCTTTGCATCAGCTGGATCGCGTCGCGTCCACGCACATCGATCTTGGTGAAAGGCGAAAGCTCGAACAGGCCAACGCCTTGCGCCATTCGCTCGGCTTCGGCCTTGGCCGGGCTCCACCATTTCTGAGCGCCGACGGAATAGCCGCGCGTCTCCGTGCCGCCGAACCAGAGCGGTCGCTCCCAGCCGGTCGGCGCGCCGAACACAGCACCCGCTTCGGCGAACGTACGGTGAAAGGCGGAACACCGCACCTCGCGCCCGGCGGCGGCCTGCTTGTAAGGCCAATGCATGCGGAAGAGGTCGGCAACCGCTTCCTCCATCCTGGCGCCGACGAAAGAGCGCGCCGCGGCGGCGCGGTCGAAGCGGGCGATGTCAAGCGCCCACAGATCGAGGCTGGGCTCGCCGTCGACGATCCATTCGGCCATGGCCTTGCCGGCGCCGGCCGACGACATCATGCCTGTCGAGTTGAAGCCGGCGGCGACATAGAAGCCGCGCAGATAGGGCGACTCGCCTATCAGCGGCCGCGTGTCGGGGGTAAAACTCTCCGGGCCATTCATGAAGTGCCTGATGCCGGTCTGCGACAGCGCCGGCAGGAGTTTCAGCCCGGCCGACATGAAAGGCTCGAACTGCTCCCAATCCTCGGGCAGTTCGAGGAATGGCCTGTCGCCAACCGGTCCGCGAACGTCGAAGAGCTTGGCGTTCGGCTCGAAGCCGCCCAGCACCAGCTTGCCCGAATCACCCTTGATGTAGATGCCTTCGTCGAGGTCGCGCAGGATGGGAAACGGATCCTGCAGGCCGGCGATCGGCTCCGTCACGACATACATGTGCTCGACGGCCTGCAGCGGCACAGGAACGCCGGCGAGCGCGCCGATATCGCGCGCCCAGGCGCCGGCACAGTTGACGACGGTCTCGCAATCGATGGTGGCGCCGGAGGCCAGCTTGACGCCAGCGACCCGGCCGTTGCGGGTCACGATGCCCGAACAGGCTAACCCCTCGAGGATGCGGATACCGGCGGCGCGGGCCCGTTTTGCATAGGCCGCACAGATATCAACTGGATTGGCCTGGCCGTCTTCCTCGACCCACAGCGCGCCCTCGACGCCATCGGTGACGATGCCGCGCACGTGCTCGGCCACGCCCGCCTGATCGACGATCCCAACCGTCAAGCCGCAGACATCACCCATATGCGCGATGCGCTTCAGTTCGTCCATGCGCTCCGCACGTCGCGCCAGCCACAGGCCGCCGGTGCGGCGGTAGCCGGACGCCTGGCCCGTCAGGTCCTCGAGGCGTGGAAACAGCTCGGTCGCATATTGCGCCAGCCTTGTTAGGTTGAGGCTGGCGCGTAACGGACCGACGATTCCGGCGGCGTGCCAGGATGTGCCGCTGGTCAGTTGGTGGCGCTCCAGAAGGACGACATCGCTCACGCCCAGTTCGGCAAGGTGATAGGCTATGCCGAGGCCAATGACACCGCCGCCAATGATCACGATGCGTGCGCTGCCATTCACCTTGTGGGATACCTTCGCTGGATTGGAACAGCGCGATCTTCTCCCGCTAAACCACTTGCGCTCAACCCAAATTTCGCAACATTAGGAAAACTTATGATGCTTCACGGGCGGAGTTGCGGGTGAAGAGCGGCAGTTTCGATTTCAACCTTTTCCGATCGATCGAGGTTTTCGTCGCCATCGTCGAGACCAGGCACGTCACCCAGGCGGCACAGATGCTGGGCATGACGCAATCGGCCGCTTCGCAGCATCTGAAGAACCTGGAAAGCGCGCTCGGCGTCAGCCTGATCGATCGCAATTTGCGGCCGATCGAGCTCACCAAAGCCGGCATCGCGCTGCATCGCCGCGCCGTTGCCATACTGGCCGAGGTCGAGGGCCTGCGCACCGACGCGCGGCGCGTCAATGCAGCACCGC
Source organism: Mesorhizobium sp. B2-6-1 (assembly GCF_006440475.1). Lineage (NCBI taxonomy): Bacteria > Pseudomonadati > Pseudomonadota > Alphaproteobacteria > Hyphomicrobiales > Phyllobacteriaceae > Mesorhizobium > Mesorhizobium sp. B2-6-1. Next base: position 74,624 of record NZ_VFUH01000003.1, read on the forward strand.
TGCCGCTGTTGCGCATCGCGCTTCTGGCGTCGATCGCGACAACGCTGGCGCCGGCGCTTTCGGTCCTTGCCCGCAAGGGTTTCGGCATTCCCGAGCTCAGCCTGTTCGCGGGTTTGGCGACCGACCACGTCGCCTTGCTGCGGGCCCGCCGCGCCGACCTCGCCGTCACCTCCGGCGAGCTGTTCGAGATCGAGGGACTGACACGTTATCCTGTGATGACCGAAAAATTCCTGCTGGTGACGCCAAAGGGTTTTGCCGGCGATGTCGGTGACATCGTCAAGCTCTCCAAGAAGCTCGCCTTCGTGCGCTTCTCGCGCGAGACGCCGGTTGGCCTGCGCGTCGACCAGCATCTGAGCCGCCTGCGAATCGAGATCCCGCGTGCCATGGAAGGTGACCGCTCCAGCGTGGTGATGGCGCCGGTCGCGGCCGGCATGGGCTTTGCGATCCTGACGCCGACCCTGCTCATCGACGGGCTGGCGGAGGGTATGGAGATTGACGTCCATCCCTTGCCGTTCACCGGGCTGTCGCGCAACATCCTTCTGGTCGCGCGCGAGCGGGAGCTCGGAAACCTCCCCGAGGCTTTCGCCACGCGTACCGCGGAAGTGCTGACCAACGCGATCAGCACCCGCCTGCCTGGCCTTCCCGCCGACTGCTATGCCGTCGATCGCCCCTCGTCGCATGACTAATCAACTCCATCAGTTATCCTGATAAGGAGGTTTGGCGGTGTGCGCGCCGCGCATTCCGTGTTTTCAATCCAGGAGTTCGCAACACGGGAGACACGGCATGAACGCTCCGCACGTCCATTCCAATCTGGACATCGACTGGTCGACCGAGGCCATCGTCGATCGGCGGAACCGCTTCTATTCGGCCACGCAGCGCAAGTTCGTTCCTTACAAGGACCCGCTGATCCTCAAGCGCGGCAAGGGCCAGTATGTCTGGGACGAGAAGGATCGTAAATACATCGACCTGCTCGGCATGAACCTTTGCATCTCGGTCGGCCACGCGCATCCGCAGGTGGTCAAGGCGGCCACCGAGCAACTGGCGGAACTGACGCATTGCACGACGATGTTCTACCACCCGGTTCCGGCTCAGTACGCGGAGGAACTGGTGGCAACGATGCCGGCCGGTCACGATTGGGTCGTACATTTCACCAACAGCGGGGCCGAAGCGATCGATCTTGCGCTGCTGATGGCGCGCTCGCATACCGGCAACATCGACATGCTGGCGCTTGCCTCGAGCTATCACGGCGCCACTTTCGGCGCGCAGTCGGTGACCGGGATAGCGGGTTTTCGCCATCCCGTGCCCCAGCTTGGCGGGGTCACTTTCGTGGCCGAGCCCAACCAGTATCGCGGCATTCATGGCGAAGGCTTGCAGCCCTATCTCGACGAGGTCGAGCGCGCCATAGCGAGTTCAACCAGCGGCGGGCTGGCCGGCATGATTATCGAGCCGGTGCAGGGCTATGGCGGCATCGTGCCGATGCCGCCGGGCTACATTGCCGGCGCTGTCGAGCGTGTCCGCGCGGCCGGCGGTCTCTGTATCATTGATGAAGTGCAATCCGGTGTCGCCCGAACCGGCGATGCCTTCTGGGCGTTTGAATCCCATGGCATTGTGCCCGATATCGTCGTCATCGCCAAAGGTGTGGGCAACGGCATCCCGCTCGGCGCGGTCATCGCCAAGCGAGATGTCGCTGAATCCATGGCCGATAAATTTCTGTTCCACACCTATGGCGCCAATCCGGTGGCATGCGCGGCCGGCCGAGCCGTGCTAAAGGTCATAAAAGAGGAACGACTCCAGGAGAACGCCCGGGATGTTGGCGCGGTGCTCAAGGGTCGCCTTAACGACATGAAGGAGCGCTTTCCAATCATCGGCGATATCAGGGGCCGTGGGCTTATGCTTGCGATCGAACTCGTCAAGGACGGCGCGACGAAAGAGCCGGCGCCGGAGGAGACGCTCGCCATTTTCGAGGAAACGCGCCGCAACGGGCTCGTCGCCAGCCGCTCGGGACCGTACCGCAATGTCATCCGCATGTGTCCGCCGCTTTGCTTGGCAATGTCCGATATCGAGGATGTCGTCGACCGCTTCGAAAAAAGCTTTGCGGCATTCAGCGGTCAATAACGGTTCCTGTGCTCGGAGGGGCACAAACCTTTGGCGGCGGCTGAGCAGCAGAGAGAATCATTCGGAAAGGACCGGGCCCGCCCAAACCGGCTCTGTCGACGTGCGGAGGCTGAGCTGTCAGAAACATGCTTGTTGGATTGAGGTCAGTTATCCTCTGGGAGCCATCCAGTCTTTGCTCGGTCATAGCAAGATCGTGAACACGGTCCGCTATCTGGGAGTCGATGTAGAAGATGCTCTCGAACTTGCCGAGGCAACTGAGGTGTGATCAAGAGCGGCTCCACTTCACGAGTGGAGCCGTGAACAATTTGCGCGTGCATCTCGGCCATTTGGTGAACGCTGCCAGTGGCTGAAAGCTGGCATTCGACGCATGCAGAGAAGGCTTTCTGCTCATCGTTCGTCATGTGATAGGGTGATTTCAATTCGATAGGAAGATCATCCTTATGGCTGCGTCGCCGCTCGTGAGGTCCCGCCGTAGCCGGTGAACAGACATGCACGCTTTCAACTATCCCAGCTGGAACAGGATCGTCTTCGACCGCAGCCGTGGCACGCCGTTGAACGAGCAACTTTTCGAGCAGTTGCGCCGCTGGATACGGGATGGCATCATGGCGCCAGGAGCGCGCCTGCCGCCAAGCCGCGTCATGGCCGAGGAACTCGGGCTCTCGCGCAACACCGTTGTCCTCGCCTATGAGCGACTTGCCACGGAGGGCTATGTCGCACGTCGGATCGGCGCCGGCACCTTCGTCGAAACCATGCTGCCGGAAGACAATCACCCCCGAGCCGAGACGGCGGTCATACCGGTGTCAGGTCCAAATGCGCTCCCGGCACCCTCGCGCCGCGGCCAGGCGCTGCTCGACATGAACCTGCCAGCCGAACGCATCGAGACCTACGATCTCAGCGCCGGCGTGCCGGCGCTGAACGAGTTCCCCTATGACGAGTTCGCTCAGATCGCTAGCCGCCGCTGGCGCGAGCACGCCAGCGCCCACACCGGCTATGACTATTCGCGCGGCGCGCCACTGCTGGCCACCCGCATCGCGGGCTATCTGGCGGAGGCTAAAGCGATCAACTGTCGTCCCGAACAGATCATCGTCATCGGCAATACGCTGCAAGCGGCCGCTCTCGCGTCTCATGTTCTGCTCGACCGCGGCGACACCGTTCTGGTCGAGGATCCTTGCCACATGCCCGAGATCGCCACGCTGGAAGCCTTCGGCCTTGTCACCGTTCCCGCCCCGCTCGACAGGCAAGGCTTCGATACAGAAGCCGCCGGCGTGATGGTCCGAGAGGCGCGTATGGCCGTTGTCTCCCCGACCGAGCAATGGCCGTTCGGCTGCACGATGACGTCGGATCGCCGGCAAAAGCTGCTTGATTGGGCGGCGGACCGGCCCGGCTGGATATTCGAGGATGATTCCAATAGCGAGATCCGCTGGTCGGGCGAAGCGCAGACGACGCTCTACGCGCGCGATCCGCGGCGGGTCATCTATGCCGGCTCGTTCAACCGCATGCTGGCGCCCGGCCTGCGGCTCGCCTATTTGATCGCGCCGATGCCGCTGGTCGAGGCGTTCGCCCTCGCCCAGCGTATTTTCTCCTTCTACGCACCGCTACCGGACCAGGCGCTGGTCGCCGACTTCATGGACCAGGGGCGGCTCGCCTCGCACCTTCGGCGTATGCGCACCATCTACCGCGATCGCGCCGCCTGCCTGACACAATGCCTGCGCGCAAAGCTGCGAGACGGCTTCGACGTTCCCGACGTTCACGCCGGCCTGCACCTGACCGTCCACGCACGCGAACCGTTTGACGACGTGGCCGTATCGCGAACACTGCTCCAGAAGGGGCTGGACTGCCCACCACTCTCGCGCTACGCACGCCGGGAAACCAAGCCGAGGGGTCTTGTGCTGGGCTTCGGCAACACGTCGGTCCGCCGCATCCCGCGTTGCGTCGACATCCTCGCGCAGACTATCCTCGAACACGGTTGACGACGCATTCACAGCCCACGGGACTGGAATTGGTCCGCTGCCCGTCGGCGAAATTGGCTCTTTGGGCAGCCGCGCTTCCGGGACAATCTCCGTGTCCAGCCGATCGGGAGGCAAGGGCACCAAGTGGACATGGACCAAAACACCGTCCTGCGGGCAAATAACATCCGTAAGAGCTTCGGCGCTCTGGAAGTCTTGAAAGGCGTCGACCTGGTCGCCCATGCCCATGACGTGATCACCATGATCGGCGCCAGCGGGTCGGGCAAGAGCACCTTCCTGCGCTGCATGAATCTTCTGGAAATTCCCGACGCCGGCACGATCGCGGTGGAAGGCGAGGAATTGACGCTGGATCGCAGTTCGGGGCGCGCGAAGCTGAATGCGCGCCAGATCAATCGCATCCGCAGCCGCATCGGCATGGTCTTCCAGAGCTTCAATCTGTGGAGCCAGCGCACCGTGCTCGACAACGTGATGCTTGCACCGATGAAGGTGCTCGGCCTGTCCAAACAGGAGGCCCGGCAGCGAGCCGGGGCCTATCTCGCCAAGGTCGGGCTGTTCGAGAAGCGCGACCACTACCCCGCGCATATTTCCGGCGGCCAGCAGCAGCGCGTCGGCATCGCCCGCGCGCTGGCGATGGAGCCGAAGCTGATGCTGTTCGACGAGCCGACCTCCGCGCTCGACCCGGAACTGGTCGGCGAGGTGCTCTCGGTCATGCGCACGCTCGCCGAAGAAGGACGCACGATGATCGTCGTCACCCATGAAATAGGTTTCGCGCGCGAGATCTCGCGCGAGGTGCTCTTTCTCCACCAGGGCATGGTGGAGGAGCGCGGCCCGCCGGGACAGGTTCTCGGCGATCCGCAATCGGCGCGCTGCCGGGCCTTCCTGCAGCGCGTTCTTTGAACAGGACAAACAACAGGGGAACATGATGAAAAAACTTGTCTTGATGCTTGCGGCCGGCCTCGCCGCCTTCGCCGCGCAGGTCTCGGCGCGCGACCTGCGCGTCGGCAGTGAATGCACATACCCGCCGTTCAACTACAAGGACGCGAACGGCGAGTTGCGCGGCTTCGACATCGATGTCGCGAAGGAAGTTGTCAAGCGCCTCGGCGCCGACGCCTCCTTTGTCTGCATGCCTTTCGATTCGCTTATTCCGGGCCTTGTCGCCGGCAAGTTCGATCTTCTCGCCGCGTCGATGTCGATCACCGACGAGCGCAAGAAGAGCATCGACTTTTCGATCCCGTACCGCTCCTCCACCGCCCGGTTCGTCGGTCCGGACGGAAGCGATGCCAAGCCGCTGACGGACGACGGCAAGCCCAACCCCGATGGTCTCAAGGGCAAGACCATCGGGATCGAGCGTGCCTCAACTTACGAGAACTACATGCGAGACAACTTTCCTGAGGCCACGATCCAGCTCTACGACACGGCCGACAACATGCTGCTCGACCTGACCTCCAAGCGGACCGATCTCGTCTTCGCCGGCCCGATCAAGCTCGCCAACGACTTCCTCAACAAGGACCGAGGCAAGGGTTACAAATTCATCGGTCCGGAGATCAAGGACGTGAAGTATTTCGGGCCAGGCGTGGGCATCGGCATGCGCAAGGACGATGCCGGCCTTCGCGACGAGCTCGACAAGGCGATGAAGGCCATGATCGACGACGGCACGTTCAAGACCATCAACGACAAGTACTGGTCGTTCAGCGTGCTGCCGGCATCGAACTAGGCCGAGCCGTACGGTTCATCGCCGGCCATTTCACCCGATGGCCGGCGTCTTTCTTCTTGCCACCGCAGGAGCGGCAGATGGACATTTTCCAGGGATGGGGTTTGGAGGTCGCGCGCGGGCTCATGACCACCGTCGAGGTCGCGCTGCTGTCGCTGGCGGTCGGCCTCGTTTGGGGCATTCTCGGCGCGCTGGCACAGCTCTCCTCGAACTGTGTGCTGCGCGCCATCGGCCGGGGCTTCACTCTGGTCGTGCGCGGCACGCCCGAACTCCTCATCATCCTCATCGCCTATTTCGGCGGCACGGTGGCCCTGACCGGCTTGGCGAAGATGATTGACCCCAGCATCCGCTTTCTCGAAGTGCCGGCGATGCCGGCCGGCGTCTTCGCGCTCAGCCTGGTCTTCGGCGGCTACGCGGCCGAGGTGCTGCGCGGCGCCTATCTCGCCATTCCCAAGGGCGAGATCGAGGCGGCAGATGCCTTCGGCATGTCGGCCGCGACCAGCTTCATCCACATCCGCCTGCCGCTGATGTGGCGCTACGCGCTGCCCGGCCTCGGCAACAACTGGATCTCGCTCATCAAGGACACGTCGCTTATCTCCATCGTCGGGCTGGAGGAGCTGATGCGCATCTCCACCATGGCGACGCAGGTCAATGGCGAACCCTTCCGCTTCTACCTCGCCGCAGCGCTGATCTACCTCCTGCTCACCATACTGAACACCTCGATTGTCGACGCGCTGGAACGGCGTGCGACGCGCGGCGAGAGGAAGCTGGCGCGATGAACTTCGAGCTTATGGTCGAGAGCCTGCCGGCGCTGCTGTCGGCCACCGTCACGACGATCGAACTGCTCGTCGCCTCACTCTTCTGCGGCATGGCGGTGGCACTTCCCGTCGCCATCCTGCGCGTCAGCGGCCCGGCGCCGGTGCGCCTCCTGCTGCACTGGTACATCTACTTCTTCCGCGGCACGCCGCTCCTGGTCCAGATCTTCCTTGTCTATTACGGTCTCGCCCAGCTCGAGGTCGTTCGCGACAGCTTTCTGTGGCCATATCTGCGCCAGGCCTGGGTGTGCGCCATTCTGACCTTCAGCCTGAACACGGCCGCCTACACCGCCTACATCCTGCGCGGCGCCATCGAGGCGGTGCCAGCCGGTGAGATCGAGGCGGCGCGTGCCTGCGGCATGTCGACGGCGTTGACCTACCGCACGACCATCCTGCCGGGCGCCTTCCGCATCGCCCTGCCGGCTTACGGCAACGAGGTGGTCAGCATGCTGAAATCCACATCACTCGCCTCGACCATCACCGTCATGGAGCTGACCGGCGCCGCCAACACGATCGTCGCCCGCACCTTCGCGCCCTATGAGCTCTTCATCACCGCGGCGCTTATCTACCTCACCATTACCTACGTGCTCACCACGGCGTTGCGCGCCCTCGAATACAGGCTTTCACGACACACGCGTCCTCTGGGCGAACCCGCAACCCCACTCATAGAGGGAGCCGACAATGCCGGCATCTGACCCCAAGACCTTTACGGCTTTCGCCGGTTCGCTGGCAGACGTCAGCCGGGCGACAATCCAGGAAGCGCTCAGCGAGCAACACGGCTTCGTTTCCAAGGGCGATGCAAGCCCTGTCACCGCGGTAGACCGGGAGGTCGAGGAGAGGCTGCGCGCGCGCATCCAGGAGGCGTATCCCGACCACGGCATCCTCGGCGAGGAATTTGGGTCCGTCGGCCTCGACGCGGAATGGGTCTGGGTCATCGATCCGATCGACGGCACCAAAGCCTTCATCACCGGCATTCCGACCTTCGGCACGCTGATCGCGCTGGCCCGCAACGGCGTTCCCATGCTCGGGGTCATCGACAATCCCGTCACCAACGAGCGCTGGCTGGGCGCCGACGGTTCGCCGACCACCCTCAACGGCAAGCCCGTACGCACGCGCGCCTGCCAGGACCTTAGCGAGGCCCTTGTCGGCAACGGCAACCCGGAATCCTTCGACGACAAGGATACGGCCGCCTACAAGAGGCTGCGCCGCCAGGTGCGCTGGAGCGTCTATGGCGGCGGTTGCCATGCCTATGGCCGCGTCGCCGACGGCGCGCTGGACATCAATGTGGACGGGGGGCTGGACGCCTTCGATTATTGCGCACTGATCCCGATCGTGCGTAACGCCGGTGGCGTCATGACGGACTGGCAGGGCGGCGAGCTGACGATCCGTTCCGGCCGCCGTTCCGTCGTGGCCAGCGCCACACCTGAGTTGCACAGAACTGTGCTAGGCATCCTGGCCAACGCGACCTCACCGGCCCGCGCGGCTTCCTGAAGAAGAGGAATCGTACACACATGCAGATCGAAGAATTCACCCTCGAACGCATCCAGTCGCTCTACGAGAACATCGTCGAGTACAACCTCTCCGATAGCGGGGTACACCCCTATTCGCTCAACGAACTGCTGAGCCCGGAGGAACGCGAAAAGGTGCTTGCCGCCGAACTCGGTTACGGCTGGACGAACGGTGCCGTCGTCCTTCGCGAGGCGATCGCGGCCACATACAAGAATCGTACGGCCGACGAGGTGATGGTCACCAACGGCTCGGCCGAAGCCAATTTTCTGATGGCGATGACGCTGCTGGAGCCGGGCGACGAGATCTCGTCGTCGTCCCCAACTATCTGCAGATCAGGGGATGGGCGAAGGCGCTCGGCGCGGTGGTACGTGATGTGCCGCTGCGCGAGGAACTGGGCTGGCTGCCCGATCCGGCCGATATCCGCGCGGCGATTTCGCCCCGCACCAAGGTCATCACGCTCTGCACGCCCAACAATCCGACCGGACGCGTGGTGCCGGCGGACCTGCTCGGGGAAATTGTGGCCATCGCACGCGCCAACGGCATCTGGCTACATACGGATGAGGTCTACAAGGGCGCCGAATACGGTACCGTCGAGCCGCCGAGCAGCGTCGACCTTTATGAGAAAGCCATCGTCACCAACGGCTTGTCGAAGGCGATGGCGATGCCGGGCCTGCGCATCGGCTGGCTGGTCGGCCCTGCCGCCGAGATCTATGCCTCCTGGCAGCGCAAGGACTATACCTCCATCACCACCGGCGCGGTCAGCGAACTGGTCGCGTCGATGGTGTTGCAGCCGGCGCGCCGCAAGGCGATCCTCGACCGCAGCCGGGACCTCCTGTCACGCAATGTCGACATGATGGTGCGCTGGGTCCGCGCCAACGAGGGGCTGGTCTCGCTGGCGCCGCCGCAGGCAGGCGGGATGGCATTCATGCGCTATCACTTGCCGATAAATTCGACCGAACTGGCGCATCGCGTCAAGGACGAGCAGGGCGTGCTTGTCGCGCCGGGCGACGTCTACGGCATGGACGGCTATTTCCGCGTCGGCATCGGCGCGCCGGCGCATGTCCTGGAAGACGGGTTGGAACGTGTGCAGCTCTTCCTGCGCGGCCTTGCCCGCTCGGCGGCCTGAACGGAACGACCATGGCTAGGCCAGCCGCAAACATGCCGCTCATCCTCGACCGGGCGGAGATCCTGCGGCGGCTCGACCACGCCGCCGGTATTGCGGCCGTTCGCGAAAGCCTCGTCGCCTACAGCGCCGGGGCAGTCCAGCAGCCGCCCGTCGTGCATATGGGATTCGCGGCGGCGAACGGCGATTGCCATGTGAAATGCGCCCATGTATCGGGCGCGTCGATCTTCGTCGTCAAAGTCGCGACTGGGTTCTACGACAATCCGACCAAGGGCCTTCCAAGCGGCAACGGCATGATGGTGGCGCTGTCGGCCACGACAGGCGAACCGGTAGCGCTGCTGTTCGACCAAGGCATGCTGACCGACTGGCGCACTGGCTATGCCGGCGCGCTGGCGACCCGGCTGTGCTGGCCTAAGGGCGCGACGCGCCTCGGCATCGTCGGCACCGGAACCCAGGCACGCATTCAGTTACGCGCGCTGCGAGTGCTGGCTCACGGCGAGCCGCTTTCGGTCGCGGTATGGGGCCGCTCCCCAGCGGCGGCGGGACGCTTCGCCGCCGACGTGGCCGACCTTGGCCTCCAGGTATCGCCAGTCGGCTCGCTCGCCGACCTTTGTTCCGATTCACAAGTGATTGTCACCACGACGCCCGCGACCGCGCCGCTGGTACGCGCTGAATGGATCGCGCCCGGCACGCACATTACAGCCGTCGGAGCCGATGCGCCCGGCAAACAGGAATTGGAGAATACGTTGGTCGCGCGCGCCGACACGTTGCTCGCCGATTCGGCCCTGCAGAGTATCGACCATGGCGAGTTCGCTCATGCCATCGTGGCCGGCCTCGTCGAGCCAGAGCGGATCGGTGAGATCGGCGTATCGCTGCGGACTGGCTCATTGACGCGCAAGCCTGGCGACATCAGCATCGCCGACCTGACCGGCCTCGGCGCAGAGGACGCGGCAATCGCCAGCGCCATCCTCGCGAGCGCCGGCACAGCCGCAAACTCTTGACCCAGGACAGAACCATGTCGAACGAAGGTGACATCGCCGCCGCTGCCGCGCGTTCCGTGCGGGCGCATGCCCGCATCCGCGGCCACATCGCGAAGACGCCGCTGCTGGGCGCGTCCGCCGTCGGCGACGCGATCGGTAGCACCGTTTTGTTCAAATGCGAAAATTTCCAGTTCACCAACTCCTTCAAGGCGCGAGGCGCCTTCTCGAAGCTGACCGCGATGGACGATGCGACCGGGGGCCGGCCGTTCGTCACCGCCTCGTCCGGCAACCACGGCATAGCCTCCAGCTTCGCGGCGTCGCGCCTGTTCCGAAAATTGTCGGTCGTGCTTCCGCACAATGTCACGAAGGCCAAACTGGCGCGCATACGGTCCTTTGGCGTCGACGTGATCCTGCATGGCGACGAAAGCGGCCAGTCCGAGGCGCACGCGCGCCGCCTGGGCGAGGAGAAGGGACTCGTCTACGTATCTCCGTACAACGATCCCGATGTTGTTGCTGGCCAGGGCACGATCGGGCTCGAACTGCTGGAAGAGCATTCGCATATCGACAATGTCTTCATCGCCATGGGCGGCGGCGGGTTGATCGGCGGCATCGGCGCCGTGATGAAGGCCTTCAGTCCGCGCACGCGGATCATCGGCTGCGCGGCCGCCAACAGCATGGCGCTGGCAGCGTCGATGGAAGCGGGCAAGGTGATCGATGTCGAGCACTTGCCGACGTTGGCCGACGGCGTCGCCGGCGGCATGGATGAGGATTCCGTCACGCTCGGCCTCGCCCGGTCGGTCGTCGACGATGTGGTCATCTGTTCCGAAGCCGAGATCGCCGGCGCGCTCGCCCGTCTCGCGATCGAAGAGCATCTATTGGTCGAGGGTGCAGCCGGCCTAGCGCTGGCAGGGCTGATGAAGCACCCGGAACGGTACCGCGGCCAAGTCAATGCGATCGTGCTGTGCGGCGGGAATTTCGACTACGACGAACTGACGGCCGCGATCGCGGCGGTGCGACCGACCTGAAAGGGAATTCCATGACGACTGGACGATGGGACATCGAGGCGGTGCGCGGGGCCTTCCCGGCGCTGGCGATCACCGACGACGGCAAGCCACGTATCTATCTCGACGCGCCGGGCGGCTCGCAAGTACCGGCACGCGTGGTCGAGCGGATGAGCGAGGTGATGCTGCGAAGCTGCGCCAACGAGGGCGGTGCCTTCCACACCTCGCGTGATAGCGACCGCATCTTGGTGGGAGCGCATGCAGCGGCGGCCGCCTTGCTCGGCGCACAGCCGGACGAGATCGTCTTCGGCCTCAACAGCACCTCGCTGATCTTCCATTTTTCGCGCATGGTGGCACGCGACTGGAAACCGGGCGACGAGATCGTGCTTACCCGCATGGACCATGATGGCAATGTCGGCCCGTGGATCATCGCAGCCGAGGAACGTGGCGTCACCGTCCGCTGGCTCGAGTTCGATACCGAAACCTTCGAATATCGCTACGACATGCTGGACGAACTGATCGGCCCGCGCACGCGTCTGGTTGCCTGCAATCACGCGAGCAACATCTTTGGCACCGTCAACGACGTTGCCCGTATCGTGGCTGCTGGTAAAGCTGCCGGCGCCGTCACCATGGTCGATGCCGTGCAGTCGGCGCCGCATTTGGCCCTCGACGTGTCGGCGATCGGCTGCGACCTGCTCGCATGCTCTGCCTACAAGTTCTTCGGTCCGCACGCCGGGGTCATGTATATACGGCCGGAGCTGCGCGACCGGCTCACGCCGCTCAAGGTGCGGCCCGCCTCCTTCGACATGCCGTGGCGCCACACCCCCGGCACTCCCTCCTTCGAGGCGCAGGCCGGCACGCAGGCGGCGATCGAGCACATCGCTTGGCTCGGCGAGCAGTGCGCCGGCGTCGACGTTGCCGCGCCGCTGCGCCAGCGCATCGTGGCGGGATTGGAGGCGGCGACCGACTACGAAGCCGGACTGATGGACCGGTTCCTGGCGGGTGTTGCCGGCATTCCCGGTTTCAAGCTCTGCGGCATCGCCAGCCGCAACCGGCTGGACGCCCGTGTGCCCACCTTCAGCTTCCGGCTGGCCAAGAGGTCGCCGCAGGAGATCGCAGCCGCGCTGGCGGGCGAAAACATCTTCGGCTGGGCCGGCGATTTCTACGCTTATGAAGCCTCCGGCCTGCTCGGCCTGCGCGAGCAAGGCGGCGTCGCTCGGCTCGGCCTATCGCATTACACCACAGCAGACGAGGTCGACCAGGCCGTTTTGGCCGTCGCCCGGCTGGCAGCCTGACGGGGGAAAGCATGGACTACGCACGCATGGTGATCGAGAAGGAATCACCGGAGGAATACGGCTATGACCGCATTCGCTTCAACCTGTCGGAAAGCTCCGTACGAGACCGTAAGCTGTCCGATTTCCATCTCTCCGTCCCTGACCTGCTGCTGCCCTATGGCGAGCATCGCGGCGACCCTGAGCTTCGGGCGTTGGTAGCCGCGCAGGGCAAGGGCCTCGGCCCCAACAACGTTTTGGTGGCCGCCGGCGCCGCTGGCGCGCTGTTCATCATCGCCACCACGCTTCTATCGCGCGACGACCATCTTGTCGTGGTGCGGCCGAACTATGCCACTAATATCGAGACGCCGCGCGCCATCGGCTGCGGCATCACCTTTATCGACCTCAAATTCGACGATCGGTTCGGCCTCGACATCGATGCCGTCGCCAGCGCTCTGCGCCCGAACACCCGCTATGTCAGCATCACCTGCCCGCATAACCCAACCGGCACGATGATCGGCCGCCCTCAACTGGACGCGCTGATCGCCTTGGTCGAAAAGGCGGGATGCAGGCTACTGGTGGACGAAACCTACCGCGACCTGACCCATGGCGAGATGCTGCCCCCCGCCGCCTCGCTCAGCCCCGCCGCGATCAGTGTGGCTTCGCTGTCCAAGGCTTACGGCGCGCCGGGCATCCGCGTGGGCTGGATCATGACGCGCGACGTGCACTTGATGGAGCGCTTCCTGGCGGCGAAGGAGCAGATCGGCATCTGCGGCAGCGTCGTCGACGAGTGGATCGGCGCCCGCATCCTGGAAGGCCGCGACGCCTTCCTCGCCGCGCAGGCGCCAGTGCTAGCCGGACGCCTTGCCATCATGCGCGATTGGATTGAGAGCGACGAACTGATCGAATGGGTCGAGCCCCAGGGCGGCGTGGTCTGCTTCCCCCGTTTCCGTCATGGTCCGGGATTCGATTTCGACGACTTTTACGCAGACCTGCTGGAAAGCTATGGCACCTATGTCGGTCCGGGCCACTGGTTCGAGATGCCGCGCAACCACATGCGTGTCGGCTTCCTCTATCCTCTTGAGGACGAACTGCGGGGTGGCCTGGCGGCGATCTCCGCAGCGATTCGCAAGCATTCTTCCCGGCAAAGGTCGTGACATATACGGCGATGTCCTGCCGCTGAAGGCGGCCGTCGCCGGGGCACCGGGTGAGGCCGACGCGCGCCCTTCGACGATGGCAGTAAGGTCTATCTGGAAATTCCTGTGCCGCATCGATCAGGGCGAGGCACCCCCGCTCTTCATCATCGGGCGGGCGGAGGCAGCCAGCGACAAAGCGGCGCCTGATCCTGGGCTGCAGATCACGCTCGCGCATCAACCGCTTGACCTTCTTGGGGCTGACGACGATGCCGCGCTGCCAGCGCCGCCTGCATGCGGCGATAGCCTTAAGCTTCGAAGCTGTCGGAGATTTGACCCATCGTCTCGACGAGCGCTGTGTCATCCACGGCGGTGTCGGGCTGATCGTAGTAGGTTGATCGCGCGCCATCAGCCGGCAATCCTGCTTGTTCAATTTGTCCGGTCCCAGGGGCGAACTCCAGATGGAAGGCGAATTTCCGCAGTCTTGGGTGCGATTCAGTCAGCTCGTGACATTCGTGAACGCGCGCAGCAAAGAGACCGTTTATTCTCGCGGCATCCCGAAACGGTCGCGAATTTTCCTTAACGGGTACCGCTTTTGACGATCTATCTACTCGCCATCCAGGGGCATAGATTGCAGGAAACAGCAGATACTCTCGGATCCGCCACTCTGCGTGGGCGGCTCTACGCACGGGCGAGATCATTTTGGGTCACTTAGTCAGGGTGCAGCGTGGGCTATTGCGTGAGTTTTCGAACCCCAAGTCGGCCAGGGGCGAAAGGAAAATACGCTATGGGCTGTGGCACAAAGAGAATGGATCGGCCACCTAAGAAGGCCGCGCGAGGGCCGTCCAGTGTGCGTGGCCCCAAATGTTAGTGAGCCGGACAGCGGCCGTTTAGCAGTACATGCAGAGCTCAGAGGCCGGGTGACAGTGAAGGGAAGTGGCCGCACCAAGGGGAGTTGTTCTACGAGCAACTCACAATGTCCTACTCACGCATTCGTGGCTGTCATTATCCCTGCCTACAACGCAGAACAATTTATCGAACGCACCTTGGCGTCGGTGATAAACCAGACCTACAGAAACATCGAAATAATAGTCGTTGATGACGGTTCGACTGATGAAACTGCATCAATCGTCCGCCGACTATCCAATGACGACCCGCGTATCAAGCTGCTCCAACAGAAGAACAGTGGCGTCGCGTCGGCGCGGAATACGGGGATACGTGCAAGCAAGGGCATCTATATAGCACCTATAGACGCCGACGATCTCTGGCACCCAACCAAACTCGAAAAGCAGCTGCGTGTTTTCGCTGCAGCAGGCAATGATGTTGGGCTTGTCTATACGCTTTACCGGACGATTGATGCCGATGATAAGGCGATCATTACGCCTAAGCGCATGCACCCGCACGGATGGGTATTCATGCAGCATCTCGGACAGAACTTTATCGGTCACGGAAGTTCGGCAATGTTCCGGCGCGATGTCTTACTCGAAATGGGTGGCTATTCCTCGCGACTGCGCGAAAACGGTGCGGAGGGTTGTGAGGACTTCTTCCTCCAATTGAGTATCGCCTCGAAATACCGATTCGATGTCGTCAAGGAGCACTTGGTCGGATACCGCCGAACGCCAGGAGCCATGTCGCAAGATTTCGTCCGAATGCTCATCTCGCGTCGGATGGTGCTCGAGAGCCTCTTTGCTCGCTGCAGCGAGATGGTGAGCCCGATCCTATCGGATGTGATGTTCCGTAACGATGTCGAGATCGCCAGGCTCGGGCTTAAAAGGCGCCGCTTTGCTGCCGTCGGCATGAACTTCGCCAGAGTGCTCTGGCGATCGCCCTCGCAGTTCGCGAAAGTCGTCGGTGCGACGCTTGCCATTTTCCGGCGCAAGGCGAAACAAGGAACCAAACTGGAACGCGAAGGCCGCAGCTCGGGGATTGGGAAACCGTTCTGGGACTACGCTGTCGATGAGCTTTTCGATCGCGGCGAGAATACCGATTACCGTGCCTTGCTCAACAATCTGGCTGCAATGGACAGCAAACTTGGACCCTGCGGAGGCTATTTGGCGCAGCATCCCGAACGAGGAACCTTTGCAATGCCCCAAGAGGGCAGCGGCTCAGACAGCCCGTTTCTCCTTAGAGGCTTGGAATGAAGAAGCTGCTGCTGTCGGAAGAGCAGATTTCGTCGGGCCGCAATTTGGCTCAGAGGGCAGAATGCACTTTTGAGCGGACAGTGAATGAACCGACGGCCAGTGTGACCGTGCTCATTGTCACCTACAATCACGCTCGCTACGTAGCGGCAGCGATCGACAGCGTTCTCATGCAAGATACGGAATCCGGTGTCGAGATCCTGATCAGCGAAGATTTTTCGACGGACGGTACCCGGGAGATCGTGGAGCGGTATGTATCCGATTATCCCGAAAGACTATCGGCGATCTATTCTGGCAGCAATTTGAGATCCAACGAGGTCGTTGCGAGAGGACTCCGGGTTGCGCGCGGGCGCTATGTCTCGATCCTTGATGGCGACGACCTGTGGACATCCAAGACCAAGCTGCGAGATCAGGTGGCCCATCTTGACGCGCATCCTGAGCTCTCGGCCATATTTTACAATGCGCTCGTGGCGCACGGCGACGAGATCACGTCGCGGCGGTGGACGCCACGGGATCAGAAGCCCTTAATCACACAAAGGGAAATTTGGGAAGGCAATCCCTTCGCCACTTGCGGCGGTATGATGCGAACCGCGTGCGTTCGGGATGTACCGTCTTGGTATGCAGATTTCTTTCCGATTACTGATTGGCCGCTGTATGTGCATTGCGCAAAGACAGCAGACCTCGCCTTTGTCGACGAGGTGGCAGGTATCTATCGTCTGCACCCGGGTGGGCTTGTATCGGCGCTGCCAAGCCCGCTCAGGCTTGATGCGATCGAGGGATTCTACCGGCGAATGGCGAATGTCATGGATGCCCGTGGGGCACAGTTTGCCCGTGGCGGCTGTTCCCGCTACTTTTACGAATGGTCGAAGCAGTATCTGAACGGAGGTGACTTGCCGTCGGCCAGATCGTGCTTCCTACGATTGCTGCGAAGCGGCACTGGCGGAAACAACGTGCCGAAACGCGATATCGCGCGGTTGGCACTGCTCCTGCTGAAATCCTCGGTGCTCGGGAGATGACGGCTTTCCGCAACTTCGAGAATCGCGATCCGGTCCCGTCATTGCCACAGGGGGCTGTTCGTCCGAAGTGGTCGGTGATGATCCCCGTCTATAATAGCGCCCGCTTTCTTGCCTCAACGCTGCAAAGCGTGCTCGCGCAAGCCCCTGACCCGGCTCATATGCAGATCGAAGTGGTTGACGATTGTTCGTCCGACGATCCGCAAAAAGTCGTGAACGAAATCGGGGGAAGGCGTGTCGGCTTTTTCCGCCAGCCGCAAAACCTCGGCCACATCGGCAACTTCCATACCTGTCTGAGCCGAGCCCAGGGGGAACTTGTCCATCTCCTGCACGGCGACGATGCCGTCCGACCAGAATTTTACGAATTGCTCGGTCGGGGTTTCGATGCGGATCCGAGAGTAGGAGCGGCGTTCTGCCGGACGGTCTTCATGGACGCCCACGGACAGGAGTTGTCGATCGAACCTGGAATGCAGTCAATCTCCGGAAGGCTTGAGAATGCGGTGGTCCGATTGGCGCTCGAACAGCGCATCATGACGCCGTCCATCGCGGTCCGACGCGCGGTCTACGAAGAACTCGGCGGCTTCGACCGGCGGCTGAAATGCAGCGAAGACTGGGAGATGTGGATACGCATCGCTTCTCGTTTTCCTGTCTGGTACGAACCGCAAGCCCTTGCGCTTTATCGGATGCACCCGCAATCGAACACAGGGCGCCATATCCGGAATGCCGCGGACATGGCCTACACGCGAATGGCGATTGATATTTTCAAGAGCTATCTTCCAAGCGAACTCGCGGACGATGTCGCCGCATCGGCTCGGCGGACTTATTCGCAAAGCGCTCTCGAAACCGGACGGCGACTGCTTGGCTCTGGTGATTGGGCTGGATGCCTCGCGCAAATGAGTGAAGCCTTCCACCTCGATCCGTCGCTCAAGACAATTGGACGTATGCTGCGGCTCGTTGCGAAGCAGGGAGGCGAGATTGTCCGCCCAAATTGAAACTGTGCAACGGCAGCCGGCACGGCTGCGGCAAGGTGAGCCTGTCCGTCTCGTTTTGGCCGGATGTGGCGCCGTCACGAAGCTCTACTATGCGGAAGCGCTGTCGCGCCTTCAAGGCAGAGGCCAGATCGCAGTCGCAGCCATCTTTGATCCCGAAGCGAAATCCGCCGCGGTCGTACAGGCGCGGCTGCCCGGAGCGAAGGTTGCAGCCAGTTTCGACGGCCTTCTGGCTGTGGGCGCCGATGTGGCGATCATCGCTTCCCCGCCTCGATACCATCTTGATCAGTCGATGCAGGCGTTGCGGGCCGGCATGCATGTTCTATGCGAGAAGCCGATGGCCACGAGCAGCTCCGACGCGGACCTTATCCTCGCGGTAGCGGCAGCCAACAATCTGCATGTGGCAACAGGCCTCGTCAGAAGGCAGTTCCCTGCCACCCGATCGATAAAGGCCATGGTCGAGGGCGGATTGATCGGAAAAATTCAAGGTGTCTGTTGTTTTGAGGGTGGCCCTTTCCAGTGGCCTGTCGCTTCGACGAGCTATTTCAGCCGCGCGGAATCCGGCGGTGGCGTGCTTCAGGACATAGGCACGCATTGCCTTGACCTCCTGACCTGGTGGTTCGGAGAGCCCCATGAAATCCACTACGCCGATGACGCAATGGGCGGCGTCGAGGCGAACTGCCTTGTCCGGTTAGGTTTTGGCGGCTTCGAGGCAACGGTCCGGCTGAGCCGTGATTGGGCTCGTCCCAACCTTTACCGTCTTGAGGGCGAACGTGGCTCGATTTCTTGGGCAGTCAATGAGACTGAGCTTGTAGAGATCGCCTTGAAAGGATGCCGCACGGCAGCCACCGCCTCCTTCACCGACACCGACGACCGGTCGCGCGATTTCGTCGACGCGTTCTGCGATCAGATTTCGGACTTGGTCGACACGGTCCGAAATGGAACCCTCCTTTCCGGGTCAGCCACAGCGGGGCGCAACGTGCTCAAGCGAATCGAGGAATGCTATGCCAGACGGAAACGGCTGGACATGCCTTGGCTCGGAGCAGAAGACTTTCGCCACGTCATTGCTTCCGCCGAGACCAGACAATGACCGGCACTGTTGCCGTGCTTGGCGCCAACGGCTTCATAGGTTGCCGGACAGTGGAGTTGCTGCATCTTTCCGGCTGGGCTGAGGTGAGGCCGATCGTTCGCAGGCCGAGTGCTTTCGCCAGCCTGTCCCGCTTTGCGATCGATGGAAGGGTGGCGGACGCGCATGACGTTCCGGCTCTTACTGCGGCCCTTCTTGGCTGTCAGTCCGTTGTTCATGCAGTTGCCGGTGATAGTCGCACGATCGTCGATGCCGTCGAGCCTGTCTATCGTGCCGCCGCCGCTGCGGGCGTCGTTCGCCTGGTCTACCTCAGTAGCGCATCCGTTCATGGCCAATCGCCGCCGCCCGGAACGGACGAAACGAGCGCGCTGCACGACGGCCAGACGGTCGAGTACAACAATGCCAAGGTTCGTGCTGAACGTCGTCTCGGGGAATTGTCACGGGACGGTGCAGTCCAGGTGGTGGTGCTGCGGCCCGGAATTGTCTTTGGCCCGCGCTCCAGCTGGACGGGGGGCTTCGCCAACGATCTCCTCGACGGCTCTGCCTATCTGGTGGATGGCGGCCATGGCATCTGCAACAGCGCTTATGTCGACAATGTCGTTCATGCGATCAAGCTTGCCATCGAAGTGCCCGAGGCGGCTGGGCGAACTTATCTGGTCGGGGACCGCGAAAGGATAAGTTGGGCAGATCTTTGCCGCCCGATAGCCGAGGCATTGGGCTTCGACCTGGCTGCGATTTCGGTTTCCGCGCCATTGTCATTCGCGCCGAACTGGACACAATGGCTGAGAGATGGCGACCTTTACCGGCGGCTTGTCCGAAGCCTCCCGAGACCCGTTCGTAGCGGACTAAAGGTAGGCTATGCCGAGTGGCGGAAATCAGGGCTCGATCAGAGGCCGCCTATGGCTCCAAAGATCAAGGTATCTGAAGAACGTGCGCTGTTGCACCGGTGTCGGGTGAAACTCCCGTCGGCCAAGGCCGAGCGCGAGCTCGGATACCAGCCGGTGGTCGGCTTCGAGGAGGCATGTCGGCGCTCAGTCGCATGGCTAACCTTTGCCGGCTACCCGACTGCGCAGAGCCAAGTGGGCGAAAGATGACCGTCAGACCCGCCGCAGCCTGTGTCTCGGTTGTCATTACGACCTATAACCATGCTCGATTTCTCGCGGAAGCGATCGACAGTGTCCGGAACCAGAGCGTGCGGCCCGATGAGATCATCGTTGTGGACGATGGTTCGTTGGACAATCCCGAAAATGTTGTTCGCCGGTATGTCGACGTCCACTACATCCGCCAAGAAAACCAGGGTTTAGCCGCTGCCCGCAATACGGGAATGAAGGCAGCACGTGGCGAATTCATCGCGTTCCTGGATGCCGATGACAGGCTGCGCCCGACGGCGCTCGCTACCAATCTTGCTTTGTTCCATGACAGTCCGGATTGCGCCTTGGTCTATGGAGCCTATTGCTACATCGATGAGGCCGGCGCAGTCAGGAATTCAGTTCCGCTGAGGCCGGTGGGAGAGGACCCGTATGCCGGATTCTTGACCGGCAACCTGATTGGAATGCATGCGACAGTGCTCTATCGGCGTAGCACATTGGAGGCTGCTGGCGGATTTGACCGATCCCTGCGGGCTTGCGAGGATTACGACGTCTACCTTCGCCTGTTTCGGGCAAACAAGGCCGCATGCACCCCGGAGTGTCTCGCAGATTACCGCAGGCACGCAACGAATATGTCCAACAGCAATCCGATGATGTTGCGCGCGGCGCTCAAAGTCCTTGGCCGGCAGAGGAATCTTGCGCGGACCAATCCAGACTGGACGGCCGCCTACCATCAGGGCGTCGAAAACTGGAAACGCTATTATGCGCACATGCAACTGGGACAGCTTAGTACAGCGGTTCGATCCCGTTCTTCGCTCGGCAGTCAGCTCCTGAACACCATTGCCGTTTCGCTCGCAGCGCCATTGCAGACCACCATGATGCTGCGGCAGCGTTTCAAGGGCTGGTCAAGTCGGCGCCGATCGGGCGTCCGGTTCGGTGACCTCAGCCGCCCGCTGCCCTTCAGTACAAATTTCGGTTTTGATCGCGGCAAGCCAGTGGACCGCCGCTATGTCGAGACTTTCCTCGCATCATGTTCGCTGAACATATCCGGCAGGGTTCTGGAGATCGGGGACAACGCCTATACGACCCGCTTCGGAGGCAGTCGAGTTGCCAGGAGCGACGTTCTAAACCGATATGAAGGTCACCCGCTGACAACCTTCGTGGGCGATCTGGCCAACGGCGACGACCTGCCGCCCGAGACATTTGACTGCATCGTGCTCACCCAGACACTGCACCTCCTTTTCAACATGCCTGTCGCGGTTGCAACCCTATGGCGGATGCTGAAACCGGGAGGCGTGCTTCTGGTCACGGTCCCTTGGGTAAGCCCGATTGACCGAGGAGAATGGGGCGAGAGCTGGTTCTGGTCGATAACCCCGGCGGCACTGGGCCGGCTTCTCTCAGACAGGTTCGGGGTGGAGAATGTCGAAGTCCGCCACTATGGAAACGCCTATTCGGCTACCGGGTTTCTCTATGGCTTGGCGGAGCATGAGCTGAATTCGGCAATGCTCGATGTGCATGACCCATGTTGCCCGGTGATTGTCGCCGCGCGCGCTTTCAGGCGATGAGCGGCGTGACAGTGCGTCAAGCTCTTAGCAAGCTCCTGCGACGGGGCCGATTGCTTGCCGGTTACAACCGGCCGCTCGTGCTGATGTATCATCGCGTCGGAGAACCACGCGTCGATCCTTGGGAACTCTCGGTCTCGCCACAAAATTTCGCACGCCAAATCGAAATCCTGACAAAGGCGCGCGATATTGTTCCCCTGCAATGGCTGGCACAACGGCTTCGGGACGGAAAGCCAGCGAGAAATGCCGCGGCAGTTACCTTTGACGACGGTTATGCGGATGTCGTGCAAAATGCCGTGCCGGTCATGCTACGCATGAACGCTCCTGTGACCGTCTTCGTCACTACCCACGCGCTCAGCGACCCCTCAGTGTTCTGGTGGGATATTCTGTCGCGCATCACTTTGGAAACGCCTGCTCTCCCGGAGAGGCTCGCGATCCAGATCGCAGGCCGAAACTATGATTGGCTCGTGACGGAGGACGCCACGCGCGCGAAATCGAATCTCGTCATCAGCCGCACGGCGCTCCATTTCGGCTTGCACGCACTGCTGAAGCCGTTGAGAGTACACGAACGGAGGAGGGCGCTGCAGCAGCTGGCAAGATGGGCAGGAACCGACGCCAGCCCCCGAAGGTGTGACCGCGCCATGACTCATTCGGAGCTGCGGCATCTCGCCGACACCGATGGCGTTTCGATCGGTGCCCACACCTGCACGCATCCATCCCTGCCGTTGCTGAAACGGGACAGTCTTGAACGCGAGATCTCTGCTAGCCGCCAACAATGCGAAGAGATTACAGGGCGGAGGGTGGCGGGATTCGCATACCCCTTCGGAGACTTCGACGACAGCACCGCCGAAGCGGTAAAATCTGCTGGCATGGACTATGCAGTAACCACCCTGCCGCGTGAAGCTGGGCTCAGGGTCGACCCCTTCCGACTGCCGCGGGTCACGGTCGCTGATTGGGGTGAGAGAGAGTTCCGGCGCGCGGTCCTTTGCCATGGCTGACCATGCATGCCGAGAACCGCGCGTCACGGCAATCATCGTCGTGTTCAACGGCGAGAGATACCTCCGGGAAGCTATTGACAGCGTTGTAGGTCAAAGCTTCACCGACTGGGAACTCCTCGTCGTCGACGATGGCTCGACGGACCGTTCATCTGTCATCGTGCGCGACTATGCGCAGCGCTTGCCAGGCAAGGTGCGACTACTCTCCCATCCCGACAAGGGCAATCATGGTATCAGCGCGTCGCGCAACCGCGGGCTGGCCGAGGCGCGGGGCGCCTATGTCGCGTTTCTCGATGCAGACGATACATGGCTGCCCGAAAAGCTGTCCGAACAAGTCTCCATCATGGAAAACGATCCGGCGCTCGGTCTAATCTACGGCCGGACGTTGATCTGGCATAGCTGGGCAAAGCTTGCTGGTCGTGCGGACTACTATTACCCGCTCGGAGTCGAACCGAACGCCCGATACGATCCGCCCGTGCTGCTGGAACTGCTGCTGCAGAACCAAGCCCAGACGCCGACAACTTGCAACGCCCTGATGCGTTCAAGTTTGTTGGCAACGCTCGGGGGATTCGAGAACAGCTTCCGCCTGATGTTCGAAGACCAGACCTTCTTTGCGAAGGCGCTCGCATTCGCGCCCGTCTACGTGTCCGGCCAGACCTGGGCGAGATACCGCCAGCACGTCGAAAGCTGCTCTGCCGCTTCTGCCAGGGCAGGCGCTGACGAAGCCGCGCGTATCATGTTTCTCAGATGGCTGAATGGGGTGATGGCGGATCAGGGCGCCTCCTTCCGCATTCGTTCCGCAATCTGGAAAGTGCTCGCGCGCGAAACCTGGAAGACGAGCAAGCGAAGCATCGTAAGACGGCTGCAGCGATGACTTCCGTGCCGCGGGTGACGATCATAACCCCCTTCCTCAATGCGGCGTCAAATCTGGGTGAAGCGATCGCCAGCGTCCGGGCCCAGACGATTGCAGATTGGGAGCTCTTGCTGGTTGACGACAATTCGACGGACGACAGTATCAGGATCGCCAATGATGCCGCGGCAATCGATCCTCGAATTAAGGTGCTGCGCAGGCCTCCCGGATCCAAGCGTGGCGCCGCGGCAGCGAGAAACGCCGGAATAGCGGCCAGCTGCGGCGATTTGCTTGCCTTCCTGGATGCAGATGATTTGTACGAGCCGCATATGCTGCAGACGGTCCTGGCGGCAGCCGATGCCAACCCGGATGCCGCAATGATTTTCGGGCCGACCAAATGGTGGTACCCGGATGGAGCGCGCTCCGACTGGGTCGAGCCGACAGATGGACTTGCCGCACGCTTACATCAGCCCCCCCGGCTTTTGGGTCGGCTGCTGCTGATGCAGGACGGCCACGTTCCGTGTACCTGTTCCGTGCTCTTGCGGAGAAGCGCGGTTGGCACGGTTGGTGGCTTTGAGGAGCACTTTGAGCTCTATGAAGACCAGGCTCTGTGGGCGAAGCTATTCCTGCGATTCCCAGCCTTTATCACTCCTGTAACTCTCGCACGTTACCGGCAGCATTCCAGTTCGGCCTCGGCGATTGCCACTCAGCGAGGGCTCTACGATCGGATGGGGAAACACCCCGCCCGCGCCGCTTTTCTGGACTGGATCGCGGAGCATATGATGGAAAGTGGAACGCGGGATTTCCGCCTCCAATTGGTGCTGCGGCTGGCACGCGCGCCCTATGTCACGCCTGCAACGATCGGAAGCAAAGCCGAACGGCTTGCCCTGAAGATCATGATGTGGACAGCAAAGCAGCGGCGCAGGATTCGGCGACAGCTTGCGCACGTGGCCAGGTGAAAACAGGCGTCACTTCCTGACCACCCATCGATGCGGGAAGCTGACATTGCCAAAGCCAGGCTGGGCGCTGACCGGTCGATCGTCGAGCAAACCGGGCATGACATCGAACACAGCGGCCGTCTCGACATGGTCTTCGACCACCCTGTCGTCCGCCACCAGCGCTACGTCAATCCTGTAGCGCCCTGGTCTCAGCATAAGGCTGTCCACATGTACCGTGTAGACTTCGCCGTGACGGTCATGCAGGGAATGCTCCCGGCTATCAAATGAGGTCACAGGATCCCCGAGATCATCAATGATAGTCACAAGGCACTGCAATGTTTCGCGCGGCCCATCAACCTGAAGCCGAAAAGTTGCCGGCTGCCCGGACGCGACGGGACCCATTTCATTGAAAACTTCGATGCCGACCACACGGAGGCGGCCGCGCCCGGTGCGCGTGGATCGCACACTCAGATCGGTTCCTGCGCGGGCCTCAAGCGTCTGGAGATAATCCCGGACCACGTCCTGAGTCGGACCGTCCGCCTGGATCATCCCGCCGTCGATAAGGATTGCGCGGGTGCAAAGTCGCTGCAGAACCGGCATCTGGTGACTGACGATCAGCACGGTGCGGCCTGTCCCGGCGATGCTCGCTGCCTTGGCGATGCATTTCTTCTGGAACGTGGCATCGCCGACGGCCAAGACCTCATCGACCACCAGAATGTCGGGATTGACGTGGGCGGCAATCGCGAAGGCCAGACGCAAGTACATGCCGCTTGAGTATCGTTTGACAGGCGTATCGAGAAACGGCTCGACCCCGGAGAAATCCACGATCTCGTCAAGCTTGGAATTGATCTCGATGCGCCGCATGCCGAGTATGGCCCCGTTGAGATAAATGTTCTCACGGCCGGTCAGTTCGGCATGGAACCCCGTGCCGACCTCCAGCAAAGCTCCCAGCCGTCCATGTATCGTCGCGCGGCCGGAAGTCGGCTCCACGATCTTCGCCAGTATCTTGAGAATGGTGCTCTTTCCTGCACCGTTGGGACCGATCACGGCAAGGACTTCGCCTGCGTGCACCTCGAAGGAGACGTTTTTCAACGCCCAGAACGGCTCGTCCGCACCTTTGCGGTGGCTTGTATCGGCCTCCCCGCGAAGACCCCGCCTTTTGCTGGCGAGCGCGTCTCGCAGCGTGGGGAAGCTGTTGTTCGCCACACCAAGTCTATACGCCTTGGAGAGATTGGCAGCCTGGATCACGATGTCGGTCATCACTCAGATCAGGTCCGGAAACGCGCGTTCGGATTTTGAGAAGATAGTCAGTCCGGCAACGAGAAGGGCTAGCGAGGAGAGCGTTGATATCGAGATCATGAGCCAGTCCGCAGGCGTGCCCAGCACGCTCCAGCGGATGGCCTCGACTGTCCCAACCATTGGGTTCAGACTATAAAGCGGCCGCCACAATTGAGGGACGAGATTGGCTGGGTACACGATCGGGGTCATGAACAGAAGTATCTGAAGGCTGAACGGCAACAGATAGCCCACATCGCGAAAGCGAACGTTGATCGCCGACAATGCCACGCCCACTCCAGTCGCTGACGCAGCCATTACGAGCACGAACAGCGGCAAGAAGACTGCTTGTGGTGCCGGCCAGCTTCCGAATGCCAGCATGGCGGCGAACAAAAGAGCGAAGCCGACGAGCATATCGGTCAGGCATGAGGCCATCGTGGAGATGGGAATGATCAGACGCGGGAAATAGACGCGTTTCACCAGTTCCTGGTTTCTGACGAGGCTGCCCGTCATGCTGGCGACGGCTCGCGAAAAAAAACTCCATGGCACAAGCCCACACAGAACAAATAGCGGGTATGGCGCGCCGTTGGACGAAATGCCTGCGAGCTTGCCGAAGAAGATGCTGAAGACCGACATAGCAACGAGCGGCTGCAGCATTGCCCAAAGGATGCCCAGATAAGTCTGCCGGTATTTGACCTTGAAATCACGCCAGGCCAGGAAGAACACAACTTCCCGATATCGCCAAAGCTCGGAAGGTTCGAACAGTCCTCGCTTGCGGGACGGATCGATGATTGTCACGACAACTGATTGCGCGCCTGTCCGATCTGACACGATGATGGCGTCCGCCTCCCTTGACAGCCCCATTGAGGCCTACATTTCCGCGCAGTGCAATCAGCACTTTTGATGGTGCCTGCCGTTCCACGAACCTCACCATTCGAGAGCGCAAGCAGCCGCCCTTAATGCTCGACCAGATCCTCCGGGGGCGCGAGATCGCGCCACATATCCCCGTTGTTCGATAAGAAGGAGGGCATTTCTCGCACACGGACTTTACGTTCGATCCGGATGCGAACGAACACCTGCCCGGGCCGTCTGAGTTTCTACCGCTACTCTCCCACCTGTGCTGGGTTTGTCGAGGATACATTTCCCATTGAACTTGTGGTGATGTTATGCCCATCGAAGATAGTCAGGCTACAGAAATCTGTCGTTTTTACAGTGTAGTGTATGCACTGCACCGCTGGTGACAGGGTCCTTAAGATGTGCCATTGTCCAATGGGGTGGTACTATTTGCGCGGATTAGGGTTGTTCGGGCGATGCGCGTTGCGCGAACCATCATTGCGTGGAGGGAGTGACATCTCATTGGAAATTCAGACGGCTTGACGAGTCAGCGTTCATAGCTCCTGAGCAAGCTGCAAAGCTTTGGGTCGGAAATGAAAAGTGTTCTTGTCGCGGGAGCAGCCGGGTTCATCGGATCCCACCTGGTTGATCGACTGTTGTTAAGGCAAGAAATCAATCGAATTGTTGCTGTTGACAATTTCTGGACTGGTACGCGTGCCAATCTGGATCATATCGCCGACCCTCGCTTGGTCGTGATAGATGTGGCTGTTGAAGATTTTCAGCAGGGGAGCCTTTTTGACGAGATCTATCATCTCGCCTCGCCTGCTTCGCCTCCCTGGTATATGCAAGATCCGGTACGAACCATCTCGGCCAACGTAATAGGAACTATGCGGCTTCTGACCCTTCTTCGCGCCGGGGGCCGCTTCTGTTTCACGTCCACGTCTGAGGTTTACGGCGATCCGCTGGTAACGCCGCAACCGGAAACTTATAGGGGCTCCGTTGATTGCACCGGGCCGCGTTCATCGTATGACGAAGGTAAGCGTTGCGCCGAGGCCCTGCTTTTTGAGAGTAACCGATTGAGCGGGCTCGACATTCGAGTTGCAAGATTGTTCAACGTCTACGGACCTAGGACACGACCTGACGATGGACGTGCAGTATCAAATTTCATCACGAATGCGCTGTTCGGCAAACCTATAATCGTTTTTGGCGACGGCTTGCAGTCGCGGAGTTGGGGATACGTCAGCGATATCGTGGACGGCCTAGAACAATTCTTCTGGGGGAAGGAGCATGGTTATATTGGTCCCCTGAACATCGGAAACGATCGTGAGATTTCCGTTGTCGATGTTGCCCGTTACGTCGCTGGCTTGGTGCCAGGCACCAAAATCGTGCATGTTGATCCGATTCCCCAAGATCCGACGAACCGCTGTCCGGACTTAACCCTAGCGCGGAGGATCATCCCCGGCTGGGCCTGTCAAATACCTCTTGAAGAGGGTGTGCGCCTCACCCTGGACTGGTTTCGCCGCCAGCAACAGAACGACTTGTCCAGTGTCTCCTCGGACTCGATGGTTGCCGCATTGGTGTGAGTGGGATCCGCCCCGATAAAATGTGACCGAAAAAGGGGAGAAATGTGCTCGCCGCAATCCGGATTCTTCGACCAACGTCGCGGTATGCTCAACCGGCCAGTTCGATGCTGTGAACGCGCGCTTCCGCGCATCGTTCAGGGCCCACCGAAGGCGACATACAAGTGCGGAAGGCTCCTCCGCGGCAATGCATGCTCCCCCAGCAACTCCTCCAACGCGTGGTCGGCAACCTTATGGGTGTTCGAGCGGCGCGGATGGCCTCGGCGACGATTCCAGTTCGTGATGGTCACTCACATCTTGCGCTGGCAGGTAACAAAGCCCGTACGATCGGAAGGCTGGGCGATCAGAGGCAGTGGCATGTCTTGATCAGGAAGATTACTCCCACGGAGTAAGGCAGGGCTAAAAGCCCCAAGGCGATCCAGAAGCCGGGTTCGGCCATTGCGGCGAGATCTGACAGAAGTTGCTTCATGTCGCCTCAGTCCTCGCCCCTGATCGCTCCGCATCCGATCCACAAGGAAAGAGCCCGCTCTTGAGGGAGGGGGAAGCGGGCTTTTGGCTGGGGCTTATGACCCAGCAGCACGGCGGACTTGAATTTGTACTGCGCCGGCTGCTGTCCAAACCATAATCGGGCAGCTTTGTTCCCCTGTCGGCTATGGTCCTGGGCACAGCCCGTGATCCCGCCGAGGCGGCGGTCTATCTCAAAGCATAGAGATAGGCGGCGATGTCACGCGCTTGCTGCTCGGTGATGCCGGTGGAGGGCATGGCGGTGTGCGGATTAACGTCCCTTGCTGATCGTATCCAGCGGATCATGTTCTCCGGATTGTTAGCCAGCACGCCGCCAACATAGATCCTGTCAGATAGACTGGCGTCTAAGCGCGGGCCGACGTGGCCTACCGCACCGGGTACACCGGTGATGGTGTGGCAGCCGGCGCAGCCATTCGCCAGCATGATCGGTACCGCACGTGCACCGACGCCGCCGGTAGCGGCGTCCGCCTCTTGCTGCACCCGACGGGCTCGGTCGGCCCACAATGCGAGCGCGCCGCCCGCGACGACCAGCAGAATGCACACGGCGATGATCAATTTAGATGGGCCAGGGCGCATGCGCGACCTTCCTGGTTCCGCTCGTCGTTATCCAGAGGCCGGCCAGCAATAGCGCTGCCCCGCCATAGATAAGGCCGGCCGGGACCCACATAACGAGCCCGGCAAGCTGCTGGTCTTCGATCGGGCTTAAATTCCACACTGCCGCCCCGGCAGCATTCTCCGGGTACCAGAGCTTCGGCGATAGAAGAAGCAGGACGCCGAGCAGGCCGGTGTGCAGGGAGGTGAAGAAAAGATGCATCACGGCACTTCCATAGGCCTGCTGTTGGCCTTGGCGCGGCAGCAACGCCCACCAGAAGAGCAGGCCTGTGCCGAGGAAGCTCGCATGTTGGGCATAATGCAGCACGCCATGCTCGAGCGCTGCCTCAAACAGGACCGGAATGTGCCACACCCATATCGCGATCCCGTGAACAATCGTTGCGGTGACAGGCCGGCTCGCAACGGTCCAGAGCGCTCGCAGCGATTTGCCATGCCCGACCGTGCCCAGGGCGCGCCGGAACGTTACGGGAAATGCCCACAGCAGAGCAGGGGCGGGGCAGGCGATGACCAGCAACGGCGCCGCCACCGCCATCAGCAACTCGTGTTCGATCATGTGCGCGACAAACAGCCGCTCGCCGAGAGCATGGATCGGACTGACCAACGCTGCCGTCAGTACGCTCCAGCCGGCGGCAAACAGCAGCGCCTGACGCATCCGCAGCGGACGGCCGCGAGTGCTGCGGCGCCACAGCCGCATCGCACCGGCCATGTAGATGAGCGCGACCGCCGTCAGCGGGACCGTGATGGGAAGCGCAAGTGTCCATCCGGCCTCGGGCGCGCCGGAGCCATAGCAGATCGAGGTGGAGAAGAGCGTGGCCAGGTTCATCGCAGACACTCGTCCAGGATGAGTGCGGCGCTTCCCTGCATGATGATGACCAGTGCAAACAGGAGAGCCGCCAGCATGCCGAGATCGGCGACAAAATGCTCGGTACCGCGCGTGCGTTCTGCTTTGAAAGCAGCGCCGCCTTGCCGCTTTGCTTGCCAGGACAGAGCACCGCCCAGAAGCGAGAACAAGGCGAGCAGCAACGCTAAGGGAAGCACGACCGGCACCTGGTGATTGCATTGCCAGGGAACCAGCGAGTAGTTCAGTTGCGTCGAGACCGCCCAAGCCAACGGGCCCGACAAAAGCCCACCCCAAGAAGTTCCCAACCGGACCGCGCGCATGTCAGCCGAGCCTCGGTACCCAGTAGATCAGCAGATAGATCGGAAGCCAGGTTGCGACCACGAAATCCCAATAGAAAACATTGTCGCCGACGTCGCCGAAGCGTCGCCCGCTATAGCCATGGCGCGTGAACATCAGCACCGTCAGCACGATCGTATCGCCGACATCTGTTATCAGATGCGTGGTGTGGAGCCCGAGCAGCACCCAAAGCATCGAGCCGTAGGCGTTCGTATCCCAGTAAACGTTCAAGGCCGGAAACTCGAACCAGCGCACAAGGAGCGGGGCGAGGCCGAGCAGCGACATGACAACCAGTCCGATCCGCACCGGCACGATGGCGCATTGCTTGGCATAGCGATCGAGGATGTGGTTCGGCACCAGGCTGGCGATCAGCAGCAGCGTGACGATCGTTCCTGGCCAATGGTTCGGCTGCGGTGCACTCAACGGCCATTCAGGCCAAGAGACCGCCAGGTAGAGATAGGCGGCTGCGGCGAGCGCAAAGCCGGTGCCCTCCAGAGCCATGAAAGCGAGCGTGCCCCACCAGGTCGGGCTGCGCGGACCATGCCCAAAGGTGGGGAGACCGGAAACATCTGTGACGGGACGCTCGTTCATTCCTCGTCCTCCAGATCACCTTTTGGCCAGAACCAGCCGATCAAGGTGACGGCGATTGGCAGGGCGCCCCACACGATGGCCCAGGGGGTGAAGATCGAATAGAGAAACGTGCCGCCTACGGCGAACGCTGCAAAGAGCGGCCAGATCGACGGTGTCGCCGATTTCTCGCGAATGTCGGGATGCGCTTCAGCGACTGTCGAGACCAGCAGCTCGCGCGCGTCGACGCGAAGCCCGGTCGCTACGGGAAGAGCGTCGCGCTCGGCCCAGAGTGGCTCCGCGTTGGTGACGACCGGAATGCGCGCGAAATTATAGCTCGGCGGCGGCGAGGGCGTTGCCCATTCCAGGGTGCCGGCCTCCCAGGGATTGTTGCCTGCCGCTGCGCCTTTCAACGCGCCATGCACAAGATTGAAGGTGAACAGGACGAAACTCAGGAAGAAGACCACCGCGCCTGCTGTTATGAACAGGTTGATGTTCCCCCAGCCAAGCTCGGCCGGATAGGTGTAGACCCTTCGCGGCATGCCCCACAGCCCCACGATGTGCATCGGGAAAAAGGCGGCGTTGAAGCCAATGAAGGCCAGCCAGAAATGCAAGCGGCCCAGGCGCTCGCTCATCATGCGGCCGGTGATTTTAGGAAACCAGAAATAGGCCGCACCCAGCAGCGGGAATACCGATCCGCCGATCAGCACATAGTGGAAATGCGCGACGACGAAGTAGGTGTCGTGCACCTGCAGATCCAGCGGCACGGAGGCCAGCATGACGCCGGTGAGACCGCCGATGACGAAGATGAAGAAGAAGCCGAACACGAACAACATTGGCGCGCGGATCACCGGTCTGCCGTCCCACATCGTTGCCAGCCAGCAGAAGATCTGTACGCCGTTGGGAATAGCGATCATCATGCTGGAAGCGGTGAAGAAGCTGGCGCCGAGCTTGGGCAGGCCTGTCGCGAACATATGGTGGACCCACAGGCCAAAGGACAGGAAGCCGACCGCGATCAACGACAGAACCATGCCGAGATGGCCGAACACCGGTCGGCGGGCGAAAGCCGGGATGATCGAGGAGACCATGCCGGTCGCCGGCAGGAAGATGATGTAGACCTCGGGGTGACCGAAGAACCAGAACAGATGCTGGAACAGCAAGGCATCACCGCCTTCGGCCGGGTTGAAGATGTGTGTGCCGACCAGCCTGTCGAGGATCAGGAATGTCGAGGTGATCATCACCGCCGGCATTGCGAAGACGACGACAAAGGAGGTGACCAGCATCGCCCAGACGTATAGCGGGATCTTGTCCAGCGACATGCCGGGAGCACGCTGCTTCAAGATCGTGACGATCGTCGCCACTGCCACAGCCAGTGAAGACACCTCGGTATAGGTAATCATCTGCGCCCAGACGTCGGCGCGCTTGCCAGGGGCGAATTCGGGACCGGACAGCGGCACATAGGCGAACCAGCCGACGTCCGGCGCCATGTTGAGAGCGAAAGACACCCAGGCGAACAGGCCGCCCGAAACATAGACCCAGTAACTGAACGCATTCAGCCGCGGAAACGCAATGTTGCGGGTGCCGACCATCAGCGGCACGAGATAAATGCCGGTCGCCTGCACGATCGGTACCGCGAACAGGAACATCATCGTGACGCCGTGCATGGTAAACAGCTGGTTGTAGAGGTCCGGCCCGATCAGCCCACGCTGTGGTCCCGAGAGCTGAACACGCATAGCCACTGCGTTGAGCCCGCCCAGACACAGAAAGATAAAGGCAGTGATCAGATAGCGCCTGGCGATCACCTTGTGGTCGACGCTCGAAAGCCCGCCGACGATGCCGGGGGGCGTACGCCAGGTGCGCTCCAGCCGCCGCTGGAGGTCGGCTTCCTCCATGCCGGTATCGCGCGGTCCGTCATGCTCGGGAGCGAGATCTCCCTTTGCTTGGGCTTCCGCCCGCAGGTCGCGTCCGCTCGTCAGGTCGGCGCTGGTCATTTCAGCCCCTCGAGGTAGGCAATGATGGCATTGAGCTCGTCGCCATTGAGAGCCGTTACAGGCATGTGGGAGCCGGGCTTGATGCCTTGCGGGTCGGCGATCCAAGCGGCGAGATTGCCGCGGCTCATCGTCAGCGTTCCGGCTGCGAGAGTTTGCCGGCTGGCTATATGGGTAAGATCGGGCGCTACCGTGCCACCTGCGGGTGTGCCGCCGATCCTGTGGCACATCACGCAGGGCCGCTGGAGGAAAAGATCCGCGCCGGCCTTGGCTTCGGCATTGGTCGGAGCGGCGGCAGGCCGCAACTGGTCGTCCAGCCACGCATCGAACTGCGGCCGCGGCTCGGCAATGATGAAGGTGCCCATGTTGGCGTGCTGCGCGCCGCAGAACTCAGCACATTGACCACGATAGACGCCTGGCTTGTCAGCCCTGATGTCCAGCACATTCATATGTCCGGGGATGAGGTCGAGCTTGCCGGCAAGGCTCGGCACCCAGAAGGAGTGGATTACGTCTGTTGAAGTCAAAAGAAGCCGAACCGGCTCGCCGGCCGGAATGTGGATTTCGTTCGCCGTCGTCAGGATGCGGCTTGGCTGGGCATTCTCGTAGCGCACTTCCCACCACCATTGGTGGCCGGTCACGCGGACCGTCAGCGCCTCATCCGAGCCGATCCCGGCAAGCGTCCTGTTGGCGAAAAAGCTCAACAGGGTCAGCCCAATTAGAATCGCCGCAGTCACCCCAACCGCGGTCAAGACCACGCGCATTTTGCGATGTTCGGAGGCGAGGTCGAGCACGAGCGGATCTTTTCCTGTTCGAACTCGCTGGAACAGGGTAGCGACCAGCACGACCATCACCAGCATCCACACGGCCGCGCACAGGGCAGTGAAAAACCAGATCAGCCAGGCGAGCTCGCCCGCGGCGGGGCCTTTCGGATCGAGAGCGGACTGCCAGCCGCTGCAACCTGAAAGCGCCAGGAGGGCGGCTGCGCAACACGCTTTGGGAAAAAGGCGTTTCACGGCGATTTCCCCAGCGTCGCGGCATCGGGGAGGCGATTTTCCGACGGATGGACCATCATGTCGTCGTTACGCTGCGGTGCGGCGGAGGAGGGCGCGTTGCCGCTCAGCGAACGTACGAAGGCTGCAAGCTCCCAAATCTGATCATCGGGAATCTTGTTTCGGAAGCTCGGCATGCCGTTAGGCCGCCCGTCCCGGATCGTTGCGTGGATACTCTCGATCGAGCTGCCGTAAACCCACTTCTCATCCATCAGCGCCGGTCCCATGCCGCCGCCGCCATTGGCATGGCACCCCGAGCAATTGAACCAGCTGAACAGGCGCTTGCCCTCGCTGAGATGAAAGGCGTTGGCCTCGAAGCTGGCCGCCTTGTTGTCGCTCGGGAGCGGCCTTTGGCCGCCTGGCTCCAGCGCAGTCACCGGCGTTGGCTGTTGGCCGGACCCAAGGGCCGATTGCGGACGTGTGTCGCGCTCTTCCCGCTGGCAAGCGGCAAGGGTCAGCATCGTCGACAAGAGCACGGTGAGGCTCCGCTTCATCGCGCCGCGCTCCCGCCGGTATCAAGGCGCGGCACACCGTATCGGGCCAGGGTCGCGTCGATCTCAGCCTTGTGCTTGGCAAGGGCTGCATCCACTTCGTCGCGCAGCGCGTCGTCCCCGCGTCGGACGCCCATGGAGATGTCGTAGACCATTGGCAATTGAGGCCCGTCGGTTCGAGGTGTCACGGGCGTGATGCGCAGCGGTGTCTTCTGCTTGGCGGCGAAATAACCAGCGAGCGGGCCCCAGACGACGGCAACATCGATCTCGCCGCTGGCCACCGCCTCGACAATGCGCGCGGGCGGGTTGGGAGCCGAATAGTCGCCATAGACTGGATAGCCGACGAGATGACCGACAATGCCGCGGCGGCCGAGTGCCTGGACCGGTGGGGAATTGGCCCCGTCATCGCCGATGAGCTGCACGCCGATGCGCAGAGTGCGCAGGCGTGGATCGTTGAAAGACGTGATCTCGGGACTATCCCGCCGCGTCACGAAGACATAGGTCGAGCGGTAATAGGGAGCGGTGGCGCGGAGAATTTCGAGATTGGCGGGAGTGCCAGGTATGAGATCGCACAGGCCTGCCTTGAGCGTGTTGCGAACGAAACCGCGGCGTTGGGCCCACCAGGTATAGGAAAGTCTTGCATCCAGTTCTTTGGCGATGATCTGGGCAATCTTGTTTTCGAAGCCCTGTCCAGCGGCGTTGGAAAACGGCATGTTATTAGGGTCGGCACATACCTTGAGTTCACGGGCGTCGGCGGCAACCGCGAAGAGCAGCGAGGCAAACGCTACCACCGCTGCTACCAGACCTCCGTTCGCCTCGCGTCTTCGAACTGCCTTCAACTCGAAAGCATCAGGGGAGCCGGAACACATAGAGCGTGCCTCCCGCCGTGGTCGCGTTCTTCAGGTCTTTCATCGCGTTGACGAAGCCGAGCGCGGCGGTAGCGTCGCGCGGGTCGAGGTCGCCCGATACGATCGCGCCGGCCCAACCGCCGACGCCCGACAGGATCGCGACATATTGGTGCCCGTCGGGGCCGCGATAGGTGACCGGCTGGCCGATGATCCCGGACGAGGTCTTGAACTGCCAAAGCAATTCCCCTGTCCTTGCGCTCACAGCTTTGAACCAGCCCTCCATTGTGCCGTAGAACACGACATTGCCGGCGGTGGCGACCGCGCCACTCCACACCGGAAAATTCTCTTTCAGGTTCCAAGCTGGCTTTGCGGCCGCGATGTCCCAGGCGGTGAAGGCACCGCGGTTGCCACCCGGGCCCGGGATCATGCGCACATTCATGCCGACATAGGGAGTGCCGGCGATGTAGTTCACCTCGAGGCCCTCTTCGTCCATGCACAGATTGTTGTGTGGGATGTAGAGCAGTCCTGTCTTCGGCGAGAACGCAGATGGCTGCCAATCCTTGAGCCCGGATGCTGTCGGGCAGATATCCCGGATCACCCTGCCGGTGCCGGTCTTCTTGTCCGGGTTTTCGATCAGGCGCCCGGTTTTCAGATCGACGCCCTTGCTGGAATTGACGGCCCCATAGGGTGTCGCTGACAGGACTTCCCCGGTGGTCCGATCCAGAATGTAGAGATAGCCGTTGCGCTCCGGGCGGACGAGCACTTTGCGCGGCTTACCCTGCCAATTCATATCGAGCAGGATCTGCTCGTTGATGCCGTCGTAGTCGTGCAGGTCGTGCGGGCTCCATTGGTAGAACCATTTCGCGGCTCCGGTATCGGGATCGCGCGCGAAAATCCCAGAGGTCCATTTGTTGTCGCCGGGCCGAAGGTCCGGATTCCACGGCCCTGGATTGCCGGTCCCGTGATAGATCAAGTTGAGGTCCGGATCGTAAGAGATCCAGCCCCACATGTTGCCGCCGCCGATCTTCCAGGCTTCCGGCGGCCATGTGGTCACGCCAAGGTCCTTGCCCTTGTCCATGTCGTAATGCGGCTTGAAATCCGGCCCGATCAGCACGTCCTTGTCCGGTCCGGTGCCGTAAGCCGTCCAGACGACATGTCCGTCGCCCGCGTCCAGCGCCTTGACCCAGCCGCGCACACCCATCTCGCCGCCGGAATTGCCGACCAGCACTTTGCCCTTCACCACAAGCGGCGCCATGGTTATGGTCTCGCCGATATTGATGTTGCCGACATGGGCGTTCCACACCGGTTGGCCAGTGGCGGCATCCAGCGCGATCGTGTGACCATCCAGCGTGTTGAAGAAGAGGCGCCCGTCGGCGAAGACCGCACCGCGGTTGACCACGTCGCAGCAGGCAACGCCCTGCGCGGCAGGCTCAGGATTTGGCTCGTACTTCCATTTCATCGGCGCGCCCGGTTTGGAAAGATCGAGCGCGTAGACGATGTTTGGAAAAGGTGTCACGATATACATCGTGTTGCCGACGACGAGTGGCGCCGCTTCCTGACCCTTGTTCACTCCGGTCGAAAAAGTGAAGGCAACTTGAAGGTTCTTGACATTGTCCTCGTTAATGTCCGCCAGTTCGCTGTAGCGCGTCGAGGCATAATTCTTAGCCGGCATTGTCCATTGGCCGTCATCAGGTGGCGCGGCCGCGGCGGGCGGTGTGATGGCGGGTGTCACCGCGGACTGCGCGGCCGCGGCGTTCAGCAATGAGCAGCCTGCGGCCAGCACTAGCCACTTCAACGGCCTAAAGTCGAAACCGCGGCCCCTTTCCGCTCCTCGGCCGTCTGGTGTCGCAGATGCGTATTTCCCCGCCACTTTCAGAGATCCCCTCATTTGCGGATCGAACCTCCCACTCCGGCGCCGAGTTCGGCCGCGACGTCTGCCTCGGTTCCCGCGCACAACGGATGACCCCAGCCGGAGGCGCTCTTTCCGCCAGGATCGAGATCGTAGACGATGGCGTCCTTGGCGTTGGGGTTGACGCCCGCCGGAACCTTGTCCAGGCCCAGGGCCGCACGCAGGCGCCAAGCGACATTGTGATCGGCGCAGGAGGAGTCGCCGCTGATGCCAAGCCCGCCGACAATCGTTTTGCCGTCGTAGAGAGCAAGGCCGCCGCCAAATGCCACGACGCCGCCGATCGGCTTGCCAATCAGCGGATCGCTCGCACTCCCAAAGTTCTTGCTGTCGCCGGCATAAGCGGCTGCCTGGTTGACAGGATTGGTAAGCTGCAAGCCGAACAAGGGGCCACCCGGCTGAACAGAAGCATATAGATTCGCCGTCGAGAGAGCCATCTGGGCAACGCTGAGCCCGTTGGCCGTGCTGGCCTTTTCGGCTGCGATCAGCCGGCTGCCGGGCCACTGCGCATCGCTGGTGGGGCCGCTGAAAGCAACGGCGCAAACTGTCCCGTCACGCGTAACGATCGCCGCCCATTCATTGGTCTCGAAGCCGCCATTGGCGGGGCCTCCGCTTGCTTTGACGTTTGCCTTGAGGGCAGCCAGGAGCTTGGCGTGGTCGGCGGGGCAGGGTAGCTGTGCCCAGGCCCTGCTTTGCAGCAATGCACAATTAACGAGTACCAGGAGGCTGAAAGCCAGGGAGGAAAGCTGTGGGCGACCCATGATCCGGAGCATTCGTTGAACACAATGTGGAAAGTGGGAGCGCTCACAGAGCAAGGAATCCTCGCCCGATCCCTTGGCAAACTGAGCTATGTTCCCACACTTTCAATGGAACTCGGACGAGGCCCCTATGTTCCTAGTTCCTGAAATTATGATGGAAGGCACAGACGTTGCGACCATGGGCAGCAGCTCATTCTGCCGCCGACCGTGAGCGGGCCGATATAGACATTGCCGGGCCAAACAGCTCGACCAGCTCCTCACCGCTCTCCGCACCTATGGATTTTCGACGCCTGAAAGTGCAGACGCTATGCGCAAGGTAACCGAACCGACGGACAGGCGGTTTTGCGCCCAGGCCACAGACCTGGAACCGCGTTATGGCATCATGTGAGCCTGTTTCGCATCCATCGCTCCCATGTTCTGGCTGAGATGATTCATGATCCACACCGAGCCCAAAACGACCAAGGTCACGATCAGCACACCGAAAGCGAGCGCGAGCACGTTGTTGGTGTTGTCAGGTCCTGTCGTCAGGTGCAGGAAGAAGACGAGATGGACGCCCATTTGTGCGATGGCAAGCACCGTCAGGGCCGAGATCACGGCCGGCTGGTAAATTAGATCGGTTTGTGCCGCAATGAAGGACGCCACTGACAACAGGATTGCCAGGCCAAAGCCCAGCAGATAGCCGGAAAGGCCTCCCGCCACCTCGTGTTCCTCGCTGCGTTCTTCGCCTGGTGCGGAATCGCGGCGGTCAAGCATGTCCTCGTTCCGGCTGTCCATTTCGCTCATGATGACGCTCCCAGCAGATAGACCAGGGTGAAGATGGCGATCCAGATGATGTCGAGCGCGTGCCAGAACAGGCTGAAGCAGTGAAGCCGGCGCAATATGTCGGGAAGAAAGCCTTTTATCCAGAGCTGCGCCATCATGGTGCCGAGCCAAAGCAGGCCAAGTCCAACATGAGTTCCGTGGCAGCCCACAAGGGCGAAGAACGCGGACAGGAAGGCGCTGCGTGATGGGCCCGCCTGCTCATTCACCATGGCCGCGAATTCCTGCACCTCCAGGAACAGGAAGGCTGCACCAAGCAGGCCGGTCACCAGCAACCAGAACTGGGTGGCGGCCATTGACCGGCGGTGGGTCGCGAGCATCGCAAGGCCGCCGGTGAAGCTCGAGGTGAGCAGCAGCGCCGTCTGTGCCGCGACGCGCGTCAACTCAAACAGCTCCTTGCCTGTTGGCCCGCCCGCCGCCGAATTGGACAGGACGGCATACGCGGCGAAGAAAGCCGAGAACATTATGATGTCCGACAACAGGAAGATCCAAAAGCCGTAGGCAACCGTGACGAACTTCGAGGCCGGGCCTCCCTCGCCGTGGCCGGTCGCCGAGAACACGTGATGGCCATGCCCTGCGGTGCGGCCCAGCCGGTAGGGATCGCGCGTTGCGGTGCCGGCGGGGATGTCGCTCATGCCACACGCTCGCGTCTACGCATCCAGGCAAGCTGGGCTGCCTTGCGGTCAAGATCGATGCGGCCGACCTCGTCGGCAGGGATCTCGTAATCGCCATGCTCGCGCCAGGCGAATACAACGAAGGTGGCATAGGCCCCGATGAAGCCGACAACCGCCAACCACCAGATGTGCCAGATGAGCGCGAAGCCAATCAGAGTGCTGAAGAAGGCGGTGACGAAGCCTGTGGGGCTATTGCGCGGCATCTCGATCGCCTCGTAGTCCTCTTCCTGACTCTGCTCGTCCATTGCCCTTTGCCTGATGGTCCAGTAGGGCTCCTCGTTTTCGACATGCGGCAGCCGCGCGTAGTTGAAGACGGGCGGCGGCGAGGATGTCGACCATTCCAGCGAGCGCCCGTCCCAAGGGTCGCCGGTCTCGTCGCGCAACTCGTCGCGATGCCTGATCGAGACGACGAGCTGCGTGATCTGGCATGCGGCGCCGACGATCATCACCACGATTCCGAAGGCCGCCACGACAAGCCACGGCGCCCACATATCCATGTCGATATGCTGAAGGCGGCGGGTCATGCCGAGAAGGCCGACGATATAGAGCGGCACGAACACCAGAATGTAGCCGGCAAGCGTGACCCAGAACGCCGCCTTGCCCCAACCCTCATGCAGCCGGAACCCGAAGGCTTTCGGGAACCAGTAGGTGAAGCCGGCAAAGGCCGCGAACAGCACGCCCGAGATGATGACGTTGTGAAAATGCGCCACGAGAAAGAGCGAATTGTGCAGCATGAAATCGGCCGGCGGAACGGCGAGCAGCACGCCGGTCATGCCGCCGATGATGAAAGTGGTGACAAAGCCTAGCGCCCACAGCATTGGCGTTTCGAAGCGCACGCGCCCGCCATACATGGTGAAGAGCCAGTTGTAGATCTTGACCCCGGTGCCGACGGCGATAACCGAGGTGGCGATGCCGAAAGCCGCATTGACATCAGCGCCGGCGCCCATGGTGAAGAAGTGGTGCAGCCAGACCATGAAGGAGACGATACAGATGAACATCGTCGCCGCAACCATCGAACGATAGCCGAACAGCGGTTTCGACGAGAAGGTCGAGAAGATCTCCGAATAGATCCCGAAGGCGGGAAGCACGAGGATGTAGACCTCGGGGTGACCCCAGGCCCAGATGAGATTGACGAACATCATCTGGTTACCGCCGGCTTCGTTGGTGAAAAAATGGAAGCCGAGATAACGGTCGAGGGTTAGCATGGCGAGGGTTGCGGTAAGGATAGGGAATGCGGCGACGATGAGCATGTTGGAGGCAAGCGAGGTCCAGCAGAACATCGGCATGCGCAGATAGCCCATGCCTGGCGCGCGCATCTTGAGGATGGTGGTCGCCAGGTTGACGCCCGTGAGCAGGGTGCCGACGCCGGAGATCTGGATCGACCACAAATAATAATCGACGCCGACGCCTGGCGAGTAGGTCGTCTCCGACAGCGGTGCATAAGGTAGCCACCCGGTGCGCGCGAACTCGCCGACGACGAGCGAAATGTTGACGAGCAGCGCGCCGGTCGCGGTCAGCCAGAAGCTCACTGAGTTCAGCGTCGGGAAGGCGACGTCGCGGATGCCGAGCTGCAGCGGGATGACGAAATTCATCAGCCCAATGACAAAGGGCATCGCGGCGAAGAAGATCATGATCGTGCCGTGGGCCGAAAAGACCTGGTCGTAGTGCTCCGGCGGCAGGTATCCCGGCCCGTGGATGGCGAGCACCTGCTGGGTGCGCATCATGACGGCGTCAACGAAGCCGCGCAGAAGCATCAGCGCCGCCAGCACGATATACATGACGCCGATCCGCTTGTGGTCGACGGAGGTTATCCACTCATGCCAAAGGTAGGGCCAGTAGCCTTTGATCGTTACCCAGATCAGAACGGCGGCGGCGGCGAGGAAGACGATCAGGGCCGCGCCGAGCGGAATAGGCTGGTCAAAGGGAACGGCCGACCAGTCGAGCTTGCCGAGCATCGTCATCCTCCTTCATCGTGCTGGTGAGCCATGGGCGGCGCTCCCGCCTTGGGCTCAGCTTTCGGGCTCACCTGCGGCTCTCCGGCGGCGGTTCCAGCAGGTCCCGGCCCCGGAGGTAGCGTCTGGTGCACGACCGCATCGAACAAGCCCGGCTGCACATGGCCGAACGAGGATGCCGGCGCGTTGATGCTTTGCCTGGCAAGCTGGCGATAGGCGCTGGCGTTGAGCACGCCGCCTCCGCCATGCAAGGAGGAGGCCCAACTGGCGAAGGCGTCAGCCGAGACTGCCCTGACACGGAAATTCATGTCCGAAAAGCCATCGCCACTGAAATGCGCCGACAGGCCGAAGTACTCGCCCTCGCGATCAGCCTGCAGGTTGACCTCGGTCTGCATGCCGTTCATGGCATAGACCATGCTGCCGAGCTGGGGCACAAAGAAGGTGTTCATGACGCTGGCCGAGGTCAATCTGAAACGCACCGGCATGCCGGTCGGAATAACCAGCTGGTTGACCGTTCCGACACCTTGATCGGGATAGAGGAACAGCCACTTCCAGTCGAGCGCCACGACTTGGATTTCGAGTGGCGGCCGGCTGGAGTCGATCGGCTTGCGAGGATCGAGATGGTACGATCCATAATAGATCAAGCCACCGAGGAAGAGGATGGTCAGCGTCGGAATCGACCAGACGATGAGCTCGATCCGGCCGGAATAGGTGAACTCTGGATCATACCGAGCCCTGCGGTTCGAGGCACGGAATATCCAGGCGAAGGCAAGCAGCGCGACCAGCGTCGGAATGACGATGACCAGCATGACGGCCAGTGAGTTCAGGAGGATCGTGCGGTTCCCCGCGCCGACCGGTCCCTGCGGGTCGAGCACGCCTCCCGCGCAACCCGACAGGGTTACCGCCGCGAAAATCCAGAGAAGCGATAGGCCTCGACTACAACGGTGTAACACTGGAAAACATCTTAGCCAGCCGCCGTCCCGGGGATGAGTACCTGCATAACTGAGGCGCGGGCTGCTTGTTCCGCAAAGATGCGCTTTTGTCTCCAACGGCGAAGGGCGCTGCATCGAGATGACGGAGCGTCTCGCGCGCCCCATGCTCCGATCTCAACTTGTTCTACGTCAGCGTTACGGCAAGCTGGCGCCCGTGTGGTCGGCCTGCCTTGTCGGCCACGCAATTCGCCTCAACATTTCGCGAAAAGAGACTGCGCCTAACGTGCTGCAGGCTGGATGCTTCTCCTGCGGGAACGGACAGCAAATGTCCAACTCGGGGGTACCGCCGGTGCTACGGCGAACGCGAGCCCTACAAGATGCAACCCAACCTCGGGCGAGACGCCGTTGCGCGCTGGGACGTTTCGCGATCACGCAATATCGGTTGGCTTGGCTCTTAAAGGTTCCGCCCCCGTGTGCTCCTCCCCGGCGAGCTGTTGAGCCCGCGGCTCGCGATCCGCGTCGGCACGTCTCCGATTGCCTGCTATGTAGGTGCGATTTCAGGCAACCAACTCGAGCTGCCAGCATTGATTTGGGATAGTCTCGGGAGAAATGCCATGCTGCAATTCAACCTGCCTCGAGAAGTTGCAATCGGTGATGAAGTTGCCCTGACGAGTACGGTCATGGACATGCTTCCCAGTGGGCGCGCCAGGGTGAGCATCCCCTCCTATGATCGTCCTTATGCGATCGATGCGCCCCCCAGAACTCACGTCGGAGACAAAGTCGTTCTTGTTGGGGACGTCACTCGGGTCGATCCTGAAACCAACAAGCTGAGCGTACGGATTGACTGTGGCGGGGTGGTTACCGTCCACAAATCGGCGATCATAAGGCTCAAGAAAAATTGCGCGGCCCGAAATGGCTGACGCATCACCCTGCGACGTAAGGCTCGCCAACGAGGCCGAGCTCGCGGGATGGGATTATCCACGCCATCTCACCGCGCCAGCCTTACCGACGGGCTGCGCTCGATGAAGCTTGACCCCAACCCGCGCGCTGTATCGGCTACGGGAAGCCCTGTGCGACGAGCCGTGACAGGCATGATCGAGATAGGTCGCGACGCTCCGCGTCCCATATGGCGTGACTGGTGAGGGGAGATGCCACACTGGGTTCGCGGTACCTGGATTCTCTTGAAGGACGCCGTCACCGGCTTCATCGACGATAATGCGTTGAGCCACGGGGCAGCGGTGGCTTTCTACGCCACGACATCGCTGGCGCCGATCCTTCTGATCGTCGTGGCGATCGCCGGTCTGGCCGTGGGCAAGGATGCGGCCCAGCTCGCCCTGTCAACGGAGATATCCGGCGCGATGGGCGCGCAGAGTGCCGATCTACTCAAGGCGACGATCGAGACGGCTTCGCACCGATGGTCCGGGACGCTTGCCACGCTCATCGGATTGGTGACGCTCTTCTTCACTGCCTCCGGTGTTTTCGGTGAGATGCAACAGTCGTTGAACGAGATCTGGAAGGTAAAAGCCGACGGCCTGTCGCTTTCGCGCCTGGTGCGGGCGCGCGCGGCAAGCCTCGGCCTGGTTGCCGCGTTGGGCTTCATGCTGCTGGTATCGCTGGCGGCAAGCGCAGCGATCACCGCGCTGAGCGATGTCATCAATCACCACCTGCCGTTCGGCGAACTGGTGCTCGGCACCGTCAACACCGTTGTCTCTTTCTTGCTAATTGGGCTGCTCTTCGCCGCGATCTACAAGGTCTTGCCGGATCGCACGCTCAAATGGCGCGATGTTGCCGTCGGTTCGGTGGTTACTGCGTTGCTGTTCACCATCGGCAAGTCGCTGATCGGCTGGTATATCGGCACCAGCGCGATAGCGACTTCCTACGGAGCGGCAGGCGCGCTTATGGTGGTGCTGCTTTGGGTCTATTATTCAGCGCAGATATTCCTCTTCGGTGCAGAAATTACGCGCGCTTACTCGGTCAGGCGCGGAAGCCGGCCAGACCTTGCGCCGGTAGTGGCGTTGAGCGGCGACAAGA
Organism: Mesorhizobium sp. B2-6-1; assembly: GCF_006440475.1. Lineage (NCBI taxonomy): Bacteria > Pseudomonadati > Pseudomonadota > Alphaproteobacteria > Hyphomicrobiales > Phyllobacteriaceae > Mesorhizobium > Mesorhizobium sp. B2-6-1. The sequence continues at coordinate 118,927 of NZ_VFUH01000003.1, forward strand.
TAGACACGCCGCGCCGGCCTGAGGTGCATGACGGCGAGATCGCCGCATGGATTGTGGTAAGCAGCCTGATCACCGCGCTGCTCTCGCATTTGTCGCGGCGAAAGCAGGATTGACGCCGCGCGGGGGCACCGTTGGCATGGAAAGCCGCACCATCCGTGATGCGATCGCGTGCGTCGATGCTGATCAGGCGGGCGGAACGGAACGATCCGGCTGACGTTTGTGCCAAGGATCGGCGCGACAGGAGGACTGCATGGCGGCCCCACGAGCAGTTTGGAAAGGGTTTCTGAAAGTCGGGTCCGTGTCGTGCGGAGTGAAGCTTGTGGGTGCAACCAGTGAGGCATCGAAAATCCACTTCAAGATTTTGAATCGGAAAGATGGATTGCCCGTCAAGGCTGCCTATGTTGACGAAGAGACGGGCGATGTCGTCGATAGCGAAAACCAAGTCAAAGGCTACGAGGCAGACGCGGGCGATTTCATCAAGGTCGAACCGGACGAGATCAAAAAGCTAAAGATGACGTCTGAGCACACGCTTGAGGTCGACGAGTTTGTCGCCATCAAGGATATCGATACGCGCTACCTGGAAAAGCCTTATTACCTGATCCCTGCCGACGGTGCTTCTACCGAGGCCTTCTCCGTGCTGCGCGAAGCGATGGCCAAGAAGGGCGTGGCGGCGCGGTCCTGCGTGGTGCTGTACCAACGCGGGCGCGAAGTCGTGATACAGCCATATGGCAAGGGAATGCTGCTTACCGAGTTGCGGACCCATGACGAGATGATCTCGGAAGAGACCGTATTCAAAGACCTGGAAAGCCATGAATATGACCAGGAACTGCTCGAAATCGCAGGCCTGCTGATCGACAAAAAAGTGACCAAGTTTGATCCGTCGAAATTTGAAGACACCTACGAGGATGCGCTCATCGCGTTGATCGACGCAAAACGCAAGGGCAAGCAGCCGCCCAAACCGGTGCCCCCGCCCAAGGAGAACGTTATCGATCTGGCGTCGGTTCTCCGCAAGAGTCTCGCCAAGGAAGGCATCAAGGACCGCCCCAAAGCCAAAGCCGGACGCAAATCGGCATAGTCGCGGATCTGGTTGTCTGCTTTCTTCGAATTATGACCGAAAACGATCCTGTGCCGGGATCAGAAAAGATCGATTGGTCGCTCGGGCTCGGGGCTTCCGCCCGAGTCATTCGCGCGGTGTAGGGGCGCGTCGCCTTTAACCCCAAGATGCACGTCCCATCGACTGCGAAAAGGCGGGCTTTGCAGACAGGCGGTGACGGCTGCCGCCCCTCCAGTCAATAATGTGCTTCTTTTCACATGGAGATACTCACCGAAAGATACATTGATCAAATCATATTGTTCGATTTTGGGGTCGAAAGGGGAATCGCCAACATATGCACGTCGCAATAAGGAGAATTGGACGAGATGCAATTCATTGGGATAAATTGCACATAACGCAATGACTCGATGAATTGTAGGTTGAGCGGGCAACAAAGGCATTGCGAACATCTGTCGTCTTGTCTGTGATTTAACCATAGCTGGTACACGAAAAGGCAATTGGTGATCGCCGGGCCGGGCTAGCGCTATTCCTCCGCGGTTTGGAGATGGTGCGTCCGCTCCCGAATGTGCCCAGCGTCGCGATACAAGCGGCGTGAGTTGGATGTCCAAGAGAGGGCTTGCAGTGCACCAACGTGCATATCTCGACGAGTGTTGGTGTTGCCGGAACCGTGGTCGACCAGGCAGGGAGAACTCAGATGTACACTCATATCCTCGTGAGCACGGATGGCTCCGACGTCGCCAGGAAGGGCGTTGAGCAGGGGATAGCCCTGGCGAAAGCCTTGGCTGCCAAGGCGACAGTTGTCACGGTCACGGAGCCAATGCTGATTGACTATGGAACCGGATTTACCTCCGGGTCTATTCCTTCGCAGGAGGAGGTTGATAGTTTTGAGGCCGCGAGCAAGGAATTCGCAGGGCAAGTCCTCGATCAAGTCAGGGAGGCAGCCGACCGGATGGGGGTTTCCGCAGAATTTCTACATGTCCCGGATACCTACCCGGCCAAGGCGATTATCGACACCGCCAAGTCACGAGGCTGCGACCTGATTGTGATGGCTTCCCATGGCCGTCGTGGCATCAGAAAGCTTTTGCTGGGAAGCCAGACGTCGGAGGTTCTCGCGGATGGAAGTGTGCCTGTATTGGTCGTGCGGTAGCCAAACGAAACCGGAGAAGCGCCGGCTTCCTCTGCGCTCAAGCTTCCGGAGAGACGGTGTCCTGTGACGAGGATGTCTCCACGCGTCGGCCTCGGCATTTAGAGGTGCCGCGCAATGGCATTCATGATTGCCGCAGGCTAGACAACGATAACGCGCGCGCCGTTGCGCACCGTTCCGAAGAGTTCAAAAATATGCTCGTTCAACATCCTGATGCAGCCGGATGATGCAGCTTTTCCAATGGTCCACGGCTCATTGGTCCCATGAATGCGATACAGCGTGTCCATTGCGATACAGATACAGCGCCCGGGCGCCGAGAGGATTGTTTGGGCCTCCCGGAACGCGCTGCGGCAAGCTCGGATTACGGCGTCGCATGTTGGCGGTGGGGGTCCAGGTCGGCCATTGGGCTCTTCGTTCAACGATGGCCTCTCCACCCCATCGCTGTCCATCCCGACCGACAGCGATGCCGAAGCGGATCGCCCTGCCTGCGTCTTCGACATAGTACAGGAAGCGCTCCTGCTTGTTGATTAGGATTGTTCCGGCGGTTTCCCTACCCAAGTAAGGCACTGTTTGCCGACGGAATTGCTGGGGGATGCGCGTCTTGTCTACGAGAGGGATGTCAAAAGGCTTATCTGGAATTCTCCCGATATACCAACTCTTTTGGGAAGCTTCCGCATGCCCGGACAGCGCCAGAAATGATATTCCCCCAACGATCACGGATCGTCTGCTCAAAGAATTCACCAAATGAACCTCCGAAATTTAATGACTTCTTGGCTGGTATTTTATGAGCTTCGATGAGCCTGCGCTATCGGGACCAACACTTCTGACATCGGCCTCTCCGCTGAGGGTGCAATCTCTTATGCCATACGAGCGCCTCGTCAGACTGCGGGGTGTTCCCGGCGGGCAGTTCGAACCGGCGTCCAATCTCCAGCTTCGCCAAGGAATGGGTTCACTCTTGTCTTCGACAAGATTACCTCAGCCGAAGACTCCAATCACGTAGTCGAAAGCTGATGGCTGAGAAGGCAATTGTTGGCCAGGAGGCTGTTCAGAGAAGGTTTGCCGTTGTTCGACCGCTCCGCCAACGGAGGGTGCTTGAGGCCCAGCCAGCCCGCCTCCCGCGCCTCTTTGGGCGAGATTCCGAACTCGCGCCTGAATGTCCGGCTATATGTCGAGGGATCCATGAAGCCCCACTCCTCCGCAATGCTCGAAATCGGGCGTCCATCCGCGATGTTTCCGAGCGCGTCCCTCGTTTTCAGCAGCCGCTGTCGCCGGATATAGTGCGAGATTCCTCCGGCTGGTTCGAAAATCCGATAAAGTCGAGAGCGTGAAATGCCGAGGTCTTGCGAGAGCTTTCCCGGTGTCAGATTCCGGTCGGCCAGATTGGCTATTATGATCTTGTTCGCGCGGGCCATGATGACCGCGTCGATCGGCTCCTGTGCTTCGAAAAAGTGATCCCGGGACGGGGAAATGCACGCGGCAAGCAGGCTGGTGGTCGCCGATGCGACATACGGGACGTCGCTTTCCGTGCGATGGGGGAAGGAATGATAGAGCAGCAGAACATAGTCGGCGACGAATGCGGCCATCTCGGGCCGGATATCGAGCGTGAAGGGTTGCGAGAAGGCGAAATCCCGCGGAAGGAATAGCGCAAGGACACCGTCATCCTCACCCTGGTCTTCATGCGGTGCACCCAGGCATTGCCAGCGCAGCTGTCCCATTCTTGGCGTGCCGCCGCCCGCGGGGATTGTCTGGGGCACCGAAAGAGCCCAGTGGTCGAACACCGGACTCTTTCTGCTGCGCCACCGCCGACGGTACCCCATCCCGGGATATTCGATGAAAGCCAGCACGAGGCTCTCCAACCGCCACGCCCGCTCGCGCGCAGAGAACGAGCCGAACTCGTCTCGCAGCAATTCGACGTCGGCTATATTTGAGTGCCAACTCCGGAAAAGGTCGAATTGCTCGGGCGGTGGCGCCTGCGAGGTATCAACGTCTACGACGCATCTTAGAGGTTCTGGGGTCCCGATCGTTTCGCTTTCGCTGACAATTGATGGCTTGTCTTGCATTGAGGCAAACTCATTGCTTGAAAGAGGGTGACGGCAACCCCATGGAATTCTCGATCAAGAGACCAGACGTATCGGGCTCATCCCCGGCGGATGTAGCCGCGGCGAGATCGAGGTTATGGGACTTGAAATCCTGACACCCGCACCTGCTTGGGTGGTATAGAACCAGTCGACAAGAACATCTCGCCCAGCCAGCAGAATCGATGATGTGCGGATGTCGGCAGCGTGTATGGCAACTGCTCCAGCGATCGGCTCGCCAAGAGTATCGCTTCGTACTGTTACCTCCATCACAAGCTCCTATCGAGCTAGCAGATCAACAATGAACGATGTGCTTTTCGCAAGGAGACGGTCCTGACAATTAAAAACCCAGAGTGGAGTTACCGAAAATCGTGATGCTAATGAAGAGGACACGGCTGAGCTTAAACGGTCATCGATTTTTGAAAAATATGCGAGGAATCCATAATATGGGTTTGACGTATATTTCTTGTAGCTCGTGGGATGATCCTCCAGGTGCCCCCGACCTCTGCCAGGAATCCGTCACTGTCTTGAAGAAAGGGACAATCCCAATGAATTGTTGATCAGAAGGTTGCTCAGGATGCCAGCATCCGCGACTGGCTCATCCACAGTCAGCCAGGTCGAATGCTTGACGCCCTGCCACCCGAGTTCGCGTGCTTCCCTTGGAGAGATGCCGAACTCTGTTTTGAACATCCGGCTGTAGGTAGACGGATCTTGGAAGCCCCATACTTCGGCAATGCTGGAGATCGTTCGCCTGTCCGAACTGTCCGCTAGAGCGTCGCGCGTTTTCAGCAGCCGCTTGCGCCGCACATAGTTGGACACACCGCCCACCGGCTCGAAAATCCGGTAGAGACGGGAGCGTGAAACACCGACCGCACGGCAGAGTTTGTTGGGCGTCAAGTCGGGATCGCTCAACCTCTCTGCGATACGCTTGGCAATCCGAGCGGCAGACACCGCGTTCACAGGCCCTTGCGCCTCTGCCAGATGATCTTTTGTCGGCATAAGAGCAGCCGCGGAAATGTTGGCAGTCGCGGTGACGATATGGGGCAGATCCGCTTCTCTCAAATGAGGAAGTGAGCGGTGCAGCAGAACGGCGTAGTGCGCAAGAAAATCCAGTGCCTCGTCGCTGGCTTCGATTTTCGATGATCTGGTTGCCGGCCATGTGCGGGGCAGAAACAGTGTGATGAACAGATCATCGTTGCTCACTCCAACATCGGGCAAGGCCAGACACCTCATGCGGGGCCGACGAGATATCATCTCGCCGGCAGCAGACTGCGAGAACGGCACCGACAGCATCCAGTGATCCAACAGGGACCGTCTGCGATGTTCCCATTGTATCTCGTAGCCGGAGCCTGGGATTTCGATGGAACTCAACGCCAGATCGCCCAACTGCCATACCTGATGACGAGCCGGGAACACGGTGTGCTCGGCCCGAAGAAGCTGTATTTCGGCAACCCCGGCAAACCATGATCGATAGAAATCAAACTGTTCGGCTGGGGGTGCCGACAAGCTATTTACGTCGATGGCGCATCTTAGGGGCTCATCCGCAAAAGGGTCGGTGGGAATGCCGGCAGCGGTTACTCTCGCGTCCATAACAAACTCCTGTCGTACATGAGACGCCGAAGTATAGGCAGCTCAAGAGGTCGGCAGGTCGTTTCCCGCAAGGAAAGCGACAATAAAACACACCCTCAACCTGCCGCCGCGGATGAGATTGATTTTGAGGCAATCTTAAGCCGGAGATGCTCCCCTAGAGTGGGCTAGGAATCCCAAACGTAGACAATGCGTTTATTTCTCGTGGAAGCTGGGACAGCGTTTTTCGCATCGTATTTACCCTTGCGACCATGGCCATTCTCGTCGCCGCCGAGCGCGCCATGTGGAGTGACCTTGCATTTCTCTTGCTTGCGACCAACCGGTCGGAAAGTTTGTTGCGGCCCCACTGAGGTCGCGCCATCAGAATCTCCTGACGGCCGACCAATTTCTATCCACTTTCCGACGGAGTGCCTGAAAGCTCTCGGATTGGGGTGGTTCAGTAGGCAAATAGGCCGAATGCGGGCTGCACATAGCTGTGATGAGGCCCTACGCGTAGGTGTGTGGTTGGCTTTAGGATTCGCCGACCGCGGGGGATCCGGCATTTCTGCCGACTGCCTCCGTCCACAGGAGCCGACGGCTTCATCGTCTTCCATCCTGATCAAAATGCCTGGGGCACCGCGTTAACCAGCCTCGGATCGGCAGGTTTGAGCATCCCATCAGTCTGGTGCTGCGTGTCTCCAGAAGCGCCGACGCGCCTCACTGGGGGAGCATCCGAAGATTGACGTATAGGCTCCAGCGAAACGGCCCAGGTGCCAGAAACCAAAGCTCATGGCGATGTCGGTGATCGAGAGGCGATCGCCCTGCGTCAGGATAAGGCCGTGCGCGGCCCGAAGCCGCCGCTCCCGCTCGTAAGCTCGAGGGCTGACTCCCAGACGTTCCTGAAAGGCGCGCTCCAACATTCGCTCGCCAATGCCCAGTACCTCGCAGACTGCACTGACGGAAACAGGGCTATGAGGCCTTGCCTCCAGAATGGCCAGGGTGGCATCAACGATATCGCGCCGATCGCTGGAGCCGAGGGCGCGGGGGGATGGTTGCTCCGTGAGGGAAAGCACCCGCGCGAGCGCGGCGCCCGCTTCGCTCGCCGCAACGGCCAGGCCGGCACTTAGGTCATAGCCACGCTGTGCTGCAGCTTCCGCGAACCCGACGGTTCGCAGCAGCCTCTGCTGAAGCTCCAGCTCGGCTCCTGCCGTGAGGCGTTGCTCATGTATCCCTGGCATCAGCGCGGTCCTCTGGCCCAGGTGGGAGGCTGATGCCGTGCGCAGAGACTCGAGCGCGGACCCACGCAGACCGATCCGCATGAGGCGATAGCTTCCTGGCATCTCCAGCTTGAATTCTGTTCCCGGGCCGATGATCCGCAACTGCGGTACTTCACTCCGTTGTCCGTTGAAGGTCGTGCCTTCGCCCCAGAGGAACACCGCCGTCAACGCATCGTCATTGATCGCCCCGGACATGGCGATGCCACCCTTGTCCCGCAAATCGAGGACGAACGCGTCGCCATAGTCTATCGTTGCAAGGCTCGATGCATGGCGCTGCTCGCCAATCTGCTGGATATGGAATTCCGCGTCGGGATCGGACTCGCGGGTGCGCGCGACCACGGAATTATACTGGCGGGCGTACCAGTTAGGAGCCTCCAACAACGAGGGCCTCTCCAAGTCTTTTGTCCGGACTGGAGTTGGACGCGATCGCTTTCGTCCAACTCGATAAGTCAAGCAACCGAGTCCGGCTTGTTTCTGCGGGCGATCTTTATAATCAGAAGAATGATTCCGATAGCAAAGAGAAGACAGCCAACCATGATGCTCGATGGAGAGCCATAGCGATAGCCCGATGCAAAAATGAGAAAGCCTATGAGCAAGAGGCCGATAGCTATCAATTTGTTTGCCAACAAGGCCTTGGTGTTTCCTTCCATTGTAGCAGCTCCTTAAAATTTGACGTTTCGAGGTGGTGTCGAGGGTCTTTCTGGCTTTCGCTCTATTCGGTCTTTTCTTCCGGCTCCCAGGAAGCCGACTGAACATTCGAGTCGAGCGCGAGGTGAGCGACGACGCGTTCGACTGATTGCGCATCATCACGGTTGCTGAACAACGTTGCTTCTATTCTCATGGCGTCGCCCTCATTGATGGGATGGCTGTTAAGGGAGCGTAGGCGGAGGAGGTTTGTATTGATGGTCTGAAGCAGAATCGATCTGAGCAAATAAACATTATCTCGTGAGCATACGATCTCTATGGTGTACGTGTATTCGACGGCAGGTTGTTCCTGAGAGTGCCTTCGAAAGAATCTTGAGAAATTAGGAAGAAGCGAATTGAGTATAATAATGAGCATTGCGGTTTCCGCGGCCAGCAGCAGAAAGCCAAAGCCTACGAAGACCCCGACAGAGCCAGTGCTCCAGATCGTCGCGGACGTACTCAACCCTCTTATGTTGGAACCGTCCCTGATGATCAGGCCGGCGCCAAGGAACCCAATGCCGGTTACGACCTGAGCCCCCATTCTAAGATCGAGACCTGAGCCAAGAGCGCCCGGCAGCGAGGAGTATGCCGCCGCGCCCAGTGCGACCAGCGCGTGCGTCACAAGTCCTGTATATTGTTGCCGGTACTGGCGTTCCGCACCGATCAGCGCGCCGAGCAGCAACGCAAGCACAAGCTTCAGCAGGATTGTTATCGCGACTTCAGCTTCCAAATGTTCATTCCGTCTGATTCAAAATGCAGGGGCTTTCATCACATGGCGCCGATCTCGGACGCCGGCTGCTGGGACACGGATTGCCGGGATGCCGACCGCTTCAGGATTGTGAGCGGCAGATGGAGAACGAGGGAGGCGTTATCGAAGATGATCTGCCGGGTCTCTTCGGCTTTGTCTTCGACCGGCATATCTTCGTTCACGATGAGACGGCGCAGCAGGGGCCCGGACCTCAACAGCTTCATCAGTGTTTCCGACGTTGCAAAGCCGCTGTGGCCGCCGCCGTCCACGTCGGAAATGTCGATAACCTGAATGTCCTTTTTCTGGAGGAGCGGGATATCGAAGCCACTGCCGACTCGTGGCTGGCCACCTGCAATGCGCCGCGACAGGCTCAAGGCGCGATCTCGCCGAGAGACAACGATCGTGAAGGGGTGCGGCAGTTGGGGTATGTCCCTGACTTGGCTGCTGAAGACATCTGGATCGATATCGGGCGCGGCAAGCAAGACGCCGCGGATTCTTGAGGTAACCGCCGCCTTACCTTGCAATACAAGGGTGCGAAGCGCCTCCATTACGACATACGCGCCCATGGAATGGCCGACGATGAAAACACCGCTAGCGTTCGATCGAGCTGCGATTTCGATCGTTTCGGCCAAGCCGTCCCGCGCCTGGAGAGCGCTATCGCGATCGAAAAGATAGGCGCCGATAGATCCCGCCGACGCCCAGGAGAAATGAACCGGAACCGAGGAGATGCGGTAGTCGTGGACGACTTGGGCATTACGAAACAGGCCTTCGGCAAAATTGTTGTTGTAGCCGTGCACGAAGATAAACACCTCGCGCTCCGAAGGCGGACGCTTCGCCAGCATCCCGTTCAACCGACCTGCGAAGGATGCTCTGTTCTCGAAGCGGACAAGATCACGAGCGGAAAAATGGCGCTTCGGATCGGGTGATGTCGATGACGTCTCGACGACGCCCGGCCGGTGTGTGGCCGGCACGACGACAGTCAACTGCGAAAAACTCAACGTCGGGGAACGATCCCGCGAATAGGGCGGTTCGGAGGTGGGGAACCTTGTGCGCGTGGTGGCAATCAGGAAGGAAATAGCCGACATTTCGTTGCTAATTTGTACAGGCGAGGCAAGGCCCGTCACGGCTCTTGGACCGGCGCAGCTTTGCACCAGCAATGCCAGCGAGATAACCAACACAAATCGTCCTGCGGGGTTCTGCATGCTGCTGGCCGCGCCGGCTTATCTTCGTAAACTCACCAGCCTTTGGCCATCCTTGTCCAACAGTTGCACTCGTCCTGTCTGTGGGGCTTCAAAGCGACGGACGGACCCGAGTGCCTCCAGAAGATTGCGCTCTTGATCCATGAGGGGCTGATCGCAGATCATCCTGGACGAGCCGGTTTCCGAGATCGTCAGCGCTTCTCCGGTCAAGGCGAAGCCGCCAAAGAACCGATTGCACGAACCATTCCCATGGATGCGTCCATCCGGCTCGAAGGCAAGGGTGGGTTTCGAACCCGCGACCGTGGTTTCTTCTCGAATCTCGTCCACGAGCCAATCTCCGTGAAGGAGGTCGCCCGGCTCTCCGGCGCAGCCTTCAAATTTCCGGTCGCCAAGGATGACGGTCGCGGTTTGGGGGTATGGCATTCCGCTCATGGTATCGACGCATATTTTGGCAGCGATGGTCAGCGCGAGTTGCCGGCCGTCTACCGTCGCCAGATAGGTGTCGGCGTCGCCTTGCCTTGTGGGACGCGGAGCCGGCTGAGCTGTGAAGGTCTCGCCCCCTAAGGCGTTAAAGCTGAGCGCGGTGTCCGAGATGCTGATTTGCCAGCCGGGTTCGTTGCCGCGTGCAGCCAACGAGGCAGCCTCCGCATTGCTCGTTGCGGTGGCGTACAGCGACAACACCGCGAGCAAAGCGGCCAACGGCAAGGATGAGCAGGACTTTGGACTCACGGTTGCAGCCTCCAGACGATGCGTCACTGAATTCGAAGGCCGCCCGGAAACCGGCCTCTGGGGGCAACTTCGCCAAATATTGCGCCGAATGTACCTACATCCGGTCTTCAGTCCATCGTCGCGTTTCGGAGAAGGAGTCCGTTCGGCGAAAAAATGGACGCAAAGCCAAGAATTGAGATTCCAAGAATATAAATGGTTGCCGCGGGCCATTTCGACCGCCCTTTGGCGAGGACGAACCTCAATGTGATGGTTCGATCGTATCGAGGCGTTCCGTACGATCTCCCCGACGCCGGGACGACAGATACTCGGTTGCTTTCTGGACGACAAAATAGACGGAGGGGATGATCAACAGGCCAATAGTCGTAGCCGCGGCCATGCCCCCGAAAATTGTGACGCCAACAGCCCGCCGCGCGCCCGCACCGGCACCAGTCGACACGACAAGAGGAATGATCCCGAGGATGAAGGAAACCGCGGTCATCATGACGGCCCGGAAGCGCTGCTCGGCCCCGATCCGCGCCGCCTTCATTATGCTTAGTCCCTCATCGCGCCGCTCCTTGGCGAATTCCACGATCAGGATGGCATTCTTCGCCGCCAGCCCGATCAGCAGCACGATGGCGATCTGCACGTAGAGGCTGTTCTGCAACCCGAAGACCTTCAATGCCGCTATGGCGCCGAAGAGAGCCGCTCCGAGCGAAAGGATGACGATCAACGGAAGCGACCAGCTCTCGTATTGGGCGACAAGGAAGAGATAGGCAAAGAGGAACGCCAGCGCAAAGACCAGCCCCTCCTGGCCACTGCCGCGGCGCTCTTGAAACGACAGGCCTGACCACTCGAAGCCATAGCCATTCGGCAACAGCTGGGCCACTGTCTTCTCCATCGCGTCCATGGCGCCGCCGCTGCTGCTTCCAGGTGCGGTAATGGCGTTTATGGGAGCGGCGACCGAGAGATTGTAACGCTGGATGGCGAATGGCGACAGGATCGTCGTCAACGACGCCAGATTGTTCAAGGGCACCATGGTGCCGTTCCGGCTACGCACATGCAGGTTCAAGATGTCTTCCGCATGGGCACGGAAATCGGCATCGGCCTGCAGATTGACCTGGAACACGCGGCCATTGAGCGTAAAATCATTTACGTAGCGCGATCCGAAGGCCGCGCCGATGGTGGAATAGACGTCCGACACGCTTACCCCAAGCGCTTCGGCGCGCGTTCTGTCGACGTCGACATAGACCTGCGGGACATTGGCGCTGAAGGTGGTGGCGGCCCCGCCGAGCTCCGGCAGATGATTGAAGGCGCCAAGCAGGGCGCCGACGACCTGCGCGATCTCTTGTGGCGGCTGTCCTTCAAGCGCTTGCAGGCGGAAGTCCAGGCCACCGACCGAGCCGATGCCGGCAATCGCCGGCGGCGCGAACACGGCGACGTTCGCGCCCGGAATTTGGGAGAACTTCATCCGCAGCGCCTGCAGGATGCCGGCGAGCTGCAGTTCGCTGGACCTGCGCTCGTCCCAGGGCTTCAGCGCCGCGACCGCCATTGCGCCGCTCGGCGAACTCGTCGACTGAAGGATGCTGAACCCCGCAACCGTGATGACGTCTTGCACGCCTCCGGTGTCGGTCAGAATCTTGCGCACGTCCTCCACGATGGCTTTCGTGCGGTCGAGCGAAGCGGCATTGGGCAACTGGATGTCGACGAACAGCGCGCCTTGGTCCTCGTCGGGCAGGAAAGTCGACGGTAGCCCGGTGAAGATCAGATAGGCGGCGGCAAAACAGGCAAGCAATCCCGCCATCGGCACGTACCAATGCCGCACCAGAAACCCGACGAGGCGTCCATAGCCGTCACGCGTCTTGTTCATGAATGCCGTGAACCAGGCCAGCGGGCCACGCTTGAAATGGCCCACATCGCGCCGCAAAAGCAGTGCGGCCAGCGCCGGGCTCAGGGTCAATCCGACAAAGGAGGAAATCACCAGGGCCGAAGACAGCGTCACGGCGAACTGCCGGTAGAGCTGGCCGCCTATGCCGCCGAGAAACGCAGTCGGCGTCACCACGGCAAGCAGCACCAAGGTCGTGGAAATGATCGGCCCGGTGATCTGGTGCATCGCCTTGCGCGTGGCGTCGGCGACCGCGATGTCAGGGGTATCCTCCAGCACATGCTTGACGTTCTCGACGACAAGGATGGCATCGTCCACCACCAGGCCGATCGCCAGCACCAGCGCCAAAAGAGAAATCATGTTCAGCGAATAGCCGGCGGCAAACAGCACCGCCAAGGCGCCGAGCATGGAAACCGGGATGGCAAGCGCCGAGATGAACATGGCGCGCCAATCCTGCAGGAAGACGTAGGTGACTGCGAGAACGATCAGGAACGCCTCAAGCAGGGTTCTGGCCGTCAGCGAGATGCTGGCATTCACGAAGCGGGTCGCATCGTAGACGATGTGATACTGCATGCCTTTGGGAAAACGTGACGAGAGGCGCTCCAGTTCGGCGCGGACCGACGCCGCGGTCTGGATGGCGTTGGCGCCGGGCGACTGGTTGATCTGCATCATCGCCGAGGCGTGTCCGGCAAAGCTGGCGCTCGAAGCATAGCTTAGTGCGCCAAGCTCGAGCCGCGCGATGTCGCGCAGGTAGACCTTGGCCCCCGCCGAGCCCGTGCGCACGACGATGTCCCCGAATCCCTCGACGCTTCTCAGCCGCCCCTGCGCGACCAGAGTGTATTGCAGCTCCGAGCCCTGCGCCTGCGGGGGCGCGCCGGCCTGTCCGAGCGTCGCCTGGATGTTTTGCCGCTGGATGGCGGCCGAGACATCGTCGGGCGTCAGGCCAAGCGCGTCCATGCGCTGCGGGTTGAGCCACACCCTCATCGAGTATTCCGAAGCCCCGGCGACCGAGGCCTCGCCGACGCCCCGCACGCGCGATATCGTGTCGGCGACGGTCGTGGTGATGAAATTCGTGATCGCCAGCGCATCGAGGCTGTCGTCCGGCGAATAGAAAGCGATGCCGAGGATAAAATCCGGCGAGCGGGCACGCACGGAGACACCTTGCTGCGCGACCGCCGCCGGCAGGCGCGAGATCGCCAGCTGGGCGCGGTTCTGCACGTTGATCTGTGCTGTCTCGGGATCGGTTCCGACCTCGAAGGTCACCGATAGCGTGTATTGGCCGGCATTGGAGCTGGTGGACGACATGTACATCATGTGGTCCACGCCATTGATGGCCGTCTCCAGCGGGCCGCCCACCACGTCGGCGATGACTTCCGCGCTTGCTCCCGGATAGGAGGCCGACACCGTCACCGTTGGAGGGGTGATCTGCGGATACTGCTGTATGGGAAGGGAAAACACCGCGATCCCGCCGGCGATCGAAATGATGATCGAGACGACGATCGCGAGCCGGGTGCGGCTGATGAAGAGGTCCGAGATCATTGCGTACCCTCCGCTTCGCGGGGGGTGACCTGCTGACCATCGGAAACGCGTTGCAGGCCCTCGACGACGATCGTTTCGCCGCCTTCCAATCCGCTCGTCGCCGCCCAGCGATTGTCGATGCGCGCACCGGTCGTGATCGCCTGCCTGGTCACGGTATTGTTGTCGTTGAGCACGAAGACGAACTTGCTCTGGCGGTCTTGAAGAACGGACGCCATCGGCACCATCGGCAATTTCCTGGCTTCTTCGTCGACGATTGTTAGCCGGACGAACTGGCCAGGCGCCAATATGTGGTCCGGGTTGGGGAACAGCGCGCGGACGGCGACGGTACCGGTCTGCTGATTGACCTCGTTGTCGATGAACTGCACCCGCCCCGGTGAAGCAAATTGTGTGCCGTTGGCGAGAGACAGACTCAGGTGGAATTTGTTCGCATCGATCTTCTGGCCCCCGGCGAGTTTCTGCCTGATGTCGACCAAAGTGCTGTCAGCGATCGAGAATGCGACGCGGATAGGATCGAGCTGGACGATGCGCGCCAATGATCCGGAGCCGGGCCCCACGAGATTACCGCGCGTCGCCAGGGAGCGGCCGATGGTGCCATTGATGGGAGACCTGATCTGAGCATAGGAAAGATTGAGTTCGGCCGTATTGAGGGCTGCATTGGCGCTTTGAACATCCGCCGCGGCGACATCGAATGCAGCCTGAGCGTCATCCAACGTGGCCTGAGAAATAGTCCTGCGGCTGAGCAGGTCCCTGGCGCGTGAGAGGCTTTGTCGCGCGGCGTTGCGGGTGGCTTCGGTCCTGGCCACTTGCGCCTGTGCGGACATTACCGCCGCCGACAGTTGATCCGGCTCGATTTCGAAAAGCAGATCGCCCTCCTTCACGCGCTGGCCTTCGGAGAACCTGATCTCCTTGAGCAGGCCGGACGCGCGCGCCTGAATGTCGACCGCATCGATCGCCTCGACCTGCGCGTTGTATGTCAGCGGCGCGTTTGCCGGACCGGACTGGACCTTCTGCACGACCACTGGCACCGTCGCCGCGGTCTGCGCACGTGCCGCTCCCGCGAAGCCGCCCACGCCGACTAGCAATGCGGCCGCCACGACCCTGGCTCGAAAGTCAAAATTGCTTTTCATCATCGTCGTATCCTGCTCTCAAGACAAAATCTTCGTCCTGCGCACGCTCAGGGCAATGACGAGATACGCCAGTCCAGCAATCATCATGGAAAATCCGGCCACCAAGCCAGTCGGCATCTCCCTGACGATCGGCCACTTCAGCAGTATGGAGAAAGCAGCGAATATGGCCACGATTCCGGAAACGGCGAACCAATACCAGCCGCCGACTTTCCTGACTTCAGCGGCGATGATTAATTGAAGAACACCGTGGACAAATAGTACAAACGCTATGAACAATGATATTGCGGCCGATGCTTTGATAGGATTGAAGTAAATCATGATGCCGCCGATGAGCTCGAAGAAGCCGGTCAGTTCCTGCCACACGAAGCCCACCCAACTTTTGATCCAGAGCGATTGGATGACCTTGATGACGCCGACTGCCATCAGGGCCACGGCGAACACGACGTTGGATGCGAAATTGGAAACGCTGGGAACTGCGACTGAAAACACGCCGCCCGCAAGCAGGAGGAGCCCAAAGAGCAGAAACCTGCGCCACTTGCCCTGCTCGATTTCGGCCCGTTCATATGGCGTTGCAGGTGGGTGATCCGATTTTTCTGGCATGTCCCCGTTCCATGCAGGTTCTAAATATCGATCTCGCACCCTGCGGGCAGAGAAGAGAGCCGAGAGCGCTCAATGGAAAGTATCAGGAAGAAGTCTGCCGGACGGAGCGTCAGGAGCCTGTCTGGTTGCCTCGCGGCGAGATTTCCCGATGACGACGACTGCCTAGTCGAGATTTTCTCGCGGGCTTGCTTCGTCAGGACCATGAGGTCGTGCCGGATTAACTGATCGCTGGGAAGTGAAGGCGGCATACGGCTTTCCGCTGGCTCTCAAAGGGTGCTCTTGTGAAGCCGGCCGTCCTTCATGATGACGACGAAGTTCCTATGCGGATCCTCGATCAGCCGGATGTCGTCGAGCGGATTGCCGTCCACGACTAAGAGGTCCGCGAAAGCTCCTTCCTCAATGACGCCGAGCTTGCCCGGATAAGGGTTGCGCAGACCGGAGAGTGCGAGCAGCTCGGCATTGCCGGAGGTGGCCATCTGCAGGACTTCGGCGTTCTTGTACCAGTTGGCCAAATGCGTGAGCATCATGCTCTGGCGCGGACCCAACGCAGGCGAGAACAGCACGTCGGAACCCCAGGCCGTCTTGATGCCGTGCTTGCGAGCGAAGGCATATATCCTCGGCGTCCCTGAGAAAAGCTCCTGGGCGCGGTCGGCGCTAGGTCCCGTCAGCGGGCCGGTGTCCTCCGCCGTCAGGAAGGGCTGGGTGCTTAGCCATGTGCCCTTCTCGGCGATCATCGCCGCCGTGTCCTCGTCCATCAGATGCGCGTGCTCGATCGACTGCACCCCAGCTGCCAGCGCGCGTCGTATCGCGCGAGACGTATAGGCGTGCACGGTAACGTAGGTGCTCCAATCCTGTGCCACCTCGACGCCTGCCCGCAGCTCTTCTTCGCTGAAGGTGACGATGTCCAGCGGACTGCGGGGCGATGATACGCCACCGCCGCCCACCAACTTTATCTGTGACGCGCCTTGGAGAAGCTGCTCCCGGATCCGCATCTTCAGGTCGCCGATATCGTCGACGATGGCCGCTCCCCCCAGGAGTTCACCTTTGCTGAGCTTGCCGCCGTCGCGCGGAATCTCGCTTGGCAGGCGAAGATCGGCGTGACCCCCGGAGGTCGTGATCATCGCGCCGGAGGGATAGATGCGCGGGCCAGGGATCAGCCCGGTGTCGATAGCCTGCTTGAAGGAGAAGGAGGGACCTCCCAGATCGCGTATGGTGGTGAAGCCGCGACTGAGCGTGCGATCCGCCTCGGCGGTGGACGCTGCGAAGATAATCCCCGGGTCGCCGTTAAGCAGGATGTTGACCGGGACCGCCGCGAAGATCGCATGCCAATGCGCGTCGATGAGCCCTGGCATGAGAACGCCATTGCGGCATTTGATGACGGTGGCGTCCTCCGGGGGAGGGGCGTTCGTCATATCGATTCCGGAAATCCTGCCGCCCTCCACCAGGATTTGCGCTCCGTCCTTCACCGTACCCGACTTGCCGTCGAATAGCCGGACTTCGCGAAACAGGATCTTGGAAGGGGGCGCGGCCGTCTGCGCGAAGGACGGCTTTGTCAGCACCCCGGCGATGGCGGCAGCCCCGAAACCGGAGAGAAAACTACGCCTGGAAAAGGCCTCCAGACGACGAGAGACTCGTTGAAGATCGGGATTGAGACAACCGCAACCGGAACTGTGAACGAGGTGACCGTACTTCGAGCCTAGCCGCAGCATGTCTTTTGCTTTCGGTTGAGCGACACTGACACCTGCCGGACGGCGCTTCGTGTCGCGGTTCTTGTCGTTTCAGGTCCCGTTACTCGACCAACACATCGCCGCCGACAGGATTGGCGCTGTCAAAGATGAGGAATACGATCGGAGTCCCCGACTCGGCTGTTGCATCGGTCCGCCTGGCGCCGACTTCGCCGCCGAGAGGCACGAAATATTCCGCGACGATTTCGCCGAAGGTGTTCCTCTGGACTGCAACTTTCTGTCCGGGCCGAACGGTCTCATTGAGTTCGACCAACAATTCGACGAAACCGCCATGCGTCGCGGTGACGGGAAACATGCCGTCCGCGACGAAAACGCTCGAATCCTTGCTGGTTCTGCCGATAGGGCCTGAAATTATTCCGTGGTGCTTGATGACGTTCATCGTTCCTTCGACGAACAGGGCGATCATGTCGTGATCGAAGATCCGCGGCTTGCCGATCTCGGGCGTGAAGGCGGGAATGCCGGCATCGATGAGGGCATTGGCGAGAAGACCTCGCTCGCCAAAGTTGTCGAAAATCTGATCGACCGGATAGAGTTCCGCCATCGCCCGCACTTCGGGGAGATCCATGCGCGCAAGGTGGAACGCCGTCGCGTCCATGCCCGTGGCGGCTGTATGAAAATCGATCCCGTAGTCGAGGTTTGACCGCAGAAGCCGGTTGAATATCAGGCCGGCGTGGCGCGTCGGCGCGTCGGGAGCGTCCTCGTTGCCAGGGAACAACCGATTGATGTCGATCAGGTCGATCCCGCGCCCCGAATTCGGCCATCTCCGTTCCATGCCTTCCATTGCGGGGCGCGAAATGTCGAGTACCGCCACCACCGATCCCGACATCGCGGCCGGATCGAGCTCACGCATTACGGATTGCACGGTTTGAATGGGGCTCATTTCATCGCCATGCACGCCGCTCATCAGCCCCAGTCGTTTGCCTGGGGCTGCCCCCTTGGCGACCATCACCGAGACGTACCAGTGCTGGCCCGTCGGCATCTGTACGCCCTGGAAATAAAAGCTGTGCTTGCCTGATTTCAGATCCGAGATGTCAAGCGAACTGATGACCTTCTTTCCGTCGATGACATCGCCGGTATAGACGGTCCCCGACGTCCCTGCGGGAGACGCGCTTGCAGGTGCCGAGCCCGTTTGCGCCTGCGCCGGCCCGGCCATGAGCGCAGCGGCAGCGCCGATGGTAGCGACCGATGCGATCATGAAGTCGCGACGTCCGAGGCCCTCGCTGGTTTCATGCGCCATGGCTGTGTGGTCCCTGCCGATGAGGATCATGCTGCAGATCTCGCGGTGACGCCTGCGAGGGCGGCTAGATCGTCCTTACCGATTCCCGTTGTGCGCGTGGTATCCGGGCATTAGTCCCACAAGACATTTCAGGGAGTACAGCCTCCAACAAGAAAAATGGACTGGTGGTCTATGATTGGGATGCCTTGCATACTGAGTTGAGAGCCACCACAACCGGTCTGATAAGCCTCGGATATCACGCAGCCACCTCCACAACTTCCGTCGGGTACAATTAAGCCCAGTTCACGAATTCCTGGTGGATACCTCAAATGGGCCAGATGGCATGTTAACGATTGATTAACATGCTTCTATGCTGGTAGTAGACAGGGTATTACATCCACCTTCAACATTGCTTGCCGGAGTTGTATATATTAGAATGAACTAATGTTCTTGCAATAACCCGTGTTGCACCAACAAAGACGGATAGTTGCTATGGATGCTATGGTTCATGCCGCCGGGCTATCTGGAGGAGCAGGTGCCGAGAAGTCCCTGCAATGCGCCGTCGACATCGATACCTCCACGGCACCACCTGCTAAGCAATTCGACCTGTTTCGAACCTGGTATCAAGGCGTTGCCGACACTGAACTTATGCAAGAACGGAGCCATTCGTTTCCAGCACATGAAACAGTGTGGGATCTGGGAACGTTGGCTGTCATGTTCCTCGAATTGCCTGGCAGTGGCTACCGCTGTCGCTGGCGGCATTTGAAAAACCCTTCGGTGGACAATTGGTATTTGAGCCTGCCCTTGTCCAAGGGCAGGCTTCCTGGAAGTTGGCAGGTCGTGAGAACGACCCTGCAATCTTTTGCAGAGCCCTACGAATGCGTGATGGAGAACGACGCCCTCCTTGCCGTTTTCCTGCCACGCGACCTGCCTTTCATCCAATCGTCCAGGATTGAAATACGTGAGGAGTCGAAAAGACTCCTGGCAGACTACATGCTTCTGCTGCACCGTTCCTTTTCCGATCTGAGGGCCGTGGATGTGTCGCACATTGCCACTGCCACCACCAATCTGCTGGCTGCGTGCGTGTCGCCATCACATGACCGCATCACCGAGGCGAAGCGTGTGATCGACGCCGTGATCGCCGAGCGCGCTGCCAAAATCATTGCACAAAGTTTGAATGATCAGTCCTTGGCATCCGACAGGCTTTGCCGCGAACTCGGTGTGTCCCGCTCTCGCCTCTACCGGATATTCGAACCGGCCGGAGGTGTTTCGAATTATATTCGCCACAAACGCCTGCTCAAGACACGCGATATACTTTCCAACAGCTTGGATGGGCGCCCGATCTCCGCCATTGCCGGGGATTGGGGCTTCACGGATCCATCGGCGTATAGCCGGATGTTCAGGAAGGAATTCGGCATTACGCCAAAGGAGGCACGCGTGGAAGGCTGGCAAGGCGCCCAAGCCACGAGCTCGCAGCAGATCAGCCAGCCTGACAGCAGGGCGCACACGCTGAGTGGTCTTCTGCTGCGAAACAGCTTTGGGCCCTAGACTGCGATGGCGCCGGCAAGGATGCCGTAGATTGCCGCGACCGCGCCAAGTGCGGCGACGACGAACATCCCCATCTCGGCGGGAGTAAACACCCTCTGCCCCCGCTCCTTCCGAGCCATGACGAAGAGGATCGTGCCCGGTCCGTAGATGACGGCCGAGAGCAGCAGGTGCTTGGCGCTGGCGGCGTAGATGAGACCGGCCGTATAGATCAATGCTATCGCCGCCCTTGCGAAGTCGACACGCCGCGCTACGGGGTCGTTCTCGTAGCTCTCGCCGCCCCATGCGAGCTTGACCCCGTAAGCGGCGACAAGAAGATATGGGATGAGGATCATGGAACTGGTCAGCTCGAGAGCGAGCCTGAAGGCCTGTTGAGCAAAGAGCGTCAGGACCAGAAAAACCTGCACGACCGTATTGGTCAGCCAGAGCGCCCGCGACGGCACGCCATGCTTGTTTCTATACGCAAGAAAACGCGGCATGGTCTGGTGATGTGATGCGGTGAACAGGATTTCAGCGGCCAGCAGCACCCAGGACAGATAGGCACCGGCAACGGAGATCAGCAGGCCGAAGCTGACGAACTTGGCGCCCCATGGCCCGACCACCGCTTCCAATACGCCGGCCATGGAGGGATTGCGCAGCGCTGTCAGTTCAGGACGAAGCATGATCCCGTAGGAGGGAATGGTGACCAGCACAAGCAGACAGAGCACGCCGAGAAAACCAAGGAGCGTCGCGACCCCGACATCCCCGCGGTTGCGTGCGTAACGCGAATAGACGCTCGCGCCTTCGATTCCGACAAAGACGAATACGGTCACCAACATGGTCCCGCGAACCTGGCTCGCGATGCTGCCAACGCTGACTTCTTCCCCGCCCCAGAAATTGGCCGTGAAGACATCGGCGCTGAAGCCGTAGATAACGAAGATGATAAAGAGAAAGATCGGAATGATCTTGGCGTAAGTGACAATGGTGTTGATCGCCGCCGCTTCCTTGACGCCCCGCAGGATCAGCGAATGTACGATCCACAGAAGCATCGAGGAAATGACGATCGCCGTGATGGTATTGCCATCGCCGAACACAGGAAAGAAAAGCCCCAGCGTCGACTTTATCAGCACGAAATAGGAAACGTTGCCGAGAACGGCGGCAGACCAGTAACCGAGGGCCGAGAGGAAGCCGAGATAGTTGCCAAAGCCGGCCTTGGCATAGGCATACACGCCCGCATCGAGGTCCGGCTTGCGAACCGACAAGGTCTGGAAGACGAAGGCCAACATCAGCATTCCGACGCCAGCGATGGCCCAAGCGATCATGGCCCCGAACGGACCGGTCTCGCGACCAAAAGCCTGCGGCAAAGAGAAGATGCCCGCGCCGACCATCGAACCGACGACCATAGCCGTCAGGGTCCATATCGAGAATTTTTGCTGAACGGTCGAGTTCATTGAATTTGGATCAACAATTCCTTGGCGGACGGCGGTCCAGCGGCCTCATTGTTACGCCTGCAACCTATCTCGAATCTGGCGCCCACGTGATTGGCATAAAATCCCACTAGTATACCTGACGTCCAAAACCTTTGCCTTGGCTCGTTTAACCGGTTGCCGATATTCGCATTTACTGCTTCTGATCAGACATAACCTTGCTGGACCGAGACGTGTCGGCGAGGCGTCTGATCGCGAACTCTGGTTCGCGCAGCCAGGAGAGCGGTTTATGACTTCAAACGAAAATCAGAAGCTTTCGCTGTTTGCGCTGACCAGCATGGTTGTGGGATCGATGGTCGGCGCGGGCATCTTCAATCTGCCTGGCCGGTTCGCGACTGCGACAGGTCCGTTCGGCGCAATCATCGCCTGGGCAATTGCGGGAACCGGCATGTACATGCTGGCGCGGGTGTTCCAGGCGTTGGCCGAGAAGAGGCCAGACATCGACTCAGGCGTCTTCGCCTATGCCAAGGCCGGCTTCGGCAACTACATGGGCTTCCTGTCCGCCTTCGGCTACTGGCTCGGTAGTTGCCTGGGCAACGTCTTCTATTGGGTGCTCATCGGCTCGACGCTGGGGCGGTTCTTTCCCGGGATCTTTGGGGACGGCAGCAGCGCCATCGCCATCATCGTCTCGTTGATCGGCATCTGGGCTTTCCACTTCATGATCCTGCGCGGCGTCGAGCAGGCGACCTTCATCAATACTGTCGTGACGATTGCCAAGATCGTGCCGATCCTGGTCTTCATCCTGCTCCTGATCTTCTTCTTTCATTTCGGGCAGTTCCGCGAGAATTTCTTCGGCGGCTTGGACATGCCGCCGAAGTCCCTGATCGCCCAGGTGCGCGACACAATGCTGATCACGGTCTTCGTCTTCCTCGGCATCGAGGGCGCCAGCGTCTATTCCCGCTTTGCCAAGGTGCGTTCCGACGTCGGTACGGCGACGATTCTCGGTTTCGTCGGCGTCACAGGCCTGATGGTAGCGGTCACGCTGCTGCCCTACGCGGCTCTGCCGCAATCGGCTGTCGCCGGTGTCCAGCAGCCGTCGATGGCCGGCGTTCTCGAAGCGGTCGTCGGTCACTGGGGTGCGGTCTTCATCTCGATCGGCGTTCTGATCTCGGTGCTCGGCGCCTATCTCGCCTGGTCCCTAATCTGCGCCGAGGTGCTGTTCGCGGCGGCGAAGTCGGAGGACATGCCAAGGCTCTTCGCAGCGCAGAATGGCAACAAGGTTCCCGCTAACGCACTCTGGCTCACCAACATCGTCGTGTCGCTCTTCGTGATCTCCACCTACTGGTCGCGGGACGCGTTCAACTTCATGCTCGACATGACGAGCGTCACCGCGTTGCTGCCCTACCTGCTCGTGGCTGGCTACGGCATCCTGCTCGCTCGTAGCGGCGTTGGCTATGAAAAGACGCCGGATCAGCGCGGCCGCGACCAGATCTTCGCCTGGATCGCGGTGATTTACACGGTCTTCATGTTCGTCGCCGCCGGGCTCAAATACGTGCTGCTTGTTGCCGTCCTCTTCGCGCCCGGAACTATCCTCTACGTCTGGGCGCGGCGCGAGCAGAAATTGCAGCTGTTCACGCTCGCCGAACTCTTCGTGTTCGCCGCCACGCTCATCGCTGGCCTGATCGGAGCCTACGGGCTGCTGACGGGCGCCATCGCACCTTGAACAGAAAGAAGGAAGGTCATGACAAACAATACTTCATTCGGCGTTCATTCAGAGGTTGGTCAGTTGCGCAAGGTCATGGTGTGCGCTCCCGGCCGCGCCCACCAGCGGCTGACACCCAGCAATTGTGACGCACTCCTCTTCGACGACGTGCTCTGGGTAGACAATGCCAAGCGCGATCATTTCGACTTCATGACCAAGATGCGCGACAGGGGCGTCGAGGTGGTCGAGATGCACAATCTGCTCGCCGAGACGGTCGCCATTCCGGAAGCCAAGAAGTGGATCCTCGACCAGCAGATCGTACCGAACCAGGTCGGCCTCGGCCTCATCGACGAGGTCCGCTCCTATCTCGACGGCCTCTCTAATCGCGACCTCGCTGAAACACTGATCGGCGGGCTGTCGACCTTCGAATTCCCGGAAAGCATCGGCGGCGAACAACTGGCGCTGATCCGTGACGCGGCCGGCGTCAACGAATATCTGCTGCCGCCTTTGCCCAACACGCTCTACACCCGGGACACCACCTGCTGGATCTATGGCGGCGTGACGCTGAACGCCCTTTATTGGCCTGCTCGCCACGAGGAGACCATCCTCACCACGTCGATATACAAGTTCCACCCGGACTTCGCCGGCAAGGTCAATGTCTGGTGGGGTGACCCGACCAGGGATTGGGGGCTTGCCACATTCGAGGGTGGGGACGTGATGCCTATCGGCAAGGGCAATGTGCTTATCGGCATGAGCGAGCGCACTTCGCGCCAGGCTATCAGCCAAGTGGCGGCGGCCCTGTTTGAGAAAGGAGTTGCCGAACGTGTGATCGTCGCCGCAATGCCTAAGCTGCGCGCGGCGATGCATCTCGACACGGTATTCACGTTTGCCGATCGCGACTGCGTGCTGATGTATCCGGACATCGTCAACGGCATTGACGCATTCTCCTATCGCCCTGACGGCAAGGGGGGCGTCGAACTCCACAAGGACAAAGGCAGTTTCATTGAGACGGTGCGTGACTCGCTTGGTCTCAAGAAGATGCGCGTCGTTGAAACCGGCGGCAACGACTACATGCGCGAGCGCACCCAGTGGGACAGCGGCGCCAACTTGGTTTGCGCCTCGCCTGGTGTCGTCTTTGCCTACGATCGCAACACGTACACAAATACGCTGCTGCGCAAGGAAGGCATAGAAGTCATCACTATCTCAGGCGCGGAGCTCGGCCGTGGCCGAGGCGGGGGTCATTGCATGACATGTCCCATCATTCGTGATGCGGTCGACTATTGATAGCAATCCGGCCAGGCTCGGTACAGGCGGCCGGTCGGCCCCCAAATAGTCTGAAGGCCATGCCTGTCGGACGGCCTCCAGCACATAAAGACCGTCTACCCCAGAATTGCTCATAGAGCGTTGGAGTCGCTCCCAATCGTTTAGGAACAATCGGCACATTGTTTGGACGGAATGCTCGTTGTTGGCGAGCGGATGTAAATGTACCCGGGAGATGAAACCATGAGAAGTATTATATTCGTTTCTGCTTTGGCTCTGATGGCCGCGGGTTGTACTGCCACGGAACAGCGAACAGCAGGCACGGCGTTGGCAGGAGCCGGAACGGGTGCGGTCATCGGCGGCCTTGCAAACGGCAGTCGAGGTGCCCTTGTAGGCGCGGCGGTCGGTGGCGGCACAGGGGCTGTGGTCGGCGCTGCGACGGCACCGCGCGCGCATCATCGCGAATGCTGGGTTCGTGATCGCTGGGGTCACACGGTTCGCGATCGTCAGGGTCGACCCATCACAAAACGGTGCTAGGCGCGATGCGTAAGATCAGCTTTATTCAGCACGAATCGAGCTGGTAAAGCGATATCGATGAACATTGGTCTGGGCGCTGAGCAAGCTTCCGGACCAATTTCGGAGTTGTCTGTAACGCCATCCAGCCGGCCGGGAACAGACTATACCATGGCGAAGCGAACGCTCTTTGCGCCTACGTATATTCTGGCGGTTATCGCCGTCATATGGGCGCTGCAGGCCGCTGCCTCAATTTTCGCGCCAGTCGTGTGCGCTCTTTTCCTCATCGCGCTGGTGTGGCCATTGCAGCGCAACCTGCAGCGGCTTCTTCCAAAGCTGATCGCACTGGCGATAGTCGTCTGTGTCGTCGTCCTGGCATTCTTCGCCTTTGCATCGATCGCGAGTTGGGGTTTTGGCCGCATTGGCCGATCGGTCCTCGCCGACAGCGCCCGCTTTCAAGGACTCTACAGTCAACTCGCCGAGTGGTTGGAAGGGCACGGTGTCGTGATGGCCGGCGCCTGGGCCGAGCATTTCAATGTCGGCTGGTTCGTGCGGATAGCTCAAGGCGTGACCGCAAGGCTGAACACCGTGATCTCGTTCTGGATCGTTGTCGTCGTTTACGTGCTTCTGGGTCTTCTCGACGCTGAAGCGGCGGCTCGCAATGCTCGTGTAGCGCTGAGCGCCCAGGCGGCGGCCGCACTGATCAACGGCAGCAGTCAGACGGCATCGAAATGGCGACGTTACATGCTGGTTCGGACATTGATGAGCCTTGCGACCGGTTCGATGGTCTGGGCGCTTTCGGCGGCTTTCGGACTGCGGTTTGCCGCCGAGTGGGGCGTTATCGCCTTCACCTTGAACTATATTCCGTTTATCGGGCCGTTCGTCGCGACATTCTTGCCGACGCTTTACGCGCTCGCGCAGTTCGGATCGCCACAGGCCGCCGTCTCGATTTTTGCCGGCCTCAACATCATTCAGTTCGTCATCGGCAGCTACATAGAACCGCGGGTTGCCGGTTACGTGTTGGCGATGTCGCCTTTTGTGGTGCTGTTTTCGGTCTTCTTCTGGTCGTTTCTTTGGGGTGTGTTCGGCGCGTTCATAGGTGTGCCCATCACCATCGCGCTGGTTACTTTTTGCTCGCAATCGCCGGCGACCCTTTGGATCGCTCAGTTGCTTGGGTCCGCCGATCGGCGGAACGCGTGATTGCCGCCAGGAAATTCGATTGGCCGGGCCCCTAGCGACGTCCGGATCCCGCGCCCCGGACGAGGCCGATGATACAAACCGACAGGATGCCGCCAAGAAGGCCGGCAATGCCGACGCCAATCAGCACGCCGGGCGTGAGGGTGCCGACACCACGAGCGGTGGCATCGACAGCATTTTCGACGTTGCCGAGGAAGTTTGCCAAGGCGGGAATCCGACCGGCCAGCCCTGTCAGGGTCAGTCCTCCCACGACGCCAGCCGCCGCGACAGATTTCCAACCCAGCGCAGCCATGCGCCAAAACCAAGTCGTAGCGAAAGCTCCGCCCGCGCCGCAGATGGCTTCAATCAAAAGCAGGGCCGCTGTCTCAAGGCCGGACATGCTTGCATCGCCCACTTGCTATCCGGCCATCCATCGCCCTTGCCGACCAGCAGAGTTCCGATTCCGGGATATTCCGTGACCGCGGTCAGGCGGTCGCGGCCGCGCCTTGGCCGGCCATCGCCGAAGCGCGTTGAAGCGCATCGCGCAGAACCTGCTCCTTCGTCTCATCCAGCGACGTCTTAAGCACCACACCGCCAAAGGCCTGGATCTCCTTGAGCACCTTGTCCGCTGTCATCTCGTGCGCGAGCACGAACAGGGCAGCGTCCCCAGGCTGGATGCTGGCTGACAGATCGCGCATGAACGCATCGTTGATACCCACGTCCGTCAAAGCGCCGCCAAGGGCTCCGGAGGTGGCGCCGACCGCAAGCCCGATCAGCGGATTCAGGAAGAGAACACCGATAAGCAAGCCCCAGAAGCTACCGGATACAGCGCCTGCCGCCGTCGTATTCACAAGTTGATTGAGCTTAATCGCACCCGCCTCGGTCTTCGTGGCAATAACCGCGTCGCCAAGTTTAATAACGTATTCCTTTTGAAGTCCTATGAGCCGTTGACGTACCTCTTCAGCCTTGGCCTCGTTTGGATAGACGATGACGATCAAATCGGACATGGGGCCCTCCTAGGCTAAGACTTTCCAAGGGCACGTAATACACATCCTAGAAGGTGAAAGATTGAGCCGGAAATCCGAATAGTGTGCAGCACGTCTCATTTTGCTTGCCTGTCCGACTGGCAAGCCTGCGGTCTCGACATTGGTTGTCGGCCGCTTCGTCCGTTGCGCTCGGCTTTGTCGCGACGAATTCTCGTCCGGAGCCGCCCGAACTTCTCCTATGTGATCAGAGGCGCGCTGCTGGTCTCGAGGGGTGGCTGATCCCGATCATGCGGCATCGTGCGCATCGACGGGCCGTTCGCGACGTCCAGGACAAAATGAAACCCTACGCAAAAAGCTTGCCGCGCTTGGGAACCGTCGCGGCAGGACAGGAGCCAATGCCGCAAAGCGGGTAACGGTCACGGTGAAAATGGTTGGATCATCGGGTCGTATCCGTTGGCCGAAAGCCTGTAACGAGCCAGCCCAGGCCGTGAAGAACTAGGTCGATACCCATGAACGCCCCAATCACCCAAACCCCGGTCGATGGCCATCCGATGAGTATCAAGAAGCCAGCCGCGAGACCGAACAGGCCGGAAACAAGCATCATCCATCGGTCGGTGGACAGGTAGCGCAGGCTCAAAGACATTCTTCCGAGCCCAGATATCACGAGCACGACACCGAGCACCCATGTGAGGATGATAGATCCCAGCACCGGCAAGCTGATGAGCAGGCAGCCAAAAACGACGTACAGGATGCCGAGCATCGTCTGCCAGAGAAAACCACGCCACCCGCCGGCCCAGATGGCGAGGGCGATCTCGACAAAGCCGGCGCATACGATCGCAATTCCCAGGACAAGTGCGCTGATGGTCGTGGCCAGCGCCAGATCGCCCAACACGAAGATCCCTGCCAGGATAAAGACGATTCCGATCGCCGAGTTCGTCCACGCAGATCGTCTGGGTTGCTGGGTCTCGGACAACTGCGTCATTCCCTTGCCTCTCTGAGTCATCTACGAATGCGGTGGAAATCCACCACGCGGCCAGTACGGGCATTCAGCACTATTTCGAAAGTGCTGCCGCCAATGCGACGCGCGTGATAAACAAAATTGCGTCCCCGGCAGTCCACGCGACGCACGTCCCTGAAGCCTCTGCTCTGAATCAATCGCTGGCCTTGAGCGCAAGTAATCGCGCGGCCGTTGTTAAGGTTTGATCCGATATTTATATTTACGGTCACAGCTCCCGCTGGGGACACAGCGGCAAGAGGAATACCAAAGCCGAGTGCGGCACTTAACAGGGCAGCTAGTGCATATCTCCGCATATCTTTCGTCCTCTTTGGTGAATTAAGCCGACATCACGCGCATGCGAACACGTTGTCAATAATTCTGCATGGTGGCTCGGATATTTGGAGACACAATGCCTAGTTTCTGGATTCTTTGCATTTTATGCACTGCCGTCAGAGCGCGTGCGTTTTCGGTATTATTGTCGAAGCGCATCTCTTGGGATTAAAGCGTGTCGCGTCGAAACAGATTCAGGCGACTCGCTTTAAGTCTTTGTTTTGATGCATATCGTTGTCCCAGAACCGCTGCGCACTTCTGGGCGACATGCATTAACCGCTGGTTTGACGGATGGAGATTGTCATGGGTGCCATTGTTCCTGCCGCCGGCCGCGCCGAGGCACCAGGCGTCCAGAAACACTGCAATGCACGAGGAGCCGACGCGTATCTGGATCTCGAAAGCTGCGATGAAGTGCGCGACCGAACTGGATAGTCGTCATCAGTTTTCCTGAGGTGGGAGGCTCAACCGCCGGCGCATAGAGATGGCACAGCTCGGCCAACACCCCAGGACAGGCGTCCCTGTATGATGGTCAGCGTCCACTGACCGTTCGAATACGTCGTTCCTTCCGGTCCCATGGAGGGCAGATCGACCTCGGCCGCGTCGTTGACGGATACAGAAGCGCGATCCCCGAGGAGACGCACTGCCAGACGCGTGCCGTCCTGGCACTCGTAGTGACTGACTGGGTAGGGATTGCCCACGCCGATCGACGTGCCAAACGCGGAATGCTTGAAGCTTACAATCATGATGGCGCTGATTGCCGCGATCGATAGATTTTTTAGCACAATAGTCCTCCCAACTGGCGCATCGACGTGGATGAAAACAGAGAACCATGTCTTCCCTGCGGACCTGCGACTTTCGGACCGAGATTCGTCGCATCGACCAGATCGCCGGACATGTATCAATTGATCGGCAAACGCCTTCGCGGAGATGCTCTTTGAACAGGCGGGATACTTCCGCTGGCTCACGCCAATGGCCCCGCCGGCCTTTGCCAGGCTCGCTTTTGCTCCCGTCCAAGCTTGCATTCAGCCGTTTCAACAAATCCCAGTAGGCTTCCTAGCACCAGCGAGCCCAGAGCGCACTCAGAAGGGCGAGATGCACTGCCGGCGTGGGCCATTGTAGGGCTGCCAGCTATTGTCCGAGACCCGGTAGGAGCGGTACCGCTGCGAGCACCAGTTCACATGGTTGTTCCAAGCGCTGTGATTGTGCTGGCGGGCAGCCGAGATCGCCATCCCGCCGAGCAGCATTCCGCCAATGAGGCCCGCGGCGACGGCGCCGCTATTGTTCCTCGAATGCCGGTGATGGCGTGGCGGACGCGAGGGCCGATAATGGGGCGGCCTGTGGTGCGGTGGCCGTACTCCATGTCCCGGTCGATGGCGGGAAGGCCTCCTTAGGTCGATGTTCGTGACCGTATCGGAAACCGACGGCCTTAGCGCTCCGACGGGCATTGCCCAGGTGGGGGCTGCCATGCTTGCGATGATCGCAGCGACGATGATGCGCCTCATATGCTTCTCCGTGGACTTCATCCCGCCGTGCGACCTGCTGCTGCGGATGGCATCAAAGCCAAGTAATTTAAGGCAGTACCTGGTTTTCTTGGAATATGCGGTGAATCCCAAACGTGGATCGAGCGTTTATTTCTTGCTTGCGGTATGAATGAGGCTAGTCGAACAGCATGTCTTTCCGCCAATGACGCCCGTCGCGACAGGCGCCACCAGTGTTGCTCGAATGCCGGTGGCGATGCGGGACGGAGGGCCAGTGGTATGGTAGCGGTGCGCCGGTCTTTAGCGAGCTAGCGACAGACCCTCTCGACGCCTCGCTTGGACGATAATCACCTCCTGGGGAGGCTCTCACCCTGCGGAAAATCACTGCCCGGAGCGGCCTCTTGGCGTCCCGGCGACAAAGGCGCGCCCAATGCCATGCGCGCTACCTTCAAATGGCCTGCCATGCAATCAACACATAGAGAACTCGCGATGAAATTCGATCTGAAATCGCCGCCCGGCAAGCCCCGGCCCAATGTCGCGTAAACTCCGAATAAATCGGAAGGCACATTCACTTTTTCTAGTGTCGATTTAGATTGTCGTGACATCGCAAATCCACCGAATTCGATGTCACAGAATTGAATAATAATCGAACGTGCAAGTTACAAATTTGCAATATTAGTGAAAATAACTATACATATTGTCTTTATAAATACTATGGAATGAAAATGACAAAACTTTCATGATATGGCAATGATGCCGTAATGTAGGTTCTTCTAACCATCCTGGCCAAGGATGCTCAGTGCATCTCACTCAAAAGGATGGAACCCCATGAATATTGTCCCCAATTCGCATTCCGGAACTCGTCGGCGCCTGGCGGCGGCTGTAGTGTCGCTGAGCGCTGTAGGCGCTGTAGGCGTCGGAGCTGTTGTTTCCGGCACTGCCCCCGTGCTGGCCGACGCGGTGCATGTCCAGGCGCCGCAGATGCCGAGCTTCGCCGATGTCGTCGAGCAGGTTTCGCCGGCGGTCGTCAGCGTCAAGGTCAAGTCCACGGTCCAGCCGGTCGCCGACGACGGTTCCGACGATCAGGATGGTTTCGAGAACCTGCCCGACAACCGGCAGCAGGGCGGCTTCAAACATGGTGACGGCAAGCCGCGCCCGGTGGCACAGGGTTCAGGCTTCTTCATCTCGGAGGACGGATATCTCGTCACCAACAATCACGTCGTCTCGGAAGGCTCGTCCTTCACCATCGTCACCAGTGACGGTAAGGAACTCGACGCCAAGCTGGTCGGCACCGATCCGCGGACGGACCTGGCTGTGCTGAAGGTCGATGGCGGCGGCAAGTTCACCTATGTCGACTTCGCCGACGACTCCAAGATCCGCATCGGTGATTGGGTGGTGGCAGTCGGCAACCCGTTCGGCCTCGGCGGCACCGTCACTTCCGGCATCGTATCCGCTCGGGGCCGCGATATCGGCGCCGGCCCCTATGACGACTTCATCCAGATCGATGCTCCGGTCAATCATGGCAATTCGGGGGGCCCGACTTTCAATCTCAATGGCCAGGTGATCGGTATCAACACAGCCATCTTCTCGCCGTCGGGCGGCAGTGTCGGCATTGGTTTCGACATCCCGGCCTCGACCGCCAAGCAGGTCGTGGAAGACCTGATGAAGGAAGGCTCCATCAAGCGAGGTTGGCTCGGCGTCCAGATCCAGCCGGTCACCGCTGAAATTGCTGAATCCCTTGGTCTGAAATCCGACAAGGGCACACTGGTCTCGAACGCCCAGGACGCTGGTCCCGGCAACAAGGCAGGCATTGCCGCCGGTGACGTCATCACCCAGGTCGACGGCAAGGATGTCGCCTCGCCGAAGGAACTCGCCCGCACGATCGGCGCCTATGCGCCGGGAAAATCGGTCGATCTTACCGTATTTCGTGACGGCAAAAGCCGGACGATCAAGGTCGATCTCGGCACACTGCCGTCCAGCGACAAGCAGGCCTCCGGCGATGACGGCAAGCAGGTCGCGCCTGCCAAGGCCGACGCATTG
Organism: Mesorhizobium sp. B2-6-1; assembly: GCF_006440475.1. NCBI lineage: Bacteria > Pseudomonadati > Pseudomonadota > Alphaproteobacteria > Hyphomicrobiales > Phyllobacteriaceae > Mesorhizobium > Mesorhizobium sp. B2-6-1. The sequence continues at coordinate 150,924 of NZ_VFUH01000003.1, forward strand.
GCCGATCTTGGCCTGACCATCGCCAAGTCAGACGATGGCAAAGGACTGGTCGTCACCGATGTGGATCCCAATAGCGATGCGGCCGATCGTGGCATCCAGCCGGGCGATGTCATCACCGCCGTCAGTTCGGCCAAGGTGAACACCACTGATGACGTCTCCAAGGCCATGGCCGATGCAGCCAAGGCTGGCCGCAAGGCCGTACTGATGCAGATCACCCGCGACGACTCGAGCCGGTTCGTCGCGCTGCCCGTGGGCAAGGCCTGACAGAAGGCGGCCTGGAGCCTGTTGGTTTCAGGGCGCCCGCCCCAAATGCTGCCGCCGCGATAGCCGCGAACATCCAGCAATTTCCCGCGGCGATGTCTGCCGCCAAGCCGCTGCGGGAACAAGGAGCCGAGCACGTCAGTCCGTCGTCGTGCCTCGCTCCTGGCGGCAGCGGGCTCCCTACGCCCGCTGCCGTTTTCCGCCATTTATGTCAGTGGCAAATCGACTGCATCATGAGCCTGAACGGATGTCGGGGCTCGCGGTGTTTCTTCTGCTCACCATGTTCGTCAGCACGCCCACGCTCGGCACGGGCCGCACGACGAGACTCCAGGGAGTGGTCCATCTCGGCATATTCGCCATGTTCCTGCTGATTTCGGCCGTGCCCTGAAGCCCCAGCTAGCCGCCTCTGTCGGCCTGTGCTGCAACCTTGCTGGCAAGATGGGTTTTGAGGGCGGCGAGGTCCTGTCGCGACCAGTCCTTCACGCCCAACACCGCACTCCAGGCTTCCACATAGTCCTGCGGCGCGTAGACATGGCCGTAGCCGATCGGCGTGGTTGTCGCCACGGCCATATCGAGACCGAGCTGCAGCATGGTCACCACCGGGTACCAGCTCAGTTGCGGCGAGACGTCCGGCCCGCGCGGCGCCTTCATCCAATCCGGCTGCCGGTAGGCGTCGCGATAATCGAAGAATACGATCGGGTCGCTGGCATATTGCAGGTAGACGATCCTCAGCGGGCCCCAGGGCGTGTCGGGCGCCACCGCCGGGCCGCTTTGGTTCATGAACCGGACCAGGCTGCTATTGCGGAAGATCGGCAGCCACTGCGGCGAGCCGTTGTTGCGCGTATCGCTCACCGAGCGCCAGATGCGGCTTTCGAAGGGCGGGCCGCTCCAGAGTGCGCCGCTGATCGGATCGCTGAATATCTCGAACAGCCCGGCCGATCTTTCGGAGTTCATGGCGCCAAGGCTGAGCCCGTGCAGGTAAAGCCTCGGCCGCCACTGCTTCGGCAGGGTGGTCCAGTAGCCGTAGATTTCGAGGAACAGCGCCCGGGCCGTCTCGGCGCCGTATTCCGGCTGCGCCAGCAGCGACAGCGGACTGCTCAGATAGGAATATTGCGCGGCGACGCTGGCGACATCGCCGCGGCACAGATATTCGAGCGCATCCATCGAGGCCGGATCGATCCATCCGGTCCCGGTCGGCGTGATGACCACAAGCGTGGATTTGCTGAAGCCGCCCGCCCGCTTCAGCTCCTCCAGCGCGAGTTTCGCGCGGGCTTGCGCACTGTTCGCCGCTCCCAGCCCGACATAGACCCGGACCGGCTGTTGCGCCGGCCGGCCGGTGAAGGTCCCTATCTCGGCGGCGGCGGGACCGTCCGCGATGAACTCGCGGCCGGCGCGGCCGAGCTCGTCCCACCTGACCAGCGAGGCGGGGCTTCCGGTCCTGGAGGGTTCGCTCGGCTGCTGGCGCTCCGGTTCCATGAGTGCGTCGAACTTGGCGAACGAGGAATCGAGCGCGCCGAAGATCGCGCGGATCGCAACGTCGCTCACCAGCAACCAGATGAGCAGCACGGCGACAGCGGCGCCGGCGACATTCGCCAGGCGCCGGGGTATGTAGCGTCTCAGTGCCCCGGCGATGGCGCGCACCAGCCAAGCGACAAGGCGCGCCAGCGCGAGCACGACGATGAAGGTGCAAATGGCCAGGGCGCAGACATTGACGGGATGAGCGCCATCGACAGCCGGCATGCCCATCACCGCGCGGATGGAGTTCTGCCACGCGCCGGATCGCCACAGTGCCACAACGGCAAGGCCGAGGCACGGGACCAGGATAATCGCCTTGGACAGCAAACGCGGCCGTGGCGGCAGTTCCGGAATCTCGAGGTATTTCCACAGCCACCGCAAGGCGACGCCAAGGCTGTAGCCGATGGCGAAGCACGCACCCGCCAGTACGCCTTGCGTCAGGTCGGTGCGGGGAACGAGCGTCGGCGTCAGGGCGGCCGCGAAGAATAGCATGCCGAGGGCCATGCCGACACCGGAGAGCGATCGCCAGATACTAAGGAAACGAGTAGTTGTCACTTGGGTGTTACGCCTCGAGTTGGACCGCAGGATAACGTTGGCCTATGGTTTTTATATCTTCGGAGTCGCGCGTCCGCTATTGGCCTCCTAACCAGTCGGGCTCATGCCCTGGGTCAACATGCATCGACCCCTTTGCGGGACAAGACAGGGATACCACGCGTAGTAAAAACTAGTGTTCCCCCGGTTCCTTAGGTTCGCCAGACCATACCAGAGAATATGAAGGAAACGGGTTGCCGAACCGTCCGCTAATTTGTTGACTTCCTCTAGAAAACGTTGACCCTCCGGGGCCACCATTGTCGTTGCGCTTCGACTGGCGAAGGTCCCTAGGGAAGAGATTGTCTCGAGGGTCAAGGCGGCGGCCAAAATCCTTGGCCTGCAGGATCTGCTTGGCCGCATGCCGCGGCAGTTGTCCGGCGGCCAGCGCCAACGTGTCGCCATGGGCCGCGCCATCGTGCGCGATCCAGCCGCTTTCCTGTTTGATGAGCCGCTTAGCAACCTCGATGCCAAGTTGCGTGTCAAGATGCGCGCCGAAATCAAGAAGCTTCACCAACGGCTCGGCCGAACAAGCATCTATGTCACGCATGACCAGACCGAGGCGATGACGCTCGCCGACCGCATCGTGGTGTTGAACAAAGGCCGGATCGAACAGATCGGCAGCCCCTCCGAGCTCTACGAGAACCCAGCCAATCTGTTCGTCGCAAGCTTTATCGGCTCGCCGGAAATGAACCTGATCGAGGGCCGCATCGACAACGGCGCATTCGTCGCCGATCAGGGCTTGCGCTTACCCTTGCCGGCGGATGCTCGGATGGGCGACAAGGATGGGGTAGTTTATGGGATTCGTCCGCAGCACATTTCGGTTGGTGGCAACCACTCTCAGGCGAGGGTGCAAGTGGTCGAGCCGACCGGTGAGGCCCAGGAGCTTACATTAAGTGCAGGTGGAGTCGACCTCGTGGCCGAGGTGCGGGATCAGCCGCCCTTCAAACTTGATCAAGAGGTTGGGTTGGAGATCATGGTATCCAAGGTGCATCTGTTCGATGCTCGTAGTGGTACCAGGATTGCTTAGGGCGCGCTGACGGGCGAAAAACAGCCCATCCCATCATGCCCTTCATCAGTTGCCACTTGCTGCGAAACCACCGGTGATCGCCGTTTGCCCATCGGCCGTCACGGCAATCGCCCGCGGCGCTCCGGCATGACCAGGGATCTCGGCACCACGCGTTGTTACGCCACAGAGGAACGGACCGCGTCAGACATAGTGCGAGCGTCGTCCTCATTGCACCCCGGGCCATTCCGTGCTCCGTTGGCGCAGCGCCGCCGTTGCGGGCACCAAGCTTGCCGGACCGGCCATATCGTCCACACCGTTCGAGGCAATCATATGACCCAGAATATGGAAACCGATCCCTTCAACGTCTCCATGCGCAAGTTCCTGAAGCAGGTCGGCGTGACTTCGCAGCAGGCAATCGAGAAAGCCGTGGCGGAGAAGGGCCTGAAAGGACAGGGCCGACTGACCGTGAGGGCCGTCATCACCTCGGAGCCGGCAGGCTTGCGCCATGTCGTGGAGGGCGAGATCGATCTTGGATGAGAGCTGCGGCTTGATCGGGGTCGGCTGCTACTTGAAGAACCGTATCTGCCCGGCGGGCGATGGATCGTATCCGCCAAGCTCGGCGGCGCGGCTGGCGAAGATTTCCTGCCCTAGCAAACGCAGGAGCGTCTGGATCCGTTGCTGGAAGTAGGTCCGCTGCCGCATCAGGAGATCGAAGCTTTCCCAGGCCAATGGAACGAAATCGAGGCCAGCGGCGCGGGCGGCCGCGCGCGTGGCAATTCCGCAATCGGCCCTACCAATGCGCACGGCAGCCGCGAGATCGGGTCCGGTCAGGCAGGGCGGCTCCAACCGGTTGACGTCGTCCTGTTTCGCGCCGGAGTCCGCCAGCAATTGCGTGAGCAGCATGTCCGCGCCTGCGCCGCGTTGACGAACCGCGATGCGTGCGCCGGTCGCAAGTACGTCGGTCAGGTTGTTGAGCGATTTTGGATTGCCTGGCGCGAGCAGCAGGCCTTGCTCGCGGCGGGCGAATCCGACCAGCACCGCATCGTAAAGCCGCGGTCTGGCCGCAATCGCGGCGACATTCGGGTCCGGGTCGGGGCTGTGGAAATGAATCGCGGCGACAGACACCTCGCCGCGCAGCAGGCGTGTCACGCCGGCTTCCGTGCCTTCCGTCAGAAAGGCCAGGCCGGAGGCTGATTGGCGGAGAGCCCATTCGAGCAGGTCGTCCTGGCTGCCACCGACGATCGGCGGCGGCTCGGATTGCGTCATTCCTGCGGGCCGGATCAACCCCGACATGACCCAACGGTCGAGTTCATGCCGAGGAAACAGCCACTTGCCCGCCACCTTGCTGCACGGGACACGCTCCTCCGCAATCAGCTCATAAAGCTTGCGCTCACCAATGCGCAGATAGTCGGCGGCTTCGGACGTCGTCAGCAAATCCATCCTGCATTGATATGCATATTCCTGTTCAGGTTCAAGGATTTGACAGTGACGGAGGAGTTGCAGGACATTGACACGGGACAGGCTGCGAGGAGCAATGTCGGAAGGGCTGGGCGCATGGCAACTGATCGCGAGCGGCGACGCCACGCTGTTTGCCATCGTGCGCCTGTCGCTCGCCGTGAGCCTTTCGGCTGTCGCGATCGCCATGATCGCCGGTCTTCCGCTGGGCGCAATTATCGCGCTGGCGCGCTTTCCCGGTCGTTCGGCGATCGTCGTGCTGCTGAACGGTTTCATGGGCCTGCCGCCGGTGGTGGTCGGGCTGACGGTCTATCTGCTGCTATCGCGATCCGGGCCGCTGGGTGAATTCGGCCTCTTGTTCACACCCGCCGCGATGGTCATCGCGCAGGCGCTACTGGTGCTGCCCATCATTGCCGCGCTGACTCGCCAGACGGTCGAGGATCTGTGGCGCGAGTATCGTGAGGAACTGACTGCGATGCAGGTCGGGCCGGCGGGCCTGGTCGCCACGCTTTTGTGGGACGGCCGCTTCAGCCTCGTCACGGCTCTGCTCGCGGGCTTCGGCAGGGCGGCGGCCGAGGTCGGCACCGTGATGATCGTCGGCGGCAACATAGATGGCTTCACCCGCACCATGACGACGGCAATCGCACTTGAGACCTCGAAGGGAAACCTGCCGCTCGCCATGGGGCTCGGCCTGATGCTGATTTTCCTCATCTTGCTGATCAACGCCGCCGCCTGGGGCGTGCGAGTTTGGTCCGAGCAACGGGCTGGCTAGGGATGCGGGCTGCTCAGAGCGATCTTCCACTTGTCTTCGATGACGTGTCGCTGGTCGCCGGTGCGACGACCATCCTGGACCGGGTGAACCTGACGATCGGGCCGCGCGCCCCGACTCTGGTCGTCGGCCCGAACGGGTCGGGCAAAACCTCCCTGCTGCGGCTCTGCATGGGGCTTGTTGCACCTTCTGCTGGAACCCTGACTTGGGGGGGACGAACGCTTTCCCCGCCGACACGGCGTGCAATCCTGTTCCAGAAGCCGGTGATGCTGCGTCGCTCGGCGGCCGCGAATGTCGCCTATGCACTGGCTCAAGCGGGCTGTCCGCGCCGGCTCCGGGCCCCGCGCGTGGAGGAACTGCTCGAGCGCGTCGGTCTTCTCGATCTCGCTGCACGTCCGGCACGGCATCTCTCCGGTGGCGAGCAGCAGCGGCTGGCCCTCGCCCGGGCCCTGGCGCGCCAGCCCGAAATCCTGCTGCTCGACGAGCCGACAGCCAGCCTCGATCCGGCGGCGACGCGTTTTGTCGAGCAGATCATCATCACGGCTGCCCAATCGGGCACGAAAATCATCATGGCGTCGCACCATCTCGGCCAAGTGCGCAGGATCGCGGCAGACGTCGTCTTTCTGCTCCGCGGGCGCGTTTGCGAGCATGCCGACGCCGACGACTTCCTTGACCGCCCCGCGACCCCGCAAGCCGCTGCCTTCGTGCGCGGCGAGCTCGTGCTTTGATCAACTGGACCGAGATTGAGATGCTGACCCGCCGAATATTCTCTGCGCTTGTGGTGCTTCTGATGCTAGCAGGCGGCGCGCCTGCCCAGGACCAGTCGATAGTCGTGGCGTCGACGACCTCGACCCAGGATTCCGGCCTGTTCGATCACATCCTGCCGCTGTTCGAGAAGAAAACCGGCATCGGCGTGAAGATTGTCGCTCAGGGCACCGGTCAGGCGCTCGACACCGGTCGGCGTGGCGATGCCGACGTGGTCTTCGTCCATGCCAAGGCGCAGGAGGAGAAGTTCATCGAGGAAGGCTTCGGGGTGAAGCGCTTCGACGTGATGTACAACGACTTCGTCCTCGTTGGCCCCAAGAGCGACCCGGCGGGCGTCAGCGGGACCAAGGACATCGCAGCCGCGCTGATCGCCATCAAAGCCAAGAAGGCGGCCTTCGTGTCGCGTGGTGACAGGTCCGGCACCCATTCGGCCGAATTGGGTCTGTGGAAGACGGCCGGCATCGACATCGAGGCGGCCAGGGGCCCGTGGTACAAGGAGATCGGGCAGGGCATGGGGGCGGCGCTCAACGCCGCGGCAGCCATGAACGCCTATACGCTTTCCGATCGTGGCACTTGGCTGTCGTTCAAGAATCGTGGCGAGTTGGACATCGCCGTCGAGGGTGACAAGCGGCTGTTCAATCAGTATGGCGTGATGCTGGTGAATCCTCACAAGCATCCAAGCGTCAAAGTGGAGGCCGGCCAGCGCTTCATCGATTGGCTGATTTCTCCGGAAGGCCAGAAGGCGATCGGAGAGTACAAGATCGACGGCCAGCAGCTCTTCTTCCCGAACGCGCAGCGCGGGCGTTCCTGAAGCTGGTTGCAAACAGGCTCGCGTCTGCTTCAATATCGCGCCATGACGAGAACGTTTTCTTCGACGGGCCCGCTGACTCCCCTGGAAGCGGCGCTCGACGCGCTGCTCGATGGTGTAATGCCCGTCACCCCCCGCTTGGTGCCGCCTGAACAAGCCTTGGGCTATGTCGCTGCCGGGATGCCGCCTGTCGTGCCGGCTCAGCCTGTGCGAGACATCGCTGCCGTCGACGGCTGGGCGTGTCGCGCCCTCGACCTCATGGGGGCATCAGCCTATTCGCCCTTAGTTTTGCCGGTCGCGCCGATCTGGGTCGAGACGGGTGAGGCCATGCCTGAAGATCGCGACTGTGTGCTGCAGGCCGGCCTCGTCGATTGCAGTGGACCGATGATCCAAGCAGCAGCTGAAGCGGTGCCCGGTCAGGGTGTGCGCCGGGCGGGCGAGGATATGGCGGCGGCCCGCCCGCCAATGCTTGAGGGAAAGGCGATCGGCGTCGCCGACCTGCTGGTCGCCCGCAAAGTGGGACTGAGCCAGCTTGCCATACGGAGCCCGCGCGTGCGCGTGATCGATGTCGCTGCCGACAGCCACGAGACATTCTCCATGCGGCTCGTGGTCGAGAGCCTGAGTGCCTCGGGCGTTTCGATCGTCGGTATAGAGACCGTAGAGCGCGACGCGGCATCGATCATTGTCGCTCTTGACGGCGAGGCCTGCGATTTTCTGCTCCTGATCGGCGGTACTGGTGACGGCCACGCCGACGTGACCGCCGAGGCTCTGGCGCGGCGCGGGGTGTTGATTGGGCACGGCATTGCCTTACGGCCCGGAGGGACAACGGCAATAGGCCGGCTCGGCAAGACACCGGTGGTCGCATTGGCCGGATCGCCGCACCAAGCTTTCGCCGGGTTCCTTGCGCTTGTCCAGCCAGTCCTGGACCGCCTGTCGGGCAGATCTGAACGGCCCGGCATCATCTTGCCGCTCTCGCGGAAAATCTCATCCGCGGTCGGACTTTACGAGCTCGTTCTGCTCGGGAAGGAAAGGGACATGTGGACGCCGCTCGCGGTCGGCGACTTTTCGCTGGACGCGATGCGGCTTGCCGACGCCTGGCTTGCGGTCCCGGGCGATAGCGAAGGGTATGCCGCCGGTACGCCCGTCTCCGCCTTTCCGCTCCGCAACTTTTGATCGAGTGAGCCGCTATGACGAATTCTCCATCATCGGCCCGGCAGAACAGCGGGCAGGAGCAGTTCCTGACGATATTGTCGCGCGAAGCTGCGCTGGCTCGCTTCGAGGCAGCGCTGTTTCCCCGCCCGTTGCCGACCGAGACGCGGACGCTGGCCGACGCGCTCGGGCTGGTTCTTGCCGAGGACGTGGCGGCGCCGGTCGACGTGCCGCCCTTCGACCGCTCCAATGTCGATGGCTTCGCGGTACGTGCGGCCGATCTGGCTGCCGCCTCTGAAACCCGTCCCGTTCGGCTTGAGCTGAATGCGGAAGCGATTGCCTGCGGCACGGTTCCGCAACTCCCCGTTCTGACCGGAACCGCCACGCCCATCGCAACCGGCGGGCCGCTGCCGCGTGGCGCGGACGCCATCATCATGGTGGAGCATACGCATCCGGTGGGATTGAGTGCCATCGAGGTGGGGCGCGGCATCTCGCCCGGCCAGTTTGTCTCCAATGCAGGATCCGACATGGCGCGAGGAGAGGTCGTGCTGCGCACCGGAACGCAAATCGGCTCGCGCGAAATCGGCATGCTCGCCGCGTGCGGAATCGCACAAGTGGCCGTGGCGCGCAGGCCACGCGTGGCCGTGCTCTCCACTGGCGATGAACTCGTTCAGCCGGGCGAGCCGCTGCGGGCGGCCGGCATCTATGACGCCAACGGGCCGATCATCGCTGCGGCTGTCACTGAAAATGGCGGCGAAGCGCATTTTCTCGGCGCCTTCCCGGACGACGAGGCAACGCTTGAGACGGCTATGCGCGAGGCGCTCGCCGCCCACGACGTAATGATCCTGTCGGGCGGCACGTCCAAAGGGGCAGGGGATGTCACGCATCGCATTATCGGCCGACTGGGCAAACCCGGCATCATCGCCCACGGCGTGGCGCTGAAGCCCGGAAAGCCGCTTTGCCTTGCGGTGTGCGGGGGCAAGCCGGTCATCGTCCTGCCGGGATTTCCGACCTCGGCCATGTTCACCTTCCATGACATGGTGGTACCCGCCCTGCGGCGCATGGCGGGGCTGCCGCCGCGCGTCGATGCTCAGGTCACCGCAAGCCTTCCGTTGCGGGTTCCTTCAGAACTCGGACGGACCGAATTCGCGATGGTCTCCCTTGTGCAAGGGCAGGGAGGATTGACGGCCTATCCGACTGGTAAGGGCTCGGGAGCGATAACATCCTTTACCCAGGCGGATGGCTTCATCCGCATCGAGGCCCTGGCCGATCACGTGCCTGCCGGTGCCGACGTGCCGGTGACGCTGTTCACGCCGCGGGTCCGCGTTCCCGACCTCGTCGTCATCGGCAGTCATTGCGTCGGCCTCGATCTGGTCGTTGGCGAACTTTCGCGTCGCGGTATTTCGGTGCGCTCGCTGTCTGTGGGAAGCCTGGGCGGTCTTGCGGCGGCCAAGCGCGGCGAGTGCGATCTCGCTCCCATCCATCTCTTCGACCCGAAGACGCGGAACTACAACGCGCCCTTCCTCGGTGACGGTCTCGAACTCGTGCCAGGCTGGCGCCGCATGCAAGGTTTGGTGTTCCGCCGAGGGGACGAGCGCTTCGAGGGCCTCGGCGCGGAGGATGCGGTCCGTGCCGCGCTCGCCGATCCCGATTGCATGATGGTCAACCGCAACCAAGGCTCGGGAACGCGTATCCTGATCGACCAACTCCTCGGCGCGGAACGCCCGGACGGCTACTGGAACCAGCCGCGCACACACAATGCCGTGGCCGCGGCTGTGGCACAGAAGCGCGCTGACTGGGGCGTCACCATTGCGCCGGTCGCGCGTGCGGCCGGGCTCGGTCTTATCCCGTTGACCGAAGAGCACTACGACTTCGCGCTGGTTTGCGCGCGAAAGGATCGGCCCGCGGTGCACGCGTTCCTCGAAGTCCTCCAGGCCGACGAGGTGCATTCGGCGCTGGAGCGCGCGGGGTTCAGCCGGCCGGGTTAGCGGCAAGCAACGCGGCCAGCCGCTCGGCTTCGGCGAGGTCCTCGACTGTGTTGGCGTTGAAGAACGGGTCCACCGGCTCTGCCGGCCAGGATACGGTGGCAAGGCCGTAGCGACTGGTCCACCGGTCGATCTTGCGCAGGCTCTCGTTGGTCAACGCATGCCGCAATTCGTCCCGCAGGGCGACTTTCCAGAGCCCGATGACCGGATGCGCCTGACCACCGGATGCCGCCACCGCCAAATCCGCCCCCTCGGTCATGCGCGCCCGCTGGAGGCGTGCAACGAGGTCGCGCGGCAGGAAAGGACAATCACCGGCGGCGCTGACCACCCACTCGACGTCGGGCCTGTTGTCCGCCGTCCAATCGAGCGCGGCGAGCATGCCGGCGAGCGGCCCCGGATAACCCTCGATCGTGTCGGCGACGACGGGCAGGCCAAAACGGGCGAAACGAACGGGGTCGCCATTGGCATTAAGCACGAGCCCGTCGCATTGAGGTCCTAGCCGTTCGATGACATGCTCGAGCATCGTGCGTCCGCCGATCACGCGCGTCGGCTTGTCCCCGCCGCCCATGCGCCGACCCAGACCGCCGGCGAGCACGACGCCCAGCGTCATGGGCCGCTCAGTCGTCATGCTCGGCACCCTTGCGGCGGTGGCGCGGCGCTTCCTCATCGACCGAAGCGATATCCTGGTCGAAGACGATCCGCTCCTGGCCCGAAAGTGCGGTGAAGCGCTTGCCGCGCGCCCGGCCGACCAGCGTCAGCCCCACTTGGCGGGCCAGCGCCACACCCCAGGCGGTGAAGCCGGAACGCGAAACCAGGATGGGAATGCCCATCCGAACCGTCTTGATCGTCATCTCGGAGGTCAGCCGCCCGGTCGTGTACATGATCTTGTCCCCCGGATCGATGGCGTGGCGGTACATCCAGCCGGCGATCTTGTCGACAGCGTTATGGCGGCCGACGTCTTCCATATAGCAGATTGGCGTGCCCTTCCTGCAAAGGACGCAGCCATGGATCGCGCCTGCCTCCAGATAGAGCGACGGCGTGGTGTTGATTTTGTGCGTCAGCTCGTAGAGCCAGGAGGTGCGAAGCTCAGCGGGCGGGAGCGTGATGTCCTCGATCGCCTCCAGCACGTCGCCGAAGGCAGTGCCTTGGGCGCAACCCGAAGTCTGCGTTCGCTTTCTGAGCTTCTGCTCGTAGTCGGTGTTGCGCTCGGTGCGAACGACCACGACCTGGAGGTCCTCGTCATACTCGACGTCCGTCACCACATCGGTGGGCAGAAGCATGTTCTGGTTCAGCAGATAGCCGAGCGCAAGATATTCCGGATAGTCGTTGACCGTCATCATCGTGACGATCTCCTGAGCGTTGAGATAGAGCGTCAGGGCACGTTCGATCGGTACGCGGACCTCTACCGCCGCGCCTGTATGGTCGACGCCCGCAACCAGCTCCGTCAGCCGTTGGTCTTGCGGATCGGGTGTGATGATAGCGTGTTCCGGTTGGCGTAGCATCAAAGGCATGGCAGTCTCCTGACGTCGTATTCTGGCTCGCGCCTGCGCTAGCTTGCCGTATCTTACAGGCTGTTCAACCGAAGCTGATTAAAAAAAGCCGGATTGATGCGATTACGAAGAAGCCGACACGCTCGTAGAGTGGGAATATAAATGGCGCAAATCTCGGATGACTGCTTCGCTTTCGGCGGACAGATGCGGCCCATCGACGAGACTGCCGCGCTGATCGCCTCGAAACTCAGCGCCGTACAGGAGGTCGAGACGGTCCCGCTCTTGCTGGCGGATGGGCGCGTCCTGGCAAAAAAGATGGTGGCATCGCTGCCGCTGCCGCCCTTCACGAATTCCGCGGTCGACGGCTACGCCGTGCGAGGGGCAGATCTGCCGCAGACCGTCGAGACGGCATTCGCCGTTGCCGGGAGGGTTCAGGCCGGCATGGCGGCGAATGAACCTGTGCGGCCGGGCCAGACGGTACGCATCTTCACTGGCGCTCCAATGCCCGACGGGGTCGACACGGTGTTCATGCAGGAAGACGTGAGCATCGACGGCTCCGGCAGGATCCTTCTCCCGCCCGGCCTGAAAAAGGGTGCCAATGTGCGCCCTGCGGGTGAAGATGTCGCATTGGGCGAGGCCGTCCTCCCGGCGGGCCATCGGATGCGGCCGCAAGATATCGCGCTCGCCGCCGCATTGGGGTTCACGGAACTCCAGGTTAGGCGCAGGATACGCGTCGCAGTGTTCTCGACCGGGGACGAAATCGTCGCGCCGGGAGACATGCGCGGACCGGCGCAGCTTTTCGACTCCAACCGTTTCATGCTGACGGCGATGCTCGCTCGACTCTGCTGCGACATCACCGATCTCGGTATCCTCGTGGATGACAGCAGACTGATCGCTGAAAAGCTGAGCGAAGCGGCATTAAGCCATGACCTGATCCTGACTTCGGGCGGTGTGTCGACGGGCGAGGCAGATTGCGTGAAGGCCGCCGTCGAGAGTGCCGGAACCTTGGTGTTCTGGCGCGTCGCGATCAAGCCGGGCCGGCCGGTCGCCATGGGGGTGATCGATGGAACCCCGCTGATCGGACTTCCTGGCAATCCGGTGGCGAGCTTCGTCACCTTCGCGCATATTGCCCGCCCGGCAATCCTCGCCCTTGCGGGGGCCCTCCAGCAACCACCGACCCCGATCGCTATGCGGGCCGCCTTTTCCTATAGCAAAAAGCAGGGACGGCGCGAGTATGTGCGAGCAAGCGTACGCGCGGCCGCGGATGGATGCTACGAAGCGACGAAGTTTCCCAGGGAAGGCGCAGGACTGTTGTCATCCCTGGTCGCGACCGACGGTCTCGTCGAGTTGGGAGAGGAGATAGTCCGTGTCGAGCCAGGTCACACGGTCCAGTTCCTCCCCTATTCCAGTCTTATGTGAGCGCCGTCGGATCGCGTCCTCGAAACGAGAGCCGCAACCCAGGCTCGATTGACGCGGCCAGGTCCCGTCGGGCATCATGCCGACCATGATAACCACGACGAAGCTGGATCTGACCGGGCTTAAGTGCCCTTTGCCCGCGCTCAAGACCCGCAAGGCGTTGAAAGCCTTGAGGCCAGGCGAGCGGCTCGAGGTTCACTGCACGGACCCGCTGGCGGTCATCGATATCCCCAATCTGCTCAACGAGATGGGCGAGCGACTTGAAGCGACGGAGCGCGACGGCGATCGCGTCGTGTTCATGATCGAAAAGACGCAGCCCGCGACGATGTGACGAGTTGCACCCCGTCGGCGGCGGCCCCAAGATTTGCGACGCAATGCTTGCGCTAGTCGTGCAGGGGACATGTCGTGCCTCATAGTCGACATCCTGGTCCGCGGGGTATCGTTAAGAGGTAAGGGCGTTTCACTCGGGGAGGTGAGCACATGACGATCCAGGAACGACGGCCGCGTGATCGCGGACCAAAGGGCAGGCCGCTGGATGACGCTGCGCTCGCCGAGGTTCAGGCGCTCCTGGGCGCGCGCCAGCGACGGCGCGACTTGCTGATCGAATTCCTTCATCTGATCCAGGACCGATATGGCTGCCTGTCGGCGCGGCATTTGCGGGCGCTGGCGCAAGATATGCGCTTGTCGCAGGCCGAGGTCTACGAGGTGGCGACCTTCTACGACCATTTCGACGTTGTGAAGGAAGGCGAGATGCCGCCTGCGCCGTTGACAATCCGCGTGTGCGATTCAGTGAGTTGCATGCTGGCGGGCGCCGACACGCTCCTGGCTGAATTGCAAGCGGGCGCCGATCCAGCGGCGATCAGGGTCATGCGCGCGCCCTGCATGGGCCGTTGCGCTGGCGCGCCTGCCGCGCGTATCGGTGATCGCGAGGTCGACCAGGCAACCGCCGAGGGCCTGAGGCGCATGGCCGCGGCAGCGGAGACCGGTGTGAACGTGCCCGATTATGTCGGGCTGGAGGCGTATCGGCAGGCGGGCGGCTACCAGCTTTTGCAGCGGGTACGGATTGGGGCGCTGACCACGGACGAGCTCATCGCCACCGTGGGCGATGCGGGCTTGAGGGGTCTGGGCGGTGCGGGTTTTCCCGCTGGCAAGAAGTGGCAGTTCGTGCGTTCCTATCCGGGCCCGCGTCTGATGTCGATCAATGGCGACGAGGGGGAGCCCGGCACCTTCAAGGACCGCATCTATCTCGAGCGAGATCCGCACCGTGCCTTTGAGGGTGCATTGATCGCGGCGCACGCCGTCGAGGCGGAACGGATCTATCTTTACATGCGTGACGAATACCCTGCGGTGCTCGCCATTCTTCGTCAGGAGATCGCCGCACTCGAGGCCACCGGCATCGTCAAGCCGGGCTTCATCGAGCTCCGCCGCGGCGCTGGTGCGTATATCTGCGGCGAGGAGAGTGCGATGCTGGAAAGCATCGAGGGCAAGCGCGGCATGCCGCGCCACCGCCCCCCCTACATCGCCGAGGTCGGCCTGTTCGGACGACCGACGCTCAACCATAATGTCGAGACGCTCTGGTGGATCCGCGACATCGTCGAAAAGGGCGCGCAATGGTTCGCTGCGCAGGGCAGGCCCGGCCACCCTGGCATCCGCTCATGGTCCGTATCCGGCCGGGTGAAAAATCCCGGCGTCAAGCTGGCGCCGGCCGGCGTCACGGTACGCGAATTGATCGACGACTATTGCGGCGGTATGGCGGACGGTCATGAGTTCAAGGCCTATTTGCCGGGTGGCGCCTCAGGCGGCATCCTGCCAGCAGCACTGGGGGACATTCCGCTCGATTTCGGCGGCGATCTGGCCAAGCAGGGCGCCTTCGTCGGGTCCCATGCTATAGTCGTGTTCTCGCGGGCCGACAATATAAAGCAGGTCACGCTCAACCTCATGAAATTCTTCAAACATGAGAGCTGCGGGAAGTGCACGCCTTGTCGCGAGGGAACCGAAAAGTTGGTGGCTATCTTGCAGGAGCAGGGCCCGATGCCGGAAGATAAGATTCGCGACCTCGAAGCCGTGATGCGCGATTCGTCGATCTGCGGCCTGGGCCAGGCGGCGCCCAATCCGATCAACCATCTGCTGACGCATTTCCGGAGTGACCTCTGATGGCCGAGAGCGTGGTATTCACCCTCAATGGGCAAACCGTGAGCGCCGCCCCTGGCGAGACTATCTGGGATGTCGCCAAGCGCCAGGGAACAAAGATTCCGCATCTGTGCCATGTCGACATGCCGGGCTATCGTCCCGACGGCAATTGCCGCGCCTGCATGGTCGACATCGAAGGCGAGCGCGTGCTGGCTGCCTCCTGCGTTCGCCAGCCTTCCGCCGGCATGGTCGTGAAAACCGATACCGAACGCGCCCGCAAATCGCGCGAGATGGTATTCGAGCTCCTCGCAAGCAACATGCGACCGGCGAGCGACGGTCCAGACAACCAGTCGGCATTCTGGCAATGGGCCGGTTCGATGGGGATTTCGGGCAGCCGATACCGTTCCAAGTTCACCGAGGAGGGGCTAGCGCCAGAATTCGACATCACCAATCCGGCCATTGCCGTCAATCTCGACGCGTGCATCACCTGCGGCGCTTGCGTGCGCGCCTGCCGCGAGGTGCAGGTCAACGACGTGATCGGCATGGCCGAGCGCGGCAATCACTCGATTCCTGTCTTCGATATGCACGATCCGATGGGCCTGTCGACCTGCGTCACCTGTGGCGAATGCGTCCAGGCTTGCCCGACTGGTGCGCTCTACGAGAAATCGCTGATGGACGAGACCGGCAAGACGCGTGTCGTCCAGGCGTTCGACAAGGTCGTCGATACGGTTTGCCCGTTTTGCGGCGTTGGCTGCCAGACGCAGGTCGCTGTCAAGGACAATAAAATCGTCCAGGTTGACGGCCGTAACGGTCCGGCGAACGAGAACCGGCTCTGCGTCAAGGGGCGCTTTGGCTTCGACTATGTGATGTCGCCCGAACGGCTGACGAAGCCGCTGATCCGTCGCGACGACGCGCCGAAGGCCGGCGACATTGATCTGCGCAGTGTCGACCCGCTGACAGTGTTCCGCGAGGCCAGCTGGGAAGAGGCGCTGGAGCGCGCTGCCAGCGGGCTGAAACGCATCCGCGACCAGCATGGTGGCAAGGCGCTGGCTGGCTTCGGCTCGGCAAAGGGGTCGAATGAGGAGGCCTATCTCTTCCAGAAATTCGTCCGGCAGGGTTTCGGCACCAACAATATCGACCACTGCACCCGGCTCTGCCACGCCTCTTCCGTGGCCGCTCTGATGGAGGGCGTCGGCTCTGGCGCGGTCTCGGCGCCTTTCATGGACGCCATGAAGGCCGAATGCGTGATCATCATCGGGGCGCGGCCGGCGACAAACCATCCAGTGGCCGCCACCTATTTCAAGCAAGCGGCAAAGCGCGGCACCAAGCTGATCGTGATGGATCCGCGCGGCCAGGAACTGATGCGCCACGCCAGCTATGCGCTGCGCTTCAAGCCGGGCAGCGACGTGGCGATGCTCAACGCGCTGCTGCACGTCATCATAGAAGAGAGGCTCTATGACGAGCAGTACATCCAGGCCAATGTCTCCGGCTTCGAGGCATTGAAGGCCAAGGTGAAGGATTTTTCGCCCGAGGCGATGGCTCCCGTCTGCGGCATCGAGGCCGGTGTACTGCGCGAGGTGGCGCGCACCTATGCCAAGGCGGAGCGCTCGATGATTTTTTGGGGCATGGGCATTTCGCAGCACACCCACGGCACGGACAATTCGCGCTGCCTGATCGCGCTGGCGCTGATCACGGGGCATGTCGGGCGCGCCGGCACAGGCCTGCATCCGCTGCGCGGCCAGAACAATGTCCAGGGCGCCTCGGACGCGGGCCTCATCCCGATGTATTTCCCCGACTACAAATCGGTGGAGAATGCCGATATCCGCGGCCAGTACGAGAATTTCTGGGGCCAGACGCTCGACCCCAAACGCGGCTTGACCGTCGTCGAGATCGTCGACGCGATCCATGACGGCGAGATCCGGGGCATGTACATCATGGGCGAGAACCCGGCCATGTCCGATCCGGACCAGAGCCATGCGCGCGCCGCACTCGCCAAGCTAGAGCATCTGGTTGTTCAGGACATCTTCCTGACCGAAACAGCGTGGCATGCCGACGTGGTGCTCCCTGCCTCCGCGCATGCTGAGAAGCTCGGCACTTACACCAATACCAATCGGCAGGTGCAGATCGGCCGGCCGGCCGTCAACCTGCCGGGCGAGGCGCGGCAGGATCTCGATCTCATCATCGAGCTTGCCAGACGCATGGGGCTGGACTGGAACTACGGGCACGTTTCGGACGTCTTCGGCGAAATGGCGCAAGTAATGCCGTCGCTGAAGCACATTTCCTGGGAGCGCATCGAACGCGAGGAGTCCGTCGTCTATCCTGCCGATGGTCCTGATGTTCCTGGCAACGAGATCGTCTTCACCACCGGGTTTCCGACCGCGGATGGCCGCGGGCGCATCGTGCCCGCCGACCTCCTGCCTCCCGACGAGGTGCCCGACGACGAATATCCTCTGGTGCTAACCACCGGGCGCCTGCTGGAGCACTGGCACACGGGCGCCATGACACGCCGCGCCGGG
This sequence comes from Mesorhizobium sp. B2-6-1, assembly GCF_006440475.1. Taxonomy (NCBI): domain Bacteria; kingdom Pseudomonadati; phylum Pseudomonadota; class Alphaproteobacteria; order Hyphomicrobiales; family Phyllobacteriaceae; genus Mesorhizobium; species Mesorhizobium sp. B2-6-1. Next base: position 168,780 of record NZ_VFUH01000003.1, read on the forward strand.
GTGCTCAACGCGATCGAGCCCTACGGCATTGCTGCAATGAATCCCTACGAGATCAAGCGCCGCGGCCTGGCGCAGGGAGACGTGATCAACGTGGAGACGCGGCGCGGCATTGTCGAAGCCATTCTGCGGGCCGATCGAGAGGTCGCCGATGGCATGGTGTTCATGCCGTTCTGCTTTAATGAGAGCCCGGCCAACATGCTTACCAATCCTATGCTCGATCCTTACGGCAAGATCCCCGAGTTCAAATATTGTGCCGCGCGGATCGTGGCGGCATCGAGATCGGTCGAAGCTGCCGAATGACGTTTGGAACCTGCCCGCGGAGGTAGTGTTGGGAGACGGCTGACTTGAGGAAGTCCATTGCTCGACGGCCGCCGGAATAGTCGGGCAGGCCGTCGCGAAGGCTCGCGACAGGTGGGAGGGGCGCTATCGCCGGCCAGATGTCAGCCATAGTTGTGCGGAACGCCCTCAACTCGGCGTTCTTCTCGCGAGGTTTGATTTGGCTGAAGGCGACGCGAAATGCCATCACCGGCCGACCAGCAGCAGCCTTCTGACGAGTGCTGCTGTTAGAGTGTTTCGTTAGGATAGACGCCCCAAAGGCGGGTTTGCCTGACGAAACCTGCCAGCGACTTGACCGCGACCCTGCACCATTGCCCGTCGCAGCGCACCAGTTCGACAATTACTTCCGGCGCCAGCCAGGCGGTGACGAGGCTGGAAACCGAAGGCTTCCGGCGCAGCGCGATCTTGTCCTTGCTCCATGGGGCGGTTACAGCGGTCCTTCGCCCCGAAAGAAGCGGACCGAAGACCCAGCCGGATGTTCCCTGCCAATCTCGCACGCGCCGCCAGTTTCCATATTCCTGGTAGATTTCAAGCGGAATCCTGGGCCGGACATAAACCCATTCGACGTCATATTGGGTGCCCGGTCCGACCCGCATATTCACAGGAGAACTCTTCAACGACGCGAAGCGGGGCAAGGCAATCCCGTTGACAGCAGCTTGAGGGCCGGCCTTTGTGACAGTTGCAACACATAGTGCAGCGATGAGGCAACAACGAAGGACGCTACCCGTGACGAAAAAGCCGCAACCGGTGTCTTGATAAGTCGACGAGACGACGTTGCTCCGAGGCGCACAACCGCGGCGTCTCACAGCGAAGCCCCATGCGAAGGATTGAAGAGGGCTCGAGGACATCTTTCGATATTGCCGCGTGGTCCTGGTGAGACAACGTCGGGAGAGGCGAGTTGCAGCGTTCGCATGGGCGTTCGATCCCACCTACCGAGTGAGCGCGTAGCAATCGATTTTTTTGAGCGCCAGTCGCCCGCAAGCGCGCCACGCTTCCGACTTGTTATCGAAGCCGGCATATCGGGCGCGGTAGTACACATCGCCATCTTTTTCGAAGGCCTCGGTAAAAGCAGAAGTGTTCGAAAGCAGTTTTGGCGCTTTGCGAGCCGCGAGTGAAAGGATTTCACGAGCTGCGGCCTTGCTTGGCATCGATCCAATCTGGATGATCCATTGACCTTCTTGGGTGGAAGCGGTGCTGATCGGATCGATGGCATCGGCAGACAAGGCCTGCTCCCTGGACACATCGCCCATCGCCTCAGCGGCGAAAGCGGCTCGGGAATCGGCCACCCGGGCTGGCTTCCACGTCGGAGTGGGCACCGATGCGTTCGAAGCCGCGGAGGCGACCAATGCGCTTTCTCCGCCACGATCGATCCTGAACCGGTCCGGACCGTTGGAAGCCTTAGCCAGATAGCGGCTGATGAGACGCTTCATGCGTGCATCTCGGCTCCTGACCGTATGTCCGCCCATCACCACCGCGACGATGCTGCGGCCCTGCGCCTCGACGGAAGAAACCAGGTTGAAGCCCGAGGCATTCGTGTATCCCGTTTTGATCCCATCCACGCCCTTCACCCGGCCGAGCAGATGGTTGTGATTGCCGAAGCGCCGACCTTTGTATTTGAAGGATCGGGTGTTGAAGTAGGAATAATAGCCAGGGTGATGATCCCTGAGCGCCAGGCCAAGGCGTGCCATGTCGCGCGCCGTGGTCTTCTGGGCTGTGTCGGGCAGTCCGTTAGCGTTCCTGAACGTGGTGGAGGTCATTCCCAACTGTCGTGCTTTTTGCGTCATGAGACGTGCAAAGCCGACCTCCGACCCGCCGAGGAACTCGCCAATGGCCGTCGCGGCATCGTTGGCGGACTTCGTTACCAGCGCCAATATGACCTGTTCGACGGTGATCGTTTGACCCTGCTTCAGTCCGAGCTTGGAGGGCGCCTCGTTGGCAGCATTGGCCGATACCGGTATTGCCGTGCCTTTCGAGATCCTGCCGCTCTCGAGGGCGTCGAAGATGAGGTAGAGCGTCATCATCTTGGTGAGAGATGCTGGATAGCGCGGAACGTCCGCATGATCCCTGTAGAGGGTCTTGCCGGTCTTGGCATCGATGACAATGGCTGAAAATCTGGAATTGGCCTGCACGGCGGAAGCAGAGGCGGCGCAAAACACGATGACGACCGAGATCCTCAAGGCGAATTTCAACAATGACGCCGGCAAGGCGACAAGCTTCTCCAATACCAGATACATTCGCCCGCCCGTCGCCGCTCCGTGTAAAATGTGGCCGGGCGATCCGGCCATCGGATCACGAAGCTAGGCAGGCACCGTTACCAATTGGTTATCGCATTCTTAACGAGAGGCCTCAAATTGTCTCGGCTCTATCCCTCGATTCCGCACCAGATAAGGTCGGTCGCCGTGACGGTTCGCGGAACTTGACGCCGCACGGCTCGAGGCGCGCATCGATTGCGGCGCCGACTACCAGGATGCTTCCGCGGAAGACAAGCCGATCTTGCTAGAAGATTCTATTCTACATCCTCACGTCCGTACCCTAAGCGCTTGCTCCAGCCTGTCGGCGATCTGTGTGACGAGATAGGCAATCACCATGTAGATCACGACGGCAATTACGAAGGCTTCGAGATAGTAGAAATTCAACGCGGCGGTCAGCTGTGACTGCGCGAAGATATCGACAACTTCGATGGCGAATCCGAGTGAAAGCGCCTTCATGATAACCATCATCGAGGTTGTCAGATCGGGAATTGCTGTCAGGGCGACCTGGGGAAATAGCACCCGTCGAAACAGTTGCCCCCTTGTATAGCCAAGCGAATAGGCTGCGTCTGCCTGACCGGTGTCAAAGGCGTTGAGGGCTCCCTTGATAATCTCGGCCTGGAACGCGGCGACACAGCCGGTCACCGCAATGACAAGGATAACCCAATTGGGCGTTTGGTGGGCGTTGAAGTCTATGCCAACCAATGAAAACAGAAACTGAAGCGCGGGGGGAAGACCGAAATAGGCGAGGAAGATCACGATCACCATCGGAACGCCCTTGAAGACGACCTTGTAGGCCATGACGAGCTCTCGCAGTGCGGGAATCCGTCTATATTCCACAAGCGCAAACAGGCTGCCGACCATCGTCGAGAGCACGAAGATCGTGAGGGCCATTGCAAGCGTTACGGGTACGGCGCCCAGAATTTCCCGCGAGTCCTGGAGCAGGATATCGGTCTCAAACATGGTCAAATACCCTTGTTAGGTCACACGCTCGCGATCAGTGTGTTCTTGATCTGAGCAGATGTCGTAGCCTCCGGTGCCTGCATCGGGGAACGAAGCTCGAAGAAGCGGACGATGAGCCATGCGATCAGGCACATCACCGAATAGATGACCGCCAGCACGAGATAGGTTTCGAACTGGTACTGATTATAGTCGCGCTCCATGATCAAATGCGCGGTCGCCATGACATCCGCCGCCCCGATGTACATCACCAGCGCAACGTTATGGATCAGGTAGATGACGGAGTTCCCGTAGCCCGGCAATGCGAAGTGCACTGCTTGTGGCCCGATGACGCGCGTGATTTTCTGGCGAAAGGTATATCCAAGACTGTCTGCCGCATCATGCTGGCCGCGATCGACGGCCAGATATGCAGGTCGCAGGACTTCTGACAGGTAGCCGCCGTGATAAAAGCTCAATGCCACCATCGCAGCGATCGTCGGCGAGAAAAAATCTTCGGAGCCGAACAGGATTACCAGCAAGGGAAGCCCGTAAAACGCAACGAACAATTGGAGGACGACGGGAACACTCCGGGCATAGGATACGTAGAGATCCGCCAGGTGACTGATCACTGGCACCCTGCGGACCCGGAGTGTTGTCGCAAGGAGAGCTAGGCAGAACCCAGCAATGAGGGCCGTAAAAGTGATGGCCAGCGTCAGCGGCAACGCCGAGAGCAACTCGGGAATCATAGCAGAAACGTCCACTTGGAACACTCCTTCTTGCAGTTCTGCCTCAACGCCGGCTATCCAGATGCAGCTGAGGACGCCTTGTTACTTCATGTATTTCACGATGTCCTCGCCGAACCACTTCTGCGAGAGCTTGTCGATCGTGCCGTCGTCCTTCAGTTCCTTGAGCACCTTGTTGACGTCCTCGGCCAGGATCTTGTTTTCCGCTGACCGGTGAATCAGCATGTACGTGTTGTTGCTGTAGACCGGATCGGATGCGACGATATCGAGCTTCTTGTTGTCGATGACCGCCTGCTCACCGAGGTTAGACGGTAGAACCAATGCGTCGAACTTGCCGTTCTGAACTTCATCCAGGCGGTTCGGGTAGGGGATCCCGGCGCTCGATGCCGTGACGTCGAGCTTGTATTGCGGATTCTCTTTCTGCCAGTTCATGATGAACTTGTAGGTTCCGCCACCGGCTGTGGTCGGAACGATCCTCTTGCCGACCAGGTCCTTCATTTCCTTTATGCCGCTGTCTTTCTTGCTGTAGATTTTCATCAGACTGGCGCCCATCGGGTTCTCTGGAATGATGAATTGCTTCTCTCGCTCGGGCGACTTGTAGTAGCCACCTACGGCGATGTCGTACTTCCCGGTGGCAAGGCCGGTTTCCTGGGCGATGTCGGACACACCTTCCATTTCGAACTTGTATTGCGGTAGCTTCGCATTGATCGCCCTCAGAAGATCGGGCTCATAGCCTTGCGGTTCGACGCCGATGGCGCCCCAGGCCAGCGGCTTGGATTCGGCAGACGTCGCGATCTTGATCGTCCGGACGGTCTGACCATAGCTGGTCCCCGCGGTTGCGAGGGCAATTGCGATGCCACCAGCGACGGCCAGGACATAGCGGCGGGAAAAACCGGATGTGATTGCAGACATTTCTTGGGTTCCCTTCTTGTTGAGCTATTGAAAAGCGAGTTCCGACTGCAGGAATTGAGCCAGTCGTGGACTGGAAGGCGCGTCGAAGATTTCAGCCGGACTGCCGTCGGCGGCAACCACGCCACGGTCCATGAAAACGATCCGGTTCGAGATGTTCTTTGCGAATTGCATCTCGTGGGTCACAAGCAGCGACGTGATCCCTGACGACGTGACATCCTTGATCACCTTCAAAACTTCACCGACAAGTTCAGGGTCCAGCGATGACGTAGGCTCATCGAAGAGGATGACGTCAGGACGCACCGCCAGCGCGCGTGCGATGCCGGTGCGCTGGAGCTGGCCGCCCGAGAGCTGGGATGGATAGCTGCCTCGCTTCGACGAGAGACCGACCCGATCGAGCTCTCTGAGCGCGATTTCCCGCGCCTCTTCCCTGGATTTGCGCTGCACCACAACGAGCGGATCCATCACGTTCTGGAGGACCGTCATGTTCTTGAAGACGTTGAACTGCTGAAAGACCATCGCCGTCCTCAACCGGATCGCCTGGACAGCGGCCTTGTCGGCACGCTGGTAGTCCATCCGAATCTGATCGAACGCGATGGTTCCTGACGACGGCTTGGCCAGATAGTTGATGCATTTCAGCAGCGTGGTCTTGCCGGTGCCACTGGGGCCGATGATCGACACCACGTCACCCCGCTTTACCGAGAGATTGACGCCGTTCAGGACCTGCGTGCTTCCGTAAGACAGCTTTATATCTTTGAGTTCAAGCATTGCTGGTTGGCCCTTCGGGAAGTGTGGGACGGACTGGCTTGACCGGATGCAACGTCATCACCCGCTCTCCGCATGGCCCAGGACGTGCATCAGCCGGTTTGCCCAGCCGAAGATCGCTATGGCGTGGACGAGGTCGATGATCTCGGCATCATTCATGCCGACTGATCGCAGCGAGGCGACGTCGTCTGCCGTCGCTTCCGACGGCGCCGCCGACAGGCGGCGGGCAAAGTTGTAGATTGCCGCATCGCGCGACCCAAGCTTTTCAGGTTTGTCGAGATACAGCGCCGTGACCACTTCATCGCTCTTGGTCAGCTCTGCATGCCGGCGGGCGTGAACGACGGCACAGAATTTGCAGCCATTGACGATCGAGGCACCCAGTGCGCCAAGCTCGCGGTCGGGACGGGCAAGCCCGCCCTCGACGTACATGATCGCGTTGAACAACACCGTGCGGGCAAGATAGCTCTCGGGATCATGCACAAGGGTGCGCACATATTCCGAAACTTTCTTGGCCGACGGCGTAACCTTCATTGCTTCGAGCTGTTCCGGCGTTGCCTCCGATAGCTCGACCGGTGCGATATAGGGATGCCAATTCAGCGGCTTCAGGCGCACCGAGGAAATCATGCCCGCCTCATCAATCGCAAGCCGGTCGCGACCCGGGTCTGGAAGTTGATGAAGGCAATCAATTCGGAGAGCGCAACGATCTGGGGATCGTTCAATCCGGCTTGGGCGAGCAGGGCAATGTGGCTCGCCTCCGCCTTTTTCGGCGTCAGGGTGATCAGGTCAACATGTCGGGCGATGGTCGCCAGAGGTTCATTCAAATCCGTTTCCCCCCGGGCCAAGGACAGAAGCTGCTCCGTGGGACCAAGCTGAGCCAGTTGTACATCATATTCGGCCATCAGGACGGGATCGGCGTTCAGAGCTGCCATGCGACGGGCCAGAGCGACCCGCAAATTCGGTGCCAGCCCCTGATCGTTTGCCGGCTGCAGGACGGAGAGGCGACATTCCTCAGCCCCTCGCACGAATTCGGGCCGAAACCGCCGTGCAGCGAAAAGGGCATCGTCCGGTGAAAGACCCGCAGCCTTGTCCATTGCGTCGATCACAGTGCGGCTTCCTTATGCAACAAGGGTGTTGAATCGACCCATTCGTCGCCCAGAAGTTCCGGGGTGTCGTAGGCGATCAGATTGGCGAAGTGGGTTTCGACATCTTCGGCGAACAGCGACGCGGCAATGCCGCGGACCAGACGGTCGGCACCGGCGCTGACGGCCGGGATATCGCCGGAGACCTTGCCATGGGTCAGCATGGCGGCGTCGTTGAAGCAGTGGACATGCGCCAGCATCGGGCAGGAACCGGGGACGCGCTCGCGAAATTCGAAGGCGGGGCCGAGATCCGGTGCCTCCAACATGCCTGCGCGCGGCGGCCCCATGTCCGGCGTATATCGACCATCCGACCAGGTGCGGATGTGTGGGGCGAAGGCGGCGAATTCCGGGCGACCACTGAAGTCATTTGAAAAGCCGGTCGCAGCGATCATGAAATCGTAGCGCATCGGCCCTTGCGTGGTTCCGACCAGAAGGCCTCCGGCATCTTCCTTCACCGCGACCACACCACAGTCGAGAAAGAAGCGGGCATTCGCATGACGAGACACGCGAAGCGTCGATGAACGCGGCGGCGGCGTCTGGGTCGAGGCGGTGTAGTCGAAGAATCTCCACTTCCAGGAATCGGGCAAATGATACATGCCGAGGATGACACCTTGGCTGCCGATCCCGGTCAGCTTGTTGATCCGCGGCATTTCCTTGCGCCGGATCAACATGTCGACTGAACCGGCGCCCGCCTCGAGCGCCGTCGCGGCATTGTCCATCGAAGAGGCGCCGGCGCCGATAACCGCAACACGCTTGCCCTTCAGTGCATCAAAATCGATGTCGTCGGCAGAATGGGCCCAATAGGAGCGATCGATGCCCCTGAGGAAATCGGGCACGGCAAAACCGCCGAGACCGGACCGACCGGTGGCTAGAACGAGACGACGGGTGAGAACCCGGCCGGTTTCCGCGCCCTCGACATCGATCGCAATCAGATCGCCAACGGCTGCAACGCCTGTCATGCGCACGCTGTTGCGTACTGGCAGACCAAGCACGTTCCGGTACCAGACCAGGTAGTCCATCCACTGGCCTTTGGGGATTTTGTCCAGCGACCGCCATGCCTCGACGCCCCATTGTGCCGTGAACCAGGCGCGGAATGTCAGTTGCGGCAGACCGAGCGACGGACCGTGCAGCGTTTTCGGCGACCGGAGCGTTTGCATGCGGGCAAACGTTATCCATGGCCCTTCGAAGCCGGCCGGAGCCGCGTCATAGGCGACGACATTGGTTATCCCCGTCAGCACCAGCTTTGCGGTGGCAGCAAGTCCGCACATGCCGGCGCCGATCACAACGACGTCACGGACCGGCACGCCATCGCGCGAACGTGCGGGAACCCATGGCTTGGCAGGCAGTTCGAGAAAATCGAGGTCCTGAGCAAGTTGTGCTTCAAGCGCGGCTAGACCTCTCGGGGGGAGCGAACTGGGCGTGTGCTTCATATTCCCGTTCCGTGATTTGTGCCGGAGGCAGGATCGGTCACCAATTGGCCGGCCAGGGTCGGATCGAGTTTCTTGAAGCCAACGATCGACCGTTCAGCCACCGCCTCGACCGCATCCACCAACGCCTGCGCGACTGGACGAAGGGGGCGTTTTTCGCCAGCCACAACACCCCAATAAAAGAGGACGGTTACATCGATCGGGCGAATGACGACCCCAGGCAGGCCCACGCCATAGGCGGTGAGGGGGTCGATGACAGCCGCAACACCAGTCCGGCGTACGATCTGCAACGCGCCGTAGGCGGTATTCGTGCGGATTACTGGCCCGGTGTCGATGCCCCTGGCCGCCAACGCCTTGGAGACATGCAGCTGGAAACGCAGCGGGTTGAGCAACGTGGCGACGCGGCGGCCGGCAAAAGCGGAAAGCGGTATGACATCTAGTTCGGCCAGCGGATCATCCTCCCGCACGGCAGCAACATCAGGCGCCGAATAGAGCCGCAGGACATCCAGACCGGGCGTATCGAGCGGCAGGCTTGAAAACCCGACCTCGGCACGTCCGCTGCGCACTTCCTGAGCGACGGTCGAGGGAAGGAACTGCCCGAGATGCGTCTCGTGCGGAAGCTCGGCACCTTGGAGTTCAGCCAAGGCCGTAGGGATCAAGCCGGTGCCGATCGCGGAGGTGGTGACGATCTGCAGGATTCGCCCTCTGCCGGCGGCGATCATCTTGGCCCGCGCTGCGAGTTCGGTGAAGGACATCAGCAGGCGTCGTGCTTCCTCCTCGAACGCGACTCCTTCTTCAGACAACTGCACCCGTCGACCGATCCGATGCAGCAATTCGAAGCCAAGTTCGGCCTCGAGCTCCTGAATGGTGCGCGTCACCGCAGGCTGGGAACGCCCGAGCATGTCAGCCGCCCTGGTGATACTGCCGCTGGCAGCAACCGCAAGGAAGGTCTGAAGGTCCCGGGTTTCCATGTTTCTCCTACATGCGTAATCCGTATGATTGACATCGTCTCATTCGTTTTTGATATATGTCAAGCGGAAACGAATGTTCGTTACGGGCTTTGTGCATATGCCGGCCTCAGCGCCAGAACCCGGGTCGGAGGCGGACAGGGACGTCAGACGCGGCTCCAGCTTGCGAAGCCTCCTGAAGAAAAGAATTCAGGTGACGGCGGCAAGGATTCTCGAACCACAAAGCCTGCGACAGGAGGAATATTATGCGCGTGAGTATTCTGGGCGCCGGAGCAATTGCTTATGGCCTTGCCGCCTATTTGGCAGGATCGGGGCATTCGCCAATGCTTTGGTCACCGTCGGGGCAGCGCACCAAGGGGTTGGCTACCGGCGAATTGTTGAAAGCGACGGGGGACATCGCGGCGACGGTACCGGTGCGCATCGCCAAGGATTGCAAGGATGCCATCGCCAACGCGGACGTGGTGGTGATTGCACTTCCGGCTTACGGCCACAGGATGGTGATGGATGCTGCCGCCCCCCATCTGATCGATGGAATCCCGGTCATCATCAGTTCGCATTGTTCGTTCGGGGCACTGTATCTCTCCAGGCGGTTGGCGGAGCGCAAGGTCAGCTTGCCGATCGTCCTGTGGGGCACAACACTGTTGACCGGGCGGCAACTCGGGCCAACCGAGGTCCATGTCACCACCATTCGCCAGAAGCTTGATGTCGCGACGCTGCCTTTCAAAGCTCAGGATGAAGGATACGGATTTTGCACGAGCCTATTTGGTGATCGTTTTGTCAAGCGCGACGGCATGCTTGCGATCGCGCTCAGCAACCTCAATCCGCAAAACCACTTGGGAATTGCCCTCCTCAACCTGACACGCATGGAAAAAGCCGAGCAATGGAGCCAGGGGGGAAACGTCACCCCTGCCGCTGGCCGCCTTATCGAGGCTCTGGATGCCGAACGGCTAGCCATCGCGGCCCATTTTGGTATCGCGGTTCGCACCGTCCAGGAGCATTTTTCATTGTCGTTTCATGTTCCGAAGGGAACCGTTTCGGAGATGAACCAGGAGATGGATCGTCAAGGCCGTGGCGGCTTTGGTCCGACAACAATCGAAAGCCGCTACATTCTCGAGGATGTTCCGTTTGGACTGCTGCCGACCGTATTGTTGGGTAAGATCACCGAGAAACCGGCGACGCTCCACGAGTCTGGAGTTTCGATATTATCGGCGGCTTACGGTCGCGATCTCAAGGGGGATAACGATATTCTTCCCGCGCTCGGCCTCGAGGGAATAGCAAAGGCGGATCTTGAAAACCTTTGCCGCACGGGGTTTTGAGTGCGCCCGCAGCCGATACGGCATGATCACATTTAGGGGCGCCGCGCTACGTCATCGCGTCGGTGCATTTTAACAGTGGTGCGCAGCGTCAGGGCGATGTCGCTGGCGCCGCGATCGCCAGAACCAGCCATGCAACCCTCGAAAGTAGCGTTCGGGACGCCGCGGGGAATCGAGCATCCTGAATTGACAATATCCCCTCCGGGGGGATAGCACTTCAGAATGAAAGAGCGTCCCCACATTCACGAGACCCATCCCGACATCGTCAAACGGCTGAAGCGGGCCGACGGTCATCTGAGGGGCGTTATTGAGATGATCGAAGCAGGCCGGCCTTGCCTTGACATTGCCCAGCAGCTTCATGCCGTCGAAAGGGCTGTTTCCCAGGCCAAGAAGACGCTCATCCAGGATCACCTAAACAACTGCCTGGAAGATGTCGTGGGGCCGCTGCCGCGTGAGCAGCGCCGCTCGATCGATGAATTCAAGGACATCACCAAATACTTGTGAGACACGCTCCATGATGGACGGCATTCGCGGCTGGTTCGGCTTCGGCCCGGCAGCTCAAGGCTTCGGCGGGCATGGCCATGACCATGGCGAGGGCGGACACGGCCACACGCATGGCGTGGTCGATCCCACAATCGCGACGACCACACGCGGCATCTGGGCGATCAAATGGTCGTTCGTGCTGCTAGCCCTTACAGCGGTGCTGCAACTGGTCATCGTATTCCTCTCGGGCAGCGTGGCGCTGCTTGCCGACACCATCCACAATGTCGGCGACGCGGTCACCGCCATCCCGCTGTGGATCGCCTTCATGCTGGCGCGGCGCAAGCCCAGCAAGACCTTCACCTACGGCCTTGGCCGGGTCGAGGACCTGGCCGGCATCATCATCGTCCTGATTATCCTCTTCAGTGCCATCGTCGCCGGCTATGAGGCGATCGACAGGTTGATCCATCCCCAAGCCATCAGCTTCCTCGGCTGGGTTGCCGCCGCCGGCCTCGTCGGTTTCCTGGGCAATGAGGCTGTCGCGGTATTCCGCATCCGCGTCGGCCGCGAGATAAACAGCGCGGCCCTGATCGCCGACGGCTATCACGCCCGCACCGATGGCTTCACCAGCCTTGCGGTGGTCCGGCGCGGCCGGCGTCTGGCTAGGCTTCCCGCTCGCGGACCCGATCATCGGCCTTTTGATCACTGTGGCTATCCTCGCCATCGTCTGGCAGTCCTCAAAGGCGGTGCTGACACGCATGCTGGATGGCGTCGAGCCGGGCATCGTCGAGGAAATCCATCATGCGGCTGAACATGTGAGGGGCATCCAACGGGTCGCCCAGGTGCGGGCGCGCTGGATCGGCCACAGGCTGCATGCGGATATCGCCATCAAGGTGGCCGAGACAGCGAGCGCAAAGGATGTGGTCGGCATCGCGGAGGCTTTGAGAGGGGAGCTGTTCGACCACCTGCCGGCGCTCTCGGAGGCGAACATCCGTCTGGAAGGCGAAGGCGGATCCGTGGCGGGCGGTTCGGCCCACGCCGATCATGCGCCGGAGCCTTTCAAGGTCGTCAGCGACCTGGCAACGGGAACGCTCGAAATCGTCGATACGCCCGCTGGCGAGCGCTTGCGTCTCACCATCGACAGCCATGCCGACGATCTGGGGGCGACCGTGATCATCGACCGGTCCGAAGGTCCCGAGACGCTTTCGCTCGGGCCTGTCGCCGGCAATCACCACCGCCGTGAAAGCAGCGTCGCCCCCGCCGAGCCGCACGAGTTCGAGGCGAGGCTGATCCTGACCTCTAAGGGCAAGCAACAGGTCCTGCCGTTCAAGATGGTTGAGCCGGAAGGCCACCAACACTAGGACGGGGCAGACTTGCGCGACTTGACGCGTTCGCTCAATCGGTGTCGCGTGACGCGGGTCGATGACAGATCTCGCCGCTCACGCAGCTCTGTTCTTCTCAGCAAGGTCCGCCCCCGCTGGAGGTTGCCACAGGTTGGCCAAGTCCGAGCTCATTTAGGGTTGCGCCGCACAACGGTGCAGGAGCAGCACTGCCGGTTTGGCCAGCTAGGCTATTCGCAGACAGCGATCAAAGCCGCGCCTTGGTGCTCCGGGGTGTCGCCAACAACAGGCTGGTCTCGCTGCCGGTGATGCCGGGGATCAGGCGGATGCGCCGCAGCACGGCGTCGAATTCGGTCAGTGTCTGTGTCCCCAGTTCTATCACCAGGTCCCAGCGGCCGTTGGTGGTATGGATCGTCGAAACCTCCGAGAAGCCGCCAAGAGCGCGGATCACACGATCGGCGGCATGCCCTTCGATTTCCACCATCATGATGCCGCGTACACGCTGGTCGACGGCATCGGCTCGCAGGATGACGGTATAACCGATGATCGCACCGGCTTTTTCAAGACGCTCCATACGGGACCTGACCGTTGCCCGCGAGACGCCGACATCCATGGCAAGGTCCGAGATGCTGCGCCGCGCGTCATGCCGCAAAAGCGTGATGAGCTGTTCGTCAAGCTGATCCATGGCCCAGAATGCAACCAAATCATTCCATTTTGATAGCCCATTTCGATAAATATGCCAATTTGATATGTTCATTCTGCCAGCTGTCCGCGCTCCAATAAGGCATCGAAAACGCTCGCGGGGACATAGGAATGCATTGCACGATCGTCGGGGCACCGATCCAGGTCGGCTCGGGCCGGATGGGTTGCGAGATGGGGCCCAGCGCGCTCCGTACCGCAGGCCTGGCGGCCGCGCTCACTGAACTCGGGCATACGTTGGCCGATCTTGGCACCGTCGCCTCCGCCGACCTGCGCCCGATCAGCCACGGCAATGCCGCCTTGAAGGCGCTGCCGGAAATCGTCGCATGGACGGCGGCGATTACCGAGGCGGCCTATGCAGCCAGCGCCGGCGCCATGCCGATCTTCCTTGGTGGCGACCACAGCATTTCCGCGGGCACGCTGGCCGGTATCGCCCGCCGGGCGGCGGAAGCCGGCCGCCCGCTCTTCGTGCTGTGGCTCGACGCACATCCTGATTTTCACACGCTCGACACCACGACCAGCGGGAATTTGCATGGCGTGCCGCTGGCTTATGCCAGCGGGCAACCCGGCTTCGAAGGCTACTTCCCCAGCCTGGCGACTTGCGTGGATCCGGCCCGTATCTGCACGTTGGGCATCCGCAGCGTCGATCCGGCGGAGCGCGAAGCGCTACGCAAGGCGGGCGTCACCGTGCACGACATGCGGATGATTGACGAATACGGCATGGCCCCGCTGCTTCGCGCCTTTCTCGAGCGGGTCAGTGCCGAAAACGGCATGCTGCATGTCAGCCTCGATGTCGATTTTCTCGACCCTTCGATCGCGCCTGCCGTGGGCACCACCGTGCCGGGCGGCGCCACCTTCCGCGAGGCTCATCTGGTGATGGAGATGTTGCACGACAGCCATCTCGTCACCAGCCTCGACCTGGTCGAGCTCAATCCCGCACTCGACGAACGCAACCGCACCGCAACCCTTCTCGTGGACCTGACCGCGAGCCTGATGGGCCGGCGGATCATGGACCGTCCCACACGGAGTTATTGAACTGTGACCCCCCATCTGAACATCGTGCCCTTCGTCAGCGTCGATCACATGATGAAGCTGGTTCTTGCCGTCGGCATCGATCGCTTTCTCATCGATCTCGCTGCCTATATCGAAGAGGATTTCCGACGCTGGGAATTGTTCGACAAGACCCCGCGCATCGCTTCGCACAGCATCGACGGCGTCATCGAACTGATGCCTACGAGCGACGGACAGCTCTACGGCTTCAAGTATGTCAACGGTCATCCAAAAAACACGCGCGACGGGCGCCAGACCGTGACGGCGTTCGGCGTGATGGCCGATGTCGGCAATGGCTATCCGATGCTGCTTTCGGAAATGACCATCCTGACCGCGTTGCGCACGGCGGCGACGTCGGCCGTCGCGGCCAAATACCTTGCTCCCAATGCGGCGGACTGCATGGCAATCATCGGCAATGGCGCCCAGTCGGAATTCCAGGCCATCGCCTTCAAGGCCCTGCTCGGCATCGACAGGCTTCGCCTCTATGACATCGATCGGTCGGCATCCTTGAAGTGCGCGAAAAACCTTGCGGGGTTCGGTTTCGACATCGCGATCTGCGCTTCGGCGCAGGAGGCGGTGGAAGGGGCTCACATCATCACGACGGTCACCGCCGACAAACGCTCCGCGACCATCCTGACGGACAACATGGTCGGATCGGGCGTGCACATAAATGCCGTCGGCGGCGATTGCCCCGGCAAGACGGAATTGCATCGCGATATTCTGCTGCGCTCCGACATATTCGTCGAATACCCGCCGCAGTCGCGCATCGAGGGTGAAGTCCAGCAACTCGAGCCGGACCATCCCGTGACGGAGTTGTGGCAAGTGATGACCGGCAAGGCCGCCGGCCGCCGGGATGCCAGCCAGATCACCTTGTTCGATTCCGTCGGCTTTGCGATCGAGGACTTTTCCGCGCTGCGCTACGTCCGCGACCAGCTTCAGCGCACCGGCCTCTACGAGGAGCTCGATCTGCTGGCGGACCCGGATGAGCCACGCGACCTCTTCGGCATGCTGCTGCGCGCCGACAAGGCCGCCCAGATCACGGCCGTATCCGGCTGAGTTTTCGCAGAACCTGCGGCCGAATGTCCGCCTCGCAATAGCTGCGGCGCCGAGCGGCGCGCGGCTCGATATCCTAAAGCGGTTCATCGTTCGATGGAAATGACGAAGCGCTCTATCACTTTTATGCAATTCTCCAGGGAAAGCGCTACACGCTTTTCCGGGAAGACCGCTCTACACTTTTCCTGGAATTGTTTTAGCTCTTCGGGCTCAAGCCCACTTCAAACCACTTCTTCGACATCTGCGCGAGCGTACCGTCCGCGGCCATCTCGCCGAGCGCCTTGTTGAGGATCGCCTGAAGCTCGGGCTCCTGCTTGCGGATGCCCAGGCAAACATTTGACGCCATGATGGCGCCGACGAGACGCGGACCGCTTGTGATCAGCGTGCCGTTGCTCTTTGCCGCGCGGTCCCTCGCGAAGACGACATTGTCGGTCAAGGCAGGCTGTTTCGTGGCTTGCGCGCCATTAGCAAGGCGGCGGGCGCTGGTGTGCGCCAGACGACTTGATAGGCTTCTACTACATTGCTGGCCGTGACACTGAGCCCGGGAAGCGCGATCCAGGCCGGCGGCTGGCGTTCGAGCAGGCCGAGAATTGTGGCAATGCCCGTAGCAACGCCCTGATCGTGAGGCAGTTGCGCGGCGATGCCCTTGATCAGGCCTCCACCAACGAGGTCCGTGGCGACGTCGTTGCCGAGGTCGACTGTCGTCACCGGAATAGCCTTGCCCGCATCGCGGATCGCCGCGACGGCAGCGATTGCCGGCACGTCCCAGACGGCAAACAGTCCGGCGAGCTCCGGATTGGCCTGCAGCAAGTCGGCGGTCGCGGCTCTCGCTTGCGACACGTCGGCAAACTTGCCGCGAACCAGCGTCAGGTCGGGACGTCGAGCAGCCATCCATTTTCGGAAAGCAATCTCGCGCTCATGCGTCGCGAAGAAATCGATGCCATAGGCCAGAACGCCGACCTTTCCGCCCTGTGGTATATGTGGCGCCAGGAGTTCTGCGCCGATCTGACCGAGACCGAAATTGTCGCTGGAAACAACGCTGACGTAATCCTTGCCGGGCAGCATGCCGGTTGGGGCATTGTCGAGCAGCAACAGCTTCTTTCCGGCCGCCGATATTGCACGATGCGCGTCGGCGGCACGGTTGCTGCCGATTGGAATGGAGACCACCGCATCCACGGCTTCGCCGGCCAGCCGTTTCAGTTCCGAAATTTGCCGCTCGATGTCGAAGCCGCAGTCGACGACCTCGACCACCGCCGCTCCGTAGCGGCCAAGCGTGGTGACGATCCCGGCCAATTCCTCCTTAGCCCAGTCGCTCTTGGTGGTGTGGAGAACGATGGCGACCGAGAAGCGCCGGTTGCGGGCGAGATCGGCGTCGGCATTCGACAACCCGACCTGGTCGGCTGGAACCGCCCGTTCGCCATGCGGCCCAAGGCCGGTGATCGCCATTCCTCAACCCTCCCCAGGTTCACGCGGCCCGGCCGACTTGGCGATGCTATGCAAGCGCTCCTCCCGGTGGCCGTGGCTTTGCCGGGCGAGCGCTGGTTCCGAGTGCGGCCCGCGCGAGAAAATCCTTGAATTCCGGATGCTCACGCGGTGAACCGAGCGTAATCCACCCCTGCAGAAATTTCGCATCGAACAGTGCTTCCGCAACGACTTGGGCGGCGCCGACCAGTCCGGCCGAGCCGCCCATCTGCGAACGGACGATGCGCAGGTCGCGGGTGACGATCGGATGCGACTGGCGATAGACCGCCTCGCGTACGGCTGCCAACAGTATGTCCCCGGTCTGGGCCACGCTGCCGCCGAGTACGATCAATGACGGGTTCAGCAGATTGGCCAATGGCGCCAGTACCTCGCCGACCGCACGGCCGCAACGCCCGAGAAGGTCGATACAGAACGGATCGCCCAATTGGGCGCCGTGGCCAGCGTCGGTGACCGTCACTTCGCCGGCGCGCGCAAGCATCTCGGCCAGATAGGGGCTGCTCCCGCTCTCGGCCGCCTGGCGGGCCTCGCGTCCGAGCGCTTCGCTGCCGGCAACAGCTTCGAGATTTCTGCCCTCGATGAAAGTATGACCGATCATGCCGGCAGCGCCCTGCGCGCCACGGTGCAACGCTCCCTCCGAAACCACGCCGGCGCTGATCGAGCGGCCGAGCTTGACGAAGATCATGTCGGCGAGGCCGCTGCCGGACTTCAGTTCGCCCATCGTCATCGTCTGGACGCCGCTTCGCACCCATACCGGCGCGCCGACAAGCGTGGCCAACTGCTCGACGAAAGGGAATCCATCCCAGTTCTGGAACGCATTCAGCGCCGGCGCGAACAGCCGCTGATCATCGCATTTCTCAACGGCTCCGGGCACCGCCAGCCCGATGCCCCAGATGCTGGCCTCACTGCCATGCTCTTCCAGCATCCAGGCAAACAGCGTTGCTAGCCGCTGGACCACCGGCTCGGGACCTGCGGCCAGTTCCACCGCTTCGTGATGTTCGGCCAGCAGGCGGCCGGACAGGTCTGATA
Source organism: Mesorhizobium sp. B2-6-1 (assembly GCF_006440475.1). Classification (NCBI taxonomy): domain Bacteria; kingdom Pseudomonadati; phylum Pseudomonadota; class Alphaproteobacteria; order Hyphomicrobiales; family Phyllobacteriaceae; genus Mesorhizobium; species Mesorhizobium sp. B2-6-1. The sequence continues at coordinate 186,698 of NZ_VFUH01000003.1, forward strand.
CACCGACTGCCAGCGAGGAATGATCGAGCACGGCGGCCAGGATCATGCCAATGCGCGGCCGGAAGCGGACATGGCGTGGTGCGCGTCCGCCGATCGCCGGGCCGAGTTCGCCTTCTTCTATCAGCCCTAGCCGAAGCAGCGTGGCGAGACGATCCGTGACGACGGCGCGCCCCAGTTCCGACTGGTTCTCTAGCTCCTGGCGGGTCGTTGCCGCCTCGGTCCGTATAAGGTTGAGCAGCGTGGCCAGGCTGCCATGCGCGGATTCGCTGGCACGCGGCCGGCCGGCGGCGCGGCGCGGTTGGTCCGACTGTACGGGGTCTGTGGCGCTGCGCTCGTCCATACTCTTGCCGAGGCTCATCTCCCGATCTCTATCGCTGCCGGCTCAGGGTCATCACGCCGTTAGCCATGGGTACCGTGGCCTCATTTACGGATCAAGCAGGAACTTATGTATTTTACAAACAAAAGTATGCCGACTTTTGCATTTTAATGATTGACGAGCGGCGAAAGGCGGGCATAAGTATCAGCCAGGTTCGGAGGAGGGCTCCTAACGTCGACAGCCCTCGCGAAGGCGAAGGATGTCGCACGTCCGTTGTCCGAATTCTTCTCCAGCCAAAGATGCCGGCCCCGCGCTGCGCGCGGTGATGCATCGGCTACAGGCAGGGAGGATACGAGATGCCGGTGAAACTGGCCTATCACGCCAATTGCTGGGGTGCGCTCGGTGGCAACGCCGTCGGCGTCACTTCGATCACCCAGCTTACCTATCGCACCTTTGGTGACATGGAGCAGGCGATCCGCGACATTGGATCGGCCGGATATACCGGAACAGAACTCTTCGACGGCAATCTCCTCGACTATCAAGGACGCAATGGCGCGCTGCGCGCTGCCTTGGACCAGTCCGGCGTCGTGCTCGTGGCCGGCTACTCCGGTGCCAACTTTATCTTCGACGATATCCTTGGCGAGGAGTTGGCGCGGATCGAACGCGGAGCGGCTGCCGTGGCCGAACTCGGCGGCGAGCATCTGGTCGTCGGCGGTGGCGCCAAGCGAGCCAAAGGCCGGCAGCCAGATGATTTCAAGCGCCTCGGCGCGGCGCTCGACAAGATCATCGACATCGCAGCCAAGGCGGGCTTGCGCGCGCACTATCACCCGCATCTGTCGACCATCGTCGAAGGTCCCGACGAAGTTCGCGAGATTTTCAAACATACCGCGATCGATTTCTGTCCGGACACCGCGCATCTGGCAGCCGCTGGCGGTGATCCGGCCGCGCAGATTCGCGAATTCAGCAAGCGCATCAGCTATGTGCATTTGAAGGGCTGGCAGCGCGATCCCTTCGCCTTCACGCCGCTCGACCGCGGCGACCTTGATATGGAGCCGATCATCCAGGCGCTCGAGGACACCGGATTTTCCGGCTGGATCGCAACCGAGCTGGATGCCTGGCCAGACCCCAAGCAAGGGGCGGAACTCAGCATGAAATATCTGAAGAGCGCTTTGAAGCAGAGTTGAACCGACAGGTACCAAGCCTGTCATCAGGGAGGAGACCCAAATGACACGTTTCAACACAATAGCCGGGACGTTCACGGCGGCATTGCTGGCCGCCAGCCTCTATACCGCAGCTCCCGCTTTCGCCGACCCCGATTCAGCACTCGCCGAACTGCAGAAGACAGTGCTCTCCAAGGGGCCGAACGGCGAAGCTCCAGCGTCGGCGGCGTCCGTCAATCTGACGCAGGAGGAACTGGCCAAGATCAAGGACATGAAGGCGACGGCGGCGATCGTCATGCACTATGGCGGCAATGACTGGTCACGCGCGCAGATCGCCGGCCTCAAAGACCAGTTTGGCAAGATGGGCATCGAGGTGATCGCCACGACCGATGCCGGATTCAAGCCGGAAAAGCAGGTCGCCGACCTCGAAACTGTGATGGCCCAGAACCCCAAGATCATCGTTTCGATCCCCACCGACCCGTCGGCGACGGCGTCCGCGTACAGGGCAGTTGCCGATAAGGGCGTGAAGCTGGTGTTCATGGACAACGTGCCGGCCGGCTTCGTCGCGGGCAAGGATTACGTCTCCGTAGTCTCGGCCGACAATTATGGCAACGGCGTCGCCGCAGCGCATCTGATGGCCAAGGCGCTGGGGGGCAAGGGCGACATTGGTCTGGTCTTCCACGCCGCCGACTTCTTTGTCACCAAACAGCGTTATGATGGCTTCAAGAAGACGATCGCCGACAACTACCCCGATATCAAGATTGTCGCCGAACAAGGCATTGGCGGCCCGGACTTCACCGGCGACGCCGAAAAGGCGGCATCGGCCATCCTCACTTCCAACCCTGCCATCAACGGCATCTGGGCGGTGTGGGACGTGCCGGCCGAAGGCGTCATCTCGGCGGCCCGCACCGCTGGTCGCGACGACCTTGTCATCACCACCTGCGACCTCGGCGAGAACGTCGCAATCAATATGGCGGGCGGGGGCTTCGTGAAGGGCCTGGGCGCCCAGCGTCCGTTTGACCAGGGCGTCACCGAAGCCCTGCTCGCAGGCTACGGTCTGCTCGGCAAGGAGGCTCCGGCCTTCGTCGCCTTGCCGGCGCTGCCCGTCACCAAGGACACGCTGCTCGAGGGTTGGAAAGCCGTCTATCACGCCGAGGCGACCGACAAGATCAAGGGCAGCATGTAGCGCGCCCTGCGGCCGGCGCACTCCCAGCCGGCCGCACCTCTTCTCAATTCGACAGGAGACCATCATGACCAAGACGCTCAACGTGGCGATGATCGGCGGCGGCTTTATGGGTAAAGCCCATGCGCTCGCTTATGCGACGATGCCGATGTTCTTCTGGCCCGCCCCCGCCATCCCCGTGCGCAAGGTGGTGGTCGACATCACCGAGACACTGGCCGACGAAGGCCGCCGTCGCTACGGATTCGAGGAATCATCCGCTGACTGGCGTTCGGTGGTGACGCGATCCGACATCGACGTCATTGACATCGTCACCCCGAACGACAGCCATGCCGCGATCGCGATCGCGGCCGCTGAAGCCGGCAAGCACATCATCTGCGAAAAGCCGCTGGCGCGCGGCGGCGACGAGGCAAAGACCATGCTCGACGCGGTGAACAAAGCCGGCGTCATCCACATGGTTGCCTTCAACTATCGTCGCACGCCGGCAGTGGCGCTTGCCCGCCAGTACATAGAGGAAGGCCGCATCGGTAAGATTCTCAACTTCCGCGGCACCTATCTGCAGGACTGGTCGGCCGATCCGGATTCGCCTCTGTCCTGGCGCTTTCAGAAGAAGATCGCCGGGTCCGGCTCGATCGGCGACATCGGCACCCATGTCGTCGACCTTGCCCGTTATCTGGTCGGCGAGATCGCCGAGGTCAGCGCGTTGGTGCGCACCTACAACAAAACGCGACCGATCCAACGCGGCAATCTCGACAGGCTCGGCGCGGCAGAGAGGAATACCGATACCGAGCGGGCTGAGGTCGACGTCGACGATGAGGTGATGACGCTGCTGAAATTCGCCGACGGCGCGATCGGTTCGCTGGAGGCGACCCGCAACGCCTATGGCCGCAACAATTTCATCACTTTCGAGATCCACGGCACCAAAGGCTCCATTGCTTTCAACTACGAACGGCGCGACGAATTGCAGGTGATGTTTGCCGATGATCCTGCGGATGCACGCGGCTTCAGGTCCGTCTATTCCGGTCCGGCGCACCCCTATGGGTCGGGTCTGTGGCCAATCCCGGCGCTCGGCATCGGCTATTCCGAAACCAAGATCGTGGAGTGTTTCGATTTCTTCTCGGCTATTGTTTCGGGCAAGCAGCCCTTGCCCAATTTCGAGGATGGCTACAAGACCGAGCGGGTGGCCGACGCGCTGATCGAATCCGGCCAATCCGGCCAGTGGACCAAGGTCCGACCATGACAATCGCGGCGCCTGTTCATGCGGTGGAAATGAAAGGCGTCACCAAATCCTTCGGCGGCGTCAAGGCGCTGGTCGATGTCGACCTGCGGGTAGAGAAAGGCGAAATCCACGCATTGCTCGGTGGCAATGGTGCCGGTAAGTCGACCATCCTGAAAGTGTTGAGCGGCGTTCATGTGCCGGACACCGGTACCATTCTAGTCGATGGCAAGCCACTCGCCGAAATCTCGCCCGAAGCTTCAAGGCGGGCGGGCATCGCCATGATCTTCCAGGAAATGAGCCTCATCCCCACGCTGACCGTGGCGCAGAATGTTTTCCTGACCCGCGAAGCCAAGGTCGCGTTCGGCCTGATCGACGATCGCACCGCCGAAAAGCGCGCCAAGGACCTGTTCGACATGCTGCAGGTCGAGGTCGATCCGAAAGCGACGGTCGGCAATCTCGGCGCCGGCCAACGGCAGTTGACGGAGATCGTCAAGGCGATCTCGCAGAATGCGAAAGTGCTAGTCCTGGATGAACCGTCGACGGCGCTGGCGGTATCCGATGTCGAGCGGCTGTTTGCCTTCCTGCGCAAACTGAGATCGGAAGGCGTCGCCATCATCTATGTCTCGCACCGCATGGACGAGATAGCCCGCATCGCCGACCGCGCCACGATCTTGCGCGATGGCCGCAACGTCATCACCGCGCCGATGTCGGAACTGCCGATCGAAACGATGATTGAGCATATTGTCGGCAAACGCTCGCGCGGTCTGTCCGACGTGGTACGCGGCGAATCGAATGTCGGGGCGCCGCTGCTTGAGCTCGACGGTGTTTCAGGGGTGGAGAAACCGAAGAACGTCAGCTTCGTCGTCCACAGCGGCGAAGTGGTCGGCCTAGCCGGGCTGCTGGGCTCCGGGCGGTCGGCGATCGCGCGCGTCATCGCCGGCATAGATCCGATCGTCGAAGGCGAGATCCGCATTGCCGGCGAGCCGGTGGCGATCGCCAGACCAAGTGACGCCATCGAGGCCGGTGTGGCGCTGGTGCCGGAGGATCGGCTACGGCAGGGCGTCATCGCGGAGCATTCGGTCGCCTCCAACATGACGCTCGCCGTGCTCGGCCAGTTGAGCAGCAAGGCCTTTGTGTCGACGAAAAAGATGCGCGAGCTGACTGATCGCCAGATCGCCCAGCTGCGGATCAAGACTGCATCGCGCGACAGCCCGGTGCGCACACTTTCGGGCGGCAACCAGCAGAAGGTCGTCATCGGCAAATGGCTTTCGAGGAATCCGGAGATCCTGGTCCTCGACGAGCCGACCTCCGGCATCGATATCGGTTCGAAGTCGGAAATCATCCTGCTGGTTCGCCAGCTCGCCAACGCCGGCAAGGCAATCATCATGATCTCGTCGGAGCTGTCCGAGATGCTGTCGGCCTGCGACCGTATCATCGTCCTCTCCGAGGGGCGCGTCGTGAACGATGTCAGCCGCGCCGATCTCGACGATCCCTCGGCGCCAAAGAACGATCCGGTTGCGCGACTCCAGGCGGCCGAGCGCAAGCTGCAGATCGTCATCCAGAAAGCGCTGAGCAAGAGCCAGGGAGGAATACATGTCCACTAGTCAGGCTGCCGCGTCCCAGTCCTCGCTGGCAGCGAGGCTTGGGCTCACCAACTGGCGGCAGAACATCATCTACATCGGTTTCGTCGTCATCTTCATCATTTTCGCGATAACGTTGTTCGACAAGGGCTTCCTCAACCTCAACAACCTGCTCAACATCGTGCGGCAGACGGCGATGATCGCGGTGATGGCGATCGCCATGACCTATGTTCTGTCGGCAGGCGAGATCGACCTGTCCGTTGGTGCCGTCGCGGGTCTCGCCTCGGTGACGACGGCGATGGCGATCGACGCCGGCGGACCGATCACCGGTGTGATGGCGGGGCTCGCCACAGGCGCCGTCGTCGGCACCTTCAACGGCCTGTTGACGACGCGGGTCGGAATTCCATCCTTCCTTACCACGTTGGCTATGATGGGCATCGCTACCGGCACCGCAATGTGGATCAGCGATACGGCTGCGGTGCCGATCATCTCGAAGAGCTACTCCTGGATCTTCGGCGGCGGCAATGTCGGGCCGGTGCCGGTGCTGCTGATCTGGATGCTGGTGCTGGGAGCCGTCGGCCACGTCGTTTTGAGGCGAACGAGCTTTGGCCGCCGCGTGCTGGCCACCGGCGGCGGCGAGATCGCGGCGCGTTATTCCGGCATCGACACCAAGTCGGTCAAGTTCCGCGTGCTTACCATCTCGGCCATGGCGGCGGCGCTGGCCGGAATGCTCTACGCCGGCCGGCTGCAATCGGGGCGCTTCCAACTCGGCCAAGGCGACGAACTGTCGGTGATAGCCGCGGCGGTGCTTGGCGGCACCAGCCTGTTCGGCGGCTCCGGCACGGTGATCGGGACGATTGTCGGCGCGCTGATGATCGGCCTCATCAATAACGGCCTGATTCTGATGGGGTTGGAGTTCAGCCAGCAGCTAATCGCGCGCGGCGCCATCATCATCCTTGCCGTTGCACTCAGCCAGGGGAGGAAATGAGATGACGGTTCCCTATACGGTCATCGGCACCGTGGTTGCCAAACCCGAAACCCGCGATGAACTGCAAAGAATCCTGTCGGGCCTCGTCGAACCGACACGTGCCGAGGAGGGCTGCATCAACTACGACTTCCATGTCGACCCGGCTGACCCCTGCGTATTCATGTTTTACGAGAACTGGCGTTCGAAGGACGATCTCGACAGGCACCTCTCCATGCCACATCTGATGCCGCTGTTCGGGAAGCTCGACGACCTCGTTGCGCGGCCGGTGGATGTCCGTCAATTCGTCATGCTCAGCCAGCTGGCGCTGGCATCGCATGAGCGATCGTTTCCAACCCCGCACGGTGAGAGCAGATCCGATGGAGACAGGTAAAGCGCTCGGGACGCGGGTGACAGCTGAAAGTGCCAGCTTTTGACGGAACGCCAATGGCCTCAGCCGGAAACCAGGTTTGTCAGCATGGTTGCCGCCTCGGTGCCGGCCAAGCCGAGGTCGAGAACGCTGCTCATGTGATTGGCTCCAGGAAGGGCGGTCTGCGAGACCTGTAGTCCCTGCTCCTTCAGATGCCGCGTAAACGCCTCGGCCTGGCTGTGGAATGGCGGCGTTTCATCGGTGCCGACAGCGATCTCGACCGACACCGACGGATCGAAACGGCGGGTGAGCGGCGAGAACCTGGCTGCGTCCTCGTCCGTTATCGCGATCTCGGCGGCAAGGAAAGAGGTCTGAAGGGGCTTCAGGTCGTAGAGACCGCCAAGCAGCAACGCGCCTTTGATTGTCGAAGTCCGGCCGTCGTCATTGAAAAGCATCGTCGCAAGTTGGGCGCCGGCTGAATGTCCGCTCACGGTCAGGCGCTCGGTATCGCCGCCGTGATCGCCGATATGGTCGAGCACCCAGCTTTTGGCGCGCCGCACCTGGTCGACGATCGTGGCCATCCTCACAGCCGGCATCAGCGCATAATCGACGATGACCGCGATTGCGCCGGCGCGCGTCACCGTCTCGGCGACATAGGAATAGTCGCGCTTGGAGAACATGCGCCAGTAGCCGCCATGGATGAACACATGGACCGGCAGGCGGTCGCGCTTGCCCTCCGGAAAGAACAGGTCGATGGTCTCGGTGGCATCCGCTCCATAGGGGATATCGGCAACCATCGGCATGGTTGCCCGCACCTCCGTGCTGCGACGAACGATCTCGGCGACGATGTCGTCGAACTCGGCGACGTGGTCGCGGATGCGGAAAGGATCATTCTGCATGGGCTGCCCGTTCACATGGTCACGGCGATGTACTTCGCCTCCATGAACTCGGCAATGCCGTGCTTCTGTCCGCCTTCGCGGCCAAGGCCGCTCTGCTTGACGCCGCCGAAAGGTGCCGCCGGATCCGACATCAGGCCGCGATTGAGCGCGACCATGCCCGTTTCGATCTTCGATGCCACGTGCATGCCCCTGGCCAGATCACGCGTGTAGATGTAGGCGGCAAGGCCGTATTCCGTGTCGTTGGCGCGCGCGATGACTTCGTCCTCGTTCTCGAAGCGGCTGATCGGGGCCACCGGACCGAATATCTCCTCCTGCGCCATCTCGGCATTCGCGGGCACGTCCCGAAGGACGGTCGGCGGATAGAAATAGCCCTTGTCGTCGGCGACCGCGCCGCCGCACAGGATCCTGGCCCCACGGCCGACCGCGTCCTTGACCAGCCGATCGATCTTCTCGACGGCCTTCCTGGTAATCATCGGACCGCATTCGGTGTCCGGGTCGGTGCCTGAACCGAGCTTGAGCGCGGCCATGCGTTGGCGCAGACCTTCGGCAAACGCGTCATGGATGCCGGCCTGCGCGTAGATGCGGTTGGCTGCCGTGCAGGCCTCGCCGGCGTTTCGCATCTTGGCGACCATCGCGCCGTCGAGGGCCGCGTCCAGGTCGGCGTCATCGAAGACGATGAACGGGGCGTTGCCGCCGAGTTCCATCGAGCATGAGATGACGTGCTTGGCGGCTTCGGCCAGCAGAACACGACCCACGCCGGTCGAACCGGTGAAGGATAGCTTCCGGACGCGCGGGTCGGCGAGCATGGCGGAGGTCACTGGTCCGGGGTTCGAAGTGGTGAGCACATTGACGACGCCGGGAGGCACACCCGCCTCCTCGTACAGCGCGGCGAGCGCGTAGGCGGTCAGGGGCGTCTCGCTGGCGGGCTTCAGAATGACGGTGCAGCCGGCGGCCAGCGCCGGCGCGATCTTGCGTGTCGCCATGGCGGCGGGGAAATTCCAGGGCGTTATGAGCACGCAGATGCCGATCGGATGATAATCAACGACGATCCGGTTGGCGCCTGACGGCGCCAGGCCGAACTCGCCGCTGATGCGCACCGCTTCCTCGGCATTCCAGCGGAAGAATTCAGCCGCATAGGCGACCTCGCCGCGCGCGTCGCGCAGCGCCTTGCCGTTCTCCAGCGAGATCAGCGCCGCCAGCGTATCGGACCGTTCGACCATCAATTCGAAACAACGCCGCAGGATTTCCGAACGCTTGCGCGGCGCGGTTGCGCGCCAGCTTGCAGCCGCCTTCGCAGCCGCCTCGACGGCAGCGGTGGCATCGGCAATCGTGGCGTCCGGGACAGCCGCAATCACGGCCTCCGTGGAAGGATCGATCACCTCAATGAGGCGACCGTCGGAAGACGGTCGCCAGTGTCCGTCGATATAGAGGCCGTGCGAGAATGTGGTGTAGTCGAACATGTCCGGATCTTCGTTGAGTTGCCCTTGGGGTACGTTCATCTCATCACCTCTGGTCAGACTGAGCTTGCGGCCATGTCGCCGTCATAGGCGGCCCTCACCAGCCGCCGCATCGCGGCGATGTCGAAAGGACGAGGGTTGTTCTTGATCAGTCGATCGATGCCGAGCGCCTGCTCGGCGGTCCAGTCGATCTTGTCGTGTGGAAGACCCAGATCGGCCAGCGTCCGGGTGATGCCGATCGCCGCGAACAGCCGGGCCACCTCATCGATGGTGGCGCGCGCGGTCGCCTCGGCGCTCTTTGTCTCCGTCACCCCCAGAGCGGCGCCGACCGCCGCTATTTCGTCGGTCGCGGCGGGCAGATTGTAGCTCATCACGTAGGGAAGCATCGTCGCCACGCCTAATCCGTGCGGCGTGTGGGTAAGCGCGCCGACGGGATATTGCACGGCGTGGGCAGCCGCCGTTCCGGCCGTGCCGAAAGCGCAGCCGGCCGCCAGCGCTCCCATCATGACATCGGCGCGTGCGTCTTCGTCCGAGCCGTCCCTGTACGCCTTTTCGAGACTGCGGCCCAGGAGCTGGATGGCCAGCAGCGCGAAATGATCGGTCAGGGCGCTCTTGCCGACGAAGACATGCCGCTGCGGCAAGTGCGGATCGGCGCCGCGTTTGGCGGACGTAAAGGCTTCGATCGCGTGGGTGAGCGCGTCGGCTCCGGCGATTGCCGTGAGGGAGGGCGGGCATGTCGCGGTGAGTTCCGGATCGCAGAGCGCGACCGCGGCAATGAGATGGGGACTGGAAATGCCGACCTTAAGCGTCCGCTCCGGATCGGAGATCACCGCCACCGGCGTCACTTCCGAACCGGTGCCGGCGGTGGTCGGGACCGCGATTACCGGAAGCGTGGGGCCGGGCACCTTGAACTCCCCGTAGTAGTCCTGAAGCGACCCGCCGTGACTGATCAGCAGCGCGGCGCTTTTGGCCATGTCCAGGCAACTGCCCCCACCGATCCCGATCACCATGTCCGGCTTGAAGTCCTTCGCATGGGCGGCACAGACGGCAACGCTGTCACGAGGAACATCCGGGAGGATGCGATCGTACACGAGCGTTTCGATCGAGCCTGCTCTCAGTGCCGCGCTGATCTGCGCGAACATTGGCGTCCCGGCGAAACGCTCATCCGTGCAGATGAATGCGCGCCGGCCATATTTGGCGGCAATATCAGGCAGCGCGTGGCGCTGGCCTTTGCCGAAAAGAATCTCATGCGGCAACCGGGCTGCTGCAAATAGCGTCATGAACTGTGTCCTTCGAATATGGATTGGCGAGCGGGGGATCGGAGATCATCGCTTGCCCAGCGTGCGTGGCGTGGTTCGGGCAAGGCACGGGCCAGAGCCGTCGAGTTTTCCTGCTTCATTAAATATCCTCTATAAAATCGTATAGGATATAGGATTGAATTGCGCGGAGCATCGTGTTAGAGGTCGCTCCTGTCAAGAGGCAAAACATGCAGAATCCAGACCTTACCGTCGACAATGACGCTCGGTTGGCGGGCCGCATCCAGCGCGCCAACAGCCTGTCGGGCGACGTCTACGAGGCGATCTTCCAGCAGCTGATGTCGCTGAAGATAGCTCCGGGATCGCGGATCACCGTCGATAACCTCGTCAAGGAGTTCAACGTCTCGCATACGCCCATCCGCGAAGCTCTTGGGCGGCTGGAAGGCGAGGGCCTGGTGGTGAAAACCCATCTTATCGGGTACCGGGCCGCGCCCCAGATCACACGGCGCCGTTTCGACGAACTCTATGAACTGCGCCTGCTGCTCGAACCCGCAGCCGCCGCCAAGACAGCCGCTGCGCTCGATGAAGCCCGGCTGATGATTTTGCAGGAGGCGGCTGGCGTGATGGCCAGGCGGGTGGGCAAGGACGAACGCCTGCGTTATTCGAACTTCGCCCGCCAGGATGCTATCTTCCACGACAAGGTCATGGAGTTCGCGCAGAACGAGCTCATCCGCGAAACGCTGAACCACCAGCACACCCACTTCCACATTTTCCGCCTGATGTATCACTCGCGGGTCACCGAGGAGGCGCTCGACGAGCACGAAGCCATCCTCGCCGCTTTCGCGGCCAGCGATCCGGTTGCCGCCGAAAAGGCCATGCGCGTGCACATAGAGAATTCGCGGGACAGGCTCCTGCCTGCATTCGAGTAGGCCGCGATGCCAGTTGCCACTCGCATCGACGGAAGCGTCACCGCTTTGCCGCCGGAGCCCACACCGGCTGTGGCTCCGGTGCTACGCGCGGAAGGGCTTTGCAAACAATACGGCCCGGTGACCGTGTTGTCGGACATCACGCTGGATATTTTCCCTGGCGAGATCCATGCCGTCATCGGCGAGAATGGCGCCGGCAAGTCGACGTTCATGCGCTTGCTTTCCGGTTACATCGAGCCAACCGCCGGCAGCCTGTCCATGGCCGGTGACCGCGTGAGTTTCAGGACACCTCACCAGGCGCAGGCGGCCGGCATCGCGCTGGTGCATCAGGAAATCCTCCTGGCCGAAGCGCTCACGGTGACTGACAATCTCTTTCTCGGCCGCGAGCTCTCCAGGCGCGGAATCGTCGATGATGGCGCCATGCGCCGCATAGCGGCCGCGAAACTGGCCGAGATCGGTTGCGAGGTGTCGCCGACCGCGCTGGTCCGAGACATTTCGCTGGCGGATCGCCAGCTCGTGCAAATCGCCCGCGCGTTGCTCGACGACCACAGGGTCGTCATCTTCGACGAGCCAACAGCGGTGCTGACCGGTGGGGAGGTCGAGCGTTTGCTCGCCATCATCTTCGGGCTCAGGGCGCGGGGCATCGCGGTTCTCTACATCAGCCATCGCCTCGACGAGGTGCAGCGGCTGGCGGACAAGGTCACGGTCCTGCGCGACGGCAAGATGATCGGCACCTATCCCGGCCATGCGTTGAGCCAGGCCGACATGGCGCAGCTTATGGTCGGGCGCGAACTCGCCGCGCTTTATCCTCACAAGCGCGAGGTCCAGACGAGCCGGCCCATGCTGACCGTCAGAAACGCGACTGTTCCAGGTTATGCACGGGACGTGTCCTTTACCGTTCACAAAGGCGAGATTCTTGGCTTCGCCGGCATGATCGGGGCGGGGCGAACCGAGTTGTTCGAAGGCATTGTGGGGCTTAGGCCGGCGACGGCTACGATCGAGCTCAACGGGTCGCCGATACAGATACGTTCGCAGCGCGAGGCCATAGAGGCGGGCATCGGCTATCTGACGGAAGATCGCAAGGGCAAGGGCCTGCTTTTGCAGGAGCGGCTGGCGCCGAACCTGACTCTCTCGTCGCTTGACCTTCTGCATCCGGGACTGCTGGTTCTGCGCGGTCGCGAATCCGAGGCGCTCGCCCGGGCCGTCTCCAGCTACGACATCCGGGTGAAGAGCCACAACGCCAGGGCAGGGCAGCTTTCGGGCGGAAACCAGCAGAAACTTCTGCTGGCCAAGGTGCTCCTGACCAATCCTTCGGTCGTGATCATCGATGAGCCGACGCGCGGGATCGACATCGCCAACAAGGCGCAGATCTACGCCTTCATCCAGGAACTCGTGGGCCAAGGCAAAGCCTGCATCGTCATCTCGTCGGAGATGCAGGAACTGGTCGGCATCTGCGACCGCGTCCTGGTCATGCGCGAAGGCAGGATCAGCGGCGAGGTCTCGGGCGAAACGATGATCGAAAGCAACATCGCGCTGCTGGCGACCAGTGACAAAGGCCATGGCACGGCCCAAGGAGGAAGACAGTGACGGCGCTTACCCATTCCATGTCTGCCCGAAGCGACAGGCAGCACCATTTCTCGTGGACGGATGCCGGCCCTTTCCTCGCATTGTTCGCACTGCTGGTGGCGGGATTCCTCATCAATCCGGATTTTCTTTCCGCGACAAACCTAGGCAACGTGATCACGCGCAGCGCTTATGTCGCCATCATAGCCGTCGGCGCCACATTCGTGATCTCATCAGGCGGGCTCGACCTTTCGGTCGGCTCGATGGTCGCCTTCATCGCCGGCGTCACGATCATGTTCATGAACATGATGGCCCCCAGCCTCGGCCTTTGGGCCATCCCGGCAGGCATGGTGATAGCAGTCGTCGCGGGGCTTCTATGCGGCCTCGCGAACGGTCTCATCGTCACGGTCGGAAGGATCGAGCCGTTCATCGCCACGCTCGGCACAATGGGTATCTTCCGCGCACTGATCACCTACATGACCGACGGCGGCACGATCCCGATCGATCGCTCGCTGCGGGACGCGTACCGGCCGGTCTATTTCGGCGCCGTCGCGGGCATTCCGGTGCCGATCCTTCTGTCGGCGCTCGTTGCGGTGGTCGGCGCATTTGTCCTCTACAAGACCAAATATGGCCGCAAATGCGCGGCGGTGGGCGCGAACGAGGACGTCGCTCGCTATTCGGGCATCTCGGTCGTCAAGACGCGCACCATTGCCTATGTCATCCAGGGTGCATGCGTGGCGGTCGCCGCCATCTGTTACGTGCCTCGTCTGGGAGCCGCCACCCCGACCACCGGACAGCTTTGGGAGCTGCAGGTGATAACGGCCGTTGTCATTGGCGGAACGGCGCTGCGGGGCGGCAAGGGCCGCATCTGGGGCACCATCGCCGGTGCGGTGATCCTGGAGCTGATCGCCAACCTGATGGTGTTGTCGGATTTCGTTTCCGAATACCTCGTCGCCGCGGTGCAGGGCGTCATCATCATCATCGCCATGCTCGTGCAAAGATTTTCGAAATAGCTCGTCTTCGGACCGGACGGGCGCCTGTTGTGTGGTCCATATCTCTGGGAGGTATTTATGTTTAGCAGGAAATGGGTTGCCGTTGCGGCAGTCGGCGCACTGATGGTGGCCGGCCAGGCGCTTGCAGCCGACAAGAAGGTGGTCGCGGTGTCGATCCCGGCGGCGGATCATGGCTGGACGGCCGGCATCGTCTATCACGCGCAGGCCGCCGCAAAGGAAATCAACGCGGCCTTCCCGGATGTCGAAGTCGTCGTGAAGACGTCGCCCTCGGCGGCCGACCAGGTAAGCGCGCTGGAGGATCTGTCGGCCAGCCGCAAGCTGGATGCGCTGGTGATACTGCCCTACACCTCCGAGGAACTGACCCAGCCGGTGAAAGCCATCAAGGAGATGGGTACGTTCATCACCGTCGTCGACAGGGGATTGACCGACCCTTCCATCCAGGACCTGTATCTTGCCGGCGACAACATCGCGGTTGGCACCAACACGGCGAAGTTCATGATCGACAAACTGGGCGGCAAAGGTGACGTCGTCGTGCTGCGCGGCATTCCCACCGTCATCGACGACGAGCGCATCAAGGGCTTCGAGGATACCATCAAGGGCACCGGCCTGAAGGTGCTCGACATGCAGTATGCACACTGGAACAGCGACGAGGCCTTCAAGCTCATGCAGGATTACCTGGCCAAGCACCCGCACATCGATGCGGTCTGGGCCAATGACGACGACATGCTTCTCGGTGTGCTCGAGGCCGTCAAGCAGTCCGGCCGAACCGATATCAAGCTAGCGCTCGGCGGCAACGGCATGAAGGACATCGTGAAGAAGGTGATAGACGGGGATGCGATGACACCGGTCGAGACGCCGTATCCGCCGGCGATGATCAAGACCGCTATCTACATGACCGTGGCCAACTTGATCGGCCAGGCTCCGGTTCGCGGTGCCGTCAAACTCGACGCCCCGCTCATAACCCAGGCCAACGCCAAGGAATATTACTTCCCCGACTCCCCGTTCTGAGGCCCGCATCCGAATGAGGCAAGGCGCGTGATGCGCCTTGCATGCCAACAACAGAGAGGAAGAGCTATGCCAGGCAAGAAGATATTGATGCTGACCGGTGAGTTCACCGAGGAATACGAGATTTTCGTTTACCAGCAAGCGATGGAAGCCGTTGGTCACACGGTCCATGTCGTCTGCCCCGACAAGAATGCGGGCGACCTGATCAAGACCTCGCTGCACGATTTCGAAGGGGACCAGACCTACACCGAAAAGCTCGGGCACTACGCGCTGATCAACAAGACGTTCTCGGATGCGGAAAAGCAGCTCGACCAGTACCACGCGGTCTACTGCGCGGGCGGACGCGGACCGGAATACATCCGCACCGACAAGCGGGTGCAGACGATCGTTCGACACTTTCACGAGACCAAGAAGCCGATCTTCACGATCTGCCATGGCGTGCAGATCCTGATTGCGGTCGACGGCGTCGTGCGCGGCAAGAAGGTCGGGGCGCTGGGCGCCTGCGAGCCGGAAGTCACTCTCGCGGGCGGTACCTATATCGACCTCTCGCCGACGGAAGCCTATGTCGATGGTACGATGGTGTCGGCCAAGGGATGGACGGCGCTGGCCGCCTTCATCCGTGAGTGCCTGAAAGTGCTCGGCACGGAAATCCGCCACAACTGAGCCGCTAACCAAGGCGGAGGCCGGCGCGCTGCCGTGGCGTGTCGGCCTCCACCAGTGATGCCGAGACCTTCGCCGATGCGGACGACTGTATCGAGCGTCGTGCAAAAGGTATGCGCGCGGTGAGTCCTGCCGGTTTAGCGGCCGACAGGATCGCCGGACAGGTCCAGCTTTTTCCTTACGCAATCGCGAGCGGAAAAACGTTACGCACTTTTCCTGGGGTTGCTTTAACGCGCGGCGGCAATCCAGTCGGCAAGGCTGCGGGCGAAGCTTCGCGGCACGATCAGGTCGCAGCTGCTCTCGCCCGTTCGCAGATAGAGCGCCGGCACGTGATGGACGGACGTCTGTACGGCACGGCCGGGAGCCGAAGCGGCGGACGACCAGTCGACCGGCATGCAGGCAGAGAGAATGTCCTGAAGACGCGCACCCTCCATCCTGAATCGCACCCGGCCTTCGCCGAGCAGAACCGAGCAGCCCAATTCAGGATCGATCGCAATGGCCGGCGGTTCCGCACCTGTCTCGACGATCAGCCAAAGACGGCGGGGCGCGATCCTGACGATGAGGGCGCCAGCATGCCGAACCGTCTCGCCGACGTCGGCAGGAAGCGTCGCGCCCAAGGCCTGCGAGACGCTCGTTTCGAATCTTGCCAGTGTTCCGTCCCAGCCCTCGATCTGAACGATCGGGCAATCGGAGGCCCACAGGTTGAAGTCCTTCGACAGCACAGGTTCAACCATGCATGCGCTCTCCCTTGGGATCGAGGAAGACGGAGGGCACGACGCGGGCGCGAACCGTCTCTGTCCGCATCGGGTAGACCGCGGTGATCTCGTCTCCTTCGGCCGGGGCATTGCCGGCGAACAGCGCCAGTCCGACATAGTGGCCGAGTTCCGGGCTGAAGGTGACCGACGTGATCCGGCCGCGCCCGTGGCCGGTGACGGCATCGCCAGGCAGGAACAATATGGCGCCTCCGCGCAGCCGCTTGCCGTCCTCGATGCATTCCAGCCCGATGAGGCGCTGGCGGTCGGGCGCCTGAAACGCCGGGCGGCGTCGGAGGACGTCGCCGACGAATCCGCTGCGTTTGCCAACCATGCGGCCGAGGCCGAGATCGTCGAGCGTGGTGCGGCCATCGATCTCGGGCCCGGCGACATGGCCCTTTTCGACGCGCAGCGCACCAAGCGCCTCGACGCCATAGGGCTTGAGGCCGAACGGCGCGCCTGCTTCGATGAGACGGCTCCAGGCCTGTTTGCCGGCGCTGGCGCCGACATAGATCTCGTAGGCGCGCTCGCCGGAATAGCTGAGGCGAATAACGCGCAGGGCCCGTCCGTCGAACCCGGCTTCGATGACGCCCATATGCGGCAGCGTCTCGTTGGAGACATCGAGCGCGGGAAAGGCGGCGGCAAGGACATCGCGGCTTCGTGGCCCGGCGATCGACATCGCCGCCCACTCGTCGCTTACCGATGAGACCGCGACACGCAAATCCGGCCAGGCGGTGTCGAGCAGAAATTCCAGCCGCGACAAGACGTCGGCGGCCTTGGCGGTAGAGGTGGTCATGAAGAAGCGATTTTGCGACAAGCGCGTGGTGGTGCCGTCGTCGAAGACGATGCCGTCGTCGCGCAGCATGACGCCGTAGCGCGCGCGGCCAACGGGAAGCTTGGCGAAACCATTGGCGTAGACGCGGTCGAGGAAGATGGCCGCGTCCGGTCCCTGCACGTCGATCTTGCCGAGGGTGGAAATGTCCATCAGCCCGGCGCCGCCGCGTACGGCCCGCATCTCCGCGACATAGGCTTCATTCACGTCGCGTCCGGCATCGCGATAGAAATACGGACGCATCCAGAGGCCGACCTCGAGCATCTCGGCACCGTTTGCCAGGTGCCAGTCGTGCATCGGCGTGCGGCGGACCGGCTTGAAATGATGACCGACGGCACGGCCGGCCAGCGCGCCGATCGCGAGCGCCGCGTAGGGCGGGCGGAAGGTCGTGGTTCCGGTTTGCGGGATCGTTGCCCGGCGCAGCGCCGCCATGGCGGAAAGTGCTGCGAAATTGCTGGTTTTGCCCTGGTCGGTCCCCATGCCGAGCGTGGTGTAGCGCTTCAGGTGTTCGACCGATTCATAGCCCTCGCGATGGGCGAGCTCGATGTCCTTGGTGGTCACATCCATCTGTAGATCGACGAAGGCCTTGCTGCGCCCCGCGGAAGAGATCGCACGAAAGGGAGCGGCCGGGGCCCCTTCGAGATCGAGTTCATCCGGCGCCGGCATGGCCGCCGGTTTTCCACAGAAGCATGCCGCTTCGACGCCGGCGCGGTGGCCGTCCTCGATCGCGTCGGCGGTCGAGAAGCGCCCCATCATCGCGCCGGCGCCGAACTGGCCTGCCGGAAAGCCGCCCGGAACGAAGCCGTCGATGTCGTCGCGATAGACGGGCCTGACGCCAAGATGCGAGGTGAGATGCACCGTCGGCGACCAGCCGCCGGAGACGCAGACGAAATCGCAGGCGATTTCCGATTTGGCGCTCGGGCCGGCAAGCCGTACGGCCTTCACCGCATGGCTGCCGCG
Organism: Mesorhizobium sp. B2-6-1; assembly: GCF_006440475.1. NCBI lineage: Bacteria > Pseudomonadati > Pseudomonadota > Alphaproteobacteria > Hyphomicrobiales > Phyllobacteriaceae > Mesorhizobium > Mesorhizobium sp. B2-6-1. The sequence goes on from NZ_VFUH01000003.1 coordinate 204,810, forward strand.
CAGATCGGCGATCCGGGTTCCGGAGCGGATCTCTACGTTCAGGCGTCCGGCTTCCGCCGCCAGACCGGCGGGCGGAGCGCCGCGCTGATCCGCGACCGTCACCTGCGCGCCGGCGGCGGCGAGGTCGAAAGCAGCGCGATAGGCGCCGTCGTTCATCGTGGCCACGAGGATATTCTTCCCCGGCAGCACGGCGAAGCGGTTGAGATAGGTCCGGGCGGCGGACGCCAGCATGATGCCTGGCCGGTCGTTGTTGGAGAACACCAGCGGCCGTTCGATAGCACCGGCGGCAAAGATGATCGAGCCGGCGCGAAGCACGATGAAAACCTGCCGAGCAGCGCCTTGCGCGACCTGGCCGTCATGCCTCTCGATCAGCCCCAGCGTGTTGCCATCATAGGTGCCGAACGCCATCGTCTTGCGCATCAGGGTGACGTTGGGCTGGCCGGCAAGCTCCGCCTCGATCTTTGTCAGCCAGGCTGCCGCCTTGCCATCGGTGCGCTCGGCAAGAAGCTGGCCACCGAGCAGAAAGTCCTGTTCGACGAGGACGACCCTGGCGCCGCTGGCTGCCGCGGCGCGCGCCGCCGACAGGCCGGCAGGGCCGCCGCCGACGACTGCAACATCGGCAAATGCATGCCCGGTCTCGTAACGGTCGGGATCGGGTTCGGTGCCGGCACGGCCCAATCCCGCGGCTTTGCGGATGAAATGCTCGTAAAACATCCAGGCGCGGCGGGTCGGACCCATGAAGGTCTTGTAGTAGAAGCCGGCGGAAAGGAGGGGCGCAAACAGGCCGTTGACGCTCTGCACGTCGAAGGCAAGAGACGGCCAGCGATTCTGGCTTTCGGCAGTCATACCTTCAGCCAGTTCCAGTGTCGTGGCCGGAAGGTTCGGTTCGCGCCGTCCGCCGCTTCCGAGCGTAACCAGCGCGTTGGGTTCTTCCGGGCCGGCCGAGAAGATGCCGCGCGGCCGATGGTATTTGAAGCTGCGGGCTGTCAGCATGAGCCGATTGGCAAGCAGCGCGGAAGCAAGCGTATCGCCTCGATAGCCGCCCAGCTCGCGGCCGTCGAATGTGAAGCGGAGCGGCTGCGTGCGGTCGATACGGCCGCCGGCGGCCAGACGATTTCCAATCATTTTCATGCTGGCATGTTCCTGGCGAAGCCGACCGATGCGATAGCGTGGTTCCTCGTGTCGCGCTCGATGACCAGCCATTGCCGGCAGCCGGTCACATGCTGCCAGAATTCCCGGTGCAGCCCCGCCGGGTTCTTGCGCACGTAGACATAGCGGTACCACGCCTCCGGATCGGGATCGTCATGCGCCGGGCGCACCGCGGAAGCGTCGCCGCCATAGCGGAACTCGTCATGGTCGCGCGGGCCGCAGCATGGGCAGTCGATGCGAAGCATTTCTCTCGCTCTCTATTGCAGCCAGGCCGAGGGGCCGGCGCCGGCCTCGTCGAGCGTGTGGCCGGTCCGGAAACGGTCGAGCGCGTAGGCGGCGGTCAGCGGATGCGGCTTGCCGGTGGCCAGCATATGGGCAAAGCACCAGCCGGAGGCCGGCGTCGCCTTGAAGCCGCCATAGCACCAGCCGCCATTGAGATAGAGCCCTTCTATCGGGGTCGGGCAGATGATCGGACTGGCGTCCGGCGTCATGTCCATGACGCCGCCCCAATGGCGCAGCAGCCTGACACGCGAGATGCAGGGCATCAGGGCTATCGCCGCCTCCGCCACTTCGCCCACGACGCCGAGATTGCCGCGCTGGGCGTAGGAATTGTAGCCGTCGAGATTGCCACCGAAGACCAGCCCGCCCTTGTCCGACTGGCTGACATAGAAATGGTCTGCGCCATAAGCGACGACGTGATCTACCAGCGGCTTGAGCGGCTCGGTGACGAAAGCCTGGAGCACGTGGCTTTCGATCGGCAGTTCCAGGCCGGCCCTGGCGGCGAGGAGCGAAGTATGGCCTGCGACGGCGAGGCCGACCTTGCCGGCGCCGATGCGGCCCTTGCTGGTCTCGACGCCGACGATCCTTTCGCCGTCGCGGACAAAGCCGGTCACCTCGCAATTCTGGATGATGTCGACCCCGTGGCCGTCGGCAGCGCGCGCATAGCCCCAGGCGACGGCGTCATGGCGGGCGGTGCCTGCGCGGCCTTGCAAGATCGCACCATGGATCGGAAATCGCGCGGTTTCGGAGAAATCGAGATAGGGTACCAGCCGGCGCACAGCGTCGCGGTCGAGTATGTCGGCGTCGATGCCGTTCAGACGCATGATGTTGGCGCGATGGCTGAATGTGTCGAGTTGATCGGCCGAATGGGCAGTGACGATCTGGCCGCGCTGCGAAAACATCACGTTGAAGTTCAGCGCCCGCGACAAGCCTTCCCACAGCTTGACCGAGAATTCGTAGAACTGGGTGTTGCCGTCGAGCAGGTAGTTGGAGCGGATGACGGTGGTGTTGCGGCCGACATTGCCGCCGCCGACATAGCCCTTTTCCAGAACGGCGACATTGCGGATGCCGTGGTTCTCGGCGAGGTAGAAAGCCGTCGCAAGGCCATGCCCGCCGCCACCGACGACGATCACGTCATAGGCGGGCTTCGGCTCGGCCGCGCGCCAGGCGCGCCGCCAGTTCTTCTGGCCGGAAAGGGCATTGCGGAAAATCGAAAACGCCGAATAGCGCGCCATGTTCATGGTCTAGCGGACGATCGGGCCGGCCGGGGTGCGGGTCAGCACTTCGGCCCCCGCATCGGTCAGCAGCACGGTGTTGGAGATGAAATGGTCGCCGCGGCCGGTGCCCATCAGCCAGGACAGGATGTGGAAGCTCATCCCGGTCTCGATTTCGAGATCGGAATCGTGCCTGAGGCCCGTCACCGAATTGCCGCCGGTCCATGAGGGCGGCTGGCCGATGCCGACGAGATAGCCGCAATGATGGCGGCGATAATGCGACAGGCCGGCCTCGTCAGCGACGCCTTGCCAGGCGGCGTAGACATCGCGCGCCCAGGCGCCTGGCTCGAGCGCCCTGACGACGGCCTCGAATGCCTTGGCCGTGACCTCGGCCATGGCGGCATCTTCGTCCTTGATGTTGCCGATGCGGATCAGCCGGCCAAGCGGCGCGTGATAGCGCGAGACACAGCCCGACAGTTCGACGAAGACCGGCTCGCCGCTGCGATAGATGCCGTCGCCCCAGGTCGTGTGCTCCTCGCCGAGCCGGGCGGCGGGCCGGATGAACGGGCCGAAGCCCGGCGCGTGGCCGCCGGCGCGCACCATCGCCGCCACGCATTGGGCGGCAACCTCCTGCTCGGCGGCGCCGTCGGAGATGGCAGCGATTGCGGCACCTGCCGCAGCATCCGTGACCTTGGCGGCGCGGCGCATCAGCACCTGTTCCTCGGCGCTCTTCACCAACCGCATCTTGTCGACCAGCCCGGAGACGTCGCTCCACTTGGCGTCGGCCTGCGCCTCGAGCTTCAGGGCGAGGCCGTGGCTGAGTCCGGAGGTCCAGTGTTCGAGGCCTATCCGTTTGCCGGCCAGGCCGAGTTCGGAAATAACGCGTGCGGTGAGGTCGGCCGCGGTCTCGCTGTCGGAGTGACCACGGAATTCCGCCGCCCTTACCTGGTTCTCGATCGTTACCTTCTCCATCGACCGGGTGACCAGGATAGGGCGCCGGTCGAGCGTGACGATCAGGAGGTGCGGCGCGAAATAACCCCAATGGTCGAGGCCGGTGAGGTAGAAAACAGTCTCCGGCGAGGCGAAGACGGCGGCGTCGAGCTTGCGCTCTGCCAATGCCGTGCGAACTTTCGACAAGCGGCCGGCGATCTCGGCTTCGGAAAAGGGATTGCGGTCCATTGAGGTGTCCTTGAGTTGCCGGTCCTGGGCTGATGGTCAGTCAATGACGATGGGATCGGGGGCCACGTCGCAGAGCCGCTCGCCGCCGCCTTCGGTGACGCTGGGGTCCTGACAGATGATGAGATCGAAGCCGGCCTTGCCATGCGTTGTCTCACGTCGGCCAGGCGCTGCGCGTATTCCGCCTTGCTGAACCCGCCCGACGCGTCCAAAGCCGTTTTCCTTCCTGCCCTCATCCAAAGGCGGTTCGTATCGCATCGAGAAAGCACACCTTAATTGTGCACAACTTGCGCATCACAAAGCCGCACAATCAAGCCCAATGGCGATTTTTCCAGATTCGTACAGTGCGTCTTGCGATATGTCCAGATGAGTTGTATACGTCTTAGTGCGCTTGACGCGATGGTGGAGAAACATCGTTCGAGCCCGATAATTATCGAAGAAGAAAAGGGGAAAGCATGTTCACGTCACAGATATCCCGCCGCGCGCTCGTGAAGGCCGCCGCCTGTCTTGCGCTCGCCGCGACCGCATTCACGTCACTGCCGGCCCATGCCGAAACGACGCTCGAACGCGCCAAGAAGGACGGCTATATCCGCGTCGGCTTCGCCAATGAGGCGCCGTTCGGTTTCGCCACGCCTGACGGCAAATTGACCGGCGAAGCGCCGGAAGTCGCCAAGGCGGTGCTCGCCAAGATGGGCATTGCGCAGGTCGACGGCGTGCTGACCGAATTCGGCTCGCTCATTCCGGGTCTCAAGGCCGGCCGCTTCGACATCATCGCCGCCGGCATGTTCATCAATCCCAAGCGCTGCGCCGAGATCAATTTTTCCGAACCGTCCTATGGCATCGGCCAGGCCATGCTGGTCGCGAAGGGCAATCCGAAAGGCGTGAAGGACTATTCGAGCATCAAGGACAATCCCGATCTCAAGCTCGCCGTGATGGCGGGCGCCGTCGAGGGGGGATATGCGAAGGACGCCGGCGTTGCCCAAGGACAAGTCGTTTCCTTGCCCGACCAATCCAGCCTGGTCGCGGCGGTCCAGTCTGGCCGTGCCGATGCTGCCGCGCTAACCGCGCTCTCGATCGCCGACATGGCCAAGAAGGCCGATGGCGTCGAATCGACCAAGCCCTTCGGTGAAGTTGCCGGCAAGTCGGTGAAGGGCCATGGCGGCTTCGGCTTCCGCAAGGAGGACACCGATCTGCAGGAAGCGTTCAACGCCGAACTGAAGAAGTTCCTCGGTACGCCGGAGCATATCGCGCTGGTCGAGCCGCTCGGCTTCGGCAAGGATTATCTGCCGAACAAGTCGACTGCAGAGCTCTGCAAGGGCGAATAAATTCCCAACTGCTGGGCGGCGTGAAAACGCCGCCCTCTTTTTTCCTCGGAGAAGCAGATGGGTATCCGCACGCTCGTTGCCATGCTGGTCGTTTCGCTGGCCGTGATCGCGGCGCTGGCGACGCAGGAGACATACAGGCTGTTCCTACCGGGACTATTGCAGGGTGCCGTCCTGACGATCGAGATCGCCGTCCTCGGCAGCCTGCTGGCGGTCGTGATGGGGGTGCTCGCCGCGCTGGCGCGCATGTATGGTCCAGCGCCCCTCAGATGGCTGGCGACGGTCTATGTCGAAATCTTTCGCGGCACCTCGGCGCTGGTGCAATTGTTCTGGCTGTTTTTCGTGCTGCCGCAATTCGGGGTCACGCTCGACGCGTTTCCCGTCGCGGTGCTGGCGCTTGGCTTGAATGTCGGCGCCTATGGATCCGAATGCGTGCGCGGCGCAATCCAGTCGGTCGCGCGCGGCCAATGGGAGGCGGGAACGGCGCTCAACATGAGCCGCGCGCAAATGCTGCGCCGGATCATCCTGCCCCAAGCCTTCGTCGCCATGATCCCGCCCTGGGGCAATCTTTTCATCGAGCTTTTGAAATCGACGGCGCTGGTTTCGCTGATCACGCTCACGGACCTCGCCTTCAAGGCGCAGCAGATGAACCAGAACACCTTCAAGACCATTCCCATCTTCACGCTGGTGCTGCTGATGTACCTCGCCATGTCGCTCACCGTTTCCATCGGCATGCGGCTTCTCGAAAGGCGGGCCTCGCTCGGCCTGGCGCGGGGGAGGGCGGCATGATCTGGGATTGGAGTTTTGCCGCGGAGATCCTGCCGGTGCTGGCACGCGCCGCCGTCGTCTCGATCGAGGCGACGCTGCTCGGCTTCGTCATCGCGGCTTTGCTCGGCCTGGTCCTTGCGGTAATCCGTATCGCGGTGCCCTGGACCGGCTGGACGATCTCGGTGCTGGTCGAACTGATCCGCTCGACGCCGCTGCTCATCCAGATCTTCTTTCTCTATTTCGTCTTTCCGAAATTCGGCGTCGTGCTCGACGCATTCACGGCCGGTGTTCTGGCCATCGGCATCCACTACGCCGCCTATTGCTCGGAGGTCTACCGCGCGGGCTTCGACAACATCCATCGCGGCCAGTGGGAAGCCTCGATCGCACTCAACCTCTCCTCCTGGACGACCTTTCGCGACATCATCATCCCGCAAGCGATACCGCCGATCGTGCCGGCGCTCGGCAACTATCTCGTCGCGCTGTTCAAGGAGACGCCGCTGCTGTCGGCCATCGCCGTGCTGGAACTCATGCAGACGGCCAAGATCATCGGCTCCGAAACCTTCCGCTACACCGAACCGATCACGCTGGTCGGCCTGTTCTTCCTGGCCATGAGCCTGGTTTCGGCCGCGCTCATCCGTGCTCTCGAACGCCTGCTCAACCGGAGGACCGCGCGATGACCGAACAACCGATGGTCCGTTTCGACAATGTCTCGAAGCGTTACGGCGCGCTCACCGTGCTCGACGGGCTGAACCTCGAAATCGCGCGCGGCGAGAAGGTTTCCGTCATCGGACCGTCCGGTTCCGGCAAGACCACGGTCTTGCGCATGCTGATGACGCTGGAGACGATCAATAACGGCGTCATCTGGGTCGAAGGCGAGCCACTGACACATATGAAGCAAGGCGGAAAGCTGGTGCCCGCCAATCTTGCCCATATCCGCCGCATCCGGGCGAAGATCGGCATGGTGTTCCAGTCTTTCAACCTGTTTCCACACATGACGGCGATGGCCAATTGCATCGAGGCGCCGATGACCGTGCTTGGCATGAAGCGGGCCGATGCCGAAGCACGGGCGGCCGAGCTTCTCGACATGGTCGGGCTGTCGCAGAAGAAGGATCATTACCCTTCACAGCTTTCCGGCGGCCAGCAACAGCGCGTCGCCATTGCCAGGGCGCTGGCGATGCGGCCCAAGATAATGCTGTTCGACGAGGTGACGTCCGCGCTCGATCCGGAACTTGTCGGCGAAGTGCTGCAAGTGATAAGGCAAATCGGCCGCGAGCATGATCTGACGATGCTCATGGTCACCCACCAGATGGGCTTCGCCAAGGAATTTTCCGATCGCGTCTGCTTCTTCTACCAGGGTAAAATTTGCGAGCAGGGGCCGCCAGCAGAGCTTTTCGGCGCACCCAAGAATGAGCGGACGCGGCAGTTCCTGCACGCTGTCCTGGAGGCTGGATGACGCTTGATACGGATGCCTCGGCCAAGACAGTGCCGCCTTCGCGTCCGCTTTCGGCGCGCGAACGGTTCGAACGCATCTACCTGATCCTGCGCGACCGTATCTGCCTTCTCGATTATCCGCCGGGGAGCCGGCTCTCCGAGGAAGAACTCGCCCAGGAATTCGAGATCAGCCGCACACCGGTCCGACGCGTGCTGGCGCGGCTCGAGGCCGAAGGGCTTGTGCAATCGATCCACGGCGTCGGTACGATCGTTACCGACGTCGACATCGAGGAGTTGCAGCAGGTCTATCATCTGCGACTGGAACTCGCGCTGCTTGTCGGCAAGCTTTCGCCAATTCCCCGAACGGCGGTCGACCTCGATCGCATCCGAGCGCTCATCGCGCGCTGCGATTCCGATATGCTCAACCCGGATCAGCGTGCCTTCCTGCAGCTGAACATGGACTTCTTCACTGAACTATCCGGCATGACCGGGAACCAGCCCCTGCGCGAAATAAGCGAAAGACTGTATTTTCAGGTTGCGCGCGTAGTCCTCAAGATGATGCCGCAGCTCGGCCTGGTGGAGGAGTTCACGGCCTTCCGGCGCGAAATGGAGGAAGTGCTGGCTGCGGCGGAAATCGGGGATTGGGAATCGATCGGGCACATCAGGCGAGCCCATATCTCGATGAGCTTTCGGCGCATGGTGCGCCATGCCGGCCGACATGATGAATTTGACGGCAAGACCTGACGGTCGTCCTTTGTCATGGTGACGTAGCTTGCGGCGCCGAGAAGCGCTGCTGCTCCGTCCTCTTATTTAGGGTGCCGCCGTTCAGCCACGGCATCAGGCACCACCACCAGCTTGCCGACGAAATCCTTGGCGATGAAATCGGCTTGGGCGCGGTGGAAATCGGAAAGCCTGTAGACGCCGCCGACCAGCGGCCGGATCTTGTCTTCCTCGATATAGCGCACGATACGGCGGAAATCCGCACGTGTGCCCTGGCTCGAGCCGTGGAGCTGAAGCTGCTTGAGATACATGGTCCTGAGATCGAGCTGGACGACCGGGCCGGCGATGGCGCCTGCGGTGGTGTAGCGGCCCTCGGGCCTCAGGATGCGCAACAGATCGTTGAAGATCGCGCCGCCGACAAGGTCGGCCACGACGTCGATGGGCTGGCCGCCGGTCACCTTGGCCACGGCTTGCGGCAGGTCGGCCACGCCACGGGTGATCACGGCTTCGGCGCCGATGTCGAGCACCGCCTGCTCCTTGCCCTTGCCGACGACGGCATAGGGAATGGCTCCGCGCGCCCGCGCCAATTGCACGATGCCGGAGCCGACGCCGCCCGAGGCGCCGGTGACCAGCACGCGTTCGCCGGCCTTGAGCCCTGCACGTTCCAGCATCTGCTCGCCGGTGAGATAGGCGCAGCAGAAGGTGGCGAGTTCGACATCGCTCAAGTCAGTGTCGACGACATGGGCGTTCTCGGCCGGTACAGCCTGGTATTCGGCGTAACCGCCGTCGCGGCCGTGACCCATATAGTCAATGTCGGCGAGCGAATCGTCGTCGCGATTGTAGATCGAGAAATCGACCATCACTCGTTCGCCGATGCGTTCCGGCGAGACCCCTGCGCCAACGGCAGCGACGGTGCCGACCGTGTCGGTGCCCTGGATACGCGGAAAGGTCAGGGTGTTGCCCTGGCGCCGCCATGTCGACACGGCCCCTGCGTCCTCCTCCGTGCCATAGGCGCCCTGGCGAACCCAGACGTCGGTGTTGTTCATGCCGCAGGCGCTGACCTTGACCAGCACTTCGCCGGCGGCGGGCACAGGCACTTTCACGTCGGTGCGGTAGACGAGCTTTTCCGGGCCGCCGTGGCCGGTAAGCTGCACGGCCGCCATGGTGGCGGGGAGGGTGGGATGAGAGGTCATCGCGTTCACTTCCGAATACTTTGTAGGTGGCGCTGCCCCTCACCTTTACCCTCTCTCCGTGAACGACGAGAAGGTGCCGGCAGGCGGATGAGGGGCAGCGCCGATCTCGGCAATTAGAGATTGGCGAACACGCTCTTCACGGCATCGGCGGTCTTGGCCACCACGGTGTCAGCCTCCTCGCGCGTCAGGCAAAGCGGCGGGGCGAAGCCCAAAATGTCGCCCTGCGGCATGGCGCGGCCGATGACCCCGCTTGCGGCGAGGGTCGTGGCGATCTGCGGTCCGATCTTCTGCGCCGGATCGAAGAACACACGGTCGTCCTTGTCGGCGACGAACTCGACCGCCGCCAGCATGCCGTCGCCGCGCACCTCGCCGACGTTTTTGTGGCCGCCGACGGCCTTGGTCAATTCGGCGCGGAAATAGGCGCCGGTCTCGCCGGCATTCCTCACCAGATCCATCTCATCGATCAGTTCGAGGTTGGCCACACCCGCGGCGACGCAGATCGGATGCGCCGAATAAGTCCAGCCGTGACCGAGCGAGCCGAGCTTGTCGGAGCCCTGCACCAGCACCTGCCACATCTTGTCGGCGACGATGACGCCCGACAGCGGCGCGTAGGCGGAGGTCAAGCCCTTGGCGATGGTGATCAGGTCCGGCTTGATGCCGTAATGGTCGGAGCCGAACATGGTGCCCAGCCGGCCGAAGCCCGTCACCACTTCGTCGGCGACCAGGAGCACGTCGTACTTCTTCAGCACCGCCTGGATTTTCTCCCAGTAGCCGGCGGGCGGCGGCACGATGCCGCCAGTGCCGAGGATCGGCTCGCCGATGAAGGCGGCGACGGTCTCGGGGCCTTCGGCCAGGATCATCTCTTCCAGCTTGTCGGCGCAATGCTGCGAGAACTGCTCCTCGCTCATCGAGCGGTCGGCGCGGCGGAAATAATAGGGCGCCTCTGTGTGCAGGATCGGCGCGCGCGGCAAGTCGAAGGCATTGTGGAAAAGATCGAGCCCGGTCAGCGATCCCGTCATGATGCCGGAGCCGTGATAGCCGCGCCAGCGCGAGATGATCTTCTTCTTCTCCGGGCGGCCAAGCACGTTGTTGTAGTACCAGATCAGCTTGATGTTGGTTTCGTTGGCATCCGAACCGGAGAGGCCGAAATAGACCCTCGACATGCCCTTCGGCGCACGGTCGATGATCATCTTCGACAGCGTGATCGAGGCCTCGGTGCCGTGGCCGACATAGGCGTGGTAATAGGCGAGGTTCGTGGCCTGGGCGGCGATGGCGTCAGCGATCTTCTGGCGGCCATAGCCGACATTGACGCAGTAGAGGCCGGCGAAGGCATCGATACTTTTTCTGCCGTTGCTGTCCCAGACGGTGACGCCTTCACCGCCGGCCATGATGCGCGTCGGCGATTCACCGCGCGCGTGGGTGCCCATATGCGTCGAGGGATGGAAGAAGTGATCACGATCCCAGGCGGCGAGTTCGTTGGACTGGTCGAGCATTCTTTTGACTCCTTGAGGAACGTGGACGCGGCTTAAGCGACGTCCAGGCAAAGATATTTGAGATCGGTGAAAGCTTCGAGCCCCTGACGCGAACCCTCGCGGCCAATGCCGGACTGCTTGACGCCGCCGAACGGGATCGGCGCACCGGTGATCTTGACGCGGTTGATGGCGACCATGCCGTAGTCCAGCGCCCTGCCCAGGCGCTGCTGGCGGGCGCCGTTCTCGGTCACGACATAGGCGACCAGACCATATTCAGTGGCGTTGGCGCGCGCGGTCACCTCGTCCTCGCTGTCGAACGGCGTCACGGCTGCGACCGGACCAAACGTTTCTTCGCGCATGATCAGTGCCTCGTCAGATACGTCAGCCAGCAGCGTCGGCTGGTAAAACAACGGGCCGGCCTGGTGCCTTATGCCGCCAACGAGGCAGCGGGCGCCATGGGCGAGCGCGTCGGTGACCTGCTGCTCGACCTTCTTGACGGCGCGCTCATGCATCAGCGGGCCGATGTCGCTTTCGTCGGCAAGGCCATTGCCGGTCCGCAGCGCCTCGATGCGCTTGGCGAAGGCGGCGCAGAAACGATCGTAGATCGGCCGCTGGACATAGATGCGGTTGGCCGCGAGGCAGTCCTGGCCGGACGTGGCGAATTTGGCGTCGACGGCGATGCGCACGGCCTTGTCGAGATCGGCGTCGGCAAAGACGATCAGCGGCGCGTGGCCGCCAAGCTCCATAACCAGCCGCTTCATCGTCGGCGCGCTCTGGGCCGCGATCAGCCTGCCGATCTCGGTCGAACCGGTGAAGCTCATGGCGCGCACGCGCGGGTCCTCGCACATTCGCCCGACTATGATCGACGCCTTGCCAGTGACGACGTTGAAGACGCCGGCGGGCAGGCCGGCGCGCTCGCCGAGTTCGGCCAGCGCCAGCGCCGAGAGCGGCGTTTCCGAAGAGGGGTGCGCGACGATGGTGCAACCGGCGGCAAGGGCCGCAGCCGCCTTGCGGGTCAGCATGGCGGACGGGAAGTTCCACGGCGTCACGACGCCGACGACGCCGAGCGGCTCGCGCCGCACCGTCATTTCCGCCTTCGCCAGATGGCTAGTTACGCTTTCGGCGTTGAGGCGCTTTGCTTCCTCGGCATACCATTCGACGAAAGAGGCGGCATAATCGATCTCACCGAGCGATTCCTTCAAGGGCTTGCCCTGTTCCAGCGTCATCAGCAGAGCGAGATCGTCTTTCGCGGCTATGATGAGGTCGAACCATTTGCGCAGGATTTTCGAGCGCTCCTGCGGCAACAGCGCCCGCCAGGCAGGGAAAGCGCGCGCCGCCGCGTCGATCGCACTTGCCGTCTGGCGGCCATCGAGCGCGGCGACAAAGGCCACCGTGGCGCCGGTCGCCGGGTCGGTGACCTCGAAGCTCTCCGCCGCCTCGCTTGCCGTCCAGTGCCCGTCGACATAGGCAAGCTCGCGCAGCAGCCGGCGGTCGGCGAGGCGGTCGAGCGCCTCATGGCGGTGCGAACGGGCAAAGTGCGCGGACATCATCGATTGCTCCCGATTGGGGTGATGCCGCAAGACTAGGGGCGTCGGCGCGAAGGATGAGGCTGTTTAGGTGCAGCTATATAGAGAGATTCTCTCTATTCGGCTGGGGAGCAGGACGATCTGTCTAGCCGCAGGGGTGGGGCGGGTGCTTTCGCGCATTCTCCGAGCGTACGGTGCCAGATGAACGCTGGTTTCGATCTCAGGACTGCACCGGCAACAGATCGGCAAGCGGTAGCACGGTCTCGTCCTTCACCGTCTTGATGACGATGTAGGTGAAGTAACGATCGATGCCGATTTCGCGTTCGAGCAAGGCATCGACCAGCCGCTGATAGGTATCGATATCGCGCGCCATCACCTTCAGAACGTAGTCGACGCCGCCGCCCACCGACCAGCAGGCTACAATCTCAGGTATGTCGCGGATGACACGCTCGAAGCGGTCGAAATCGGCCTGGCGATGGCTGGCCAGCGTCACCTCCATCAGCACGGTGGCGACGGGTGCGACGACGCGCATAGCAATCGAGGCATGATAGCCGGAGACGATGCCGGCCTTTTCCAGCTTGCGCAGCCGCATCCAGCACGGCGTCGGTGACAGGCCGACCTTGTCGGCCAGCGCCAGCTTGGTGATGCGCCCGTCACGCTGGATCGCGTCGAGGATTCTGAGGTCGATCGGGTCGAGTTTCGCGGCGGCCATCTGTATCCACTTTTTGGTCCCGCCGTACCATGACGGCGCATTATTTCGATTGTCAATTGCACTGATTTCGATCTCTAATAAGTCATGACATTATGGCAACCTGATCCCGCGCTCATCCGGCGGCCCGCCTACCAGTCGCTGGCCGACCAGTTCGCACGCGCCATTCATGATGGGCGGCTCGCCAACGGCGCGCGGCTGCCGACGCATCGCCGGCTGGCCGACGAGTTGAAACTATCGGTGCAGACGGTCAGTCGCGCCTATGAGGAACTGATTCGCCGCGGCCTGATCTCGGGCGAGATCGGCCGCGGCAGCTTCGTCCAGACGCAGCGGCGCGAGCCTGAGCCGCCCTATCTGCCGGAGCGGCTGGGCGAAGTGATCGATCTCTCGATCCTGAAGCCGGTCTGCGAGCCGATGCATCTGGAGCGGCTGAAGCAGGCGCTGGGCTGGCTGGCCGACAACCTGCCGTCGAGTTCGGCGCTGTCGTTCCGGCCCAACATGGTGTTTCCCCGTCACCGCGCCGTGGCGGTCGAGTGGCTGAAGCTGTGCGGTCTCGATGCCTCGCCGCAGAATATCAGCCTGACCAATGGCGCTACCGCCGGCATGACGGTGGCGCTGATGAGCGTGGCGCCGCCCGGCTCGACCGTCGCCACCGAGGCGATCGGCCACCATACGCTGGTGCCGCTCGCCCGCTATCTCGGCTTCAACCTCGAAGGCCTGCCGATAGACGGCAATGGCCTTATCCCGGAAGCGCTGGACGAGGCCTGCCGGATCTCCGACATCCGCGCCGTGTTCGTGCAGCCTTCGGTGATCAACCCGACGGCGACGCTGATGGATGCGGCGCGGCGCGAGCAGATTGCGGCGGTTGCGCGCAGGCACGACATAGCCATCATCGAGAACGATGTGTTGGGGCCGCTGGTCGAGGACCGGCCGCCGCCGGTCGCCGCCTTCGCGCCTGAACGCACGCTCTACGTCACGTCCTTCACCAAGATCGTGGTGCCGGGCCTGCGCATCGGCTATCTCGCCGCCCCCGACCGCTATGTCGCCGCGGTCGCCAACCGGCATCTGGTTTCCAACTGGATGGCGACGCCGCTGGTGGCGGAGATCGCCACCAAATGGGTGACCGACGGCACCGCGATGGAACTGGTGCGCTGGCAGCGCACAGCATTGCGGCGACGCCAGGACATCGTCGCCGAGGTGCTGGCCGGCGTCGACTATCGCACCCGGCGCGACGGACTGCATGTCTGGTTGCAGCTGCCCGCCGACCGTGCCGAGGAGAGCTTCGTCGCCCAGGCGCGCCTGCAAGGCGTGGCGATCGCGCCCGGCGCCTCCTTCCGCATCTCGCAAGCGCCCTGGCAACCGGCGGTGCGCATCTCGCTGGGCTCGACCACCGAGGGGGAACTGCGCGCCGGCCTCGGCGTTGTCACCAAGCTGCTGCTTGGCGACCCCGAGCATCTGCTGCTCGCAATCTAGCGAGATGTGCCGCTATCCAGACGATGCCGACCGCCAAAGGCGTCCCCGGTGCTGTCATTTTCGGTTCGACTTGATTTCGATCTCGGCACATTGCTAGGCACTGAATGTCCAAGAATTGTGCGGGATCAGAATAATTGTCATGATATTATTTTCCCAATTGACATGATTTGGCGGGTTCCGCATCGTTAAGGGCATAGGCTTCTCCAGCACGGGAAATTCGTTTGTCCGCATCCGCGCCTATCATCAAGGTCGATGGCATTTCGAAAAGCTTCGGCACTTTCAAGGTGCTGGACGGCCTGTCCATGCAGGTCATGCCCGGCGAGAAGCTGGCGCTGATTGGCCCGTCCGGCTCGGGCAAGACGACGATCCTGCGCATCCTGATGACGCTGGAGCGCATCGATGGCGGCCACATCCAGATCGACGGCGAGCATCTTTATCACATGGAGCGAAACGGCCAGCTGCTGGCTGCCGACGAGCGGCATCTGGCCAGGATGCGCCAGAAGATCGGCATGGTCTTCCAGCTGTTCAATCTGTTCCCGCACAAATGCGTCATCGACAATGTCACGCTGGCGCCGATGCTGACCAAGGGCACGCCGCGCGCTGCCGCCGAGAAGCGGGCGATGGAATTGCTCGACATGGTCGGCATGGCCGACAAGGCCAAGGCCATGCCGGCACAGCTTTCGGGCGGCCAGAAGCAGCGCGTCGCGATTGCCCGCGCGCTGGCACTGTCGCCCCGGATCATGCTGTTCGACGAGGTCACCTCGGCGCTCGATCCCGAACTGGTCGAGGAGGTGCTCAACGTGATGCGCAAGCTCGCGGCCGAAACCGACATGACGATGCTGCTCGTCACCCATGAAATGGGCTTTGCCCACGACTTCGCCGACCGGGTGCTGTTCTTCGACCGCGGCCGCATCGTCGAGGAGGGCAAACCCGATGAGATTTTCCGCCATCCCAAACAGGAGCGCACGCAAGGTTTCCTGAAGAAGATCATCGCGGCCGGACATCGCGTCTGACCGCCATGCCAGAGGCGGCGACACCGTCCGCAAGGGCGGCATTGCCGTCCTGAAATGACTGCAACCAAGAACACAAACATGGAGTTGGGAACAATGAAAAAACTTGGCATTCTGGCCGGCGTCGCCGGTCTTGCGCTGACCGCGGTGCTCGCGGCCTCGAACGTCGGATCGGCCGACGACAGCAAGCTCGAGCAGCTGAAGGCGCAAGGCTTCGCCCGCCTCGCCATCGCCAACGAGCCGCCCTACACGGCGGTCGCCGCCGACGGCAAGGTTTCGGGCGCCGCGCCCGACGTGGCGCGGGAAATCTTCAAGCGGCTGGGCGTCGCCGACGTCGCCGCCTCGATCTCGGAATATGGTGCCATGATCCCCGGCCTGCAGGCCGGCCGCTTCGACGTTGTCACCGCCGGGCTGTTCATGAAGCCGGAGCGTTGTGCGGCGGTTGCCTATTCCGAGCCGGTGCTGTGCGACGCCGAGGCGATGCTGGTGAAGAAGGGCAATCCGAAGGGCTTCAAGAGCTATGAGGATGTCGCCAAGGACACCTCCGCTACCATCGGCGCGCCCGGCGGCGGCACTGAGGAGAAGCTCGCGCTCAACGCCGGCGTGCCGCGTGACCGCGTCATCGTCGTGCCCGACGGCCAGAGCGGGCTGAAGATGGTGCAGGACGGCCGCATCGACGCCTATTCGCTCCCCGTCCTGTCGATCAACGATCTGATGAAGAAGGCCAATGACCCGAGCCTCGAAGTCATAGCACCCGTGCAGGGCGCGCCCGTCTATTGCGACGGCGCCGCTTTCAAGAAGGGTGACGAGGCGCTGCGCGACGCCTTCGACGTCGAGCTCGCCAAGATGAAGAAGTCGGGCGAGTTCGCCAAGATCATCGAGCCCTACGGCTTCTCGGCGGCGGCGGCGATGTCGACGACGCGCGACAAGCTCTGCGCGGCGAAATAAGCGCTTTTCCCTTCTCCCCGTCCACGGAGAGAAGGTGGCTGAAGGGCCGGATGAGGGGCAGCGCGCGTTTTTGCGAGCTTGGAGCCGCGCCTCATCCGCCTGCCCGTCCTTCGCGGCAGCTGCGCTGCAGCTAAGGAGGGTGAACCGGCAACTTCTCCCCGTGAGAGAGGAGAAGTTGCTAAAACCAAACGTTGGAAGCCTCTGATACATGACCCAATGGTCCGGCTATCTCGGCCTGATATTGCAGGGAGCGCTTGTCACCATCGAGCTGACGCTGATGGGGTCGGTGCTGGCCCTCGTGATGGCCTTCCTGGCCGGCATGGGGCGGCTGTCGCGCTTCTTCGCGTTGCGGGCGCTCGCCACCGCTTATATCGAGTTCTTCCGCGGCACATCGATTTTCGTACAGCTGTTCTGGGCCTATTTCGTGTTGCCCCTGGCGGGCGTCGAACTCACTCCGCTGCAAGCCGGCGTGCTGGCGCTGGGCCTCAATGTCGGCGCCTATGCGGCGGAAGTGGTACGCGGTGCCATCCAGTCGGTCGGCGCCGAGCAGTACGAGGCCTGCACGGCTCTCAATCTCGGCCGCTGGCAGGGCATGCGCCATGTCATCCTACCGCAGGCGCTTCTTGTGATGCTGCCGACCTTCGGCAACAACGCCATCGAACTGCTCAAGGCGACATCCGTCGTCTCGCTGATTTCGCTCGCCGATCTCACCTTCCAGGCGCAGGTGGTGCGCTCGCAGACCGGCAGCACGCTGATGCCGTTCACCACCATCCTGGTGATCTATTTCGCGCTCGCGCTCGTCATCTCCTGGGGCGTGCGGTCGCTGGAGCGGCGCATGGCGCGCGGCCTCGACGGAGTGCGCGTCTGATGGATTGGGCCCTGTAATGGATTGGGACTGGGATTTCGTCCGGCAGATCCTGCCGACGCTGATCGAGGGGGTGAAGATCACCATCCTGGCGACGGTGCTCGGCTCGGTGCTGGCGGCAATCGTCGGGCTGGGCATCGCACTGGCCCGCCGCTCGCCGAACAAGATGATGTCGCGCACGGTCGGCTGGGCGGCCGAATTCATCCGCGGCACGCCGCTGCTGGTGCAGCTCTACTTCATTTTCTACGTGCTGCCCGATTTCGGCATCCTGCTGCCGCCGCTGGTGGCCGGCGTCATCGGTCTTGGGCTGCACTACGGCACCTATACGGCGGAGGTCTATCGCGCCGGCATCGAGAACGTGCCGCGCGGCCAGTGGGAGGCGGCCAAAGCCTGCAATCTCAGCGCTCGCCAGACCTGGACCCACATCGTCATACCGCAGGCAATCCCGCCGATGATCCCGGCGCTGGCCAATTATTTCATCGCCATGTTCAAGGAGACGCCGCTGCTGTCGGCGATCACCGTGCTGGAGCTGATGAACCAGGCCAAGAGCGTCGCCAACACCTATTACCGCTATGTCGAGCCGATGACGCTGGTCGGCGCCTTCTTCCTGATCATCAGCCTTTTCTCGGTTATGCTGCTGCGCTGGCTGGAACATCGCTACGGCAAGATCGAAAGGTAGTTCCCATGAAGCCGCTTCCCGAAATCAGGCTGATGCCGACAAGGCCCGC
The DNA here is from genome assembly GCF_006440475.1 of Mesorhizobium sp. B2-6-1. Lineage (NCBI taxonomy): Bacteria > Pseudomonadati > Pseudomonadota > Alphaproteobacteria > Hyphomicrobiales > Phyllobacteriaceae > Mesorhizobium > Mesorhizobium sp. B2-6-1. The sequence goes on from NZ_VFUH01000003.1 coordinate 222,793, forward strand.
ACTCGAGGTGCGCCCGTTGGAAAAGCGCGTCGGCCTGATCATCCTGGCCACCGACCACACCAGCGAGCCGGACTTCCGTCGCATGGTGGCGAGTGAGAGGATCGGCATCTATGTCGCCCGCATCCCCTATAAGAATCCGACCACACCTCAGAATCTGCGCAAGATGCAGCCCGAACTGACGGCTGGCGCGGCGCTGATCCTGCCGGACGAACCGCTCGATGCCATCTGCTACTCCTGCACGTCGGCCTCCGTGGTGATCGGCGATGCCGAGATCGAGGCGGCGATCCAGGCGGCCAAGCCTGGCGTGCCCGTGGTCACGCCGCCGATGGCGGGCGTGCGCGGACTGAGGGCTCTGGGCGCGAAGAGGATCAGTATTCTCACCCCCTACACCGTCGAGACGAGCCGGCCGATGGCGGCCTATTTCGCCGAACGCGGCTTCGAGATCGCCAGCTTCACCTGTCTCGGCTTCGAGGATGACCGCGAGATGGCGCGCATTGCGCCGGCAGCCCTCGTCGATCTGGCGCGCGAGGCGACTGACCCGCAGGCCGAGGCGTTGTTCGTGTCCTGCACGGCGCTGCGCTCGGCGCTGGCGGTTGCCGCGATGGAACAGGCTATCGGCCGCCCGGTCGTCACCAGCAACCAGGCGAGCGCGTGGAATTGCCTGCGACTGTGTGGCGATGATGTGCCGCGTCCGGAGTTCGGGCGGCTGACGACCTTGCCGCTTGGACAGTAAGGTCATGTCCTGCATGCACGAGCGACCCATGACGCGCGCCGTCGCCCTTTCAGACATCCGCGCCGCGCGCCAACGCATCACCGGCAAGGTCGAGTCGACACCGGTCGTGCCGTCCGAGAGCCTGTCGGAGCGGCTCGGCCTTCCCGTTCACCTCAAGCTGGAGCACCGCCAGACCACGGGCAGCTTTAAGCTGCGTGGCGCCTCGAACGCCATTGCTTCGCTCAATGCCGAGCAGCGGGCACGCGGTGTTGTCGCGGTCTCGACCGGCAATCACGGCCGCGCACTCGCCCATGCCGCCAGGCTCGAAGGCATGCGCGCGGTTGTCTGCATGTCCCGGCTGGTGCCTCGGAACAAGCTCGATGCCATCCGCTGCCTCGGCGCGGAAATCCGCATTGTCGGCGACAGCCAGGACGACGCGCAGCAGGAGGTCGAGCGGCTGGTGGCGCAAGAGGGTCTGGTGATGCTGCCACCCTTCGACCATCCCGACATCATCGCCGGGCAGGGCACGCTCGGGCTGGAGATCATGGAGCAGGTTCCTGACGCCGCTCTGGTGCTGGTGCAGCTCTCCGGCGGCGGGTTGGCCTCCGGGATTGCCGCAGCGGTCAAGGGCGTCAGGCCGAGCACAAAGGTCGTCGGCATCTCGATGGCGCGCGGCGCGGCGATGAAAGCCAGCCTCGAGGCGGGGCGCCCGGTGCAGCTGGAGGAACTGCCGACGCTGGCGGATTCGCTCGGCGGCGGCATTGGCCTCGACAACCGGCTGACCTTTTCCATGTGCCGAGACCTGCTCGACGACGTCGTGCTGCTTTCCGAAGACGAGATCGCCGCCGGCATCCGCCATGCCTATGAACAGGAGCGCGAGATCGTCGAGGGCGCCGGCGCGGTCGGTATCGCTGCGCTGCTTGCCGGCAAGGTGAAGCCAAACGGACCGGTGGTCGTTCTGCTTTCCGGTCGCAATATCGATATGAGCCTGCACAGAAAGATCGTTTGCGGCGAAGTAGTTGCGGAGCGCGCCTGATGAGCCGGATGACCATCCTTACCGAGAAACAACTACGCGAGATCGTAGCTCTCGATCTCGACGCCGTCGCCTGCGTCGAAAACGCCTTCCGGGCGCTCGCTACCCTGCCGGTGGCGATGCCGCCCATCCTGCGGCTCGACATCCCCGAGCATCGCGGCGAGGTCGACGTGAAGACCGCCTATGTGCCTGGCATCGACGGCTTCGCCATCAAGATCAGCCCCGGCTTCTTCGACAATCCCAAGCTCGGCCTGCCCAGCGTCAACGGCATGATGGTGCTGCTGTCGGCAAAAACCGGTCTGGTCGAGGCGTTGCTGCTCGACAATGGCTATCTCACCGACGTCCGCACCGCAGCCGCCGGGGCGGTCGCCGCAAAACATCTGTCGCGGCCGGATTCATCCATTGCCGCGATCTTCGGCGCCGGCGTGCAGGCCGGATTGCAGCTCGAGGCGCTGCGCCTGGTGCGGCCGATCGAAGAAGCTCGCATCTGGGCGCGCGACGCGGCCAAGGCGCAAGCCGCGGCCGGCGCCTTGAGCGAAAAACTGGGCATCGTGGTGCGCGCAGAACCGGATGCGGCCAAGGCGGCCGCCGGCGCCGACATCATCGTCACCACCACGCCCTCGACAGAACCATTGATCAAGGCCGGCTTCGTCTCGGCCGGCCAGCACATCACCGCCATGGGCTCGGACGCCGAGCACAAGAACGAGATCGCACCGGCAATCCTGCGCATGGCCGATCTCTATGTCGCCGACAGCGCAAGGCAGACGCGCCGGCTCGGTGAATTGCACCATGCCATCTCCGCCGGCGTGATGGCGGCGGACACGGAGGTGGCCGAACTCGGTCAGATCATCGCCGGCGAACGGCATGGCCGGCGTGCGGCGGACGACATCACCATCGCCGACCTGACCGGCACCGGCGTGCAGGACACCGCGATCGCCACGCTAGCCCGTGACCGGGCCCGGGTCGCGAAAGCCGGAACCATTTTTGAAAGTTGATGCTGGCCGCAAGAGCATGATCCGGAAAAGTGGGAACCGGTTTTCCGAGGAGATCATGCTCAAACAAAAAATTACCTGGAGCCAGATTCAACGGAAGTTGAAGCGGGTTCCAGGGCCCAACAAACGAGGACCAACAAAATGCAACCGAATTTGAAATTCTCGCGAAGCGAGTATGCGGATCGCCTCGCCAAAACGCGGAAAGCCATGGCGGCGAAAGGCGTCGATCTGCTTATTGTCAGCGACCCCTCCAACATGGCCTGGCTCACCGGCTATGACGGCTGGTCCTTCTACGTGCATCAGGCCGTCATCGTGCCGCCGTCGGGCGAGCCGGTCTGGTATGGCCGCGGTCAGGACGCCAACGGCGCCAAGCGCACCGCCTATCTCGCGCATGACAACATCGTCGGCTATGCTGATCACTATGTGCAGTCGACCGAGCGCCATCCGATGGATTTCCTGTCGAGCGTGCTTGCCGATCGCGGCTGGGGCAAGCTGACCGTCGGCGTCGAGATGGACAATTACTGGTTCTCGGCCGCCGCCTTCGCCTCTTTGCAGAAGCACCTGCCCAATGCCCGTTTCGTCGACGCCACCGCGCTGGTCAACTGGCAGCGCGCTGTGAAGAGCCCGACCGAGATCGACTATATGCGCAAGGCCGCCCGCATCGTCGAGGCGATGCACCAGCGCATCGTCGACAAGATAGAGGTCGGCATGCGCAAATGCGATCTCGTCGCCGAGATCTATGATGCCGGCACGCGTGGCGTCGACGGCATCGGCGGCGACTATCCAGCGATCGTGCCGCTGCTGCCGTCGGGCGCCGACGCCTCGGCGCCGCACCTGACCTGGGACGACAAGCCGATGAAGTCGGGCGAGGGCACGTTCTTCGAAATCGCCGGGTGCTACAACAGGTACCATTGCCCGTTGTCGCGAACAGTGTTCCTCGGCAAGCCGACACAGGAATTCCTAGATGCGGAGAAGGCGACGCTCGAAGGCATGGACGCGGGGCTCGCGGCAGCCAAGCCCGGCAACACGTGCGAAGACATCGCCAACGCCTTCTTCGCGGTGTTGAAGAAATATGGCATCGTCAAGGACAACCGCACCGGCTACCCGATCGGCCTTTCCTATCCGCCGGACTGGGGCGAACGCACGATGAGCCTGCGCCCCGGGGACCGCACCGAGCTGAAGCCCGGCATGACCTTCCATTTTATGACCGGCCTGTGGCTGGAGACGATGGGGCTGGAAATCACCGAATCCATCCTGATCACTGAGACGGGCGTCGAGTGCCTGGCCAATGTGCCGCGCAAGCTGGTGGTGAAGAATTGAAACCGATGTCCGACCTTCGTCCGTCGCCGGTCTCGCCCTCGGTCGATTTCGATCGCGACGGCGCACAGCACGGTTTCCTGCGCCTGCCCTACAGCCGCGACGATTCGGCGTGGGGCTCGGTGATGATCCCGATCTGCGTCCTGCGCAACGGCAAGGGGCCGACGGCCCTTCTGACCGGCGGCAATCATGGCGACGAATATGAAGGGCCGCTGGCGCTCTATGATCTGGCGCGCACGCTCGATCCCGCCCAGGTCAGCGGCACGGTCATCATCGTGCCGGCGATGAACTATCCGGCCTTCCGCGCCGGCACGCGCACCTCGCCGATCGACAAGGGCAACATGAACCGCAGCTTTCCAGGCCGGCCAGACGGTACGGTGACGGAAAAGATCGCCGATTATTTCCAGCGGGAGCTGCTTCCCCGCGCGGATATCGTGTTCGACTTCCATTCCGGCGGCAAGACGCTGGACTTCGTGCCGTTCTGCGCCGCCCATACGCTGCCGAACAAGGCCCTGGAACAAAGGGCCTTCGCGGCGGTCGAAGCCTTCGCGGCGCCGTTCTCGATGCGCATGATCGAGATCGATGCCGTCGGCATGTACGATACCGCCGCCGAGGACATGGGCAAGGTGTTCGTCACCACCGAGCTCGGCGGTGGAGGCACGTCGAGAGCCGAGACGGTGCGGATCGCCCGGCGCGGCATGCTCAACGTGCTGAGGCATGCCGGCATCGTTGCCGGTGCGGTCGAAAAGACGCCAACCCAATGGCTCGACATGCCGTCCGGCGATTGCTTTGCCTTCGCGGAGGAAGACGGCATGGTCGAGACGATGGTCGATCTCGGCGAGCCTGTCGAGAAGGGCGCGGTGCTGGCGCGCATCCATTCCACCGGCCGAACCGGCATCGCCCCCCAGGAGATCCGGGCAAAAATGTCGGGCATGTTGGCGGCGCGGCATTTCCCCGGCCTGGTCAAGGCCGGGGACTGCGTCTCGGTGGTTGCCGCATTGGTCGACTAACGGAAGGGTCGGCCTGCACGGCGGGCAGGCTTGGACATATCTCGCATTCTTCCACCCTGGATCCAGATAGCGGCCGGCGAGCCAGCCCGGCCGCGCTCACGGCTCCGGCCGGCGCGTCGCGGCGGCACGTGCCTTGCCATCGCCTCAGACATCCAAAGCCACCGTCATCGAAGAGGCGCCGGCGCGACGACTTGTTCCGGCGCGAACTCGGGTATCAAAGAGTATGACTTTGCTGCCATACTCGCGATAAAGAGGGTGTCGGAATGCAACAAAAATGGGATTTCTGGATCGACCGCGGCGGCACGTTCACCGATGTCATCGGCCGTGATCCCGAGGGCGGCCTGCATCCGCGCAAGCTTCTATCCGAAAATCCCGAGGCCTATGCCGACGCGGCCATCCAGGGCATTCGCGACCTTCTCGGCCTGCGCCCCGGCGAGCCTATACCCGCCGGGCTGATAGGCGACGTAAAGATGGGCACAACGGTCGCCACCAATGCGCTGCTGGAGCGCAAGGGCGACCGCGTGCTTTTGCTCATCACCAAGGGATTTCGCGATGCGTTGAGGATCGCCTATCAGGCGCGGCCCGACATCTTCGCCAAGGAGATCATCCTCCCCGAACAGCTCTACGAGCGCGTCATCGAGGTCAACGAGCGCGTGCTTGCCGACGGCTGTGTCGAACGGCTGCTCGACATCGCTGCCTGTCGCCCGGCGATCGAACAGGCAAAGGCGGACGGCATCGACGCGGTCGCCATTGTCTTCATGCACGCCTGGAAATATCCCGATCACGAAAAGGCAGTCGCAAAGGTCTGCCGCAAGCTCGGTTTCGGCCAGGTTTCGGTCAGCCACGAGGTGTCGCCGCTGATCAAGCTGGTCGGCCGCGGGGACACCACCGTGGTCGACGCCTATCTGTCTCCGATCCTGTCGAGATATGTGCAAAGGGTAGGCCAGGAACTCGGCGTTCTCTCCCCCCTCGAGGGGGAGATGTCAGCGAAGCCGGCAGAGGGGACCGCCGCAGAAGGCACCACCAAGACGTCGAACCCCGTCGATCCGACCCGACCCGGCGGCTTCGCCGCCACCCTCCCCTCGAGGGGAAGGGAAAATCCCCGCCTGATGTTCATGATGTCTTCTGGCGGGCTGACCGCCGCGGACCTGTTCCAGGGCAAGGATGCGCTGCTGTCTGGCCCGGCCGGCGGGGTCGTCGGCATGGTCGAGACGGCAAAGATCGCCGGCTTCGAAAAGGTGATCGGTTTCGACATGGGGGGCACCTCCACCGATGTCGCCCATTATGACGGCGAATATGAGCGCGCCTTCGATACCGAGGTCGCAGGCGTGCGCGTGCGCGCGCCGATGATGCGCATCCACACCGTGGCGGCCGGCGGCGGCTCGGTCCTGCACTACGAAGCAGGCCGCTTTCGCACCGGCCCGGACTCCGCCGGCGCCAATCCAGGCCCCGCCGCCTACAGGCGCGGCGGCCCGCTCGCCGTCACCGACGCCAACGTCATGCTCGGCAAGCTGCAGCCGGATTTTTTCCCGACCATCTTCGGCCCCGGCCAGAACGAGCCGCTCGATGTGGACACCGTTCGCCAGAAATTCACCGCGCTCGCCGCCGAAATCGGCGACGGCCGCTCGGCCGAAGCGGTCGCCGAAGGTTTCGTCACCATCGCGGTCGAAAACATGGCGAACGCCATCAAAAAGATCTCGGTGCAGCGCGGCTACGATGTCACCGAATATCTCCTGAACTGTTTTGGCGGCGCAGGCGGCCAGCACGCCTGCCTGGTCGCCGACGCACTCGGCATGGAGGCGGTGCTGATCCATCCGTTTTCCGGCCTGCTGTCGGCCTACGGCATCGGCCTGTCTTCGGTCTTTGCCTCACGCCAGCAGGCCTTGCTTGCACCGCTGGCGGAAGAATCCAGACGGGCAATCGAAGGCCTGATCGCGGCCTTGCAAACCGCCGTTGTCGCGGAACTCGCCGCACAAGGCATCGCCGAGGACGCGGTGACCGCCAGACCGGCGCTGCAGATCCGTTATGACGGCACCGACACCGCACTTCCGGTGCATTTCGACCATGGCTCGATGTTGCGGGCGAGGGCCGATTTCGAGGCCGCCCACAAGGCGCAATTCGGTTTCGTCTATGAGGACAAGCCGATGATCGTCGAAGCGGTGAGCGTCGAGGGGATGGAGGCGGGCGGCGAGCTGAATGCCGAAGCCTATGCGCCGGCGGGGCAGCCATCAAAAGCCAGAGCCGAGGAGGTCCGGCGGATCTATACGGAAGGAAAATGGCACGAAGCCGACGTCTGTCGGCGCGAGGCGTTGCGGCCGTCCGATCGGGTCGCTGGCCCCGCACTGATCATCGAGCCCAACCAGACGATCGTCGTCGAGCCGGGCTGGCAGGCCGAGATCACGGCCAGGAACCACGTGCTGATGCGGCGCACCAGCAAGAAAGGCCGGCAGGCGGCACTTGGCACCGAGGCCGATCCGGTGATGCTGGAAGTGTTCAACAATTTGTTCATGTCGATCGCCGAGCAGATGGGCGTGACGCTGCAGAACACCGCCTATTCCGTCAACATCAAGGAAAGGCTGGATTTCTCCTGCGCCGTTTTCGACCGGAACGGCGCGCTGGTCGCCAACGCGCCGCATATGCCGGTGCATCTGGGCTCGATGGACCGCTCGGTCGAGACCATCATCCGGCTGAACTCCGGCGACATTCATCCCGGCGACGTCTTTGCGCTCAATGCTCCCTATAATGGCGGCACGCATCTGCCCGATATCACGGTGGTCACGCCGGTTTTCGAGGAAGAGCAGCCGATTTCCCGGACAAGAGGGGAGATTGGCCAATCGCCCAAGATCCTCTTCTGGGTGGCCTCGCGCGGCCACCACGCAGATATCGGCGGCACCGCGCCGGGCTCGATGACGCCACTTGCCACCACGGTCGACGAGGAAGGCGTGCTGTTCGACAATTTCCGTATCGTCGATCGCGGAAAGTTCCGCGAGAATGAGCTGCAGACGCTGCTCACCGATCACCGCTATCCGGCCCGCAATCCGCACCAGAATATCGCCGATCTCAAGGCGCAGCTCGCCGCCAACGAAAAGGGCGTGGCGGAGCTGCGCAAGATGGTGGCGCATTTCGGGCTCGATGTCGTGGAGGCCTATATGGGCCATGTGCAGGACAATGCGGCCGAGAGCGTGCGGCGCGTGATCGAGCGGCTGCCGGATACATCGGCCTATGAATATCCCACCGACACCGGCCAGGTGATCAAGGTGAAGATATCGGTCGACCGGCAAAAGCGCGAGGCGACGGTCGACTTCACCGGCACGTCGCCGGTGATGAAGAACAATTTCAACGCGCCAGAGCCTGTCGCCCGGGCGGCGGTGCTCTATGCCTTCCGCGTCATGGTCGAGGACATGATCCCGATGAATGCCGGTTGCCTGAGGCCGATCAACATCATCATCCCGGACGGCTCGATGCTGAAACCCGCTTATCCCGCCGCCGTCGTCGCGGGCAACGTCGAGACCTCGCAGCACGTCACCAACGCGCTGTTCGGCGCCATGGGCGCTATGGCCAATGCGCAAGGCACCATGAACAATCTGACCTTCGGCAACAGCAAGTACCAGTATTACGAGACGATCTGTTCCGGTTCGCCCGCCGGCGAGATGAATTCCGGCCGCGGCTTTGCCGGCACGTCGGGCGTTCACACCCATATGACCAATTCGCGCCTTACCGATCCGGAAATACTGGAGCTGCGGTTTCCGGTGATGCTGGAGGATTTCCACATCCGCGAAGGCTCCGGCGGCAAGGGCAGGTGGAATGCCGGCGACGGCACGAAGCGCACCATCCGCTTCCTGGAGAAGATGGAATGCGCCATCCTGTCCTCGCATCGCAACCGGCCGCCGCAAGGGCTGGACGGCGGTGGCGATGGCGAGGCCGGCTCGACCAAGGTGCGCCGCAAGGACGGCACGGTCGAGGTGCTGAAAGCCTGCGACCAGACGGTGCTTCAGGCCGGCGACGCCGTCATCGTGACGACGCCGACGCCCGGGGCGTTTGGAAGGCCGGAGCCAGGGCCGTCCAACGTTTGATAGAATCGCGGAACCGCTCTATCCGTTTTTTGGAATCCGCATTTCCCTTGCCTTTCACACGGGGCCTTCGCCATGCCAAGCAAATCCCCATTGAAGACACTGGCGCCCGATGGACTCGGGCCGGCCGTCACCGTGGGCGAGATCCTGGTGGAGATCATGGCCACCAGCCGTGGCAACGGCTTTCTCGAGCCCATCGCGCTGACCGGACCCTATCCGAGCGGGGCGCCGGCGATCTTCGTCGACCAATGCGCCAGGCTTGGCGGGCGGGCCGGCATCATCGCCTGCGTCGGCGACGATGATTTCGGCAGGATCAATGTCGAGCGCCTGCGCCGGGACGGTGCGGATGTCTCGGCCATCGCCGTCAGCCCAGACTATCCGACGGGCAGCGCCTTCGTGCGCTACCGTGAGGACGGTTCGCGCGACTTCGTCTACAATATCGGCAAATCGGCCGCGGCGCGGGTCGGCTTGACCCCTGAGGCCAGGGCGCTGCTGGCGCGTTCGGGCCATTTGCACGTCATGGGCACGGCACTCAGCATTCCCGTCATTTGGGAGGTGCTCGACCATGCCATCGATGTGGTCAAGGGACGTGGCGGAAGCATCTCGCTCGATCCCAATCTTCGCAAGGAACTGCTCGGCCATGGCCAGACGCGCGAGCGCTTCGCACGGCTTCTCGACATTGCGGATCTGATCCTGCCATCAGGCGAGGAACTCCACACCGCTTCGGGCAACGACAATGAAGCCGACGCGCTCGCTTCGCTGTTCGCCCGCGGCGCCGGCGAGGTCGTCGTCAAGCGCGGCGCGTTGGGCGCGTCCCTGTTCGGCGCCGACGGCAGCCGCGTCGAGTCGCCCGGCTTCCTGGTCGAGGAGATCGATCCGACCGGCGCGGGCGACTGTTTTGGCGGCGCCTACATCGCCTGCCGCAGGCTCGGCATGCCTGCCGTGACCGCCCTCGATTACGCGAATGCGGCAGGCGCGCGCAACGTCACGCGGCAAGGCCCGATGGAAGGAGCCGGTACGCGCGCTGAACTCGATCTGTTCATTGCCAACACGCCGAGGCGACGCCCGTGACCGATCCATTGCTGAAACTTGCAAATTCCCGGCGGCGGGGCGCGGCGGAAGGCATCACCTCCGTCTGCTCGTCCCATCCGGTCGTGATCCGGGCCGCAGTGCGCGACGCCGCGCTGTTCTCGCGGCCGCTGCTGATCGAGGCGACCTGCAACCAGGTCAACCAGTTCGGCGGCTATACCGGCATGCAGCCCGCCGACTTCGTCGCGGCGGTGACCGCTATTGCCGGCTCCGAAGGCCTTGCGCCCGAGCGGGTCATCTTCGGCGGGGATCATCTCGGTCCCAATCCATGGCGAAAGGAAGATGCCGGCGCGGCCATGGCGAAGGCCGAGGACATGGTGTCCGCCTATGTCCGGGCCGGTTTCCGCAAGATCCATCTCGATGCCTCCATGGGATGCGCGGGCGAGCCGGCGGCGCTGGATGACGCTACGATTGCCAGGCGCGCCGCCCGCCTGGCGCGCAAGGCCGAGGACGCCGCCAGCGGGACCGACCGGCCACTCTACGTGATCGGCACCGAGGTCCCGCCGCCGGGCGGAGCGGATCATCTCATCGGCGAAATCAGCCCCACAAGCCTGTCCGCGGTCCAGCACACACTGGCGGTGCATCGGCAGATCTTCCACGAGAACGGCCTCGCAGACGCCTTCTCGCGGGTCATCGCCGTGGTGGTGCAGCCGGGCGTGGAGTTCGGCAACGAGAACGTGGTCTTCTACGATCGCGCCAAGGCGCTGCATCTGCGCGAATTGCTCGACCAGGAAGCGGGCCTGGTCTACGAAGCCCATTCCACCGACTATCAGACGCAAGCGGCCCTACGCGAACTGGTCGAGGACGGCTTTGCCATCCTCAAGGTGGGGCCGCAGCTGACTTTCGAACTGCGCCAAGCGCTCTATGGGCTGGACCTGATCGCCTCCGACCTGTTGCCTGACTACGGCGCGCGCCCGCTTTATCAGACCATGGAAGCGCTGATGACGGCCGATGCCAAGGACTGGCACAGCCACTACCACGGCTCTGCGGCGCAACAGCGCGTGCAGCGGCACTATTCGCTGTCGGACCGCATACGTTACTACTGGAACCATCAGGAGGCGATGGAAGCTGTCCAGCGATTGACGGCCGCCTTGTCGGGCAAGGCCGTGCCGGTGACGCTGTTCCATCAGCATCTGCCTGCGCTCGACCGCTTCGCCGGGCAGCCGCTCGATCCGGAGGCGGTGTTGGTGGCCGCGGTTCAGCAGGCGCTGGAGGGCTACCGCTTCGCCTGCAGCGGGTGAGGCGGACGATATCCGGGAGCGTGCAAACGGGGTCTCCGTCCGATCGTTCCGACGACTTGTCGGCTTCCTGCTTGAGGTGTGCCGGCGCCGGAGTAATAGTCGCGGCGGAATTGCGAGGAGGAGAAGATGACGCTGAACTTCGACCCGAGGGCGAAGGCCGCGACGCTCTACCATGGCGAATTCCGGCCGATGTTCATCGGCGGCAAATGGGTCGCTGCGCAGTCCGGACAGGAGATGCAGGCGCTCAACCCGGCGACGGGGCAGGTGCTGGCGACGGTGCCGCGCGGAGGCGCCGCCGACATCGACGCGGCGGTGGTGGCTGCGCGCACCGCTTTCGAAGGTCCGTGGTCCGGATTTTCGCCTTACGAACGGCAGTGCGTGCTGCTCAGGATCGCCGATCTCTTCGAGAAGAACTGGGAAGAGCTCTGCGTCTCCGACACCCTCGACATGGGGCTGCCGATCACGCGCACGCTCGCCAACCGGCGCCGGGTCATCGGCATGCTGCGCTTCTATGCCGGGATGGCGACCGCGCTGCATGGCGAATCAATCGACAATTCGATCCCGGGCGAGATCGTCACCTTCACCCGGCGCGAGCCGGTGGGCGTGGTCGGCGCCATCATTCCCTGGAACGCGCCGACCGCCGCGTCGATCTGGAAGATCGCGCCGGCGCTGGCTACTGGCTGCACGATCGTGCTGAAACCTTCCGAGGATGCATCGCTGACGCCGCTTTTGATCGCGCGGCTGATGCAGGAAGCGGGCGTTCCCGACGGCGTTGTCAACATCGTCACCGGAACCGGGGCCGAAGCCGGCGCGCGGCTTGCCGAACATCCCGACGTCAACAAGATCGTCTTCACCGGCTCGACGCTCACCGGCCAGGCGATCGCCCGGGCGGGTGTTGCCAATCTAAAGCGCGTTTCATTAGAACTCGGCGGCAAGTCGCCGCTCATCGTGTGCCGCGACGCCGATATCGACAAGGCCGTTCCGATCGCGGCGATGGCTGTCTTCGTGCATTCGGGCCAGGTCTGCATCGCCGGTTCGCGACTGTTCGTGGCACGCGAAATCCATGACCAGTTCGTGCGCCGGCTCGCCGATTTCGCCGGCAGGCTGCGCATCGGCCACGGCATCGAGGCCGAAACCGAAATGGGGCCGCTCATCAATGCGCGGCAGGCCGGCAAGGTTGAGGGTTACATCAAGGCGGGCAGCGAGGAGGGCGCGGAACTGGTCGCCGGCGGATCGCGGCTGACCGGCGGCCTCTATGACGGCGGCAATTTCATCGCCCCAACCGTCTTCGGCGCGGTGTCCGACACGATGACCATAGCGCGCGAAGAGATCTTCGGGCCCGTTATCTCGGCAATGCCCTTCGATACGCTTGACGAAGCCGTCGCCCGCGCCAATGCGACGCCCTATGGGCTGGCCGCCGGCATCTTCACCACCCATCTCGGCACGGCGCACAAGCTTGCCCGCCGGGTCAAGGCGGGTTCCGTCTGGGTCAACATGTACCACGCCATCGACCCCGCCGTGCCGTTCGGCGGCATGAAAATGTCCGGGTATGGCCGCGAGGGCGGCATCGAACATCTGCACGAATATCTGGAGACCAAGTCGGTGTGGATCCAGACCGACTAAGGCTTTTGTCGGTTTGTCAGGCGAGCCGGCCTGCGCCGCCGGTTCTCACGCTGCCGCTCATGCACGCCGGCTGCAAATCAACCGGCGCCCGTTCTCAGGAACTTTTCTTTATCCGGCGATTTTTGGATATAAGATGAAATCCGGTTGGCTAGGAAGGTGTTGTCGATGACGACGAAACGCTTCGCGATCTGCGCTCTCGCCCTTGTGATGGGCTGCGGCATCGTCTCTTCGGCGTCCGCCGGGGCCAGGCACCGCCACCACCAGGGCGAACCCGAACGCTATGTTCCCGCTGACGGCGATATTATTGACATACTGTTCGGCGGCCCGCGCTACTATGACCGGCAGCTTGTCACGACGGCCGCCGGCGCCTGTTCCTACCACCGGGTGGGGCCGGATGCGAATGCGCTGAACAAGATCAACGATCACCATTGCGGAAAATAGCGGGCCGACCGCTCCGCAAGCAGGCTCATGACGCTTCCCATCCGGGAAAGCGGTCCGGCCGCAGCCATGTCTGGGCTGGGCTGCCATTGCCGGAAAACACGGCGTCAACCAGCCAGCGCGCGGTGGCGGGGGCGGCATGCATGCCGATGGAACCCATGCCGCCATGCACGAACAGGCCCTCGACGGCCGTCCTGCCAGCGACCGGCAAGCCATCGGACAGCATCGGGCGGTTGCCGGGATAGACGTTCCTGACCTGCGGCGCGCCGAGGCCCGGCAGCATGCGCAGCGTGCGGCTGGCGATCCGGCTCGCCATGTCAGTGTTGCGGACGAGATCGCGGAAGGCCGGCTGGACGGAGGCGCCAAGCCTGGCATCGCCGCCGCCCATGGGGTTGAGGCAGATGGCTTCCACCGCCGGCTGGTCGTCGCGCTGCGCGGCGACATCGGCAAGGCCGTCGAGCCTCATGCGCCGGCCGAGCTCTTCCTGATCCGGCCAGGTCAATTCCTCGACGATCCAAGGCAGCTCGAAGTCGAGTTTTCCCAACTGGATCAACCAGCCGCGGCCGGCGGTGAAGGGCAGGCCGGGCAGCGGTCCGTCGCCGACGGTGCGGCGCAGAAGGTCCGACATCCACAATCCGTTGGCGATGAAGATGAGATCGGCGGGAACGATCCCCTGGTCGGTCAAGATACCCTGGACCTTGCCGCCCCTGGAGAAGATCTGGGCGACGCGCAGGCCGGTGCGGATCGTCGCGCCGGCCTCACGGGCGGCGTGGGCGAAGGCATGTGTCGCGCCCATGGGTTCCAGCGTCCATGCACGGCCGACGGAATAGGCGCCTGCCACGTTGAAGCCGACACGCGGGTGGTCGCGCGCCAGTTCCTTGCCCGTGATCTTTTCCATCGCCACGCCGGCTTCCCTGTAGCGGTCGGCCACGGCGGCAGTCGCCTCGAAACTCGCCTCGTCTTCGGAAATCAGCAGATGTGCGATGGCGGCGAATTCGAAGGGAACGGGTCCGTCGGCAAGCTCGGCATAGATCGCGACGCTGGCGTCCAGCAGTTCGACGACCTCTTTCTGCGGGCCGGTGAGCAAGGTGCCGGTGTTTCGTCCTGAGGACTCGGCGGCGATCATGCTCTGCTCGAGGATCGTCGTCTTGAGACCGTGGCGGGCCAGTTCATAGGCGAGCGTGCAGCCGGCGATGCCGCCGCCGATGACCACGGCATCCATTGGTGTCTGGACGCGAGTCGAGTTGAAGGACATGGAGCGCAGCCTCCTCCCAATGAAAGCATCTCGTATACTCGTATACGAGATGCTTTTCAAGTATGCCGCCCACGACTGCCGCAAGTGCCGCCCCGATATCGTCTTCGGTCCGAGCCGGGCGCAGGCCAGTCGGCGATTTCCTCAGCAAAGGCGGGTAGCCTATTCAACGACTTGCGGCTGAATCCGCAAGTTCGGCACGAATCTCCGCACCATGTTCGTCGCGTGCCGGACTTTTCGCCGGTGCCTTTGCCGTCCGTTTGGAAAAACGGGGGGCGGAGGCAGCTTGGAGGGCGCCATTCTCGACCAACCAGGAGCCGCGTGCGGCCATGTGCGGATGCAGCGCCGCCTCATGCGGGCTGAGCACAGGCCCGACGCAGGCATCCGTTCCTTCGAACAATTTCATCCACTCGTCTCGGGATTTTTCGGCAAAGATCGCTTCCAGCCGGCTGCCGAGCTCAGGCCAGAGGCCGCGGTCGAACTGAGCGGCGAACTGCGGATCGCCGCCCAGACCAAGCCTGTCGAGGAACAGCGCATAGAATTTCGGCTCGACGCACTGGACGCTGATGAAGCCGCCATCAGACGTGCGGTAGACGCGGCACCAATGCGGTCCGTCCAGAAGACTCCGGCCACGCTCGGCGGCAAGCCCGCCGGATGGTGCGAGCGACATCAACAGGTTCATCATATGGGCCGAGCCGTCGACGATCGCCGCGTCGACGACCGTGCCTTCACCACCGGCGCGGGCGTTCATGATGGCGGCCAGCATGCCGATCACCAGATAGAGCGCGCCGCCGCCTATGTCGCCGACCAGCGTCGGCGGCGCCATTGGCGGCTCGCCCGGCAGGGAAGCATACCAGAGTGCGCCCGACACGCCGGTATAGTTCATGTCGTGGCCGGCGGTGCGGGCGAGCGGGCCTTCCTGCCCCCAGCCGGTCATGCGGCCATAGGCCAGGCGAGGGTTGGCGGCCAGACACACATCTGGACCAAGCCCGAGACGCTCCATCACGCCCGGCCGGAAGCCCTCGATCAGGCCGTCGGCGGTGGCGATCAGGCGCATCAGCACGGCAACGTCCTCGGCATCCCTGAGGTCGAGCGCGATAGAGCGCTTGCCGCGATCGAGCAGCGAGCGCTCGGGAAGGCCCGGCACGGATGCATGCTTGCGGTGGACGACGATCACGTCGGCGCCGAGATCGGCGAGCAGCATGCCGGCAAAGGGCGCCGGCCCCAACGCCTCGATCTCGACGATGCGGATTCCCCTGAGCATCCCACCCTCCACGGCATTCAAACTTTCGGTAAGGCACACTTTTGCTGTCACGCAGGGGCGACGGTGTGTAACCCTGCTCTTTTGGCATTGAAGCACGTGTCGCCGGTATATACGTCAGGGCCATGAAAAAAATCGGTTTCCTGTCATTCGGGCACTGGACGCCCTCGTCGCAATCGCAGGTGCGCTCGGCGTCGGACGCGCTGTTGCAATCCATTGATCTCGCCGTCGCGGCCGAGCAACTCGGCGCTGACGGCGCGTATTTCCGCGTCCACCATTTTGCCCGACAGCTCGCCTCGCCATTTCCGCTGCTGGCGGCGGTCGGCGCCAAGACCAGCCACATCGAGATCGGCACGGCGGTCATCGACATGCGCTACGAGAATCCGCTCTACATGGCGGAGGACGCGGGTGCCGCCGACATCATCGCAGGCGGGCGCCTGCAGCTCGGCATCAGCCGGGGCTCGCCCGAACAGGTGATCGATGGCTGGCGCTATTTCGGCTACGCGCCGCAGGAAGGCAAAAGCGACGCCGACATGGCGCGGCATCACGCCGAGGTCTTCCTCGACACGCTGCGCGGCGAGGGCTTCGCCCAGCCCAATCCGCGGCCGATGTTCCCCAATCCCCCCGGGCTGTTGCGGCTCGAACCGCATTCGGAGGGCCTGCGCGAGCGCATCTGGTGGGGTGCCGCCACCAACGCCACTTCGGAGTGGGCGGCGAAGCTGGGCATGAATTTGCAGAGCTCGACCCTCAAATTCGACGAAAGCGGCAAGCCCTTCCATATCCAGCAGGCCGAGCAGATCCGGATCTATCGCGAGGCCTGGAAGGCGGCCGGCCATGAACGCGAACCGCGCGTCTCGGTCAGCCGCAGCATTTTCGCGCTGGTCGACGACCGGGACCGCGCCTATTTCGGGCGCGGCAATGAGGGCCGCGACCAGATCGGCTTCATCGAGGAGAACACGCGGGCAATCTTCGGGCGCAGCTATGCCGCCGAACCGGACGTGCTGATCAAGGAGTTGGCCGAGGACGAGGCGATCGCCGAGGCCGACACGCTGCTGCTCACCGTGCCCAACCAACTCGGCGTCGACTACAACGCCCATGTCATCGAGGCGATCCTGACCCATGTCGCGCCGGCGCTGGGTTGGCGCTGACAGCCGAGCCGTGTAACCATCGCTGCTGCGGACAGTTCAGGAGGTTCACTGCATGGCAAAGAAGGCCTTGATTGCCTGGGGTGGGTGGGAAGGCCATACGCCCCAGCGCAGCGCCACTGTGGTGCGCGACATGCTGGAGCGCAATGGATACACGGTCACGCTCGGCGAGGGCACGGGGATGTTTGCCGATCCGGAGCTGAACTCATTCGATCTCATCGTGCCCGTCATCACCATGTCGAAGATCGAAAAGTCCGAGCTGCAGAATCTGATGCGCGCGGTTCGACAGGGAACGGGACTCGGCGGTTTCCACGGCACGATGGGCGACAGTTTCCGCAACGAGCCGGACTATCAGTTCATGACCGGCGGCCAATGGGTCGCGCATCCCGGCGACATCATCGACTATCGCGTGGTCATCACCAAACCGGACGATCCGATCACGAGAGGCATTAGCGACTTCGCCTACCGGTCGGAGCAGTACTACATGCATGTCGACCCGAGCAACGAGGTGCTGGCGACGACCACCTTCACCGACGAGCATTTCCCGGGCATCGGCGGCGTCGACATGCCGGTTGTCTGGAAGCGAAGATATGGCGCAGGCAAGGTCTTCTACAGTTCGCTCGGACACACGGCGGATGAGTTCGCGATGCCGGAAATGGCTGTCATCGTCGAGCGTGGTTTGCTCTGGGCCGCGCGGGGGTAGCTGCCCACTGAAACCGCGACAGCCTACCAATCGGCGACGCGATCGCCGCCTGTGAATTGCGCGCTCTTGCCGGTGTATTCGAACAGTTCGATCTTCACGCCGTCGGGGTCGCGCAGCCAAGCCTGATAGGTGTCGTCGCAGGCGAGTTTTTTCGCGGTGACCTCCACGCCCCTGGACGCGATATGCGTGATCGCGGCGTCGATATCCTCCACCTCCAGGCAGAAATGGTTGATCTGGTTCGTCTCGCTGAACCGCGCACCCTCTTTGTGAAAAACCTCGATATGGCTGCGGCCGCCGCAATTAAGGTAGAAACCGAAAATCTTTCCGTCGCGCAGGAAATTGAACTGGATATCAATGCCCAGGACATCCTCGTAGAAGCGCCGTGTCTCGTCCAGATCATTGGCGAAGATGCAGACATGGGCGAGTTGTTTGACCTTGATCATGGCTGGCTCCTCATAATTTCGCAGGTTCACATAGCCCGGCGCGAAATTGGCCCGCGTGGGCTCATCGTCATTCAATCCCGCCGGTGACCACATAGGCGCCCGCGCTGCGTCCATCCCGCAGCCGCATCACCGCCGTGACGATCGAGCCGTAGGGGCCGCGCCAGACGCTGTGGATCCGTTGATGCTCCGCGGCCGGGACAAACGCCCGGCCGGTCAAACGCGCGCCGGCTCGCCGCATCGCTACGGCCTCTCCGTTGACATGCACCTTGATGCAAGCGTGCTCCGTCTCGGTTGCGTCGACGGGGAGGTCGAGCGTGATGACGATCTCGTCCTGATCGCCGCTGTCGCGCGTCTCGGCCGCAAGCTTGATTGCGAGCGCGGGCGCCTCGCCATTGCCGGCTTGAGTGGGCCGGCGCGAAAACACGTCATCGGCCAGTTCGGGCGTGCGCGGCGGGCGTGTGCGGCGCCGCGTGGAGCGCTCGTAATCGCCGGCCATGCGCAACAGCCTTTCATCGTCATAGGCCTTGCCGGCGAAGGTCAGGCCGACCGGCATGCCGATGTCGGCCATGGTGCCCATCGGCACGGTAACGGTCGGGATGCCGAAATGCCGCCACACCAGATTGCCGTTGGCGACCCAGGTGCCGTTGCACCAGGCAAGCGCCGCGGAGGCCTCAGTGATGTCGGCATCGGCGGGCCCGACATCGGCGACGGCAGGCAGCACGACGGCATCAAGCCTGTTCGCGTCCAGCCAGTCCTCGAAATCGAGCCGCCGCGTCGCTTCCAGCCCTTTCAGCCCGTCCTCCATCGTCGGAATGGCCCGGAACGGCGTGACGCCTGATTTCGCGCGCTCGACATACTGTGCCAAGTCGAAACCGCCTTCATAACGGTCGGGCAGCGTGCCCGGTGGCTGCGGAAAGATTTTCGGGCCGTCGACCGAAACGAGATCGGGAATGTTCAGATCATCGTTCGCGCGCAAAAAATCATCCCAGGCTGAGATGCAGAGGTCCCAGATCTCGCGATCGGCGAAGTCCGGCGGCACCAGAGCGCGGTCGACCATGGTGCGCGCGCCGGGGCGATCGCGCTCGTAGTTGGAGACGACAGGAAAATCGACCTCCATCACCTCGGCTCCAAGCCGTCTCAGGTCCGCCGCCGCTTGCTCCCAGAGATCAAGCACGGAGGCGCGGGTTTCGATCCGCCGGTCGGCGCCGCTGTCGCGGCCGATATACATTCTGGGTACGCCAAGCCGCATGCCTTTCAGCGACCCCGCTAGCGCCAGATCGGTATAGCGCGGCGGTCGGATTTCGGAACTCTTCGGCAGCGCGATCCAGGGCTGCGCGCGCCAGAAATCGCCCCGCGTCTCGGGATCGTCGGCGACGATCACATCCAGCAATTCGAGCATGTCGGGCACGCTGCGCGTGTGCGGCACGACGACATCCATGGTCGGCACCAGGGGCCAGTTGCCGCGCACCGAAATGACACCGCGCGACGGCGTGTAGGCTACCAGCGCGTTATTGGTGGCCGGCGCACGGCCGGACGACCAGGTCTCCTCCCCAAGCCCGAAGGCGCAGAAGCTCGCCGCCGTAGCGGTGCCAGAGCCGTTCGAGGAGCCGGACGCGAAGGCGGCGGTCAGGTAATCGGCATTGTAAGGGCTTTCGGCGCGGCCATAGACGCCGCGCTGCATGCCGCCATTGGCCATGGGCGGCATGTTGGTGAGGCCGATCAGCACCGCGCCGCCGGCGCGCAGCCGGGCGACGGTGAAGGCGTCCTCGTTGGCGATAAGATGCTCGAAGGCCGGAGAGCCGGCGGCAACAGTCAAGCCAGACACCTTGTAGCTGTCCTTGGCGGTGTAGGGAATGCCATCGAGCGGGCCGAGCGTCTTGCCCTGGCTGCGGCGCCGGTCCGAAGCCGCGGCGTCCTCGAACATATCAGGATTGAGAACCGGCACCGCATCGAGGCTGATGCCGTGCCGGTCGAAATGCGCGATGCGCCTGAGATAAGCACCGACAAGTTCGACGCTGGTGACAAGGCCCTCCTCAAGCGCGCTCCGCAACTGTTCGATCGTCGCTTCGACGATGTGAAAGCTGGCATCCGTCATCTTCTAGCCCCTGGCGGTCGTTTCCAGGCATGGATGAGCGAGGCCGCCGGCTTCGGCAAGGGCCAATCGCGATTGACGGTGGTCCTGGCGGGTCGGGCGCGGTGCCGCGATTGCATATCCCGGTTGGCAAAAAGCGGCTGACCGATGCAACCTCTAATAGAGACGGCGCGTCAGGTGCCCTCTGGAATGGCGAGGTCCGGATCCGGCAACGAGGAGTTGCGCCTCTGGTGTCGTCCTTGGGCAACTATTCGCCAAATAGTGAATATCCGTCCCTCAAGGCGACTTGCAAGCTTAAGCTGAAGCTCGCAGAAGTTGCGGCAGAAGCATGCATTGAAGAAAACTCATGCCGCCGCTCCAGCATGAAAGGGGGGACCAGAATGCCCTGATCCGCGCTGCCATAGGGCGGCTGCTCTCCGAAAAAACCGGGGTTGCCGCCCTTTCAATGAAGGAAAGCATCGAGGAATTGCTGGAGCGAACCGGCGAGACGGTGACCGAGGACAGCCTGCAGGACCTGCTGCTCGAGATGGCCGAGGTCCGTGGAATGACGGTCGTTCTCGACGTTTAGCGAGCCATGCCACCACAGCCCGGGCGTGGCGTGCCGGCTCGCCCCGATCGGCCATCCGGCCTATTTCACCCCAGCAAGTTGCGCGCCGTGCGCATGAAGATCTTCGACCCGATCGGGATCAAGTCGTCGGGGAAATCATAGTCGGGATTGTGCAGGGCAGGGTGGCGCTCGCCGGCGCCGAGGAAGAACATGGCCGACGTCGCGCTGTGGCCGAACAAGCCGAAATCCTCCGAGGCGCGCATCGGCAGGGCTTCTTGCGTGTGCGCGACGCCCTCTTCGTCGAGGGCGCGTTGCAGATGCTCCACTGCGTCCGGCGCGTTGACGCTGGCGACGAAGATCTCGTGGTAGTCCCAGCTTGCGGACAGGCGATGCTGGCCCGCGATCTTCGTGACCAGCACTTCCGCGGCGGCGCACAGATCCGCCATGCGCTCGTCGCGCCTGGTGCGCAGCGTCGCCCAGACCTCGGCGTGGGCGGGCGCGATGCCGAACACGGCTTCGCCCATCTCGGCATGGGTGACGGTGACCATGCCGAAATCGTCGTCGGCGAACGTTCCGTGCCCGAGCGCGGGCAGGGCAGGCATCAACGCGCTGATCGCCGGCATCGGCGAAATTCCGGTCTCGGGCATGGAGGAATGCGCGGTCTTGCCCTCCAGCACGATGCGCATGCCGCGCGAGGCGCAGTTGACCACGCCGGGCTTGAGCCGCACCTCGCCGAACGGCACGCCGGGCAGATTGTGCAGCGAAAAGGCGAAATCGGGCGCGATCTCGCCGAAACGGGGGTCGGCGACGACACCGGCGGCGCCATTGCCGGTTTCTTCCGCCGGCTGGAACATCAGCACGACGCGACCGCTTGCAGGCCGCTCGCGCCCGAGCTGGCGTCCGAGCGCCGCCAGGATCGCGGTGTGTCCGTCATGGCCGCACATATGCGACTTGCCCGGCACGCGCGAGGCATGCGGCACGCCTGACAGTTCCTCGATGGGCAGCGCGTCGAGTTCCGAACGAAACAGGACGGTTGGTCCGTTTTTGCCGCTGTCGTAGACGGCCGCGACACCATGCCCGCCCAATCCGGTCAGCACCTTGTCGGGACCCGTATCGGCGAGGAAGTCGACGACGGCTTTCGCCGTCTTTTCCTCCTCGTTCGAAATTTCCGGCTGCTGGTGCAACTTGCGCCGCCATTCGGTCAGCTCGACGATGTCCCGGTTGGTGAGAGTCATGATTTTGGCCTCCGCTGTATCGCTCACGACGCGCCCGATCGACCGGGCGCGTCGGAAGGATAGCTAGCGGCAAATGGCTGAAACCGCCACCGTCTGGCCTATTGATTTATCTCGGGCTCGACGAGCTTTGCCAGGTTCCGCAGCGACTCCTGCCAGCCGAGATAGCAGGCCTCGACCGGGATGACATCGGGAATGCCGGCCTGGGTGATGTCGATGTCGGTGCCGACAGACACTTTTTTCAGGGTGACGGTCACCTGGATCTCGCCCGGCAGATTGGGGTCGTCGAACCTGTCGGTGTAGCGCAGGCGCTCACCGGGAACGAGTTCGAGATACTCGCCGCCGAAGGCATGGCTGTCGCCGGTGGTGAAGTTGCGGAACGACATCTTGAACGTGCCGCCCACCTTGCCCTCGAAGTGATGAACCGTGCAGGTGAAGCCGTTCGGCGGCAGCCACTTCGCCAGCGCGTCGGCCTCGACGAAGGCGCGATAGACTTTTTCCGGGCTGGTGGTGAGAACACGGTGCAAACGTACGGTGCCGGGCATATCATATCCTTTCATAATGCCTGTTCGATGCCCCAAGGACGAGCGGGGCCCGGCCAGTCCGACACCGGCTCCTGGAATTTTTTCAGAGCCTCGGCCGCGGCCTGCGCGACTGGCCTACGCCAGTTCAGCCCGCTTTGGGACTCGATTTTGCGGCGGCTGGCCCAATCGTCGAAAATGACGAACCGGATAGCCATTATGAGGAGACTGTTTATAACGGTCGCTGAAATCGCTGTGACCAAGGGGAGACGATGCGCTACATACGTCCACTTTCAATCGAAGATGCCGTTGGCCACTTGGCCGGATCGGCCGGAACGGCGGCCATTCTCGCCGGAGGCAGCGACCTGCTGGTGAGGATGAAGGGCGGCTTCATCGAACCCGAACTGATCGTCGACATCAAGGCGATCGCGGCCTTGAGCGAAATCAGGGAAACGGCCGACGGCTTCAGCATCGGTGCGGCGGTGCCCTGCGCGGTGCTGGGAGAGAACGCGGCCCTGAAGAAGGCCTGGCCCGGCGTCGTCGAGGCGGCCAAGCTGATCGGCTCGAAGCAGGTGCAGGGACGCTGCACCATCGTTGGCAATCTGTGCAACGCCTCGCCGGCGGCCGACAGCGTGCCGGCGCTGGTGGCGGCCGGCGCCAGGGCGGTGATCGTCGGGCCCGCGGGCCGGCGCACCATTGCCGTGGAGGCGGTGCCGACCGGACCGGGCAAGACGTCGCTCGCCAAGGGCGAGATCATCGAGGCGATCCTGCTCGACAGCCAAGCGCCGCGCTCGGGCGACGCGTATCTCAGATTCATTCCCCGCACCGAGATGGATATCGCGGTGGTCAGCGCCGGCGTGAACCTGACGCTCGACGAGCAAGGTGTCGTCAAGGCGGCCCGCGTGGCGCTGGGCGCCGCCGCGCCCACGGTGCTTCTGGTGCAGGAGGCCGCCGAGGCCCTCATCGGCAGGACGCTGGACGAAGCCGCGCTCGAGCGGCTCGCCAAGGTCTGCTCCGGGGCCTGCCGGCCCATCGACGACAAGCGGGGCACGATCGAGTTCAGACGGAAAGTCGCAGGCGTGCTGGCCAGGCGGGCAGCCACGTCAGCCTACAAGCGTGCAGGAGGCAAGTGATGGCCGGTGTAGCAGTTTCAACCACAATCAACGGCGACAGCGTCGAATATCTCTGCCAGCCCGACGAGACGCTGCTCGACGTGCTGCGCGACCGGCTCGGGCTGACCGGCGCCAAGGAAGGCTGCGGCACCGGCGACTGCGGCGCCTGCAGCGTCATCCTCGACGACCGGCTGGTGTGCTCGTGCCTGGTGCTGGGCGCGGAGGCGCAAGGGCGCCGCGTGGAGACCGTCGAGGGCATGGCGCATGGCGAGCGGTTGCATCCGCTCCAGCAGAAATTCCTGGAGCACGCCGCGCTGCAATGCGGCGTCTGTACGCCGGGCTTCCTGATCGCGGCGAAGGATCTTCTGGCCAAGAACCCCGACCCGACCGAGGAGGAGATCCGCTTCGGCCTCGCCGGGAATCTCTGCCGCTGCACCGGCTATGACAAGATCGTGCGCGCCGTCCAGGACGCGGCAAGCGTGATGAAGGGAGCCTGACGATGAATTTCGATCCGCGTTTTTCCAATCGCAATTTCGCTTCGGTCGGCACGCGTCCCATCCGTCCCGACGGCGTCGACAAGGTGACCGGCCGCGCCCGCTACGGTGCCGACTTCAACATGGCCGGCCAGCTGGTCGGGCGTGTGCTGCGCAGCCCGCACGCGCACGCCAAAATCAGGAAGATCGACACTTCGAAGGCGGAAAAGCTCGCCGGCGTGAAGGCGGTGATCACCGCGGCCGACCTGCCCGACCTCACCGATGGCGATGCCGCCATGTACGACATCCTCGACAATTGCATGGCGCGCACCAAGGCGCTCTATGACGGCCATGCGGTGGCCGCTGTCGCCGCGATCGACGCCCGCACCGCCAGGCAGGCGCTGAAGCTGATCGAGGTCGACTACGAGGTGCTGCCGCATGTCACCGATGTCGACGAGGCGATGCAGCACCACGCCCCGCTGATCAACGACGCCATCTTCACCGAGGGGCTGGAGGAAAAGCCGGTCAAGCCGTCCAACGTCACCAAGCGCAGCCAGTTCGGCCATGGCGACGTGCATCAGGGCTTTGGCCAGGCCGACTTCATCGTCGAGCGCTCCTTCAAGACCGAGCAGACGCACCAGGGCTATATCGAGCCGCATGCCTGCGTGGCCAATGTCAGCTCCGACGGCACGGCGGACCTGTGGGTCTGCACTCAAGGCCATTTCGTCTACCGCCAGCATTGCGCCCAACTGCTGGGCATGGAAGCCTCGAAGCTGCGCGTCACCTCCTCGGAGATCGGCGGCGGCTTCGGCGGCAAGACCCATGTCTGGGCCGAGCCGGTGGCGCTGGCCCTGTCGCGCAAGGCCGGCCGCCCGGTGAAGCTGGTGATGACCCGCGACGAGGTGTTCCGCGCCTCGGGCCCGACCAGCGCCACCTCGATCGACGTCAAGATCGGCGCCCGCAAGGACGGCACGATCACCGCGGCGGAAGCGACGCTGCGCTACACAAGCGGCCCCTATGCCGGCACCTGGGCCGAGATCGGCGCCATGACGGCGTTTGCCTGTTACCGGCTGGAGAACGTCAAGACCGTCGGCTTCGAAGTGCTGGTCAACCGGCCGAAGACCGCGGCCTACCGCGCGCCGTCGGCGCCGATGGCGGCCTTCGCGGTGGAAAGCGCCGTCGACGAGCTCGCCAAGGAGATCGGCATGGACCCGGTCGACTTCCGCATCAGGAACGCGGCGCAGGAAGGCACGCGATCGTCCTACGGCCCGGTCTATGGCCCCATCGGCATCGGCCCGACGCTGGAGGCGGTGAAGAACCATGCGCACATGAAGGCGCCGCTTGGTAAGAACCAGGGCAGGGGCATGGCCTGCGGCTTCTGGTTCAATTTCGGCGGCCAGACCTGTACCGACCTCAACATCGGCATGGACGGTTCGGTCTCGCTTGCCGTCGGCACGGTCGATGTCGGCGGTTCCCGCGCGTCGCTGTCGCTGGTGGCGGCGGAGGAGCTGGGCATCGATTATTCGCAGGTCAAGGCCGTCGTCGCCGACACGTCCAGCCTCGGCTACAACGACATGACCGACGGCAGTCGCGGCACCTTCTCCTCCTCCATGGCGACCATCTCGGCTGCCCGCAACGCCATCAAGGTGTTGCGGGAGCGCGCCGCGCAGATGTGGGACATTTCCGTCGACGACGTGGTCTGGGAACAGGGCCATGCGGTGGCCAAGGGCGAGAAGCACGGCAATCTCGGCAAGCTGTCGCTGAAGGAGATCGCGGCGCAATCCGGCAAGACCGGCGGGCCGATCGCCGGCCATAGCGAGCTCGTCGCGGACGGCGCCGGCGTCTCTTTCGCCACCCATATCTGCGACATCGAGGTCGATCCCGAGACCGGCTCGACCAGGGTGATCCGCTACACGGTGGTGCAGGATGCCGGTAAGGCGGTGCACCCGACCTATGTCGAGGGCCAGTACCAGGGCGGTGCCGCGCAAGGCATCGGCTGGGCGCTCAACGAGGAGTATATTTACGGCAAGGACGGGCGGCTGCAGAACGCCGGCTTCCTCGACTACCGCATCCCGGTCTGTTCCGACCTGCCGATGATCGACACGCAGATCCTGGAAATCCCCAACCCCAACCACCCTTATGGCGTGCGCGGCGTCGGCGAGACCTCGATCGTGCCGCCGCTGGCGGCAATCGCCAACGCGGTGTCGAACGCCGCCGGCGTGCGCATGACCCACATCCCGATGTCGCCCCCGCGCATCCTGGCGGCGATCGAGGCGGAACGGGAAGGCTAATGGTCGAAGTGACGCTCTGGGGGGCGCTGGGCACCGCCGCCGGGGGCAAGAGCAAGGTCGAGATCGAGGCCAAGGACATAAGGGAGCTGTTCAGGAAACTGGCTGAACAGTATCCCGGGCTTGAACCGCTGATTGACCGAGGAATCGCGGTGGCGATCGACGGGACGATCTACAGGGATACGTGGTCGAAGAAGCTGCCGGAGGACGCGGAGATTTTTTTGCTGCCGAGATTGGCTGGGGGGTAAGCGGGCACCGCTTTGGCCTCAAGGTCCGAACGTCTTGCTGGGGGCCGCCAGCAGACTGCCCGCTCTTGGAGCGGACCAAGGAATTGCTGTCTTTCAAGAAACCACCGACCTCATCACGAGACATCGACGAGCTAACGATGGACCTCAATGCGCTCCTTGTTTCAGCCGTTAATGCAATCTCCCACAGTTGCATTGAATCTTGGCGCTGGTTAAATGCCTCCAGTCTAGGAGAGCTTCTGCTTTGATTTTCACTGTCATTCCGCGATCGGATACCTTCCCCAAGAGCGGTCAGAACGCGGTCTTTCTCAGGATCGACCATTGGAACGACTATTCGTTCATCACTATGTTCGACGTGCTGCTGTTCGACGAACAGGGCACCAGTTTCGAACTGGGCAATGTTAAGATCGGCTTTGTCGGTCAGACCACCAGCATTAGCACGTACTCGACCCTGGACCGCACGTTTGACGAACTGCCTGACACTTACTTCTCCGTCGGCCAGGACGAGAGCTACTACCGCGTTCTGGGGCAGAGCGTATCTCCGGGTCTTCGCGACGCCGTGCTCGATGGGCTTCGGGATGTCGTGATCGCTCAGAGCAACTTCGGACGAGCCTCGGGAGAGGAGGTCTTCCGGGTGTCGCTTCTGCGGTCGATCAGCACGCCCACCATCGAAGGCCAGTTCCGCCGCGTCCTTAATGGCGGGGCACCGCTCGACGATTTCGACTTCGGCTTTAACAGGCCGCAGTCGGAAGAGGTGGCCGGCATTGATCTCGTCTTCAAGGTGATTGCCGGCTCCAAGCCGAGCACCAATGTCCATGCTCTGATCGGCCGGAACGGCGTGGGGAAGACTACGCTTCTGAATGAAATGACCGCGTCGATCATGACGCCTGCTAGCACAGCTGCACGGTTCTACGGCGTCTCAATGTTCGGCAGGACCGAGATCCAGCGCTCCTATTTCAGCAGCCTCATCTCTGTGGCCTTCAGCGCCTTCGATCCCTTCACGCCGCCGCAGGAGCAGTCCGATCCGGAACGCGGCACCTGCTACTACTACGTGGGCCTGAAGGACATAGAGGACGCATCGGGAACGTTATTCAAATCGCTCACCACCATGCGGCAGGAATGCGTGACGAGCTTGACGGAGTGCTTCTCCGATCGGGGCAAGCGAGCTCGCTGGACAGAGGCCATAGCTACGCTTGAGTCCGACGAGAACTTCGCCAGGATGAACCTCAAGGCTCTGGTCGAGCTGTCCGGCGAAGCCCTCAAGGAAAGGGCTGGCCTGCTGGTCAAGAACATGAGCTCCGGGCATGCAATCGTGCTCATGACCATCTCGAGGCTTGTGGCTAAAGTCGAGGAGAAAAGCCTTATCCTGTTGGACGAACCGGAGAGCCATTTGCATCCGCCATTGCTAGCGGCGTTCACTCGGGCTTTGAGCCAGTTGCTGCACAACCGCAACGGCGTCGCGATCATCGCCACTCATTCCCCGGTGGTCTTGCAGGAGGTGCCAAGGTCCTGCGCTTGGGTGATTACTCGTTCGCAATTGTCGATGCGGGCGGATCCCCCGACGGTCGAGACGTTTGGCGAGAACGTTGGCGTCCTCACGCGCGAGGTCTTCGGCCTCGAAGTGGTGAAGTCCGGTTTTCACCGACTACTCACCGAGGATGTCGCCCAGGGCGAAACGTATGACGCGATTGTGGCGGAGTATAACGACCAGCTTGGGATGGAGGCTCGCGGCATCCTCCGAGCAATGATTGCCGATCGCGACGGCAGGGTTCGTCAAGCTTGAGGAAGATCGCCGCTCCAGCCTATGATCCTGTGGTTGTCTTCGACACCTGCGTGGCAGCCATCCCGGATGTCGCGGTCCGTCAAGCGTATGCAGCGAACCGAGCCCATATGGCTCAGGCGGCGCTGGACTTCACTGCCGCCACGGCTACGACGTCGTGGGTAAACTTGCCCCGGGTATTAAGGGGGAACCCTGATAGGATCATCGCGGGCACCCTTACGAAGAAGAACCTCATGGCTCTCTATTCGGAGTATATGGTGGGCGCTTCCGGCACGCCCAGGAAGATATACGACGACCTGCTGTTGACTCCAGGAGGGCTTTGCCCTTTTTGCGGCGGACTTGGGCAAGTGCACACCCTCGATCACTACCTGCCAAAGGCTAATTTCCCGATCTATTCGGTGTCGCCGGCCAACCTGGTGCCATGCTGCCGGGATTGCAACACCGGGAAGGGCACCAGCATTGGCACTCAGCTTTGCGAGCAGACGCTCCATCCTTACCTCGACGACGACAAGTTCTTCACGGACCGCTGGATCTACGCCAGGGCGTCGCGCACAGACCCGATCGTGGTCACCTTCTCCTGCTCTCCGCCCGCCAATTGGGGCCTACTTGACCGGCAGCGCGCTCACCAGCACTTCGTGACCTATGGCCTAGCCTACCGTTTCGCACTGCAGTCCGGTGCCGAAACTGCACGAGTTGTGGGCCTGAGGAGCAACAGCCTGAAGCGACTGACTAACGCCGATTTCAGTGAGTACCTGCTCGAGAGCGCAGGAAGTGCCGGCTTCGATCTCAATGGTTGGAATCGTACGCTTTACGCTGCGCTTGCTAACACACCCTGGTTTTGCCATGCCGATTTTAATGACCCCTGCTGGCATCTCGACTGAGCTGTTGTCGCGCGCCATTGCTGCACAAGCTTCGTGCTATGGGCGCCTCTAAATCTAAGGAAAATCTAAGGACATGATGTCCTAAGCCTGTTTGTTCTCCGGCTCCGCATCATCCACGATGAACTTCGCCCGCGCGTAGACCTCGTCGAATGTCATGACCTCCGGCCACCGGAGGGAGCGCCGGAACAGCTCAAACGACCTGAACTTATCTTTGTTGGTTCCGTTGGAGGCTTGGAACTCCCCAAGGTTGCCGATGATAAGGAAGGATCGCGGTTGGAACTGAAACAGAGTCTCTCCCGTGGGATCGCCGGTTTCTGGATGGGCAGGACGATAGACCTCCGTTAGCTCCTCCAACGCCCTCTGCACTGTGACCTGTATCTGCGACACCGCACCGGCAAGTTCTGCGCTGGGAGCGGACACGCCAGGCCTGTAGGCCCTGACTAGGTCCGTCTCCGACGTTTTGATTTCTACGAAGCAGAGAGAGTTGATGGCCGCGACGGTCTTCATTAGGCCATCCACTTCCTTGCCACGACCGGTAATGTTGTACCCGGCGACCTTGGCCCTTAGCGCACGTCCGTGCAGGCTAGCCAAAGCCACGTACGAGAGACCGTACCCGAATATCCAGGTGTTGCGTTCGAAGAAAGCTTGCCACGCCAGTTCTGGGCCACCATGCTTCTCGGCCTCGGCTGCGCGCAGACCGGGGTCGTCCAACATCTTTCTGAAGTGAGCAAGCTCGCGTTTACGTCGGGCCAACCCAAAGATGTCCTGGGCCTGAACGTCTGTTTCGAGCACCGCGTTGAGGAGGGCGGGATCCTCAAGTAACACCTTGGCAATCTGCTTTTTGTCGAACGTGCTTTGGACCAGCGTCCGATCGGGTATCTTGTTCTTCAGATCGTCCGTGAAAATCATCGTTTCGGCGGAAGTGATGAATTGCAGCAGGTCCTGGATTTCGCTTCCGTAGAGGGAGATGGCAACGTCCTTGTTCGGACCGCCCTTGGCGTTCCATTTCTGCAAGGTGAGGCACGTCACCCGCTGCGGGTTTTCATACACCGTAGCCTTCATCTGGTACCGGCCACTCGGAGGCTCTTGGAGGACTATTTCCTTGCCGAACTTCATGGCGATGACGCCTCCTTTGCCTTCGATTATGCGATGGAAGAAGCGGCGCGGCACGACCGGCCGTCCGAAGATGGTGTCAATTCGTTTGGAATAGTAGGTTCGGTTAGGAACCCGGCTCCAAAAGTAAAACTCGTCGCTGTCTGACATTGCCGTCCCGTTGGCGCCGCGTTGTGCAACAATATACGCGTTTTACTTCACGTGTGTCTTTGTTGGGGCGTAATCCACAGACCGGGTGCCTTACCCAATTTCCCAGTGCCAGGGCTCGCCGACTTCCGCGTTCAAACCCCGTGGGACTGGTCCAACGGACTTGCTACTGAACGCAAGCGACATTGTGAAGCTGGTGTGGGCATAAAGCGGCAGCTTTCAGGAGCTGGCCGTGGATAGTGGATGACCGACATGCGGCGCAAAGCAGCCGTTCAGGATTTGACCTGCTACGCTCTCAACGTCGGCTCCGTATTCACCTCCAGCGCCTCCTCCCCTCATCTTCCTCGCCAAGCACCTCACCCTTCACCGCAAGCGGCCGCCCGATCCAGATTGGGTCGACCAGGTGGTCGCGTTTGGGGTTGGTGGTGTTGGGGTGGACGAGGATGCTCAGGCCGCCGTGGTTCAGCATCAGCCAGGGAACCAGCGTGGCGAAGATCTCGGTGGCGAAGGAGATTTGGTACATGGCCTGCTGATGCGGGCCGACCGGTTCGTCGCGCCAGTTGCCGAGGCGCACGCGGAAGCGTTCGCCGATGCGCTGGCGCAGCCATTCGGCGTGCTGCCGCTCGGCCTCCCCGTCATAGTAGATGTGGGCGTGGTAGCTGGCGATCTCGGCGAGCGGCCTGGGCTGCCCGGCCGGCGTTGAACTGGCTCTGTCCATCCCGATACTCCCTTCGCCTGATGCCTGGCGAAACTCTAGCCGAAGCACGAAGATCTTGTCTGTAGCCGTGATCAGTCGGCGCGTTTCCAGCAGGCTATGACATGGCCCGGCTCGACCGACTTAGCCATGGGTGCGCCGCATGGCGGTGGATGCTCAGGCCGTGCGAGTTGCCGGTCCAGACTGCGGATCGCTTGTAGCGCCTACAACGCGATGCCGCATTCAGATGTCTGCTTTTGGGTAGGCGCAATTAACGTCCTGCGGCCGGCTTGCGCCGAATTCTGTTCATCCAGCCTTCAAATGACAGGGGCAATCACCAGCGTTGGTCCCACTTAGCTTCGTGGGCATTGCGTGAGGCCGCTCGGTGCGCTTCTAT
Organism: Mesorhizobium sp. B2-6-1; assembly: GCF_006440475.1. Classification (NCBI taxonomy): domain Bacteria; kingdom Pseudomonadati; phylum Pseudomonadota; class Alphaproteobacteria; order Hyphomicrobiales; family Phyllobacteriaceae; genus Mesorhizobium; species Mesorhizobium sp. B2-6-1. Next base: position 254,644 of record NZ_VFUH01000003.1, read on the forward strand.
CCGTGCCGCCAATAGGGGGGTCATCAATTGTCTGCCAGGAACGAAACGTCCACCGGCCATGAAGCGAGCGCGGCCGGTTGGCTCGACCTTCATTTCGAATCGTCGCGCCCCGAATATGAGGCGGCCTTGCTCGATGCCGGCATCCGCCCGGGCTGGCGCGTGCTCGATGCCGGTTGCGGCAGCGGCGGCTTCCTGCCGCTCATCGCCAGCGCCGTCGGCCCCTCCGGCTTCATCGCCGCGCTCGACCTCGCGCCCGAAAACATCGCCCGGGTCGAGGCGCTCGCGGGCACGCTGTCCGAGCCGCCGGAAATGGCCACGCATGTCGGCAGCATCCTGTCGCTGCCCTTCGCCGACGCATCGTTCGATTGCGTCTGGTCCGGCAATGTCATGCAGTATCTGACGCCGGCCGAGTTCGAGCTTGCCGTCGGCGAGGCCAGGCGCGTTTTGAAGCCGGGCGGCATCTTGGCGGTCAAGGACTTCGATTCGACCATCTTGCAGATCCTGCCCATGGACCGGGCGCTGCTGGCGCGCTTCATGGCGGCCAGGCTCCAGGGATTTCGCGAGCGGGGCGTGCTCGGCACCGATTGCGGTTCGACCCTTCCGGCGCGCCTGCGCCAGGCTGGCCTGGAGGTCGTCAGCCGCAAGGGCTGGCTGGTCGAGCGCTGGGCGCCCGCGCCTCGCTTCACGCGCGACTATGTTGCCGACCTGCTGGCCTATTTTGCAAGCGTCGCGCCGAGCTATGCCCTGCCTGATGCCGACCAGGCCTATTGGCGGGAGCTGAAGCAGCGGCCGGATCGCCTGCTCGACGATCCGGACTTCTGCTACCGCGAGTTCTTCGTCATGGCGGTTTGCCGGACATAGCGCTCCGCCACGACGGCGGAAGCCGCGGGCGGGTGCGCGAGCCGCAGGCAAAACCGGTTCAGAGAACGAGGCTGAGCCAAGCCGCATTCGCCAGCTCTCCACTCAAATGGCCGGCTTTCGAGCGAATTTCTTCGCGAACCGTTAATTCGGCCGTGCTGTTAATGAGCATCTGCTAATGAACTGGTTCGCGCGGGGGTACGCAATGACCAAGAATCTCGGCAATGCACGCTATGTGCCGCCAAAGGAGCCGCAAGGCTCGGCCCTCGGCAAGGTCGCGCCGGCCTTGTTTCCGCTGGCCGTGGTGGCGCTGGGCTATGTGATCGGCAGGCAGTTCTTCGGCCTATAGGCTCGGCCATCAGGCACCGGTTTCGGCCGCGGCTTCGGGCCTTGCTTCGGCGCGGATGCGGTCGCTTGCCACGAGCACGACCGGGCAGGGGACGGCGGCCAGCACCGCCATGGCGGTGTCGCCGAAGAACAGTTCCTCGCCCGGCCGCTGCGTGACGCCCATCACCACCATCGCCGCCCCCTTGGCCACTTCCCTGGCGATCGCCTTGTCGGGGGTAGCGCGGGCGCGGATGGCGGTGTCGACGGCGACGCCGTAGCGGTCGGCGAGGTCGACGACGTCCTTGAGCACCGCCTCCTCGCGACGATGCGAAACGGTGCCTTGCCGGGCGCCTTTGCGCGCCTGCGAGACATAGAGCACCTTGACCCGCGCCCGGTGCGGCCTTGCCAGCGCCAGGGCGAAATCGGCGGCGCGGCGCGACACTTCCGTGCCGTTGACGGGCACCAGGATGGTGGTGCCCGCGCGCAGCACCGGCATCTTGCCCCCGGCGCCGGCACCATTCAGCACCAGGCAGAGCGGACCGTCGAAGCCGCTGGTCATGTCGTTCAGCGCTTCGGTGAACGATCCCTTCTCGGTCAACATGGCCTCGAGCCCGACCAGCAGCAGGCCATAGCCCTTGCGCGCCTCCTCGGCGATCGTCCGTGCTGTCGCCTCGCGTTCGCTGCGGGCGGTGAGATGCACCTTCTCGACCGGCGTGTCCTCGGCCTTGCTGACCGCTTTGGCGCTTCTGGCGGCGCCCTTCTTGACCTCCTTCAAGGCACGCTCCGGGCCCTTGTCGCGGGCCGGGCCGGCAAGCCTGCCGTCCTTGAGGTGGAGAAGCGTGGTCGGCATGCCGCTGCCGCCGCCGACCAGGCCGGCGAGATAGGCGGTGAACTTGCCGACCGGGCTGTCGTCGACCAGCAGCAGCAGCCGCTCCAGCTTGGAGACGAAGCCGCGCTCGTCGAGCAGCTCGCGGTCGACGCGCTGCTTCTCGGCATCTTCGACGGGCAGCCGGCCGAGCGCCCAGCGCAGCATCGGCGGCATGGCGAGCGTGGTGATGACCGCCATGGTGACGATCATGGTGAACAGGTTGTGGGAGAGGATGTTCATCGACAGGCCGATCGAGGCGACGATGACCTCGGTCGAGCCGCGCGCGTTCATGGCGCTGCCGACGGCGGTCGCCTCCTTCAGCGTCATGCCGGCGAAGCGGCCGCCGATGAAGGCGCCGCCGAACTTGCCGATGCTGGCGATGAGCACCAGCGCCAGCGTCAGCAGCGCCAGCGTCGGGTCGGCGAGTACGGTGAGGTCGGCCGAAAGCCCGGCCATGCCGAAGAAGATCGGCATGAAGAGCGCCGTGATGACGCCGCGCAACTGGCTCTCGATGTGGCTGGACAGGATCGGCGATTCGCCGACCAATATGCCGGCGACGAAGGCGCCGAGCACGGTATGGACGCCGATCAGGTTGGTGATCAACGCCATCACGCCCATGATGATCAGGATGACCGATATGACGGCGTATTCGCTGCGGAAGGAGTCGTTGCTCCAGCGGATCAGCGTGAACACCAGCCGGCGCCCGATGGTGAAGGAGAACACCATGAACAGCGCCACTTCGGCCACCGTTACCACCAGCGGCACGATTTGGAGGCTGCCATTGGTGGCGATGCCGAAGGTGACGGCGATGATCAGCCAGCCGATCGTGTCCTCGATGATGGCCGAGGAGATGATGACCTGGCCGAGATTGCGGCGCATGAAGTTCATCTCGCGCACCACCATGGCGACGATCTTGACCGAGGAGATCGACAGGGCCGTGCCGAGGAAAAGCCCGGCGACAACGCGCTCGCCGGGGTCGGGCAGCAGCGTGTCTGGCAGGAACTGCGCCAGCGCGAAACCGCAGGCAAAGGGCACAACGACGCCGGTGACCGAGATCGAAAAACACGCCGCGCCCACCCGGCGCACCAGGCGCAGGTCCGTCTCCATGCCGGTGAGCAGCAGGAGCAGCAGGACGCCGAGCTGGGAGACCGCCTCGATCATGCTCTTCTGCGCGGGGTCGGTCGAGAAGATCAGCTGCTGCGCGCCGGGCCAGAGCCAGCCGAACAGCGAAGGCCCGAGCAGGATGCCGCCGATCAGCTGGCCCATGATCGCCGGCTGGCCGTAGCGCTGGAAGATTTCGCCCAGGCCGCGCCCGACCAGAAGCAGAAGCACGATCTCGGCGACGAAAACGCCCTCCGCCGAGCCGCCCATGCCCGCGGCGTGGCTGCTTGCCTGGGCTGCCCAGGCCGGGCCTGCTAAGGCAAGGACGGCGGAAGGGATGAGAATGGCAGGAAGAAATCTCGTTTGCGGCCAGTGCCTAGTCATCCAACCCCTCAACGCGGATCAAGTCCGCTGCGCATAAACGTGCAATGCCGCGCAAGGTTGCGGCAGGTCGGGCCAATCTGTTCGGGCCAATCTGTCTGGGTAAGTGCCGACATAGGAGACAGCGCTCTTCTCCCCGTCGCTATACGGGGAGGAGGTGCCGGCAGACGGATGAGGGCAGCGCCGACATGGGAAAAATACAGGATCCAGACGGTATTTGCCGAAACCTTGGCGCCGCCCCTCATTGTCCTGCCGGACATTTCTCCCCGTATAGTGACGGGGAGAAAGGCCCATCTACCGGCTGGACGCTGCCCGCGGATTGCTTCGCCAATCGTCGCTGGCCGCGATCGGCGATCTAGCCCGACTTCTTGGCGCGCTCCGGCAAAGCACCCTCAGGCGGCGGCTCCGGGCCGAAGACGCTGCGGCCGCCGAGCAGGTGCGACTGGTCGAACTCGCCGGCGACGATCTCCTTCAGGCTCGGGCCGGTGACGTAGCGCTCCAGTCGCCGCGCCTGGCCGTCGAGCCGCTGCAAGGCGGCAAGCTCCTCCTCGCGGCCGAGCTTGGCCTTGGCGACCGCCGACTTCATGACGGCGATGGTTTCGTCATAGACCTTCAGCGGCACCGGAAAGGGATGCCGGTCCTTGCCGCCATGCGCCAGCGAGAAGCGCGCCGGGTCGGAAAAGCGGCACGGCGCGCCATGCACCACCTCCGCCACCATTGCCAGCGCCCGCACCGTACGGGCGCCGACGCCCGGCACCAGCAGCAATTCGGGAAAATCTGTCGGGCCGCTCTCGATGGCGGCGGAGATGTTGCCGTGCAGCCGGCGCATGACGATGTCGCTTTCGCGCACGTCATGGTGCGCCGGCATGACCAGATTGGGCAGCATTGGCTGTGCGTTGTCGCGCTTTGCCGAAGCCGTCGCGGGCTCGATGGCGGCGAATTCGTGCACGATCCGGTCGGGACCGAGCTGGCGCAGAAGATCGAGCTGGCCGCTGCGCGAGGCCTCGGCGCGATGGTCGGTGAGGTTGACGATCTCGCCCTGCCGCTCGCCCTCGATGGCCGCGTGCGGCTGGTCGACGAAACTCTTCAGCCCTTCCGACAGCCAGTGGTAACGGCGCGCCTGCCTTCTGTCGCCGTTCATGCCTTGCTGGACGACCACCCAGCGGCTGTCGTCAGTGACGATGAAGCCATGCAGATAGAGATCGAAACCGTCCTGCACGGCGGCGCTGTCGACCTTGGCGACCAGGCGGCTGGCGGTGGCAAGGGCCGCGCCGTCGAAGCCGACACGTTCGCCGATCATCTCCAGCTCGTGCGGCGTCTTGCGCGAATGAGCGCCACGACCGCCGCAGACATGAATGCCGAGCTCGCCCGACAGCGGCGTCAGCCCGCGCTTCAGCGCGCCAATGACGCTGGTGGTGATGCCGGACGAATGCCAGTCCATGCCCATCACCGCACCGAAGGACTGGAACCAGAAGGGATGCGCCAGCCGGCGCAGCAGCTCGTCGCGGCCATAATGGTGGATGATCGCCTGGCACAGCACCGCGCCGAGCCGCGTCATGCGGTCGCCCAGCCATTTCGGGACCCGTCCGCCATGCAGCGGCAGGTCGGCGCTGCCGCTTCGCTGCGTCACTTGTTTCGATGCTCCGTGGCCGGCCGGCCGAGGACCGGCTCTCTCTCCCTCTAGATGGCATCCATGCGGCTATTTTCCAAGCCGGCACACAGGCGCTCATTCGCGGTTTGATTCAGGATGGCGTCTCACCCGGTTGTTCGCAAAGCGTTTTTGTCCATCGCGGACTAGACATGCACGTCGCCGAAGGAGAGTTCGCCGTTGTCGTCGGGCGTCAGTAAGGCGACGGCCAGCAGGCCGGCAAAGAGGATGGCGACCAGCGTGACGATGACCAGGCCGGGCACGGGACCCAGGGCGGCGGCGCTGACGGCCTCGCGCAATGTGCCGACGAAACCCACCGGCGCGGCCTTGTCGAGCAGGCTGGGCGTCGATAGTTTGAGGATCCAGGCGAGCAGCAGGATCAGCATCATATGGATGTAGTTGCGGCGCAAACGGCGCGCCAGCGCCACCCGCTGCGAGACCAGGAATTTCGGCGTGCGCAGGCTTTCGCCGACGATCAGCAGCCAGTCCGAGGCGAAGTCCGGCTGCGGCGAGAAGATCTGCGCGAAATAGTGGCGCTCGAACTGGCGCACGCGGGCGCGGTAGACGTCGAAGAAGCGGTAGCGCCGCGCCTCGATCCACAGCAACAGCAGCACCAGCAGCATGGCGAACAGGAGCACGCCGTGATGGGCACTGGCCGTCGACAGCGACACCGACAGCATCGCGGCCACAACGGTGATCGCCCAGTTGCTGGTCCTGTCGATACGGTCGCGCCATCCCGCCATGCGCGCAATCTCGGCGCGATGGAAATGCGACATCACGGTGACCATTTCGCTGGGCGAAAGCGTCCTGCCGACGGGCGTTGCCGGCGCATCGTTCATAGTTCCCTCCCAACCCAATGAAACGCGTGGAAGGCGATCTCGTTCCGCCGACGGCGGATGGCGCCGACCCAGGCGGACTTGCGGCCACTTCTGTCGCGACGGCGGTGCGCCGAGGCTTTTCAAACGCTTGGGCAGGTCCGCTCAGCTTCTGAGTCAGCGTCCGAGTGGCTCTGGCTCTTGAGAATCCCTTTGCCTTGGGCAACATGGCGAACATGAACAAGCCGATTTCCACCGCATCGCCGCGCAAGGCGGTGATGGCGCTGACGGAGGCGCTGGTCGCCCGCACCTTGCGCGCGGTCGAGGATGCCGGGCCGACGCCGGGCATGGTCTACATGACCGACGCCGACTATGCGCGTTTCAGCGACGAAATCCTGGCCGATGCGCCGGCCGGGCCGCTGAAACTGTTCGCCTATGGCTCGCTGCTGTGGAAGCCGGCGGGCGAGGTAAGGGGCGGTGAGCGCGCGGTGGCGACCGGCTGGCACCGCTCCTTCTGCTTCACCGTGCAGCGGTTTCGCGGCACGATCGAGCAGCCCGGCCTGATGATGGCGCTCGACCGTGGTGGCCAATGCCAGGGCATGGTGTTCGAGATCGCGGAGCCGGTTGCCGACAATCTCGAGGCGCTGCTGCGCCGCGAGATGACCATCCTGCCCGCCGTCAACGTGCCGCGCTGGCTGCGGGTCAGGACCGAGGGCGGCATGTGCCGCGCGCTCGGCTTCGTCGTCGATCCCGCCAATACGCGCTATGTCGGCAGGCTGGACAAACGGGCGATCGCGGCGACGCTGGCCCGGGCCGCCGGCCATTGGGGCTCGGGCGCGCAATATCTGTTCGAGACCATCCGCCACCTTGACGCCTGCGGCATTCGCGATCGCAACCTTTGGCAGTTGCAGGCGCTGGTGGCCGAGGAGATCAACCGCGTCCACGCCACGGTTTAGCGATCGGCGTTCCCAGCGCAGCGCGACCCGAAAGTTTCCGGACGCTTTCCCGCCCCTCCAAATCTTCCGCTTGACGAATACATATCCCGACAGTTATACGTTAATCAATAGCCAACGGGTTATCGATTAAATGCCGGATGCTCATGATGCGCTCTTCAGGACGCTCGCCGACCCGACACGGCGCGCCATCTTCGAACGGCTGTGCCGCCAGGGAGAGCAGACGGTGGGAGCGCTGACGATCCAGTCGGGGGTCTCGCAGCCGGCCGTGTCGAAGCATCTTGGCGTGCTGAAGCAGGCCGGGCTGGTGCGCGACCGCCATGAAGGCCGCCAGACGCACTACAGCGCGCAGCTCGGCGCACTGGCGCCGCTGATGGACTGGACGCGTGAGATGGCCGGGTTCTGGGAAAGCCGGTTCGACAATCTCGAGGATCTGCTCAAAAGGATGGACCAGTGAACGACAGTGCCGCCGAGACCCGCACTGTCGTCGTCGAGCGGCAGATTTCGCATCCGCCGGAAAAACTCTGGCGCGCACTGACGCAACCGCATCTGATTGAGGAGTGGCTGATGAAGAACGATTTAAATCCGGTCGTGGGCCATCGCTTCAACCTCAGCACCGCCTGGGGCGGCGTGCTGGATTGCGAGGTGCTTGCCGTCGAGCCGCACAAGACGCTGTCCTACACCTGGAACCTCGCGCACCAGGACCCGACCTTCGATCTCAGGAGCGTGGTGACCTTCACGCTCACCCCGACGCCTGCCGGAACCCATCTGCGCATGGAGCAGTCCGGTTTCCGGCCCGAGCAGAGGCGGGCCTATGGCGGCGCCAAGATGGGATGGCCGAAATTCCTGGAGAAGCTGGAAGAGCTCCTGGCACGGACGGACTGAAATCCGCCAGGCGGGGTTCATGGCAAGGCTGTTCGAAGACGGCCGCCGCAACAAAACCTATGGAGGACATGCGATGAAGATCAAATTGACCCGCGTCTATGTGGACGACCAGGAGAAGGCGCTTGCCTTCTACACCGACGTGCTGGGCTTCACCAAGAAGGCCGATTTCAGCAACGGGCCGTTTCGCTGGCTGACCGTGGCTTCGCCGGACGAGCCTGAGGGAACCGAGCTGCAGCTTGCGCTGAGCGACAACCCCGCGGCCAAGGCCTACCAGCAGGCCTTGTTCAAGCAGGGCCAGCCGGCGCTGATGCTCTTCACCGACGACATCAAGGCCGATCACGAGCGCATCAAGGCGCGGGGCGCGGCCTTCGCCATGGCACCGACCGAAGTGACCGGCTCGACCATAGCGCAGCTCAACGATAGCTGCGGTAACCTCATCCAGATCACGCAGCTGGCGCGCTGGTAAGCGGCGTTTCGTTCATTTTTCAAGAGGAGATAGCATGGATTGGAACAAATGGGTCCGGCAAACGCATCGCTGGCTATCGATCATCTTCACGGGGACTGTCCTCGCCAACTTCGTCGCCATGGGCTTGGGGCAGCCGCCTGCCTGGGTGGTCTATTCGCCGCTGCTGCCGCTTTTCCTGCTGCTGTTCAGCGGCCTCTACATGTTCGTGCTGCCATACGCCGCCAAGCGGCTTAACGGGCGGCAGCGCGCGAGCCAGTAAGGACGGGATGGATGGCGAAGACGCAGGGACAATCAGCCAAAGGCGCCGCCAGGCCTGCAACCGCCGGTCCGGTCCTGCTTTCTGGCGGCAATCCGCAGATCGCCAAGGGCGAAGGCAACGCGCCCGTCCAGGCCTATATCGCGGCCATGCCGGGCTGGAAGAGCGAGGTCGGGGGCCGCCTCGACGCGCTCATCGAGCGTGCCGTGCCTGATGTGCGCAAGGCCGTCAAATGGAACTCGCCCTTCTATGGCGTGGAAGGCGAGGGATGGTTCCTCAGCTTTCATTGCTTCACGAAATACATAAAGGTGGCCTTCTTTCGCGGCATGTCGCTGGACCCGGTGCCGCCTGGCCAGTCCAAAAGCAAGGACACGCGTTACCTTGACATTCATGAGGACGACCAGTTCGACGAGGCCCAGTTCACCGAGTGGGTGAAGCAGGCGAGCCGACTGCCCGGCGAACGGATGTGAGATTTGCGCGCCGGGCCCGGATTTGCCGCGCGCAACAGAGCGCCTATGATCGGGCGGACGGGCGGTGACCGCCCTCAAGGCTGAAGGAGAACGGACATGACGAAGAGCGGGTCGCCAGAAGGCAGATCTCCTTCGCAGCTCATAGACGGCAGGATCGAGGAACTCGGCGACTGGCGGGGCGAGATGCTGAGCCGGCTGCGCGGCCTGATCCGGCAAGCCGACCCCGAGATCGTCGAGGAGTGGAAATGGCGCGGAGTCCCGGTGTGGGAGCATGCCGGAATGATCTGCACCGGCGAGACCTACAAGAACGTCGTCAAGCTGACCTTTGCCAAGGGTGCGGCGCTGCCCGATCCGTCGCGCCTGTTCAACTCCAGCCTGGAAGGAAACACCAGGCGCGCCATCGATTTCCAAGAGGGCGAGGAGGTCGACGAGGAAGCGTTCAAGGCGCTTATCCACGCCGCCGTCGCTCTGAACAAGTCAAAGGCCCGGCGATAGGGTCCGTGTGACTGGCACCGAAGAACGCGGCGGGCAGAACGAAGCCTGTCGCGCTCCTTCGCGCCCTTCTGGCCTCATCCGTCCCTCAGCCACACCAGCATCTCGCCGGGCTCGCGGTTGTCCCAGGCGAAATAGGGAATGGCGGTCAGCCGCGTCTGTCTGGCAGCGGGCGGATCGGTGCGGTAAAGCCCGTTTTGCCAGCCCTCATCGGTATCGGCCAGCGCTGTGGTTGAAAGCGCCACCACGCCGCCCAGCAGGTCCGGCTCGTCATGCGCCTCAATGCTTGCGGTGCGCGGCAATGCGATGCGGTGCAGGCTGCCGTCATTGTCGGTCGCCTCGACGCAGTAGATCAGCGGGCCGCGCGAGAGCGCCACGCGGCCGGCGTCCTGGCGCACCTGCGGGTTGGCGTAGAGCCGTTCGATCGGCATTTCGAGATCGAGGCGGACGCTATCGCCCTTCTTCCATATGCGCCAGATCGCCGCGTAGCCATCGCTGGTGACGTCCTCGAGCTTCACCGTCTCGCCATTGACCTTGAGCGCCGCGCCGGCGCTCCATGCCGGCACGCGCAGATGCAGGGTGAACGCGACCGGCGCCTGCGGCTCGATGGTGATGGCGACCGCCCCGTCCCAGGGGTAGCGGCTCGCCTGCGTCAGCGTGACCGGCACGCCCGCTATGTCGAAACGAGCAGTGGAATCGCCATAGAGATGGACGGCAAGCGCGTCGTCCGCCAGGCTGTAGAAATAGCTGCCGATGGAGGCCACCATGCGCCCGATATTGGGTGGGCAGCACGGGCAGCGGTGCCATTTCCATCTGTTGTGCCGGCCCCGGCTTTCCAGCGGGTTTTCGTAGAAGAACAGCGAGCCGTCGAGCGACAGGCCCGAGATCGAGCCGTTGTAGAGCGCCCGCTCCATGATATCGGCGTAGCGGGCGTTCGGCCCCATGCCGAGCATGCGGCTGGCCCAGAACACCAGGCCGACGGCGGCACAGGTCTCGGCGTAGGCGCTCTCATTGGGCAGGTCGAAATCGCTGGTAAAGCCCTCATTGTGCGCCGACGGTCCGAGCCCGCCGGTGATGTAGAGGTTCTTGCTGGTGAGATCGTCCCACAGCCGGTCGAGCGCCACCCGCAAGCTGTCGTCGCCATATTCGGTGGCGATGTCGGCCATGCCGGAATAGAGATACATCGCCCTGACCGCATGACCGACGACCTTGTCCTGCTCGCGCACCGGAATGTGCGACTGGCTGTATTCATAGGTCTTGAAATGATAGGCCTTGGGATCGGTGCCGCGGGCGCGCGCCTCCTCGTCGAAATAATGCGGTTGCTGGCCGCGCTGGTCGATGAAGTATTTCGCCAGCTCCATGTATTTGTTCTCGCCAGTCACCCGCGCGAGCTTCACCAGCGCCAGCTCGATCTCCTCATGGCCGCAATAGCCTTTCTTCTTGCCCGGCTCGGGCCCGAGCACCGAGGCGATATGGTCGGCATAGCGGCACATGACGTCGAGCAGCTTGCGCTTGCCGGTCGCCTGGTAATAGGCGACGGCGCCCTCGATCAGGTGGCCGGCGCAATAGAGCTCGTGGCAATCGCGCAGATTGGTCCAGCGCAGGCCGGGTTGGATGCGCTGGTACCAGCTCGAGAGATAGCCGTCCGGCTGCTGCAGCTTTTCGTAGAGGTCGATGACGGCGTCGATCTTCTTCTCCAGCTCCGGGTTCTTGGCGCGGTAGAGCGAATAGGCCGCCGTCTCGATCGTCTTGCCCCAGTCGGAGTCCCAGAACATCTGCGTCGTCACCGTCGAGCCGGTGAAGCCGGGGGAAGCCGCCTCGTCGGGCGAAGGGGAATGGAACGGGATGACGACGCCGGGCGAGGGCCGGTCCGGATCGATCTGCTCCAGCATGCCCGCCTCGACGCAGCGGTCGTAGAGGATATCGGCGGTGCGCGCGGCGACGGCATCGGCACGGTCGCCCCAGAAGCCGTGCACGTCGACCTGCGGCACCGGTAGCGGCCGGAAGGCTAGTTTGGGCCTGGAGGCGCTGGCAGGCCTGGCAGAAGACGATGCGGTCATGAACTTACTCCATTCGATCGATCACTTGACGGCCCCGGCCATCAGGCCGCGGATGTAGAAGCGCTGCAAAGCCAGGAACAGGATCAGGCACGGCACCATCATCACGGTGACGCCCGCCTGCACCGCGCCCCAGTCGATGGCGCCGAAGCGGCCGGACTGGAGTGCGGTCATCATCACCGGCAGCGTGAACTTGGACTGGTCGGTCATCAGCACCAAAGCGGCGAGGAACTCGTTCCAGGCGCCGAGAAAGGCGAACAGCGCGATGGTGACGACGCCCGGCCAGACCAGCGGCAGCATCACCTTCAACAGCATGGTGGCGTTTCCGGCGCCGTCCATGCGCGCGGCCTCCTCGATCTCGCGCGGCACCGCGTCGAAGGCGTTGCGCATCATGAAGATCGAGAACGGCAGTTGCAGCGTTACATAGACGCCGACCAGCCCGGTCAGCGTGTTGTGCAGGCCGAGCTTGGTGAGCACCAGGAAGATCGGCGTCAGGATCGACTGGAACGGGATCATGATCGTCGACAGGATGAGGACGAAGAACAGGTCCTTGAGCGGAAATCGGAAACGCGAGAAACCATAGCCGGCGAGCACGGAGACGACGACCGAGACCAGCACCGTCATAACGGAGACGTAGATGCTGTTCTGCGCCGAGACCCACAGCCCGTCGCCGAACGTGTTGAGCGTGGCGTAGTTCTCCAGCGAGAAACCCGTCGTCGGCCAGGGCGGTAGCGGTGGCTGGCGCGCCTCCTGCGCCGGCTTGAAAGCCGACAGCGCGGTCCACACGATCGGCGCCACGAACAGCACCGAGGCGATGATGCCGGTGGAGTGCCTGACGACGCTGGCGGCGAGCTTGCCTTGAGCGGACATTGCCTGCGCCATCAGTCGAGGCCCTCGGGCTTCCTCAGCAGCCAGAGCTGCACGAGGCTGAGCGCCACCAGGATCACCAGCAGCACCATGGAGAGCGCCGCGCCATAGCCGAGCTTGAACGACACGAAGGACTGGTTGAAAATCCAGTACACCGCCGTCAGCGTCTGGTTGCGCGGGCCGCCGCGCAGGATGATGTAGAACTGGTCGAAGGCGAGGACCGAGCCGGCCACCGACAGGATCAGCGCCAGCGCCAGCGTGCGGCGCATCAGCGGCAAGGTGATGGCCCGGAACCTCGCGAACGGGCCGGCGCCGTCGATGACGGCGGCCTCCTGCAAATCCTGCGGGATCGATTGCAGGCCGGTCATCAGGATGATCATGGTGAAGCCGGCGACCTTCCACACCACCATGGCGATGATCGACCAGAAGGCCGGCTGGAAGGTGGCCAGAAGATTGAATTTCCTGTCGATCAGGCCGAGGTTGTAGGCGGCCGGGCTGAACAGGCCGGAATCGACGTTGAGCAGCCATGACCAGAGCAGGCTCGCCGAGGCGAAACCGACCACCGCCGGCATGAAGAAGGCGGTGCGGTATAGATTGGTGAACGGGCGCGGCCGCTCGATGAAGATGGCCAGCGGGAAGGCGACGGCGAAGATCGCGATGGTGACGATCACCGTGTAGTAGCCGGTGAATTTCAGTGCGTTCCAGAACCTGGTGTCGCGCAAGATTGCGACATAATTGTCGAGGCCAATGAAGGAGTGCCCGCCCATCAGCGGCCAGTTGTGCAGCGACATCCAGGCCGTCATGCCGAGCGGGATGACGAAGAACACCATGACCAGCGCCACGGCCGGCGCGACGTAGATGAGACCGATCCATTGCCGGCGACCGGCACCGACGAGTTTTCGGGCGCGGGGCGGGGCGGTGGTTGCTGTGATGGTGGTCATGGCTGGCCCGCTTTTCCTTCTCCCCTTGTGGGGTGAGCGGCCGGTTCGCCGGAGGCGAATTCATCGTGCCAGTGGCACGATGAAAGGCCGGCGAACACCGGGACGCTGCGAAGCAGCGGGGACCCGGCAGAGTGGATCGGCCACCACCCGGCCCTTCGCAGGCTCAGGGCGTTCGAAGCTCGAAAAGCCAAGCAGTTGGCTTTTCGTCCGCTGCGCGGACCGCTTCTCACCCCACAAGGGGAGAAGGGGAGGCGAAGTGCGCTAGGTCCCAAGCTGTCGATGCTAGTGAGTCTTCTCAACGCGATAGCCCTGTATCTGAACCAAACAATATCCGGCCACCCGCTCAGGGAGACAGGCGGGCGGCCGGCAGGCGCCTATTTCTGCGGCGCCTGGTCTATGATCGACTGCATGGTCTCCTGCGCATTGGCGATGGCGCCGTCGACGTCGTCGCCGAAGAACACCTCGTTGACCATCTGCGTCCACGGGCCGTTGGCGGAGTTGATCAGGTCGTTGAACACCACCGAATAGGGCGTCTTGCCCTTGGCCATGGCCTCGGCTGCGACCTGGTAGCGCGGGTCGAGGTCTTTCAGCGCGTCCTTGGCGATGTCGCCGCGCACCGGCAGGCTGCCATATTTGGCCAGGATCGTCTGGCCCTCCAGCGAATAGGCGAAGTCGAGGAACTCCTTCACCACATCGATCTTCTTGGTGCCCTTGGTGACGACGAAATTGTCGCCGCCGGCAAAGGACGACCAGCCGCCATCCTTGCCCGGCAGGAAGGTGATGCCGTAGTCGATGTCGGGATACTGGGTGTTGAGCGCGCCGATGGCGAAGGCGCCCGAAGGCGAGATGCCGATGTTGCCGCCGGCGAAGGCGGCGAAGAAATTGGCGCCGGTGTCGGTCTGGGCGCCTTCCGGCACCAGGCCCTTCTTGACCATCGAACGATAGAGATCGATGGCGCCGCGCAGCTGCGGGCTGTCCAGCGTCGCCTTGGAGCCGTCCTGCGAGAGGATGTCGCCGCCCGAGGCCCAGACCAGCGGCGTGAAGGTGAAGATGTTGCAGCCGCCGCAATTGCCGGAGAAGTAGAAGCCCTTGATGTTGCCGCCGAGCGCGTTGACTTTTTCGGCGTCGGCTTCGATCTCGGCCCAATTGGCTGGGCCCTTTTCGGGGTCGAGGCCGGCCCGCTTGAACAGCTTCTTGTTCCAGATCAGCACCGAGGCGTCGGCGGAGAAGGGCAGGCCGTAGATGCGGTCCTTGTAGGTGCCGGTCTTCACATGAGCCGGCGACAGGCTGGCGAAATAGGGGAGCGACTTGGCCCAGTCGGTGATGTCCTCCAACTGGCCGGCGGCAGCAAAGGAGGGCGTGTAGATCAGGTCGAGCGACAGCGCGTCGGGCGCCGTGCCGCCGGCGGCGGCAGCACCGTATTTCGGAATGATCTCGGCGTTGGGGATGATGTCGAGCTTGATCTGGTTGGTGTGGCCCTTGTTGTAGGCATCGACGATGCGCGGCATGAAGTTCGAGCCGTCGGCGCGCACCCAGATGTTGGCGGTCTCGGCGGCGGCAAATTGCAGCCCGCAGCCGAATACGGCGGCCGTCAAGGCCAGCCTGGCAATCAAAGTCCTCATATTCTCCTCCTCCACGTTTTGGCCGCGACGCGCGGCTTGCCGCCGATTGCGGCGTTTGGTTCTTCAGCCGTCCGGCAGGCGGCCGCAGGACTGACGCACCACCAGCCGGCACGGCAGTTTCCGGATGCCTGGCGCGGCGGGCTTGCCGCCAACCAGGGAAAGCAAGGTCAGCCCCGCTTCGCGGCCGAGCGCAGCCAGGTTCATGTCGACCGAGGTCAGCGGCGGGCGCGTCGCTTCGGCCACGATCTCCCAATTGTCGAAACCGATGACGCCGACATCGCCGGGCACGTCGAGACCGCGTTCGCGCAAGGCATCGATGACGCCGCGCGCGATCTGGTCGTTGCCGCAGAAGACGGCGTCCGGTCTTTCGCTTGCGTCGTCGGCCGCGCCGTCGAACAGCCTCGCCACGGCTTCGTGTCCCCAGGCCTCCGACCACGAGCCGAGCAGCGGCTCGGTGACCGACAGGCCGTTCTCGGTCAGAACATCGCGATAGGCCTGCGCCCTGGCGTGCACCACGGCAAAGCTCGCCGGTCCCGAGACATGGGCGATGCGCCTGCGGCCGAGCCGACAGAAATGCTCCACTGCCAGCCGCGCGCCGCCAGCGTCGTCGGAGACGAAGGCGACGGCGTCGGGATCGGGCTGGGTGAAGGCATAGATCACCGGAATGCGCAGATTGGACAGATCGACCGGCAGAAGACGGTCGATGCGCTTGCCGGTGGCGATGATGCCGTCGACGCGCTTGTCGAGCATGGCCTCGACATGGAGCTGGCCGAGACGCGGATCCTCCTCGACATTGCACAGGAACACCGAAACGCCGGCGTCGACCAGCGCGTCGGAAATGCCCGACATCAGCGGCAGCGAGAAGCGGCCATAGGTATCGTTGGTGAGCAGGCCAACGGTGAAGGAGCGTCGCCGCAGCAGGCTCTGTGCCAGGCTGTTGGGCCGGAAGCCGAGGCGCTGCGCGGTCTCGCGGATGCGCTCGCGGGTCTCGGCGGTCATGCGGCCCTGGTCGTTGAGCGCCTTCGAGGCGGTGGCGACGCTGACGCCAGCCTCGGCTGCCACGTCACGCAAGGTGACGGGCTTGGGAAAGGCTGGCTGATCGTCCAATGCCATTGCGGCGAAAATCCCGATTGGGAAAAGGTTTTCTCTTACAGGCCGGAATGACCCGGCCAATGGCCGAGCCCGCTCGGAAATGTTTGGAAAAACCTTTTCTCAACCCAAACTAGGCCAGATCCAGAGGCTGTTCAAGAGGAAAAGTGGCTGGTCCTCCGGTGGTGCGAAGTGGCCGCCGGAGGGCGGGCTCACGGGCTCGGCGCCCGGTGAGTTCATCAGGCGAATTCCTGATCGGCAGCCGTCAGTGCTGCCCACGGCGCGAGCCGGCCAAAGCAGCAATCGGCGACATGTCTACAAACGACTCTTCGGTCTTAACGCTTGCGCAAATATTATCGGTTAGTTCGCTAGTCATGGCCTCGTGGCGGAGCGGCTACGCTGGAGACGGCAAATCTCTGAAGCCTCGGTTCGATCCCGAGGCGAGGCCTCCAAAAAATCATATGACGTAGA
This sequence comes from Mesorhizobium sp. B2-6-1, assembly GCF_006440475.1. Classification (NCBI taxonomy): domain Bacteria; kingdom Pseudomonadati; phylum Pseudomonadota; class Alphaproteobacteria; order Hyphomicrobiales; family Phyllobacteriaceae; genus Mesorhizobium; species Mesorhizobium sp. B2-6-1. The sequence continues at coordinate 271,211 of NZ_VFUH01000003.1, forward strand.
GCCTGCGTCGGACCATCAAGGGCGATGGGTCTTGCCAGCTTGCATTTGCGACCTGGGCCGGACAGGTCCTCGTCTTCGTTGTGACGCTGATGTGCCGGCAAGAAGACTGCTACCCAGCCGACTTGCGCGCTTTCAGCATCTGACGATCGGGGTCACGTGGCATGCGGCCGGCGTTAAAGCAGCCTATTTGCATTTGGCATGCAGGGCACTCGCCAAAAGAGTGCTATGGAAGGGCAAGAGCTTGCCCGCTCCGACTTTCCCCGACATTCGAGGCCATTTTCGTGCGTGAACCGTCGCTGTTGCCCGTCTTTGGAAAACTTGGCGCCAAGGGACCCCGTGCCGTTACGGTGGAACCGGTCCCGTCGGCAGGTATCGCCCCGCGGCTGCGGGAGGCGCTGGCCGCCCATGGCGGCATGGTGTTGAAGCTGTCGGTCGTCGCCTGGACGATATCGGTCCTGGGCATGGTCTTCTTCATGTTGCAGGGCTGAGGCAAATGGCCAACCGCTACGCACTGCGCATGGACTTGCCCCAAAGCTGGGCCATCATCGACGTCTTCACCGGCCAGCCCGTCGTCGTCAGGCAAAGGGCGATGGTCGGCATGAGCCCGCGCGACGCCAACGCCATGGTCGATCAGATGAATGTCCGGGACGTCAAGCGCCGGGAGAAGGCGGAGCGTAAATCCTGATCCAGCGCCGTCCGCCTGTCGTCTCAGCGGAAGTCGTCGGCCGTCAGCACATACATGCTCTTGCGCGTGCGGTCATAGGCCTTTGACGCTACGTCGCGGATGACACTGCTCTCGGTGTCGAAGGTGGCGAGATAGCCGGCTTCATTGGCTGCCGTCGCCGGCTGCATCCTCGTCATGGCATCGGCGGCGACCGAGAAGGAAATCTGGAACATGCCGTCATAGCCGACGAACCGGATGCGCTTGCCGGCCTCGTCGTAGCTGCGGCTGCGGTTGGGGAAGGTCAGGCTCATGATTTTGCCTCCGTCGTTTTCTTCACCGCGCGTTTCTTCTTCGGCGTCGAGTTCAGGGCCTCGGCCACGCGGTCGGCTTCTTCCTTGGCCAGCCGCAATTGCCTCAGCCTTGCCGTCTTGATCTCCCTGGCCCTCGCTTCGGACATATATTCGGCGGTTGCCTTGTTGCGCTCCGCCGTCTTCTTCTGCTTGTCGACAAAGCGCGCTTCAGCTTTTTCCATGATCGTCTGGTTGCCGTCGGCCATCGAGGAAATCTCCCTTGCGTCTGAAATCGTGAAAATGAACTTGTCCGATAAATAGGCACTCTGCCGGGAAAATTCAAATTTTTGAAATATTTGGTCGTTTTCCGACCCGATGAAACCGGGCGCCGAAATAATACTATGATTATTCAATATCCGCTCGGAATAAATTTTGGCACTCCTATCTATCGAGTGCCAAAGAGCCTATAGAAGGGGGCGGCCGCCTATGCCGGCCCCAGAAAGAAGTTCTCATGAAATTTCGGCCACTCCACGACCGCGTCGTCATCCGGCGCGCCGAAGGCTATATCAAATCCAAGGGCGGCATCATCATTCCCGACAATGCCAAGGAAAAGCCGCAGGAAGGCGAAGTGATCGCGGTTGGTCCCGGCGCCCGCGACGAAAACGGCGCACTTGTTCCGCTCGACGTCAAGGCCGGCGACTTGATCCTGTTCGGCAAATGGTCGGGCACGGAGGTCAAGATCGACGGCGAGGATCTTCTGATCATGAAGGAAGCCGACATCATGGGCGTTATCGAAAAGAGCGTCGAAGCCAAGAAGGCCGCCTGACTGAAGCGCCGCGCCTCTGCGCGGTGACGGCTCCACTCCAAATGCGAACTGGATAAAATCATGTCTGCCAAGGAAATCAAATTCTCCACCGATGCGCGCGACCGTATGCTGCGCGGCGTCGAGATCCTCACCAATGCGGTCAAGGTCACGCTCGGCCCCAAGGGCCGCAACGTCATCATCGACAAGGCCTATGGGGCGCCGCGCATCACCAAGGACGGCGTCACCGTCGCCAAGGAAATCGAGCTTGCCGACAAGTTCGAGAACATGGGCGCGCAGATGGTGCGCGAAGTGGCCTCGAAGACCAACGACCTCGCCGGCGACGGCACCACCACTGCCACGGTGCTGGCCGCCTCGATCCTGCGCGAAGGCGCCAAGCTGGTTGCCGCCGGCATGAACCCGATGGACCTCAAGCGCGGCATCGACCAGGCCGTCGCGGCCGTCGTCGTGGAAATCAAGGCGAAGGCCAAGAAGGTCAAATCGTCGGCCGAGATCGCGCAGGTCGGCACAATCGCCGCCAATGGCGATACCAGCGTCGGCGAGATGATCGCCAAGGCGATGGACAAGGTCGGAAATGACGGCGTCATCACCGTCGAGGAAGCCAAGACCGCGAACACCGAACTCGACGTCGTCGAAGGCATGCAGTTCGACCGCGGCTATCTCTCGCCCTATTTCGTCACCAATGCCGACAAGATGCGCGCGGAGCTGGAAGAGCCCTATATTCTCATCCACGAGAAGAAGCTCGGCAATCTGCAGGCAATGCTGCCGATCCTCGAAGCGGTGGTGCAGAGCGGCAGGCCGCTGCTGATCATCTCCGAGGACGTCGAAGGCGAGGCTCTGGCGACGCTGGTCGTCAACAAGCTGCGCGGCGGCCTCAAGGTCGCGGCCGTCAAGGCGCCGGGCTTCGGCGACCGCCGCAAGGCGATGCTGGAAGACATCGCGGTGCTCACATCCGGCCAGATGATCTCCGAGGATCTCGGCATCAAGCTGGAGAACGTCACCATCGAGATGCTCGGCCGCGCCAAGCGCGTGCTGATCGAAAAGGACACCACCACGATCATCGACGGCGCCGGCACCAAGGCGACCATTCAGGCGCGTGTCGCCCAGATCAAGGGCCAGATCGAGGAAACCACCTCCGACTATGACAAGGAGAAGCTGCAGGAGCGGCTGGCCAAGCTCTCCGGCGGCGTTGCCGTCATCCGCGTCGGCGGCGCCACCGAGTCGGAAGTCAAGGAAAAGAAGGATCGCATCGACGACGCGCTGAACGCCACGCGCGCGGCGGTCGAGGAAGGCATCGTGCCGGGCGGCGGCGTGGCCCTGCTGCGTGCCAGGACGGCGCTTGCCGGCCTGAACGGCGCCAATGCCGATGTCACCGCCGGCATCTCGATCGTGCTCAGGGCACTCGAAGCGCCGCTCCGCCAGATCGCCGAGAATTCGGGCGTTGAAGGCTCCGTTGTCGTCGGCAAGCTCTCCGACAGCAAGGATCACAACCAGGGTTTCGATGCCCAGAACGAGGCGTATGTCGACATGATCAAGGCGGGCATCGTCGATCCGGCGAAAGTGGTGCGCACCGCGTTGCAGGATGCCGGCTCGATCGCCGCGCTTTTGATCACCGCCGAAGCGATGATCTCGGACATTCCGGCCAAGGATGCCGCGCCTGCGGGCGGCGGTGGCGGCATGGGCGGCTACTAGGATTCGGCCGGCTCGCGAAGGTGGTTTCATAAAAGCCGTCTTTCAGACCTAATCCGTATCTCGCCGAACCGGCCTTTGCCGCAGGCGAGACGACTATCGCCGGGGGATTCTCCCCCGGCGCGCAGGCCTCTGGCCCAGGAGATCGATCCATGATCGTGTTCGTGCAGAAGCCACAGACGGTCGTCACGACCGAAACGACAGAGGAAAGCCGCTTCGACCGCATCCGCAGGATTGCCGCCGACAAGCACAAGAAATCCGAGCCCGACCCGGCAACGCCACAAAAGGGCGACCCCAAGCGTCCGATGTAATAGCGGCGCCGCCGCCGCTACATTCCGCTCAACCTCAGCACCACATCGCGCGTCAGCGGCGCAAGTTCGACGGAATTGGTCGAGCCGGGCTCCAGCCAGATGATCTCCTCGATCTCGGCGGCGGCTATCGGCTGGCCGTCGATGGAGAGCGCGAACAATTCCGCCTCGACCGTGCTGTCCGGCTCGTTGGCGGCCGTGGCCGAGAACAGGCCGAGCCGGGAGGTGGTGGCGGGGTCGACCGCCAATCCGAGTTCCTCGCGCAGTTCGCGCACCAGGGTGTCGAGCGGGGCCTCGCGCGGCTCGATCTTGCGGCCGGGCTGCATGAAGGCGCTGGTGCCGCGCTTGCGCACCAAAAGCAGCCGGCCCGACGCATCCGCGATGACGCCGGCAGCGATCCTGATCTTGCGGCTTTCGTGGCGGGTAGGATTCACGGTAGACTGTTCCGGTGGTCGTTTGGTGCAGAGCGCCTGCGGAAAACGGAACCGCGATTCTCAGTTCGGAGACAAGCCATGTTCGCAGCCAAAGCCATCGACACTTCGGACAAGGCCGCGTTCTACCGCGATCTTGCCGCGCAACTGAAGGCGCTGCTCGAGGGCGAGGGCGACTCGATCGCCAATGCCGCCAACACCGCGGCGCTGATCTTCCAGATGGTGCCCGATCTCAACTGGGCGGGCTTCTATTTCCTGGCCTCGGACGAGGAATTGGTGCTGGGTCCGTTCCAGGGCAAGCCGGCCTGCGTGCGCATTGCCGTAGGCAAGGGCGTATGCGGCACGGCGGTCGAACTCGGCACCTCGATGCTTATCAAGGACGTGCACGATTTCCCCGGCCACATCGCCTGCGACGCCGATTCGCGTTCGGAACTGGTCGTGCTTCTCGAAGACGATGAAGGCGTCTTCGGCGTGCTCGATCTCGACAGCCCGCTGCCCGGCCGCTTCGACAAGGCGGACCAGGCCGGCATCGAAACACTGGCCGCGATCTATGTGGCGGCGAGTTCGTTCGAGGATTAGGCGCTTTCCTGCCGGACAGAAGGGGCGCCGTAGAGCGCTACCTTTGGGGCCTAGGCCAACTTCACCAGCATCAGACTGAAGCCGCCGATGAATAGGAAGGCCGAGAAGGCGAGCGCCAGCGGGCGCAGGCCGCGCGAGCGCAGCTGCGAGATATCGGCCTGCAGGCCCATGGCGGCCAGCCCCATGGTCAGCATGATGGTGGTGGCGAGCGCCATCGCCGATTTCACTTCGGCGGGTATCGCGACAAGGCTGTTCAGAGCCACGACGGCGACAAAGGCGGCGACGAACCATGGCATGGGCGGGCGCGCCGCCTGCTGGTCGCTGCTGCTCTTGCGGCGCGCCATCAGGCCCAGCGCGATGACCATCGGCGCCAGCATGGCGACGCGGGTGAGCTTGGCGACGGTGGCGATCTCGCCCGATTGGGTGCCGTTCTGGAAGCCGGCGCCGATGACCTGCGCCACCTCATGGATCGAGGCGCCCGCCCACAGACCGAAAGCATGCTGGTCGAGGCCGAGCAGCGGCGCCAGCAGCGGGAAGCCGAGCATGGCGACGGTGCCGAACAAGGTGATCGAGGCGACGGCGTAGGTGACGTCCTCGTCGCGCGCGTCGGTGACGATGTTGGTGGCCACGATTGCCGAGGCACCGCAGATCGAGGTGCCGGCGGCGATCAGCTGCGCCAGTTTCGCGTCGACGCCGATCAGCCGGCCGAGTGTGATGGTGAAGACGAAGGTGGCGCCAAGGGTGGCTGCCACGATGCCGACACCTCCGGCGCCGATCGACACCACCTGGCCGAGCGTCAGCTGGAAACCGAGCAGCACGATGGCGAAGCGCAGCAGCCGGCGCTGCGAAAACGCGATGCCGGCCTTGGCGTGCGCCGGCGTGCCGAGCACGTTGGAGTAGATCATGCCGGCGACGACGGCTATTATCATCGGGCTGAACAGGGCAAAGCCGGAGACGTTGTGGGCCGAGAAGGCCACCGCAGTGATCATCGCGACCAATATCACACCGGACACGGGTCCGGCCTTGGTCGAGTCGAGCGCCTTGCGGCGCTGCGCGGGTTCGGCGGAAATCAGGCTTTTTGGAATATCGTTCGCAATGTGGGATAAGGAAGACAACGTCATGCTCCAGGCGACTTCGCCCGGGGAATGCCATTCCCCAACTAATCTTTCCAATGAATTATTTTCGTTAGAATGATCGATTTTTCAGGACGGTTTTCAGGCTTGCGTGACCAAAAATGCCGTCGTCGGCCAAGGGCCGAGACGGCATGCCCCAATCAGGGTTGGTGAGGCAGCGCGGCAAAGGGGCTGGGCACCGCCAGAAAGTGGCTTGGCGTTGGCTTGACGGGCCACTCATGCTGCGCCAGCTTGGCGCCATGTTCGTTCTTCCCGCGCCAATGTCATGCGACGCCGAACCTGTACACTGCGAGGCGGCATGATTGCGCGACGACGAGGAGTGGCCCGTTAATTCCGGTTCGTTCTTCCCAGCCCCGCTCGCGCAACCGCCGGCGGGCTTTTCATGTCTGGAGCCTCTCGATGAGCATCAATCCTTCCATCCAGTTCCGGCAGGCCGGGCCGGCGGACGCCACCGCCATCCGGGACATCGTGCGCTTGGCCTATGCCAAATGGGTGCCGCTAATCGGCCGCGAACCGCTGCCCATGCGCGCCGACTACGACATAGCGGTTGCAGAGCATGAGTTCGACCTTGCGACCGAGCAGGGCGAAATCGTCGGCGTGATCGAAACCATGCCAGCCGACGATCATGTCTGGATCGAGAATGTCTGCGTGGCGCCGCATGCGCAGGGAAGGGGGATCGGCCGGCTGTTGCTGGAGCGGGCTGAACGCAAGGCGGGCGAAGCGGGCCGCAACGAACTTCGCCTGCTGACCAATGGCGCCTTCGCGGCCAATGTGTCGCTTTACAAGAGGCACGGCTATAGGATCGACCGGGAGGAGCCGTTCATGAACGGTACGACTGTTTATATGAGCAAGAGGCTCGCTGGATAGACCGCAATCGGAGTTCGACAATGGCTGCCAAAATCAGGCTGAAGCAACTGCCCGGGCTGTACGCGATTTCGCGGCTCGAGCCTGGAGCGAGCATTCCCGGTTGGGCGGACGGGCCAGGCTTCGTCAGCATCACCAGAACCGAGGATGAACTTTCGATCGTCTGTCTGCAGGATCGCGTTCCAGATGCCGTCAAGCGGGATGACGAGTGGGTCGCCTTCAAGCTCCAAGGGCCTTTCGCTTTCGATGAAACCGGCATCGTGTTGTCGGTCATCAGGCCGCTGTCGGAAAACGAGCTGGGCATTTTCGTGGTTTCGACTTTCGACGGCGATCACCTGCTGGTGAAAGCCGCCGATCGGGTCGCGGCGACACGGCTTCTAGGCGAAGCCGGGCATACTCTGCTGTAATTCGTTCTGCTCCAGCTATCGCCCGCCCGGCTGGTTCAACCGCTCGCGGCTCGCTCACCAGTTCGGGGTTGCGTTTGACAGTGCCGGTCGCGCATCGTTATTTCTAACCAGATATCACGCCGGACGGCTGTGCGGCGCCCCTCAGGAGAAATCATGTCACACAATCTGCAGTTCTACATCGATGGCGCGTGGGTCGATCCTGTCGTGCCCAACACGCTCGATGTCATCGATCCGTCGAACGAAGATAGCTTCGCGCAGATTTCGCTTGGTTCCAAGGCCGACGTCGACAAGGCGGTGGCCGCCGCGAAGCGGGCCTTCGGCACATTCGGCTTCACCTCGGTCGAGGAACGGCTCGACATCCTCAACCGCGTCATCGAGGTCTACAAGAAGCGCAGCCAGGACCTTGCGCTCGCCGTGTCGCGCGAGATGGGCGCGCCGCGCCGGATGGCGCTCGACAGCCAGGTCGGCATCGGGCTCGCGCATCTGGCCAAGATGGCGGAAGTGCTGAAGAGCTTCCAGTTCCGGCAGGTCAAGGGCTCCTCGCTGATCGTCAAGGAGCCGATCGGCGTCGTCGGCCTGATCACGCCATGGAACTGGCCGCTGAACCAGATCACCTGCAAGGTGGGTCCGGCGCTTGCCGCCGGTTGCACCATGGTGCTGAAGCCATCCGAGATCGCGCCGCTCGACGCCATCGTCTTCGCCGAGATCTTCGACGAGGCCGGCGTGCCGAAGGGCGTGTTCAACCTCGTCAATGGCGACGGCCCCGGCGTCGGCCAGGCGCTGTCCAGCCATCCCGATATCGACATGATGTCGTTCACCGGCTCCACCCGGGCCGGCATATTGGTGGCCAAGGCCGCCGCCGACACCGTCAAGCGCGTGCACCAGGAACTTGGCGGCAAGTCGGCCAACATCTTGTTCCCGGATGTCGACCTCGCCACCGCCGTGACCAAGGGTGTCGCCGGCTGCTTCAGCAACAGCGGCCAGTCCTGCAACGCGCCAACCCGTATGTTCGTGCCACGCGACCGTCATGACGAGGCGGCTTCCTACGCCAAGGCGGCGGCGGAAAAGTTCGTGGTCGGTCCGGCCGACGCTCCCGGCACCAAGCTCGGCCCTGTCGTCAGCCAGGCCCAGTTCGACAAGATCCAGGACATGATCCAGAGCGGCATCGACGAGGGAGCCACGCTGGTCGCGGGCGGCCCCGGCCGTCCGGCCGAACTCAACCGTGGCTACTATGTCAGGCCGACCGTGTTCGCCGATGTCACCCACGATATGCGCATCGCGCGCGAGGAGATTTTCGGGCCGGTGCTGGCGATCATGCCCTACGACACGGTCGAGCAGGCGGTCGAGCAGGCCAACGACACCGTCTACGGCCTTGCCTCCTATATCCAGGCCAAGGATATCCAGAAGGCGCGCGACGTCGCGGCGCGCATGCGCTCCGGCAACGTCTACATCAACTATCCCCAATGGGACGCCGGCCTGCCCTTCGGCGGCTACAAGCAATCCGGCAACGGCCGCGAATACGCCGAATACGGGCTGGAGGATTTTCTGGAGATCAAGGGCATAGCGGGGTATGAGGCGGCGGAGTAGGCGGACAAGAGCCGCCCTTACAGAACGTGGGTTCCTCTCCCCCGCAAAGCGGGGGAGAGGTGGCCGCGAAGCGGTCGGAGAGGGGGCTGCGGCGATGGAAGGTTTTCACGGCATATCCACGCCGCGCCATTCCCCCGCTCCGTCTCGGCTTCGCCGAGCCACCTCTCCCCCACCTTCGTGGGGGCGAGGAACCCTGGTTCTGTTATGCCGCACCACCTAGGTGACCGCTCTGGTCCTGTTTCCTTGCCAATTGGCAAATGCATGCTATATGTCTGCCAGTAGCGGGAGCAGAAAATGCAGCTTCAGTCCATCGTCACCACGCCGGCCGCGGTCGGCAGCGCCATCTCGGATGAAGAGGCGGGCGCCCTGGCGCGCACCACGGTCAATCTGTTCAAGGCGTGGGGCCTCACCGACCTCGAGGCCTGCATCCTGCTCGGCGGCATGTCGGCGCGCACCTGGGCGCGCTGGAAGGAAGGCGGCATCGGCCGGATCGACCGCGATCTGCGCACCCGCATGGCGCATCTGATGGGCATCCACAAGGGCCTGCGCTACCTCTTCACCGAGCCGGCGCGCGGCTATGCCTGGATCCGCAAGCCCAATGCCACGTTCGGCGGCCAATCGGCGCTCGACCTGATGCTGCGCGGCGAAATCTCCGACCTTGCCGCGATGCGTGAATGGCTCGACGCGGAGCGTGGTGCATGGTGAGTGGGCTCGCGGTCCGGCGCCGCGTCCACTGGCCCCAGACCTTCCGCATCATCCGCTCCATCCATCCGCCTATCGACCTCTTCGAGGACATTGCCGACCCGCGCGATTGGGAAGCGCTGGCCGCCGTCGAGGAGAAGACCAATCCACGCATCCGGCTGGAACTCGGCGACCTCGGCAAGGTTCCTGCCGAAAGGCGGGTGTCCGGACCCGGCGCAAGTTTCGTGATGGCGCCCTTCGTGCATTGCTCGACCTTGCGGCCCGGGCGGTTTTCCGATGGCAGCTACGGCATCTACTATGCCGGCGACAGCGAGGAGGTGGCGCTGGCCGAAACCATCCACCACCACCAGAATTTTATGCGCGCCACCAAGGAGGAGCCGGGCTGGACCGCGGATTTCCGCGTGCTGATCGGCAGCGTCGATCGCGACCTCGATGACGTCAACGCGGTGCCCGGCGCGCTCGACCCGGACGACTACACCGCCTCGCAGGCCGAAGGCCGCGCCTTGCGCGCGGCCGGCAGCGACGGGCTGGTGTGGAGCAGCGTGCGCATGCCGAGCGGGCAGTGCATCGGCATCTTCTGGCCGGATGCAATAACTGTTCCCGTCCAGGGGAGGCACTACAGCTACCACTGGGACGGCCGCCACGTGGATTTCGTGCGCCAGCACGATACGGGCAAGGTGCTGGCGGTCACTTGAGGCGGCGGCGCCGGTCAGTGCCGCAGGATCTTGCTCAGGAAGGCGCGGCTGCGATCGGTCCTGGGGTGCGAGAAGAACTCGTCGGGCGTGCCGCTTTCGACGATGGCGCCAGCATCCATGAACACCACGCGCTGGGCGACCTTGCGGGCAAAGCCCATCTCATGCGTCACCACCATCATGGTCATGCCTTCCTCGGCAACCGCGACCATGACGTCGAGCACTTCCGAAATCATCTCGGGGTCGAGGGCGGAGGTCGGCTCGTCGAACAGCATGATCTTGGGGCGCATGCCGAGGCAGCGGGCGATCGCCACACGCTGTTGCTGGCCGCCTGAAAGCTGCGCAGGATAGGCGTTGACCTTGTCGGCAAGCCCGACCTTGGCCAGCAGTTCGCGGCCGGCCTGCTCGGCCTCCGCGCGCGGGATCTTGCGGACATGGATCGGCGCCAGCGTGACGTTTTCGAGCGCGGTCTTGTGCGGGTAGAGGTTGAAGGACTGGAAGACGAAGCCGATCTCGGTGCGCAGCTTCGTCATGTTGGTGGCGGGGTGGCCGAGCCGCTGGCCGTCGACGACAAGGTCGCCGTCCTTGATCGTCTCCAGCCCGTTGATGCAGCGGATAAGCGTGCTCTTGCCCGACCCGCTCGGGCCGCAGACGACGACCACTTCGCGCGGCTCGACGCTGAGCGTGATGTCCCTCAGCACGTTGAGCGTGCCGAACCATTTGTTGACGCCGCGAAAATCGATCATGCCCGTTTTGGTCATGTGGTCGGAACCTTTGGGTTCGATGTCATATCTGCACCTCGCCATGGGCGGCACCGATGCGCCGCTCGAGCCGGCGGGCGAGCATGATCAGCGGATAGCAGACGATGAAATAGCCGACGCCGACGAGGAAGAACACCAGCAGGCCGTTCGGCACGCGCTGCACCACCAGCCAGCCGACGCGGGTGAGATCGGTCAGGCCAATCGCAGAGACGACCGAAGAGTCCTTGATCAGCAGCACATATTGCCCGACCAGCGGCGGCAGCACGATGCGCATCGCCTGCGGCAGCACCACCTGGCGCATGCGCTGCCAGCGCGACAGGCCGGACGCCAGCGCCGCCTCGACCTGGCCTGTTGGCACCGAGCGGATACCGGCGGCGACGATCTCGCAGATGAAGCAGGCGGCGAGGTTGGTCAGCGCGATGATGCCGGCGGTGAAGGCGTCGAGCTCGATGCCCAGCTCCGGCAAGATGAAGAAGATCAGGAATATCTGCACCAGGAACGGGGTGCCCCGGATGAGGTCTACCCAGGCACCGATCACGCCGGCGATCAACCGGTTGCCGCCAGTCCGCAAGATGCCGAGGCCGAAGCCGAGCAGGGTGCCCAGCACCAGGCTGATCAGCGACAGCACCACGGTCATGCCGAGGCCGCGCAGCGCCAGCGGATAGCTGCCCGCAAGGCTTTGCAACTGCTGCCAGATCATATGCGCGCTCCCGCCGAGCCGAGCCAGCGGCCGGAGAGAACCGCCAGCCCTTTGAGGCCGTAATAGAGCATGAGGTAGAAGGCGGCGATGGTGAGAAATCCTTCCGCCGGCATGAAACGGTCGGAGGCGAGCAACTGGCCGGCGCGCGTCAGCTCGGCAACGGAGATCAGCGACAGGAGCGCCGAATCCTTGACCAGCACGATCGCTTGTCCCAGCAGCGGCGGGATCGTCACCTTGAACGCCTGCGGCAGGACCACCAGGCGCATGCGCTGGACATAGGTCATGCCCGAAGCAACACTGGCCTCAACCTGGCCGCGCGGGATCGACAGGATGCCGGCCCGAATGATTTCAGCGACATAGGCGCCGCTGTTCAGTGACAGCGCGAGGATGCCGACGACGAGTTCGGGCAGCACGAAACCGAGGCGCGGCAGGCCGAAATAGAGAAAATAGAGCTGCGCCAGCAAGGGCGTGGCGCGTACGGCGTCGATATAGGCCTTGGCCGGCACCCGAAACAGCCAGCCGCGCTGCAGGTTCATCGCGCACAGCAGGATGCCGACCGCGAGCGCGCCGAAAAAGGACAGCGCCGACAGCCACACGGTCGTGACCAGGCCCTGCCCGAACAGGGGCAGGTATTCGACGATGGTGCGGAAGCTGAAATTCTCGAGCATGGGCGTGAATGGTGATTAGGGAGTAGTGAGTAGTGAGCAGTGAGTAGTGAGGCGGATCCGGAATTCCCTATTCACTACTCACTAATTCGCTACTCACTAATCCCTAATTCCCTAATCCCTAATCAGTGATCTTTCTTCCAGTCTTCCGAATTGACCCAGTAGTCGAGGTTCTTCTGCAGGCGGCCGTCGATGGTGACCTGGTTGAGGAACAGGTTCATCCAGATCAGGAGATCCGGCTCGTCATAGCGGGTGGCGAAGGCAAGCGGCTCCTTCGAGAGGAGGTCCGGCATGATTGTGAAGGTCCCGGCCGGATAAGCCGTCGACTGGCCCTTGACCGCCGAGACGTCGTTGACGCCGCAATCGGCCTGGCCGTTGTTGACGGCGTCGAGCAGCAGCGGACCGCCGCCCTTGTAGCTCTTGATGTCGGCATCGGGGAAGGCTGCCTTGGCTTCCTTCTCGCCGGTGGCGCCGAGCAGCACGGCGATCTTGGTGCCCTTGGCCTTGCAGTCGTCGGCGGTCTTGAACTTGCCGTCGGCCTTGGTGAAGACGGTGCTGCCCGTATACATGTAAGGCGTGGTGAAGGCGACCTTCATGCCGCGTGCCAGCGTCGGCGTCATGTCGGCGACCAGAAGGTCGGCCTTGCCCGAAAGCAGCGCCGGGATCAGGCCGTCCCAGTCGAAGTCGAGGAAGGTGATCTTGACGCCCATTTCCTTGGCCATCAGTTCGGCCAGTTCCACCGAGCTGCCGGTGCGTTCGCCATTGGCGCCGACCAGCGAGAAGGGCGGTCCCTGTGTCTGCACGGCGACACGCAGTTCGCCGCGCTTGGTGATGTCGTCGAGCGATCCGGCGCTGGCGGCGGCGGTGAGGCCGGCCAGTGCGAGGCCGGCGATGAAAAGCTTGGCAATGTTCATTGGTTTCATTGGGCATTCCTCCTTTTGTCGTCTTGTTGTCCACCCTACAGGGTGCTTTTTGAGCGGCGGCGCCGTTGCCGGCGGCGGCCACCGTTCGAAAATCCGTCTCCTCAGTGCCGGGCCGCCGTTTCGGCGACCGCGATGCCGCGGCTGGCCAACGCGTCGAAGAAAGGCGCGTCCGGCACATGCAGCAGCGGGTTGAGCAGGCCGAGGCCCCCGAGAACCGCTATCCTCATGCCGGCTCCTTGCGAATGCTGTCGTCGGACCAGCAGCCTTCCGGCAGGCTGACCCATTTGTTGCAGGACGCCATGACGACGAAGGTCTCGCTGCGCACGACCTCGCCCGGCTCGCCGGCGCCCGGGATCAACTCGCTGGTGACGCGGTAGAGATCGGCGACGTCTCCGGCCACCGTCACGTCGACGATGATGTCGAAGCGCCCGGTGACGACCGAGGCCGAGTTGACGAAGGGCAGTTCGGAAATGCGCTGTGCCAGTTCGCGGGCGCGGCCGCGTCCTTGCGCGTTGATGCCGACGATAGCCGAGATCAGTTCGGGCCGCTCCGTCAGGTTCAAGAGCCCGACGATCTTGAGCAGGTTGCGGTCGAGCAGGTTGCGCAGCCGCGTGCGCACCGTCGGCACCGAGATCGCCAGAATCTCGGCGAGGCGGTTGATGCCCGGCTGTGCGTCCTGCGACAGCTGTTTGACCAGCCGCCGATCGGTCAGATCGAGATGTTCCCGCAAGTCCCCCGTCTTTCATAAAACGAAAAAAGCTAGGCGATTTTTTTGCCTATGTGCAAACAAGCTATTTCATGGATTCCTTAAAGGCAAGGCATGATTCCACGCGAATTCAGCATGTGGTCGGCGGCTTCACACCAGTGCGGCCACCAGCAGCTTGGCCTGCGGCGTCAACGTGTCGAAGCGGCGGGCGCAGAGATTGAGCTGGCGGGTTCCCCAGTCGTCCGTCAGCCGCCGGCTGCGCAGGCTGGGCGCCGAGCGGCGCACGATGCTTTCCGGCACGATGGCGACGCCCGCGCCCTGGGCCACCAGCCTGCAGACATTGTCGAGGCCGGGCACGCGGATGCGAAAATGCAGATGACCGCCAAGGCGCGCGGCCTGGCGGGAGATGTGCTCCTGCAAGGGATGGCCGGCACTCAGGCCGACAAAGGTTTCACCGAGAATGTCGGCGAGGCCGGTCGCGCGGCCTTCGAGGCCGGGGCGGTTGCGCGCGGCGATCACCACCAGCCGGTCAACGAAGAACGGTTTCTGCTCGAGATGGGAAAGGCCGGCCCAGGTCGCGGCAATGCCAAGATCGGCGGCGCCGCTCGCCACCGCCTCGGCGATCTCGTGGCTGGGGCGCTCATCGAGGTCTATGTCGATGCCGGGATGCGCGACCAGAAAGGCCGGCAGCCTGTCGCGCAGAAGTTCGCTGGTGGCGGCCGTGTTGGCGAGCAGGCGGACCCGCGCGCGCAGGCCGGTGGCATAGGCGCCGAGCTCGCCGGCCATCGCCTCGATCTGATTCTGCACCGCGCGCGCGTGGTGCAGCAGCGCCTGGCCGGCGGCGGTCGGCACCACGCCGCGCCGGCGGCGCTCCAGAAGCGGCGCGCCGAGCCTATCCTCCATGCCCTTGATGCGGGCGCTGGCCGAGGCCAGCGCGAGGCCCGCGAGCTCGGCGCCATGGGTGATGCTGCCGCGCTCGGCGACCAGCAGGAACAGCCGGAGATCGACGAGGTCGAAGCGCATCTTTTTCCTCCCGCAAGACAGCCCGGGCGCACGCGATCGACGGCGCATCCGGCCGACCGCTTTCAGCGCCAGCCTTCGCCTCAGACGAAGGCTGGTGCCGTAATTTCCACATTGTGGGTGACGGCGAATTTCGTCAAACAGTTTCGGTGGAGGTCCATGATGAGAAAACCAGCATCGAACCGGCAAGGGCTCGGTATTGCTGAAAGTGCGGCGATGCTGCTGGCGGTTGCCGTTGCTCTTCTGGCCATGGCGCGCTCGGATTCCGGCATGCCAGGATGCGCCATGACATCCGCCCCTGTCAGCAGCGCCGCCGCCGGACCGGGGCCGGCAGCGGGGATCGACGCCGCCGACATGCTGCTCCATGATTGAGCCGCTGAGCGCCGCCGCCGTTGCCTGGATCTGCGCCGTCTTCCTTGCCGCAGGCTTCGTCAAGGGCGTGGTCGGGATGGGCCTGCCGACGGTGGCGATGGGCCTGCTGGCGGTGGCCATGGCGCCGGCCGAAGCGGCCACGCTTCTGCTGATCCCGTCGCTGGTTACCAATCTGTGGCAATTGTCCACTGGTCCTTCGTTCGGCGGGCTCGTCAGGCGGCTATGGACGATGATGGCCGGCGTGGTGATCGGCACCGTTATCGGCGCCGGCCTGCTCACCGGCGCGCATACGGCGGCCGCGTCCGGCGCGCTCGGCGTGGCACTGATGCTCTATGCCGTTCTCGGCCTCGCAAAGGCCGGCTTCTCAACGCCGCCACGCCACGAGGCCTTGCTATCGCCGCTGGTCGGGGTGGCGACCGGTCTGGTCACCGGCGCCACCGGCGTCTTCGTCATTCCGGCGGTGCCCTACCTGCAATCGCTGCGGCTGGGCAGGGAAGAGCTGATCCAGGCGCTCGGCCTGTCCTTCACCGTGTCGACGGCGGCGCTGGCCATCGGGCTGTTCAGGGCCGGCGCCCTGGCCTCGCCGACGGCCGGGCTGGCGGGTTCGATCGCGGCGCTGGCGCCTGCGCTCGCCGGCATGGCTGTCGGCCAGGCGCTGCGCCGGCGCATGAGCGTCGAGACTTTTCGCAAAGTGTTCTTCGCCGGGCTCTTGGCGCTGGGATTTTATCTGGTGGCCGAGGCGGCGTTCTGAGTGCCGCTTGCAGAGCGCCGACTGGCCGGACCCGGCTTACCGCACCACCAGGACCGGGATTTCGCTGTAGGATACGACTTCCGCGGTCTGGCTTCCCAGAAGCAGCCTGCCCAATCCGCGGCGGCCGTGCGAGGCCATGACAATCAGGTCGGAGCGTTCGGTCTGCGACAGCTCCAGGATCGCCTCGGCGGGCCTTCTGTCCTCGATGTGCACGACCTTGGCCGACACGCCCAGCCCCTCGGCGGAAGCCTTGCATTTGTCGAGCACCTCCTTGCCGTATTTGCGGGCTTCTTCCTGATAGGCGGCCAGCTCATCGCCCGCGGCGTAGCCGGCCATGGCGCCGCCCCAGGCGAAGATCGGGAATTGTTCTGAGACGGTGACGAAGGTCACGGCGGCGCCGAGGCCCTTTGCCAGCCCGAGGCCGTGGGCAACGCCCTTGTCGGCCAGTTCCGACCCGTCGGTGGCGATGAGCAGATGTTTGTACATGATGATCGTGACCTATCGTGCTTGGTGAACTATGGACCACACATAGTCATGCCCGGCGCCCAGTCATTGTGCCAATGCGGCGGGGATCAGGGCCAGGGAATGTGGTGGGCATCGCGTGGACCGCGCCCAAACGAGCGTTCCACCCCCGGACTTTCGCGCCAGCTGGATTCCCCTTCGCGGCATCGTCCTCTAAGGTGCGGCAACTTCGAAAGGCCCACCATGAGCAGTGCGTTTCCTCAAATCCATCTGGTCCGGCATGGCGAGACGGCGTGGAGCCTTTCGGGCCAGCACACCGGCCGCACCGACATGCCGCTGACGACCGCCGGCGAGGCGGCCGCGCGGGGTGTGGCGGATCGGCTGAAAGGCCTGCGGTTTTCGGCCGTGTGGTCGAGCCCCTCGCAGCGCGCCTACAACACCAGCCTGCTTGCCGGTTTCGGGGCGCAAAGCATCAAGATGGACGACCTGCAGGAATGGGACTACGGCGCCTATGAAGGGCGAACCACCAGGGAGATCCTGGCCGAACGGCCGGGCTGGAACGTCTTTCGCGACGGCTGCCCGCAAGGCGAAACGGCGGCCGATGTGGGCGCCCGCGCCGACAGGATCATCGATCGCCTGCGCGAGGCCAACGCCGACACGCTGATCTTTTCCAGCGCGCACTTCCTGCGCGTGCTCACCGCCCGCTGGCTCGGCTTGCCGCCGCAGGACGGCGCGCTGTTCGTGCTCGATACGGCCAGCATCAGCGTGCTCGGCTACGAGCATGACCTCGGCGAGCCGGTGGTGCGCAAGTGGAACGGGAAGTAGGCGGCCTAGCTGTCGAACTTCCGGATCGCCTCGGCGGTTACCGGCGTGAAGAAATTCACCAGATTGTAGTCGGGGTCGCGGAACAGCAGCGAGCGGTTGCCCCAAGGCATGGTGGTAGGCTCCTGGACAATTGCGCCCTTGATGGTTTCCGCCAGCCTGGCAAATTCTGCATCGACGTCGCCGACTCGGAATTCGATGATGGCCGTGCGGTTGTCGGCTGGGCGGGCGATGTCGCTGCCGAACAGCATCAGGGTGCGCGTGCTGCCGATCGCCAGCGTGCAGGCTGGCGTCGCCAGTTCGGCGAAGTCCTCCGTGTACATCGTCACCGGCATGCCGGTGATCTCGCCATAGAAGCGCACGAGGCGCTGGACATCGGACGTGATGATGCGGACAGAGACGAAATTCATCGCATTGGCTCCTTGATCGTCGAAGCCGCGGCTGGGCTCCCCGCCTTCTATAGGCCGGGGCCCCTGACAGCTTTCCGTCAGGAGACGGAAGTGCCGGTGGGATTTCAGATCTGCCGAGCGGCAGTGCCGACCCTGCGCCTATTCATCCCGCCAGCAGCGCCAATTCGTCGGGCGTCAAATGCCTCGCAGTACCCTTGGCGAGGTCGCCGAGCGGCAAGCGACCAATGGCGACGCGGATCAGGCGCTTGACCTCAATGCCGTGGGCGGCGAGCAGGCGCCGGATGTGGCGGTTGCGGCCCTCGTGGAGCACGATCTCCAGCCAGGCGGTGCGGCCGCCGCTGCGCAGCAGCTCGATCGAGTTCGCAGTCAGCATTTCACCCTCGACGGTAGCGCCGGCGCGCAGCGCTTCCAGCACCGCGGCGTCGGGCACCGTGGCGATCTGAACATGATAGGTCTTGGGCAGGTGCGAGGCCGGGTCCATCAGCCGGTTGGCGAAGCGCGTGTCGTTGGTCATCAGCAGCAGGCCTTCGCTCGCCTTGTCCAGCCGGCCGACCGGCGAGACGAAAGGCAGGTCAAGCCCTTCAAGACAGGCATAGACGGTGTCGCGCTCGAGCGGGTCGTCGCGGGTCGTGACCAGCCCGCGCGGCTTGTTGAGCATGAGATAGACCTTGCGCTCGGCAACGACGTCTTCGCCGTCGACGACGATACGGTCGCGCTTCATATCGACGCGCAGGGAAGCATCGCGCGCGACCTTGCCACCGACGCGCACGCGGCCCTCGGCGATCAGCCGCTCGGCCTGCGTGCGCGAGCACAGGCCGAGCTTCGACAGCGCGCGGTTGAGGCTGACGCCGGGTCGTGGTGGTCGTGGAGCCATGCTGCTTCGGATCGATCCGTTGTACCGGACCAGATGCCATGGCCGGCGACGGCTGCGCAAGCCGCCGCCGAGGTCGGGATCTTGCCGGACAGCGGTGCCGCCCGGCAAGCGCTAGTCGCGCCGGCTTAGGCTGCTTGCTCGGTCTCGTCCGCGATCCCGTTCAGCACGGAAAGCGCGTCGGCTGGCAGCTCCAACTCCGCCGCCGCCATGTTTTGCCTGAGATGCGCAATGGACGAGGTGCCGGGGATGAGCAGGATGTTGGGCGCGCGACGCAGGAGCCAGGCGAGCGCCACCTGCATGGGCGTGGCGCCGAGTTTTTGCGCGACATCGGCCAGCGTGCTGGATTGCAGCGGCGTGAAGCCGCCGAGCGGGAAGAACGGCACATAGGCGATGCCGGCCGCGGCAAGCTCGTCGATCAGTGCGTCATCCTCGCGATGCGCGATGTTGTACTGGTTCTGCACGCAAACGATGTCGACGATGCCGCGCCCCTGCGCGATCTGGGTTGATGTGACATTGCTCAAGCCGATATGGCGCACCAGACCCTGACGCTGCAGTTCGGCGAGCGTATTCAGTTGGGGTTCGAGCGAACCTTCGGCCGGGCCGTGTATGCCGTGCATGGAGCGCAGGTTGACGACCTCCATCGTGTCCAGTCCCAGATTGCGGAGATTGTCGTGCACGGCCTGCGTCAGTTCCTGCGGCGACATTGCGGGGATCCACGATGCATCGGCGCCGCGCCGGGCACTGACCTTGGTGACGATGGTGAGGTTGGCGGGGTAGGGGTGCAGCGCCTCGCGGATGATCAGGTTGGTGACGTGCGGACCGTAGAAATCGCTGGTGTCGATATGGTCGATGCCGCTCGCCACCGCCTCGCGCAGCACGGCGAGTGCAGCGTCATGGTCTTTCGGCGGGCCGAACACGCCGGGTCCGGCCAGTTGCATGGCGCCGTAGCCCATGCGCTTCACGGTGCGGTCGCCGAGCTTGAAGGTTCCGGCCTTGCAGATGTCGGTCATGGTCTCAATCTCCTTTGCATCGGCCAGATATAGACAATGCACGCCTGCGCGATAATATGGCGCAATCGGCACAGGCTGTGCGGAAAGGCGTACAATGACGGATCTGGGCGACCTCCAGGCATTCATGGCGGTGGCGCGCGCCGGCGGCTTTCGCGAGGCGGCCAGGGTCAGCGGCGTCAGCGCCTCCAGCCTCAGCGAAACGGTGCGGCGGCTGGAGGCGGGGCTCGGCGTGCGGCTCCTCAACCGCACCACGCGCAGCGTCGCTCCGACCGAGGCCGGCGCGCGACTGCTGGAGCGGCTGGGCCCCGCGCTCGGCGAGGTCGAGGCAGCGCTCGATGTCGTCAGCGGCTTTCGCGGCCGCCCGGCCGGCACGCTGCGGCTCAACGTGCCTGTCGTGGCGGCGAAACTGGTTCTGCCGCGCCTTCTGCCGCCCTTCCTTGCCGCCTATCCCGACATAAGACTGGAGGTGACCGCCGAGGACAGTTTTGTCGACATACTGGCGAGCGGCTGCGATGCCGGCATCCGCTATGACGAGCGGCTGGAGCAGGACATGATCGCCGTACCGATCGGCCCGCGCCGGCAGCGCTTCGCCACCGCTGCCGCAACGGCCTATCTCGACAGGCGTGGCCGGCCCGACCATCCGCGCGACCTGCTCGATCACGCATGCCTGCGCGGCCGCTTCGCCAGCGGCCTGACGCCGCCCTGGGAGTTCGAGCGCGACGGCGAGATAGTGAGCGTCGAGCCGACCGGGCCGCTGCTGGTCAGCACCGGCACGGCTATGGCGCTTGCGCTCGATGTGGCCGTCGCCGGCGGCGGCATCGTCTCGCTGTTCGAGGACTGGCTGCGCCCCTATTTCGACGATGGCCGGCTCGAACCGGTACTGGAGCCCTGGTGGCAGGAGTTTTCCGGCCCGTTCCTTTATTACCCGGGCCGCCGGCTCATCCCGGCGCCGCTGCGGGCATTCATCGACTTTGTCGGCGGGATGCGGTGGTAAGGCGCCCCGATGACGGTTTCATGGGACGCATGGCAGGACGCAACCCGCTGCGCATTTCTGGAATGTTCCAGGAACGAGCAGGGATCATCGCGGCGGGTCCAATGACACCTTGGCGCGCTTCGCCAGCTCGCGAATCCGCTCCGCGACCGCGCTGTCGACCGGATTGTAGACGGTCAGGCTCAGATCCGGGCGGCCGTCGACCGCGAATCCCGAATATTCCAGCTCGATGTCGCCGAGCACCGGGTGCTTCAGCCGCTTGGTTCCGTCGCCATGGCTGAGCACGTCGTTCTCGCGCCACAGGGCGGCGAATTCGGGGCTGGCGCTGCACAGTTCGTCGACGAGTTCGCGTACCTCGGACACCGCGCCGGCACGCGCCGCGTCGGCGCGGAAGGCGCCCACCACGAAACGGGCGAGGTTTTCCCAGTCGTGCTGCTTTTCGCGGATGGCCGGGCTGCGGAACATGAAGCGCAAAATGTTGCGCTGGTCTGCGGGCAGGGCGCTGTAATCGGTCAGCACGACCTGGGCGGCGCGGTTCCAGGCAACGACATCCCAGGTAGCGGTCCTGACCAAGGCGGGGCTCGCTTCAAGCGTGTCGAGGAGGCGCTGCAGCCGGGGGCTGATGCCTTCCGCGCCGATATAGCGGACCTCAGGCGGGCGTCCGAGCCCGAGCATGAAAAGGTGCTCGCGCTCGGCCTCGGTCAGCATCAGCCCCTTGGCGATGCGGTTCAGCACATCGGCCGAAGGCGCGCCGCCACGACCCTGCTCCAGCCATGTGTACCAGGTCGGGCTGATGTTGGCGCGCTGGGCCACTTCCTCCCGGCGCAGCCCCGGCGTGCGCCGGCGCCCTGAAAATCCGAACGAGGCCGGATCGAGCCGGGTGCGCCGGTCTCTCAGAAACGCCGCGAGCGAACCGGCGGAATTGGTGGGCATCCTGTTAGCCATTATACCACGATAAGATCACTACTTTAATGGAATAATAGACCGGCGATACTGCGCAGGCAATCGTGCAGGAGAATTCGCATGCGTATCTTTTTGACCGGCGCGACCGGTTTCATCGGCTCGGCGCTCGTTGCCGAGCTCATCAAGGCGGGCCATCAGGTGGTCGGCGTCACTCGCTCCGAAGCGGGGGCCGAAGCGCTGACGGCGGCGGGCGCCGAAGTGCATCGGGGAACGCTCGAGGATCCAGAGGGCCTGCGCGACGGCGCGGCGAAGGCGGAAGCGGTGATCCACACGGCGTTCGACCATGATTTTTCGCGGTTTGCCGAGAATTGCGAGAAGGATAGCCGTGTCATCGCGGCACTCGGCCAGGCATTGGCCGGATCCGACCGGCCGCTGGTGATCACTTCCGGCGTCGGCGTGGGCAGCCCCGGACATGGCGAGCTTGCCAGCGAGGACGTCTTCAACCCCAGCCATCCCAATCCGCGCATCGCCTCGGAGCTCGCCGGCAATGCCTTGCTGGAAGCCGGCGTCAACGTCTCGGTGGTGCGGCTGCCGCAGGTTCACAACCCGGTCAGGCAAGGGCTCATCACGCCGCTCATCGAAATCGTGCGCCAGAAAGGCGTTTCGGCCTATGTCGGCGAGGGCCGCAACCGCTATGCGGCGGGCCATCTCTTGGACGCGGCGCGCCTCTACCGGCTGGCGGTGGAAAAGCGGCAGCCCGGCGCGCGCTATAACGCGGTCGGCGAGGAAGGCGTCGAGGTGCGCGCGATCGCCGAGGTGATCGGGCGGGGCCTCAACGTGCCGGTGGTTTCGATCACGCCGGAACAGGCGCCGGAGCATTTCGGCTGGATGGCGATGTTCGCCCCGATGGATCTGCCGGCTTCCAGCGCGCTGACCCGGGCGCGGCTCGGCTGGCAGCCGACCGGCCCGACGCTGATCGCCGATCTCGAGGCCATGCGGTACGACGCATGATGCGCCGATAAAGCGTCGTCAGCCGACGGCGTAGCGCAAATGGACGAGGCCGTGGGCGAGGGCTTCGCAGCTTTTGAGCGACAGTTGCATCTTGCCCGCGAGGCCGGTTTCGCCGAATTCGACGAAACCCTGGTTCGCCGCCCGCCCGTCAACGGCGGGAGCGACGAGAAGGCTGAGCTCATCGACAAGGCCGGCCGCGAAGAAGGAACCGTTGATGCCGGCGCCGCCCTCGAGCAGCAGCCGGCGAATGGCGAATTCGCGGTTGAGAACTTCGAGCATCCGGCCGAGATCCATGTCAGCCGTTTCCGCCACGATATAGGACACGCCGTCGGCAGCGAGCTCGGCCAGGTGGCTGTCGGCGACATCGTGCCCAAGCAGCACCACGACATGGTCGCCGCCAATGTCGGGTTTGGAAAAGTGGAGCTTGCCCGATGGATCGAGCGCCACCGCGTAGCTTCCCGTACCGGTTTGCGCGACATGATAGGGTCGGTCGACCTTGCCCGCATCGGCCGGCGGGTGCGCGCCGGCCTTGCTCATCTCGGCCATGGTGACGCGGCCGACGATCCAGCCGTCGCCCGCAAAATCATTATGGATATGCTCGTAGAGGCTCGACCATTCGGCCCGGGTTCCGTCCGGGCTGGCCGTGTAGCGGCTCGGGTGGAGACTGCCGTCCAGCGACGCGATCATATGGCAGATGATGTGCGGTTTCATGCGGGTGTCTCCAGGGAATGGGCTCAGGCGCGGTTCAAACTAGGGCCAGCGCCGGAGAATGGAAGCTGGGCACCCGGCTCATCCAAATTCCGACCATTGCCGTCTGGCCCTGTTATATCGATGTTGCACAAATGGTTGAGCCTGGGCTAGCATCCGTTTGCTGGTGCCGACGGGAGGCAGTTTTTGCAACGGCGATCAGCTGGAGCGGCATGCGTTAGCAAACGCAAGGAGGATGCTCCAACACTTTGAACCGACGCATGATCCTTCCTGAAACCGTCCCGGTTTCCGGGGCCGTGCGTTCTTGTGGAGGAGGATCCCATGAACAGACGTGAATTCCTGATGACGTCCGTGGCCGCGGGCGCCATGGTGCTTGCCGCGCCCTCGGCATTTGCGCAGGACAAGCTCACCATTCTCGGCTCGGTGCCCAGTCTCGGCTTTCCGTTCTTCGTGCACATGCTGAACGAGATCAAGGCGGAAGCCGCCACGCAAGGCGTCAACCTGACCGAGAGCGATGGCCAGAACTCGGCCACCAAGCAGACCGCCGACATCGAGGCGGCCCTAGTGCAAAAGGTCAACGCCATCGTGATCTCGCCGCTCGACGTCAACGCGCTGGCGCCGGCCATCGAGGAAGCGGTCAAGGCCGGCGTTCCCGTGGTGACGATCGACCGCCGCGTCGACGGCGTCGAGGGCATCCTCGCCCATGTCGGCGCCGACAACGTCAAGGGCGGCGAGGCGGAAGCGCAGGCCGTGGTGGCGGCGTTCCCCAACGGCGCGAAACTGTTCCACCTCCAGGGCCAACCCGGCGCCGGGCCGGCGATCGACCGCAACAAGGGCGTGCACAATGTGCTCGATCCCTTGAAGGACAAATACCAGATCGTCTTCGAGCAGACCGCCAATTTCGCCCGCGCCGAGGCGCTGTCGGTGACGGAAGCCGGCCTTGCCGCCAACGGTAAGCCGGACGCGATCGTCTGCGCCAATGACGACATGGCGCTGGGCGCCCTGGAGGCTTGTGCCGCGCGCAACTTCACCGACGTCAAGATCTACGGCTTCGACGCGCTGCCGGAAGCGCTGGTCGCGGTCCGCGACGGCAAGCTCGCCGGCACGGTCGAACAGTTCCCCGGCCAGCAGTCGCGCACCGCCGTGCAGATCGCCGTCGCCTACGCTAGGGACAAGACGGAGCCGAAGGAGAAGCTGGTGCTGTTGACGCCGATCGTCATCGGCAAGGACAATCTCGACAAGGCCGAGAGGCTGAACGAGACGAAGTAGGCTGTGAATAGATCGCGAATGTCAGGCTGGCAGGATGATGTTCTGCGAGCAGGATCAATCGCCCAAGTTAGCGCTGCCCCTCATCCGCCTGCCGGCACCTTCTCCCCGTATAGTGACGGGGAGAAGGGATGCGCTCCGACGCTGACGGCCCCCTCTCCCCGTTCTACACGGGGAGAGGGCTGGGGTGAGGGGCAGCGCAGACGTTTCAAGTCTCAAGGAGCATTCCTTGCCGCCAGCTGAAGCCGCACCCGCCCTGCTCTCCGTCGAAGGCGTCACCAAGCATTTCGCCGGCGTCACCGCGCTGAACGATGTCTCGCTCGATGTCAGGCCCGGCGAAATCCTCGGCCTGCTCGGCGAAAACGGCGCCGGCAAATCGACGCTGCTGAAAATCCTGTCGGGCGTCATGCCGCCTTCCAGCGGCCATGTCATTTTCGACGGCGCCGACTACCGGCCGTCGAGCCCGCAGGATGCCAAGCGGCTAGGTATCGTCACCATCTACCAGGAGCTCAGCCTGATCCCGACGCTGACGGTGGCGGAGAACATCTTCATCGGCCGCGCCCCGACCGGTCCGCTCGGCCTCGTCTCCTGGCGCAAGATGGAGCAGGACTCCCGCACCATCATCGCCCGCGTCGGCCTCACGATCGATCCGATGACGCCGGTCTCGGCGCTTTCGGTGGCCGAGCAGCAGCTCGTCGAGATTGCACGGGCGCTGTCGCTGAAGAGCCGGCTGATCATCATGGACGAGCCGACATCAGCGCTGACCGAGACAGAGGTGCAGCGGCTGCTGTCGATCATGGACAGGCTGCGCAAGGACCATGTCGCCATCATGTTCGTCACCCATCGGCTGGAGGAGGCCGCCGCCATCTGCGACCGCATGACGGTGCTCCGGGACGGCAGGTTGGCCGGCAATCTCGACCGCGAAGGCGGGCCGATCCGATTGCCGCGCATCATCGAGAAAATGGTCGGCCGCGCGGCGTCCGAGCTCTATGCGCGGCCGGCGCAGCGCACGGTGGCCGGCGACGTCGTGCTGTCGGTGCGCGGGTTGCGCACGGTGCGCGATCCCGAAGCGCCGCACGCCATCGTGCTCGACGGCGTCGATATCGACCTCAAGGCCGGCGAGATCCTGGGTGTCGCCGGCCTCGTCGGCTCGGGTCGCACGGAGCTGGCGCGCGCCATCTTCGGCGCCGACCGGATCGCGGGCGGCACGATCACGCTCGACGGCAGGCCCATCGCGCCGGCCTCGCCGGCGGATGCCATAGCGCTCGGCATCGGCCTTGTGCCTGAGGATCGCAAGCATCAGGCGATCTTCGCCGCGCTCGGCATCCTGCCGAATTTCTCCGTCGCCTCGCTCGGGCGGTTCAGCAATGGCTTCGGCTTCATGGCCGAGCGGCGCGAGCGCGATGCGCTGGCGGGGTTCCGGAAAATGCTGTCGATCCGCATGGCGTCGGCCGAGCAGGCGATCGAGGGCCTGTCGGGCGGCAACCAGCAGAAGGTGATCCTGGCGCGCTGGCTGGCGCGCGACCCCAAGGTGCTGATCGTCGACGAGCCGACGCGCGGCGTCGATGTCGGCGCCAAGGCCGAGGTGCACCAGATCCTGGTGCAATTGGCAGCGCGCGGCATAGCGGTGATGATGATTTCGTCCGAGCTGCCCGAAGTGCTGGCTGTGTCGGACCGGATCGTGACCATGCGCAAGGGGCGCATCACCGGGCAGATGCCGGGCATCGAGGCAAGCGAGGAAAAACTGATGGAACTGATGGCACTCGACCAGCCGGGAGCGGTTGAGGAGGAGGCACGATGAGCGTGGCCGAGGAGCAGAGCCGGCGTGGCGGCATCAGCATTGCGCGGCTCTTGATGAATTTCGGGCCGCTGCTATTCCTGGCGGCGCTGGTGGTCGTCTTCACCGTGCTGAAGCCGAGCTTCATCGATCCGATCAATCTGTTCAACATCACCCGCCAGATATCGATCACCGGGCTGATCGCGCTCGGCATGACCTTCGTCATCCTCACCGCCGGCATCGATCTTTCGGTCGGCTCGCTGCTCGCCTTCTGCGGCATGGTGGCGGCCGTGGTCGCCAAGGGCGGCACCGCCAACACACTGTCGCTGTCGACGTCGGGAACGCAGGGCTATGGCTGGTTCGCGGCGCTGCTTGCCGCCGTGGTGGTGGGGGCGGTGGCCGGCGGTGTTCAGGGCTTTGCCATCACCAGGCTGAAAGTGCCGCCCTTCGTCGTCACGCTTGGCGGGCTCACCGTGTTTCGCGGCCTGACGCTGACCATCTCCAATGGCGGCCCGATCTCGGGCTTCGACGCTTCTATGCGCTGGTTCGGCACCGGGCTGATCGGCCCCGTGCCGGTGCCGGCGATCATCTTCGCGGCGGCCGCCATCCTGTGCCACATCGTGCTACGCTACACGCGCTATGGACGCGCCGTCTACGCCGTCGGCGGCAATGCCGAGGCCGCACGGCTGTCGGGCTTGCGCGTCGACCGCATCCTGGTCTCGGTCTATGTCATCGTCGGCTTCTTCGCCGGGCTCGCCGCCTTCGTGCTGTCGGCCAGGCTGAATTCGTCCGAAGCGGTGGCCGGCATCGGCTACGAGCTGACGGTCATTTCGGCCGTCGTCATCGGCGGTACCTCGCTGTTCGGCGGCATCGGCTCGGTGGGCGGCACCGTGGTGGGCGCCGCCCTGATCGGCGTGCTACAGAACGGGCTCCAGTTCAACAACGTCTCGTCCTACACGCAAAGCATCGTCATCGGCCTAATCCTGATCCTGGCGGTGGCGTTCGATCGCTGGCTGAAGTCGCGGGTGAGGCGCTAATTCTTTCTCCCTTGTTGTCGGAGAAGGGGAAATCGCCGCTCTGGCAGGAGAGCTCGCCACCTTTCTTGCAAAACAACCCCCCTTTGCTAGAAGGATTTCGGGCGGGTGGCATTCTGAGAGAACCTCATGTTTGCCGATATCATCAGACCGATCAGCTTGAGTTTTTCGCTGCTGCGGCGGTTCTGGCCGCAGCTCGTCGTGCTGGTGCTGGCCGGTGTTCTGGCCGGCGATCTCTTGCTGCAACTGGCGGCCAAGGTGGCGCTCGCAAACCATTTCGCCGGGCTCGCCATGCTGACGCTAGTGGCGCTGGCGCAACTGGTGGTGACGGTGGCGATGTTCCATGTGCTGCGTCCCGGCTTGCCCCATGTGCTGGCCGCGCAGCGTGGCGCGGAAAAGGCCACGGTCGCCGAGGGGCAGGGAACCGCGGACCGGCGCGGTTCGCGGCTGGTGCGCATGATCACCATCGCGCTGTTGCCCTTCTTCGCCTATTACGCGGCCTGGGGGTTCCTCGGCGACATCGTGCGGCAATATTCGCGCGAAACGCTCGACCAGGCCGGCTTCGGCCAGAGCGCCAATGTTCTGGACGTGCTGGATTCGCGCTGGCTGCTGGTCTCGGTGGCGGTGTCCTGGCTGGTGCGCCGGCTGGCCAAGTTCATGCAGGCGAAAACGGGCGCCGCCTCGTTCTGGCAGATCGTGGTGGTGATCTGCGAGACCAACTGGATCTTCGTCGGCCTCTACGTCATCAGCCGCTGGAAGGACAGCGCGCTGCAATGGCTGATGAGCCGCAATTTCTGGTCGGTTCTGCAGGCGTCGGCCGACGGGCTGGCGAGCCCGGTGCCGGCGGCGACGGCCGCGCCGATGGTGCCGGTCGAGATCACCTCGATCGCGCCCTCGACGATCGCCGTCAACCTGTTCTTCTACATGCTCTTGCCGCTGATCTGGCTGGTGATGGCGGCGCTGATCTATGGCTATGATGTGCGCGACGACACGGCACTGATGCGCGTGCACGGCCGGCTGGAACGCGTCGGCAAGCGCTATGCCGGCCTGCCGAAATTCCTGCGCGATTTCGTCGAGCATTTCGTCGCCGGCTACCGCTCGCGCTATCTGCCGATCGCCAATGGCGTGCGGCTGACGGTGAGTTCCAGCCTCGTATTGCTGTGTACGCTGATCGTCGGCTGTCGCCTGCTCGACTGGGGCGCGGCCTGGCTGTGGCTCGGCGCGACGCGGCTGATCGGCCCGCACGAGCTCGACGTCTGGCAGATCCTGTCGCATGGCGTGACGCTGTTGTTCGGCAGCCCGTTCCAGGATTCCTCCACCGGCATCCTGGTCGAGCCGCTGCGCATCTGCTTCCTCGCCGCGGTGCTGGAGACGGCGTTCTCGCTTTCGAAGGGGGGCGGTCGTTCCCGGTAGCGACGGGAACGACCGTAGCGTATCCTTGCCGCGCCTTGCCATGTACGTGCGATGGGGCGAAAGTGCGATCTTTCCTGGTCTCGTAAACAGACCGCCTGTTTGCACTCGCAAGATCGAAGAGAATGGCATGACTTACTTCTTCCGCCGTCGAAGTGAGGCAATGACCTTCGGCCTGCCTGTGGTCTGCTGCGCGCTGGCGTTGATATTGCAATCGAACATAGAGCCGATCGAAGATCGGACGGCGATTGTGGTGATCGTTGCCGGCATATCGATCGTTCTTACCTTGGCAACCGTCTTTGCCGTGTTGCGACATGCGGAGGCGATAGCCCGACGTGTCGGACAGCCGTACGGCACCCTAGTTCTTACCTTGGCTGTAACGACCATCGAAGTGTCGATTATCGTTTCGATGATGCGGCATGGCGCCAACAATCCGACCTTGGCGCGAGAGTCCGTGTTCTCCACGGTCATGATCGTTTGCACCGGCATTGTGGGCATGTGCCTGACACTTGGCGGGTGGCGGCACCGCCACCAGGACGTCCGAAGGCAAGGGACAAGTTCCTTTCTCTCGGTGCTGACCGCGATCACGGTGCTGACCATGGTGCTGCCGAACTACACGCTTGCCACCAGCCCCGGGACATTTTCTCCCACGCAACTGGCCTTCGTCGCGCTGCTGTCGCTCTTGCTCTACGGCAGTTTCGTTTTCGCCCAGAGCTACAGCCAGAAAGAGGACTTCCTGGAGGTGCAGCTGCGTGAAAGCGCTCCGGAAAGCCCTTCTCCGCAGGTCCACGGCGTGCCAACGCATTTCGTCTTCCTGCTTCTGGGACTGGTCGGGATCGTCCTGCTGACGGAACGGGTCGCGGCTGGCGTTGAAGATGGCCTTACCTACCTGCAGATCCCGCAATCGGATGCGATCGTCGGCGCGATGATTGCGTTTGTCGTGCTGCTCCCCGAGGCGATCTCCGCCATCAAGGCATCGTGGGGGAATGAGCTCCAGCGCGCATTGAACGTCGCTTTGGGCTCGGCGTGCGCGACCATCGGACTGACGATCCCGGCAGTGGCGGCGGCCAGCCTCATCACCGGAAAGTCGCTCAACCTCGGTCTCGGTCCGAGCGACGTGATTTTGCTGGTTCTGGCCCTTGCGGTGAGTGTCGTAAGTTTCAGTACCGGACGCACGACGGTTCTCACCGGACTTGCTCACCTCGTCGTCTTTGTTGCCTACGTCCTGTTGATCGCCGTGCCGTGACTCCGGACTGCCGGCGCTGTCGCTACTTCGGCGGCCGTTGAAACCGCAGGTACCACGGCCGCCCGCTTCCCAGCCCAATGGCGGGACGGATGGTCTTGATGGCATCCTCCGGCACGATGAAGGTGTCGCCGATGGTGATGACGTCGCCTGTCTTGGCGCCGGAGAAGATCGCCGAGGTGCAGTTCATCACGCCGTCCGGCAGTCTGACGCCCGAAATCATGTCGGGGAGCCAGCGGCGGCCGGCGGCATCGGTCAGCATCAGCCTGCAGCCCAGCCATTGCTTCTGCAAGTCGGGATCGCCGACGGTGACGGAGAAGGTGGCGATGACGGCGAAGGCCTGATCGGGCAAGCGGCCGGCCTTGCCGCCGCGCAGGTCCGCCAGCTTCCAGTCGCTGCCGCCGAAGTGCGCGGACTGGCCAAACTCGACATCCCTGGCGATGAGGTCTTCGCCGCCCAGCCATTCGCGCAAGCTGTCATGGCTGGTTTCTGCCAGCGCCAGCGGCAGCAGGATGACAAGCGCCGCCAGGCTGCGCCTGCGCCATTTTTTCTCGACCTGCCGCTCGGCGGCCGGCCCCATGTCGGTCGCGACGGCGCTCATGGCTTGCCCTGCGGTGTCTGGCCCGGAGAAGTCTGGCCCGGTGGTGCATCCAGATCGTATTGCGGCAGGATGCCGGCCGGTTGTCCATCGGCGCCGGCAGACAACCCGTCGAAGCTGATGCGGGCCTGCGCGTCGAGCGCGCCGAATTGGCGTTCCGAGACCAGCAGCCTGGCGCCGCCGATCTGGTCGGGCGGTACTTCGAAGACGAACAGGCCGCGTTTTTGCAAGCCGGGATCGACGCCGTGCGGCGGCATGTCCTGGCGATAGCCCAGCCGCTCCGTCTGGCGGTAGCGCAGACCGGTCGGACCTTGCCAGGTGCCGTCCGCGACCGTGATGGAGGCGTCGGTCGCGGTGAGGCTGGTCGTCACCACCGCCCACACGCCGCTCGTCGTCAAAAGCTTTTGCTGCCCGAACTGGTTGGTCTTCAGCGCGTGGGCAAAGACAACCTCGTCAAGCCGCACGTCGAAGCTGCGTGCCCGCACCGTGTCGTGCATGGCGCCGTCGACCGGGATGGGCGCGGTGAGGTCGGCATAATGCGGCTTGGAAAGCTGCATACCGTAGCTCAGCGCCACGGTGGCGGCGAGAATCGCGAGATTGCCGAGGACCCGCATCCTCATGAGCCGGCTCCCGGCGTGTCCGTTGCCGGTATATCGGCGAACGGCAAGGTGACGGTGCCGAGACGGTAGGGATTGTACCAGCCGGGCGTGCCGTAGAGATTGTCGCGCGGCTTGAAGATCTCCGCGGTGACGCCGAAGGCGAGCGTCGGCGGCACGGCGGCGTCGCCGGCCAGCGGCCAGACATAGGCCAGGCGCTCGGTCATGCCGGGGTGCAGTTCCGGCGCCAGGGTCGAATCGCGTATCAGGGCGATCATCGGCATCGGGTCCGGCAGGGTGATTCCCTCCGGCTTGAAGACAGCGAAGTAGGCCTTGTTGGATTCGGCCGTGCGGTTGGTCATGTCGGCCTCCAGCACCAGTGCCTTCTGGCCCGGTTTCAGCGGCACGCCATGGATGTCGGCATGGCTGACATAGGCACGCACCGGTTTGATGCGCCAGCGGCCGGCATCGATGGCGGCATCGGACGGCAGTTGCGGCGGAGGGTGAGCGGGCAGGGCGCCAAAGGCGCCCATGAGGCCGGCCGCCAACAGCGCGGCGATGGTTCCCGCGCCTGCCGTCATCCAGGCCTGGACTCTTGAACGGGCAGTCTTGAACATTCCCTGATATGCACGTCGAACGATCAGCCACCCGCAGGCAATCTAGGAAGAAAACGCGCGGATGGGAACCCGCAAATGGCGGCATTGCCCAGCTCTTCTCGTGGCTGCGTCTCTCTCGTGGCGCAGTGTGGTCGCCGACGGCTTGGCGAGCCCGCCTATGCCGCCTCCAAGGCCCAAATGCGGTGGCCGTAGCGGCGGAAGAAGCGCGCCAGCAGGCGTTGTTGCCTGGCCCTGGCGAGGTCCGCCAGGCGCCGTTCCTGGCGCCAGCGCGGCATGTTGCGCCAGAAGGCGATGAAGCGGGCGGCGTCCTCGATGGCTTCCTGTGCCGATAGCGCCGGGCCGATCGCCGCCAGGAAAAGTGCTTCCGATTGTTTCAGCGCGTCGACGACCGCCTTGCGCCTGAAATGGCCGAGGCGCGCCTGGCGGATGCCGTGTTCGCGGATTCTCACGAAAGCCTCGATGAGAGCGTGACTGTCGCCGCCATAGCCGCAGGCGTGAGCGAAATCGGCGGCAAGGGCGTCCATCGTCTCTCCCGGGGTGCTGCACGCGCGCCGACTCGGCTTTGCAAGCTATATAGAAGCATAACTCAAAAATTAGCGAAAGAGAAACTTTTGCGGAGCCCTGAAAGATGCGACTCGACTCTCGTTTCAAAACGCAGGAATATGTGAACAAACAAGGAACAAAAGAGGCGAGCCGCGATGGCATTGACGGGCAGGGGATCAGTGATTGCGGATGTCGTTTCGATATCGGTCGAATGCGCCGATTGCGGCCGCAACAGGTGGTGGAAGCCCGATCAGCTGCGGCGCTTCGGCGTGACTGGCAATACCCCGCTGGCAGCGCTTTCGGGCCGGCTGGTCTGCTCGGCTTGCCGCGCCGACGGGCTGCCGGGCACGGCGATCCAGATCCGGGCAGCGTTTATCGACGAGCGCCAGCGCGTGCGCAGCGAGGCGCTAATGCTGAGCGAGCGCGAGATGCCGTTGGAGGGATCGAGACAGGCTTGAGGGGCGGCGGCAGATGGCCGTCAGAAGGCATCATCTTCATCGGAGAGGATGGCGTGTCGGCCGCCGTGAAAGACCCGAAGGATGGTCACGGTCTCGTCTTCAATGGCAAACGCGATCGTCGCCCGCCTGCGATATCCCACGGTGCGGAGGCCTGGCCTGATATCATCATGGCGGGTCCCGCGCTCAGGAAACGTGTCAAAGTGCGCACAGTAATCAATGAGGCGATCGATATAAGCCCGCGCAATTCGTTCGCCAGCCTGTGGAACCAGGTAGGTCAGCAAATCCAGCAGGTCTTTCTCGGCAGCCTTGCTGAAAACGACCCTGTGCGTCATGCTTGGCGTGACTGCTTCCCGGCCAGCGCGTCGATGCGGCTATGAAGTCGCTTTCGCACATCCTCCAGAGGTGAGACGTGCGAAGGATCCTTCTCGAGCGCATCCATCGTTGGCGCAACCTCCCCTCGCAGCCAGCGATCGATTGCCGCGTCGCGCGCCGCGAGCGTTCTCAGGCCATCGCGGATGACTTCGCTCTCCGTGGCGTACTCGCCGGATGAAACTTTGTCCTTCACCATCTGCGCCATCTCAAGCGGCAATGTGATAGTCAGTGGCTGGGTGCTGCGCATCGTCGTTCCCCAAGCAAATTGTAACGTGTGTGACTTAATCATACACTTTTTACCGCCAACGGCCAGTCGAATGATGGGCCGTGGGCGATGAAACGCTCAATAGCCCAGCAATTCCTTCAACGGAATGACCCGCCAGACCTGCTTGACGGCGTAGCGGTTGAAGGTCAACGTCTTCGGCGGATTGTACTGTTCGACCACCAGTTCGGCGGCGGTGCGCTTGACCAATTTCTTGATGAAGGCCTTGCCGTTGCGTTCGTTCTCTTCCGGGAACGTTTCGATCACCACGTGATCGCCCGGGACGGCATCGCGGCCGCCGCAATAGATCAGGTCTCCGGGCTCGTAACGGGGTACCATGGAATCCGACAGCACGTGCAGCGCGAACACCTTGGCCAGGTTGCGGATGCCGGGTGGGCGCTGGACATAGCCGGCGGGCTCGCCGTTGAAGGTGAAATCGCCGTCGTCGCCGCCAACCGCGGCGCCCAGCACCTGGATGTCCATCGGCCCGGCGGGGGGCGGCCCGGCATCGGTGACGATCTCGGCGTCGTTGACCGGTCCGGCATCGTCGAGGAAAACCACCTCGCCCTTGCCGAGCGCCACCGGGTCGACGCGCAGAAAGGCGGCGGTCTTCAGGAGGTTTTCCGTCTTGGGCAGGTTGCGACCGGTTTCCCAATTGCCGACGGCGGCGACGTCGGTGTCGTTGTGCTCGGCGATGTGGCGCATGACCAGGCCGCGCTGCTTGCGCGCCTGGCGGATTGCCGCGCCGACCTTGACCGACAGTTGCGTTTTCACCATGGCACCCATGTGACCAACAAGCGCTGCTTTCGTCCATGAAAGAATGGCTTGCATAAGATTTTGAGTTATGCTTATATCCGTTCATGCAAAAGCTCAACCCCTTTCGAGTCGAAAGCGCCCTCAGGCCAGCTTCACGCGAGCCGGCCAGCGCTCATTCCCTTTCGCCCCGGCTGTCCTCCTCCCCGGCCAGGGCGAAGCGTGAGGCTGATTGCCCCGATGCATCAGCCGCACGTCCGGTCCGCCCGTCACCGGCGGCCGGAACGGCCGGAGCCGCCGCTCCCCGCGGCTCCGGCCCCCAATTCAGCGCGGCGCGGGTCCGCTCCCTGATACGCACCGAGGACGGCACCGTGATCCTGCTCGACAGGCTGACGGGCAGGGCGGTTTCCGCACCCGACCGGGTGACGGCAGAGGCGCGGCTGGCGCGCCTCGCCGCGCTGGACGGCCGGCCGGGCTGAGGCCGCCAATCCAACGGCCGACAGGCCGGATCGAACCCGACAATGCCCACCGCCTGCGGCGGGCCGACACCGACACTCGCTGGCCGCGTCGCGCGCTGCCGCGGCCGCGCAATGGACGGAGACCAGGACATGGCACTTTACGGCGACAAGGAATTGCAGGCGATCGCCGGCTGGCTGACGGACGGACTTTCCGCCTCGCGCATCGCGGCTCGGTTCAGCGCGTCGCGAGGCAGCCCGGTGTCGCGCGACGCCATCATTGGCATCGTTCACCGCAACGCCATGCTGAGTTCTATCGGCTTTGCCAACAGCAAGCGGATCGCGGCAGCCGAGAGGGCGAATGACAAAGCCGCCGACCGCGCCGCCAAGGCCGGACACAAGCGCGTGCCGAAGGGTGAAGGTGCGGAACGCCTCGCAGCGCGCGAGGCCGGCGTGCTGATCGCGGACGGGCAAGCCTACCGCCTCGAGGTACCGGTGCCGCGGCAAAGCCCGATCGGCCGCCAGCCGCATGGCGTGGCAATGCGCTTCGTCGACTGCCTGTTCGGCCGCTGCCGCGCTCCGCTCGACCTGGCGCTGGAGCAAAATCCGGAAAACGATGCTCCCGGAGGCCGGCCGGGCGTCCACATGCTGTGCTGCGGCATGCGCACAAGGGCGATGAAAAGCTACTGCACCTATCACCAGGCGCGCTTCCACCGGCGTGTCTGCGAGGCGGGGTGAGCTACCTTCCCGGTTCTCGGGAGACGATGCCGGCAGGAGGCAACGCCGGTCAGGATTGGGAACACATCCGAGAGCTTGGGAGATTGGTTCAGATGCAAGGTATCGAAGCGTTGGCGCCTCTCATTGGCCTGCTAAGCATTTCTCTCCATAAGACGGGGAGAAAGAAGCTTGCTGCAACGCTGGCTTTTCTTTTGCAGTGTTGGCGATCTGGCGAGAACGGCGGCCACGCAACGCTTTTATTTTGGCAGATCGTGGCCCTGCTTTGGCATCCGCACGCTCATTGCATCAGGCATCGCTGGCCGGCCGTCATCGCCGGCCAATATGCGGGTAACCCGCGCGAAGCCGGTGAACGCTTTCATCGCGTCGGCGTGCGAAATCTGCGCCGCGATGGCCGCACTGCACGCGTTGAGCGCACTGCGGTAGACGTGACCACGCCGTTCAACCGGCCAGCGCTGCAGGAAGTCGGCTGCCTCAACGACGCTGTCGATCACCTCGACATGCCCGTCCAGGCATACTTTGAGCGGAGATCCTGTTTTCATGGTACCCACGGCGGTTACCTTGGCGTTGCGCGCGGCTCGGAAGCCAGCCCCTATCAACGTGCAAGGCGGCGGCGCGGTTGCATCACGTTTTCAGCCGCCTCACGGGCCCGCGGCG
This sequence comes from Mesorhizobium sp. B2-6-1, assembly GCF_006440475.1. Lineage (NCBI taxonomy): Bacteria > Pseudomonadati > Pseudomonadota > Alphaproteobacteria > Hyphomicrobiales > Phyllobacteriaceae > Mesorhizobium > Mesorhizobium sp. B2-6-1. Next base: position 307,245 of record NZ_VFUH01000003.1, read on the forward strand.
GCGTCGAGCCATTCATGGGCGCGGCTACGCGGCTTTGCCACCAGCAGCCCCTGCTGCCCGGCCGCCTTGGTGAAAGCCTCGAAGGCGACGCGCTGGCGGCAGCTCCCGTCGATGGCGAGCCTGACCAGCCTTGCCGCATCCAGATAGGCGGTGGCCGTCTTGTCAGGCCATTGCCGGCGAAGCGCGGTCGCCGCCTGGGCGATGGAGCCCACCAGCATGGTCTTGTTGTCGCAGAAGCGCAAGGTCACCGGCATGAAGGCGGTCATGGGCATACCTCCTGTTGGTTTGGTGCGGCACAACGCCCAGCCTCGCCGCTGGTTCCGGCGCGCGCAGCCAATTTCGCCAGGGATTGCTGCCCCGCCAGCCAGCACCTCAATCCACTCCCCACAAGGACGCAGCCATGAGCAAGAAAGCCGCCAGATCAGCCAAACCGCAGACGCCGAAGCTGCCGAAGGGCGAGGCCGAGCAGGTGCGCATCCGCCGCGAGGTCGGCCATGATTTCGCGTTGCGGGACGATGAGTTCGGCCGCAAGCGGCTCGCAACCGGGACATCGGAGGCGCGGCGCGTCTATGAGGTGTCCAATGACGGCCATACCTCCACCGGTGGTATCGTGCGGGTGCGCAGCATCGATCCGCTGCTGGGCATCACCTCGCTGTCGCGCCAGCAGCGCGAAGCCGGTCTGCGCTACCGCGAGGATTTCCGCGCCAGCCAGCAGGCTGATATCAAGCCGATGCGCTGGAGCGAACGCGTCGACGGCGACAGGACAAGCGGCGGCATCACCGACAGCGTGCTCAATGCCGGACGGTCGCACGCCGCCGCGACCCGCGCGCTCGGCCATTGGGAGGTGGTCGACGTGGTCCGGAAGATCGTGTGCCTGGAGCAGTCGGTCAGAGGCGTGGCGGGAGAGATGAGCGAGGGCAGGGACGTGGCGGCAAAGCTGTTGAGAATCGGGCTCGATCTGCTGGCGATGCATTACGGGATGATGATGCGACGATAAGGTTGGGCCCCGAGGAGTTGCGGCGCGCACGACAAGTGCTCCGCTCCAGGGCATGGCGCTGTGCATGACATCCGGCCGGCGCGATGCCGGCCGGATTGGTTGTCAGGTCAACGCCTGCAGACGCGGACTCTCTCGATGACCCGATGGTGATGACGCCAGTGCTTGATCACCTCGGTGTGGCAGCGACGATGACCGTAGTAACGCGGACGGTAGCTCTCGTCATACATGCTGTAGCGGCGATAGTAGCCGTCATCGTCGGAATAATCGCGATAGTGGTGACGATATCTGGGAACATAATAATCGTCGTCATAGCCGTTGCCGATGCCAAGCGTGATGCTGGCGGCATTTGCCGGGGCGATCACGGCCACCGCCGAAGCGACGGCAATCACGGATGCGAGCAAGAGTTTCTTCATGGCAACCTCCTCTTTAAGGCTCATCTAATAAACGCTGCCCTCGCGGCCCTGTTCCCATAAAGCCGGTAAACCAATGTTTCGTGCCCGCGCGCGCTGTGAGGGGGCGGCGCCTTGGCAGCGCGCCTTTGAAGAAGGGACGTTAACCCCTTCTAAAACAGCGCCTTCTCCAGCGGCTTCTCCAGCGTCTCGGCGAAAGCGGTCGCCAGATGGTGGCGGTCGCGGAAGGCGATCTTGCCGCCGATGAAGACATGGCAGGTGGTCTGGTTGCAGAACTGGTCGGTCATATCGACATAGCGGGCGTTCGGAATGCTGCGCACGACGTCGCGCTCCACCGCGGCCATGGCGTCGTTGGCGGCATAGGCGCGCGTCTGATCACAGAGCGAGGGCGTGTCGCCGCGCCACAGCGCACGCGCCACGCAGGTGTCGACCTGCTCGTCGTTGAAGGGCACGTCGCGGATGAAGGCGACTTTCAGCCCGGCCTTGCTGAACGTCTCCAGCGTCGAACGCAGGCCAGCCTTCCACTCCGCGTCCTGACTGTCGGGCTCATCCTTGCCGGCGGCCATCTTGCGCGAACTGGTCAGGGCGATTTCCGAGATCACCACCAGGGCCGGCCTCAGCGCCAGGATCTCCTTGATCGACTGCTCGCGCCACTGGTCGCATTCGGCGTAGTCGCGCTTCAGCTTGCTCGACCATGTCGACAGCCGGGACGCCCGGCACGAGGATTTGAGCCAGGTAACCACCCGGTAATCGCGCTTTTCGGCCGCCTGGATCAGCGGCGTCGACCAGTGGTCGGCATGTGAATCGCCAAACAAGGCGATCGTGCCTTTCACATTCTTGGCGCCAAACACGCAGGGCTTCGGGGTGATGGTCTCGTAGTCGAGCACGCAGCCGCCCCTGGCGCGCGCGGTGGATGGACGCGCCGCACTTTGGGCGATGACGCGCTGCTCCGGATCGAGTTCGTGAACGGCAAACTTGGCATTGGCGTAGGCCGCGACCACGCCGGCGCCGGTCAGCAGCGCCGCGGGCACGAGCGCGCGGGCGGCGCTTGCCATCAGCCAGCCGTTGCGGCGCACGGGGTTTTCGATGACGTGATAGGTGAAGATGGAGAGCATCAGCGTCAGTGCCAGGCAGGCAAACCTGTCCAGCCCGGAAAGCTCCGCGGTGACCATTCCCGCATAGACGATGACCGGCCAGTGCCAGAGATAGAGCGAATAGGAGAGCCTGCCAATCGATTGCATGGGCGGCAGCGACAGGACAGCCGTGGGGCCGCCGGCCAGCTTGCCACCCGCTTGGCGCTCGCCTGCCCCGCTGACCAGCAGCAGCACCGTGCCGACGACCGGCAGCAGCGCCAGCAGGCCGGGGAAGGGCAGCGCCTCGTCCAGCAGCAGATAGGCGGGCACGATCAGCGCCAGGCCGAGCCAGCCTTGCGCGGCGCGCAGCCGCGGGTGGTACTGGAGGAAATTCGCCGGCACCATCGTAGCAAGCCCGCCGGCGGCGAACTCCCAGGCCCTCAGCGGCGAGAAATAGAAAGCCCAGGGCGGCGAAACGCTGGTCAGCCAGGCGCAGGCCACGAACGAAACCAGGCCGGTGACGCCGATGACCACGATAGCCGCGCGCCGTCCCGGCCGCAGCCATGCGGCGAGAACAAGCAGCGCCGGCCATGCGAGGTAGAACTGCTCCTCCACCGACAGCGACCAGAAATGGATGAACGGGTTGTTGGCGGCATCGGAGGCGAAATAGTCGAACGACCAGCGGATCAGCCACAGATTGATCATATAGGCCGAGGCAAACATCGCGCCCTTCGAATAGAGCGCCTGTTCCTCCGGCGACAGGATGAAGGCGCCGGCCAGCAGCGTGGCGAGGATGACGAACAGCGAGGCCGGCAGCAACCGCCGGGCGCGGCGGGCATAGAAGCGCCACAGGTTCAGCCGGCCGCTCTCGCCGATCTCCTGCAAAAGGTGTCTTGTGATGAGATAACCGGAGATAACGAAGAAGATGTCGACGCCGGCAAAACCGCCGGGCAGGGCGGCGAGGCCGAAATGATAGGCGACGACGCCTGCTACCGCCAGTGCGCGCATTCCCTCGATATCGGGTCGGAACGATGCTGCCACGACAAATCCTTCGTGCAAGCCCAACCCGCGACCATTGTTAGTCGGGGCGGATCGTATCGCAATGCAACAAATCTTTCGCAACGCAACATGGCAGGAAAAAGGACAGCGGCAGAAACGGAGATGACGGTGACGCGAGGCATGGATGACGCCTGCCGCCGGACGCCTCACATCTTATGTTTCCGGTAAATGGTGCCCGCCCTATTTACGACTAACATGTTAGCGTGATAGCACTGCCTGCGAACTGCTCTTTTGGAGACTCGCTGGTGACATCGCGCTTTGGTCTTTCGGTTGCCCTGGCCACGCCTTTCGATGCGTCGGGGCAGATCCTCATTCCCCCGATGGTGGCCCTGGCGCGGAGTTGCCTGGCGCAAGGCTGCGGCAGTGTGACGCTCTTCGGCACCACCGGGGAGGGCGCCTCGGTCGGCACCCAGGAGCGGCGGGCTGTCACCGAGGCGATGCTGGCGGCCGGCATCGCGCCGCATCAGCTTGTCGCAGGCGTGCTGGTCGATGCGGTCGAGGATGCCGCCGAGCAGGCTCGGCATGCCTTGCAGCGCGGCGCCCGCAACATCCTCCTAGCCCCTCCCAGCTACTTCAAGAATGTCGGCGACGATGGGCTTTTCGGCTGGTTTTCCGCTGTCTTTGCCGCTCTCGGTCCGCTGGCCCGCGGCGTGCTGCTCTACAACATTCCCTCGGTCACCACGGTGCAGCTTTCGCTGGGGCTGATCGGCCGGCTGCGCCAGGCGTTTCCGGACGTGGTCGCCGGCGTCAAGGATTCCGGCGGCGACTGGACCTATAGCGAGGCGCTGCTCGGCGCCCATGGCGATCTGGTGATCCTGATCGGTGACGAGCGGCATCTGGCGCGGGCGGTCAGGATCGGTGGCCAGGGCGCGATTTCGGGCATGGCCAATTTCGCCGCAGGCGAGGTCCTCGCCATGGCGCAGACGGGGCATGACGATGCGCGGGTCGAGCGTTTCGTGCTCGAGCTGCTCAAGCACCCGGTCATTCCTGCGGTCAAGGTGATGGTGGCGCGCAAAACCGGCGACGAGCGCTGGCTGGCGGTGCGGCCGCCGCTCGAGCCGATCGCGGCGCCGGGGCGCCAGCAGCTTGGCGCTGCCTACGACACTCTTTTCGCGGCCGCGGCGGCCTGACGGGAAGGGAAGCGCTGAAATGGCCAATGGCGGCGACCAGACAAATCTGCGGGAGCAGGCCTATGCCAGCTTCACGCGGCATTTGCTGGCACGCGACCTCAAGCCGGGCCAGTTCGTGTCGCAGCGCGAACTCGTCGCCTTCACCGGCCTGCCGCTCGGCGCCATCCGCGAGATCGTGCCGCGCCTGGAAGCCGAGGGGCTGCTGACGACGATCCCGCAGCGCGGCATGCAGATTGCGCACATCGACATCAGCCTGATCCGCGAGGCCTTCCAGTTCCGCCTGTTCATGGAGCGCGAGGCGGTGGCGCTGTTCACCGTCAGCGCCTCCGACGACGAACTCGCGCGCTTGCGCCGCGAGCATGAGGACATGCTGGCGCAGGCGCTGGCGCAGACCCCGACGCCGGAGATGGAGGCCAGGGCTCAGACCATCGACTGGGCCATGCACGATACTTTCATCGATGCGCTCGGCAACGAGATCATTGCCAAGGCCTATCTGGTCAATTCGGTGAAGATCCGCCTGATCCACCAGGAACGGTTCCGCATCGACGGGCGCGTGGTGCCGGTGATGCGCGAGCATCTGAGCGTGATCGAAGCCCTCGAAAGCCGCAATCCACAAAAGGCGGTCGAGGCGATCAGCCAGCATATCGACAATGCGCGCCGGCTGGCGCTCCATATCTGAGGAAGCAGGCCGCGCCGTGCCTGTCGCGGCGCAATCGACAACGACAGCAACCGGGAGGAAGAAATGCCGTCCAATCCATTCAACCCAACCAGAAGGCAGCTCCTTGCGGGCGCCGCCATGCTCGCCGGCGCCGGCTTTGCCGGTATCCGCCCGAGCCTTGCCGCCGGCGTCGAGTGGAAGCGCTTCGCGGGCACGACGCTCGATGTCAATCTGGTGAAAAGCCCGCGCAGCGACACGCTGATCAAATATCTCGCCGAGTTCGAGGATCTGACGGGCATCAAGGTCAATGCCGAGGCGACGCCCGAGCAGCAGCAGCGCCAGAAGACGGTGATCGAGCTCAGCTCCGGCAAACCCAGCTTCGACGTCGTGCATCTGAGCTACCATGTGCAGAAGCGGCAGTTCGAGAAGGGCGGCTGGCTGGCCGACATATCGGGCTACCTTGCCGACCCGACGCTGACCGATCCGAGCCTGGTCGAAAAGGACTTTGCCGATGCCGGCATGCTGTTCGCCAAGGACGGCCAGGGCGTGCTGCGCTCGCTGCCGTTCTCGGTCGACTACTGGATAATCTACTGGAACAAGGAGCTGTTCGAGGCCAAGGGCCTCAAATACCCCGAAACCTTCGATCAGCTCGTTTCAGCCGCGGAGGCTCTGACCGACCCGTCGACCAACACCTACGGTTTCGTCGCGCGCGGCCTCAAGAACGCCAACACGCCGGTCTGGACCTCGCTGATGCTCGGCTACGACATGACGCCGCTCGACGACAAGGGCAAGCTGCGCACCACCGCGCCCGAGGCGGTGGAGGCGGCCGCCCTCTACCAGCGGCTGATGACCAAATCCGCGCCGCCCGGCGTCACCGGATTCAACTGGGCCGAAGCGCAATCCGCCTTCCTGCAAGGCAAGATCGGCATGTGGTTCGACGGCGTCGGTTTCGCGCCGCCGATGGAAAATCCGGAGAAGTCGAGGGTGGTCGGCAAGGTCGGCTACGGCGTCATGCCCAAGGGCCCCAAGGCGCATGCCTCGGGTACGTTCGGCGACGGGCTCGGCGTGACAACGGCCAGCGAGAAGAAGGAAGCCGCCTATCTCTTTTGCCAATGGGCGGTGTCGGCCGGCATGGGCGCGCGGCTGCTGCAGGCAGGTGCCGGCGTGCCGTTCCGCAAATCGGTGCTGGAAGACCCCAAGGTGCGCGAAGGCGTGACCATGCCGGCGAGTTGGCTCGATGCCGTGGTCGGCTCCGGCAATGTCAGCCGGCTGGCGCTGCCGGTCATCATCCCGGTCACCGAATTCCGCGACATCTATGGCGTGGCGCTCAGCAACCTGCTCGCCGGGGCCGACCCGGCGGAGGAACTGAAGAAGGCGACGGAACAGTTCCAGCCGGTCCTCGACAGGAGCGAGCAAGGCTGATGTCCGCAACTGCCCCAGAGCGCGCCGGGGCGACGACGGATCGCGCCGGGGCGACGACGGATCGCGCCGGGGCGACGACGGATCGTACCGGGGTGATGAAACAGGCAAGCGAAGGGGGCCGGCCCGTCAAGCTGGCTCCCAGCTACTGGCCCTTCGTCGTCCCCGCGCTGGTCGTCGTCGGCGCCGTCATCGTCTTTCCCTGGGCCTTCACGCTGTGGATGAGCGTCAACCGCTGGACGCTTGGCCAGTCGCGAAGCTTCGCGGGGATGGAGAACTATCTGCGACTGGTCGGCGATGGGCGGTTCTGGGAATCGCTCGCGCACACTTTGTCCTACACTTTCCTCTCGGTGGCCGCGCCGATGCTGCTCGGCACGGTCGCGGCGCTGATCTTCGATGCCCGGTTCCCGCTGCGCGGCGTGCTGCGCGGCATTTTCGTGATGCCGATGATGGCCACGCCCGTCGCCGTGGCGCTGGTCTGGACGATGATGTTCCATCCGCAACTCGGCGTGCTCAACTACCTTCTGTCGCTGGTCGGCATTCCGGCGCAGGAATGGATATTCAATGCCAGGACGGTCATCCCCTCGCTGGTTGCGGTCGAGACCTGGCAGTGGACGCCGCTGGTGATGCTGATCGTGCTGGGCGGGCTGGCCTCGGTGCCGCGCGAACCCTTCGAGAGCGCCGAGATCGACGGCGCCAATGCCTGGCAGCAGTTCCGTTACCTGACCCTGCCGATGATCGCGCCGTTCCTGATGATCGCGGTGATCATCCGCACGATCGACGCACTGAAGAGCTTCGACATCATCTATGCGATGACGCAGGGTGGGCCGGGCACGGCCTCCGAGACCATCAACATCTATCTCTACAACATCGCCTTCTCTTATTACGACGTCGGCTACGGCTCGGCCATGGCGGTGGTGTTCTTCGTTCTTATCGTAGCGCTGTCCTTCGTCCTGCTGATGCTGCGCCAGCGCAGCCGCTGGACCGACGCGGAGGGCAAATAGATGCGTTCGCGACTGCTCAACCGGATCGGCCTGTTCTTCGCCGCCCTGGTCTTCGTCTCGCCGGCGATCCTGTTCTTCCTCTGGATGCTCTCGCTGTCCCTGAAATTCGAGATCGACAACGGCGCCTCGCCGCCGGTCTTCATCCCCGAGCACGTGGCCTGGTCGAACTATGCCAAGGTGTTCGAGGAGAACAATTTCCTGCTCTACTTCTGGAACTCGGTGCTGGTGACCGGCACGGCGACGCTCTTGGCGCTGCTGATCGGCGTGCCTGCCGGCTACGGCATAGCGCGGCTCAAGGCCGAACGGTCGGCGGTCGTCATCATGATCGCGCGCATGACGCCGGGGCTGTCCTATCTCATCCCGCTGTTCCTGCTGTTCCAGTGGGCGGGCATATTGGGCACGCTGTGGCCGCAGATCATCATCCATCTCGTGGTCACGGTGCCGATCGTGGTCTGGGTGATGATCGGCTATTTCGAAACCACGCCGATGGAGCTGGAGGAGGCCGCCAGCATGGACGGCGCCTCCTCATGGCAGGTGTTCCGGCTGGTCGCGTTGCCCATCGCCAGGCCAGGCATCGTGGTGGCCTTCATCCTGTCCATCATCTTCTCCTGGAACAATTTCGTCTTTGGCGTGGTGCTGGCCAGCCGCGAGACGCGGACCTTGCCGGTCGCGGTCTACAACATGCTCTCCTACGAGCAGGTGAGCTGGGGGCCGCTGGCCGCCGCCGCACTGGTGGTGACGCTGCCGGTGCTGGTGCTGACCATGTTCGCGCAAAGGCAGATCGTCGCCGGGCTGACCGCCGGCGCGGTCAAGGGCGGCTGAAGCCGACGACACTCTTTCCAGGTGAGGACATGAAATGGCAGCGGTGACCATCAACAATGTGCAGAAGGCATTCGGAGCGACCAGGATCATTCACGACGTCAGCGTCGACATCGCCGATGGCGAGTTCGTGATCCTGGTCGGACCTTCGGGCTGCGGAAAGTCGACGCTGCTGCGCATGATCGCGGGGCTGGAGACGATCTCGGCCGGCAGGATCGCCATCGGCGAGCGGGTCGTCAACGATCTCAGGGCGCGAGACCGCAACATCGCCATGGTGTTCCAGAACTACGCGCTCTACCCGCATATGACGGTGGCCGACAATATGGGTTTCGCGCTCAAGATCAAGAAAGCCGATCCGGCCGATACCGCCGGCCGCGTCAACAGGGCGGCGAGTATCCTCGGCCTGGAAAAGCTGCTCGACCGCTTCCCGCGCCAGCTTTCGGGCGGCCAGCGCCAGCGTGTCGCCATGGGGCGCGCCATCGTGCGCGACCCGCAAGTCTTCCTGTTCGACGAACCGCTCTCCAACCTGGACGCCAAGCTGCGCGTGCAGATGCGAGGCGAGATCAAGGCGCTGCACCAGCGGCTGGGCACCACCACCATCTATGTCACGCATGACCAGATCGAGGCCATGACCATGGCCGACAAGATCGTGGTGCTGCATGACGGCCTGGTCGAGCAGGTCGGCGCGCCGCTCGACCTCTACGACCAGCCGGCCAATCTCTTCGTCGCCGGCTTCATCGGTTCGCCCGCCATGAATTTCATTCGCGGCCGCATCGAGGAAGGCGTCTTCCGCAGCGCAGGCGGGCTGACCTTGCCGCTGCCGGCGCCGCTTCATCCGGCACAGGTCCCGGGCGGAGGGCTGGTCTACGGCATCCGCCCCGAACACATCCGCGCCAGCAGCCAAGGCATACCTGGCAGCGTCACGCTGCTGGAAGCCACCGGCTCGGAGATCTTCGCCAAGGTCGACTGCGGCGGCGAGGAGATAGACTGCCTTTTCCGCGAGCGGCTGGCGCTCAAGCAGGGCCAGCCGGTGCGCATCGAGGTCGACCGCGCCTGCGCGCATCTGTTCGACGCCGAAACCGGCCGGCGCGTCGGCGCATGACAACAGCCCCGCGGGACGGGGCTGTCTTCAGGGTGCGGGCTACAAAAGCCTGCTTCTAGGCCGGTCTATTTGCTGCCGCCATTCGCCTTGACGCTGCTGCAGAACTCCGGATGGCTGTTGGCGGCGTTGGCGTCCTTGGCCTCGTCGTCGCAGGCCGTCATCATCATCTTCTGGTCTTCCGGAGTGAGCGCTTTCCACGCCTTCGTGAACTCGTCGCTGCTGCGCATCTTCTTCATGCTGGAGTCGGTGTAGAAGGGCTGCATCTTGGCCGGGTCGTCGAGTGCCGACGTGCCCTTGTTCGCGGCGGCGAGGGCCGAGCCCGCGAGCATCGAAAGCGTCATCGCGCCGACGCAGATCATCTTGATGTTCATGATAGGATCCTTCCCTGTTGCTCTTCGACCGTCGAAGCAACGATCTTCAAAGAAACGGAAGGTTTGGAGGAAAGTTCCGGTTCGCCATGTCAGCTGAGGCCCGGTCTGAACAAATATATTGTTCAACGGCGGCGAAACTTTCCGCTTTTTTCTTCGTTTGGCTGCATCGTTAGATTTGCAGCGGGGGCACATCGCACGGGATAGCGCCTTCCTCTTCACCCTAGCGCGGCTGGACCAGAGTCCGCGCCGCCTCCGCTCCCGCCGTCAGCATGCGATCGGACAATTCGGTTCCCTCCACCGCGCGGGACAGTTGAAGGGCGCCGATGAGCGCCGCGAAAACGCCCAATGCAACGCCCTCCGGATCAGGGATTCCAGGCGGCAACTGCGCCGATAGCTGGCGCACCAGAGTCATTAATCGTTCGGTGTAGAGCGCGCGGGTCTCGGATGGCTGACGCGCGATTTCGGGCAACAGCGCCGCCGAAGCACAGCCGGTCTCCGGATGATCCCGGTGCTCGGGCGACAAATACATGGCGAGGGCCAGATCCAGCCCTCCCGAGGCCAACGCCTCCTGCAATTGCTGCGACTGAGCCTCCAGTGCCGCGACCATGCTCTCGCGGACGAGTTCGGCCTTGGATTGAAAGTGTGGATAGAAGGCGCCGTTCGTCATGCCGGCGTCGCTCATGATGCTTGCCAGTCCGGATGCGGCGATGCCGTCACCGCGAAACCGTTCGGCGGCGACCTCCATGATCCGGCTGCGTGATGCGTCCTTCCGGCCTTTTTCGTAGCGCATGGCGCTCCTTCCGCTTCCCTATTGCATTACACTCGTAATGTGATATTACGATCATAATTCAATCATCGCCGAGAGGCAAGACCTCTCGAGTTCGGAGTTACCAGATGAACCGGAATTCAGGAAAGACGGCGATCGTGACCGGCGCCTCCTCAGGCATCGGCCGCGCCAGCGCGGAGGCTTTGGCGCGGGCGGGTTTCACCGTCTTCGGCACCAGCCGCAAAATATCAGGCCAGGGTTCGAGCGAAATATCGATGCTGGTTTGTGACGTGACCGATGACGCATCGGTCGCAGCTCTGGTTTCAGATGTCCTCGCCAGGACCGGCCGGATAGACCTTCTGGTCAACAATGCCGGCGTCGGGCTGCTGGGAGGCGCGGAGGAATCCTCGGTTTCCCAGTCCAAGGCCCTGTTCGATGTCAATCTGTTCGGCGTCATGCGGATGATCAACGCGGTGCTGCCGTCGATGCGGCGGCGCGACGAGGGGCGCATCGTCAATATCGGCTCGATCCTGGGATTGGTCCCCGCGCCGTACTCGGCCCACTATTCCGCCGTCAAGCACGCGCTCGAAGGCTATTCGGAATCGCTCGACCACGAGGTTCGCGCTTTCAACATCCGGGTTTCGGTCATCGAACCTGCCTTCGTGCGCACCGTGTTCGACCAGAACGGGCTCGAGCCCGATTCCGTCATGAAGGAATACGATCAGGCCCGCGCCGGTATCGACGCATTGCTTCGCGACGTGATGCCGAAAGCAGACCCGCCGGAAGCGGTGGCGAATGTGGTACTCAGGGCCGCCACCGACAAGCGTCAGCGCCGACGCTACACCGCCGGCAAGACAGCCCGGCTGGTCAGCACGCTGCGGCGGTTCGCGCCCGCCGCGACGTTCGACAAGACCTTGCGCAAGCAGTTCCGCCTGCCTGCCTGAACGGAGCGTGCCAAGTCGGTGCCCGCACAAGCAGTTTCGCTGCCCCGAAAGCCCGGCCTGTCCGATATCGGGACCCATTTCAAGAAAGCGAATATGATGAAAGCCTTTGTCGTCGACAAATATCAGAAGAAGGGCGCCCTGCGGCTTGCAGAGATGCCTGAGCCGGAACCGCGCGACAACGATGTCCTGATCGAGGTCCACGCCGCTGGCGTAAACCTTCTCGATTCCAAACTCCGGGACGGGGAGTTCAAACTCATATTGCCTTACCGCCCGCCATTCATCCTTGGCCATGACGTGGCTGGCATCGTCATTCGCGTCGGGTCGAAAGTACGCAAATTCAAGACCGGCGACGAAGTCTATGCGCGGGCGCGCGACGGACGGATCGGGACATTCGCCGAATTCATCGCCGTCGAAGAAGCCGACGTGGCCTTGAAGCCCGACAGTCTCAGCATGGAGGAGGCGGCCTCCATTCCGCTGGTCGGCCTGACCGCTTGGCAGGTGCTCGTCGACAGGGCAGGGCTGAAGAAAGGGCAGAAGGTGTTCATCCAGGCCGGCTCCGGCGGTGTGGGGACATTCGCCATCCAACTGGCAAAACATCTCGGCGCCACGGTTGCGACGACGGCCAGCGCCGCGAGCGCCGATCTGGTGAGACGTCTCGGAGCCGATGTCGTCATCGACTACAAGAAGGAGGACTTCGAGAAGGTCCTGCATGGCTACGACGTCGTCCTGAACAGCCAGGACCCCAAGACGCTCGAGAAATCCCTGCATGTGCTGAAGCCGGGCGGAAAGCTCATCTCCATCTCCGGTCCACCGGATCCCGAATTTGCCAGGGACAAAGGCCTCAACATTGTCCTGAAACTGGTCCTGCGCCTGCTGAGCCGCGGCATACGCCGCAAGGCCAGACGCGCCGGGGTCGGATATTCGTTCCTGTTCATGTGGGCGCAGGGCGATCAATTGAGCAGGATCACGTCGCTCATCCAATCCGGCGTCATACGCCCTGTCATGGATCAGGTATTCCCATTCGAAAAGACCAACGAGGCGCTGGCCTATGTCGAGACGGGGCGCGCCAAGGGCAAGGTGGTCGTGAAGGTGAGATAGAAGGCGCCGGCGCCGCTCGGCCTGTTGTCAGTCTTGCGCCTTTTAGCCAGGGCGGTCTCAGCCGCTCTCGATCTCCTGGAGATAGAACGCCTTGCTGGGCTGCAAATGGTCGACGCAGAGCTGCGCCAGCACCCAATTGTCCCGGCGCTTCAGCGCCTCGATCATCATCGCGTGGTGCTGGCGCGAGATGTCGAGCTTTTCCCTGTCGGCCAGCGAGTTAGCCCGCACCGGCAGGCTGAGGCGCATGTAATGCTCGATCGAGGCCACCAGATAGGCATTGCCGCAGGCCGAGAACATGGTGAGATGGAAACGATCATTGGCCTCGTGGATGCCGCGCAGGTAGCCGCTCTCGACATGGTCGTTATAGATGCGGAGGATCTGCGTCAGCTCTTCGATCAGCGCATCGCTCGCCGGCAGGCGGATCATCAGCGCCGCCTGGCGCTGCAGCATCTCGCGCACCTCGTAGATCTGCCGTACCTCGTCGGGCGACAGCCGCCGCACCATGGCGCCCTTGTTGCGCTCGCGCGTGACGACGCCTAGCCTTTCGAGCTGATAGAGCGCCTGTCGAATGGTATGGCGCGACACCGGGAAGCGGGCGAGCAGCACGTCCTCGACTAGGCGCGCGCCGGGCGCCAGCCTGCCGAAGATGATGTCTTCCTCCAGCGCGTGGACGATATCGGCTTCCTTGCCGCCATAATCGATCGTGTTGAGCATCGCGCTCCGTCGCGTTTTCGACAGCCTCATGGCGAGGGCCGCTCTTGCCGCCTTGCCATGGCGAAAAAAGAGAACCGGACCGCTTGGCCGGCCGGACCGATTGGCCTTGAGCCCGCCAGCTGCGCCATTACCGCCGACGGTCCCTGCCGCTTGCCGAGCCCCCAGATGGGCCGGGCGAGGGTCGTCGCTGGCCATGCTTTTGTCAAGCGACGCGAGGGACGTCGCCGCCCTGTCAGTTCCTGTCCACCGGCTTTGAGCGCATGCGCGAGACCGTTTCGCGCTCGGCGCGCTTGGAGCGCAGCGGCGGCAGGCCGCGGTCGATCAGGTCCATGTCCTCCAGCACCATGTCGCCCATGCGCTTGAAGGCGATGTCGAGCGCCCCGGCGCGGTGGGCCGAGCGCAGGAAGCCGGGCAAGGCGCGCACCGGGTGGTCCCGCGCCAGCGGCTCCTCGGGGAAGACGTCGCTGGCGGCGAGGATGTGGCCGCCCTTCACCGCCGCCATCAAAGCGGGGAAGTCGACCACGCCGGCGCGGCTGAGCAGGATGAAGGCCGCGCCTTTGCGCATCCTGGCGAAGGCGTCGGCGCCGAGGAAGCCCTGGTTCTCGCTGGTCACCGAGGCGACGACGAAGACGAAGTCGCTGGCGGACAGCACCTCGTCCATCGCGGCCGGCTCGACGCCATTGTCGATTAGGATCGACGGCGGCAGCCAGGGATCGAAGACTTTTGTCCTGGTGCGGAAACCCGACAGCAGCCGGTTCAGCGCGCGGCCGAGATCGCCGAAGCCGATGATGCCGACATCGGCGCCTGACAACAGCCGCGCCGTCCGGTTGCCGTCGCCGCCCCACAATTCCTCGCCCTTGCGGAAGGCAAGGTCGGCATCGACGATGCCGCGGGCGAGGTTGAGCGCCATGGCAAGGCCGAGCTCGGCCACCGGCTCGGCGAAGACCAGGCCCGTTGTGACGACATGGATGCCGCGCGCGAACAGCGTTTCATAGGGCATGTTGTCGATGAGGTTGCTCTCGACATTGAAGACGCAGCGCAGCGCCTTCATCTTCTCCAGCGTCTCGGCCGCGATCGGCGGCTGGCCGACGATGTAGCGGGCCTCGGCTAGCACATCGGCCGGCAGTTTCGCCACGCCGTCCGGCGTCGTCTCGACGATGCGATATTTCGCCTTGAAGCGCGCCAGCTGCGGCGGCGTGAAGATGAGGTCGAGCGTGCGCGGTTCGGGCGCGCTGATGACCAGCGGCAGGGCGCTGTCGGACATGGCGAATTCCTCCCGGCGCGATCGTTTTGGCGCCCTTCTGGATGCAATCTATCCCGGATTAAACGACTTACAACATGCATACGGAGGAGGAAAATTTCGCGACAAGAAAGGCGGGATTGCGGCTGGGGCGAGGGGCCGTTCTTGCACAAGGGCCCAAAAAAGGGAAAGGGAATGCGCTTCTGGCGCCGCAACCAACCACCGCTCCATACGTTGATCCATGCCGGACCGATTCCGGCTTACTCCAGAGCCTCACCCCGCCGGCCATGACTGGCGGGGGCTTTTTGCCAGAGGGCCGTATCGACCTTATGCGCAGGCCGTCGTCAGCGCCCGCCGCTCGTTTGCTTCCAGCGCGGCGCGATCGCGGAACCGTCGATGAATTCAAGGCCGCCCGCCTCGTTGAGCGTGTGCAGCTTGCGCCCGCTCCATAACGCGCCAGGCGTCAAGATGGTCTCGACAACCTGGCTCATGCCGTCCAAATCGAGGTGAACAATGCGTGCGATGCCGAGCGCCGCGCCATAGCTCCTGCGGCAGTCCTGCACGGGGCGCAGCAATTGGCCCTCCCGTTCTACCATGCGGCCCGCCGGTCGCGCCGAGGCGATGTCGATCAGGACGGGGTTTTTGGGGTGCGGCGTCCACGGTCCGCGAAAGTCCGGCGCCGACCACAGATGCAGCGCGTCGGAAAAGGCGCCGCCGCCGTCCCTGACGGTGGCGAACAGCCACCATCGTCCGCCATGCTCGACCAGGGTGGCGTCGCTGGCGACGATGTCTGACAGCAGCGTCGCTTCCTTGACCCAGCCGCCAGGGAAGGCGGTGGCGCGGTAGAGGTCGACCGTGCGGTTGGCGCAGCTCTCCGGCACCATCCAGACTTCGCCGTCGCGCTCGAAGACGAACGGATAGGACAGGTGATAGGGCAGGTCGAGCACCGGTTCCGGGCGGCCGATCGGCCCCGACGGGCCGAACGGCACGGCGGAGATGATGGCCCGGCCCAGACGGTGGATATAGTCCTCGACGAACAGGGTCACCTTGCCCTGATACAGGATCGGGAATGGGTCGGCGTAGAAGCGGCTGCCGTCGTCGGGAAGCACCTGCCAGCCCGTTGCCGGATGCGCCCGCAGGTCGAGCAGGTCCTGCCCCTGCGTTTGCCGCCAGCCGACCTTCCAGTGCGGGGCGTTGTAGCAGAGATGGTAGATCTTCTGGACGATGCGCCGCGCCAGCGCCTTGCCGGCCCTGACGCCAAGCTTGGCGGAGGACGGCAGGGCGGGCGCGGCATTGCCGTGCGCCGGCTCCGGCAGGACGGAGAGGGCGTGCCGTGCGGCGCCGGTCATCGCCGCCAGGATCAGGCTCGCGGTGCGCGCCAGCATATCCTGGAACGAGGCAAGCGCGATGCCGCCATATTCGGTGCCCAAGCGGCCTTCGGCGAGGTACGCACCGTTTTCCTCTATACGGGCGATCGGCGTTCGCCCATCGAGGATCAGCGCCAGCAGGGCTGCTTCGCCCGCCGCGCCGTCATAGGTCACGCGCCAGACGCGCGTTTCTTCGCGCTGCACGTCGCCGCAGAGGTCGATCACCAGATCGGGCGCTGCCGGCGGCCGCGCTTGATAGGGCGCCAGCGCCGAAAGCGGCAGGCGTTTCGCCAGCCCGTTCGCGGACAGGCCATGGATGGCCGTTTCCAGCTGAAACAGCGCCGCGGCGCTGGGTGGTATGCCGCCCTCGGCCGGCCTGAGATCGACAGAGACCTCGACATGCGCCAGCGCCGCCAGGCGCTCCAGCAGCGTCAGGTGAAAGGCACGCGGGCATTCGCTGTCCAGGCGCAGGCTCACCTGCATGTCGCATCCTCATCGTTGTGATGTTCGGTATTGGGCCGGTGTTTGGACGCGGGAAACGGCCGGACGGATGAAGTGTTGCCCCATTCCATGTCATTCCCCCGTTGCCCGCGCCGTATCAACACCCGCGCCTCTTCTAGGCAAACCCCGTGCCAAAATTCACAAGAGCTCTCAATATAATTAACAGTGTTTTAACAGTTGGAAGCATAGCTAAGACAAAGCCGCAATTTGATCTTTGCAGGCGCATGGAGTGTTGTCGGAGCGACCCTTGCAATCATCCCTGCTCTCGTTGCCGCAACAATACGCTCCGGAGGCGATGCAATACGCGCCCGAAGCGGTGCCGTTGGCGCCATCCTACCCGGCCTCGACCGTCGAGCTGGGCGACGTGAAGCGCATATTGATGCGCCGCCGTTCCCTCATCTTTGCCATCACCGCGCTGCTGACCCTCGGCGCCCTGCTCTATGGGCTTTTGACGCCGGCGCTCTACAGCTCGGCGGCGGAAATCATCATCGATCCGCAAGACCTGCAGGTGGTCAGCAACGACGTCAATCCGAGCCAGGTGCCGCCCGACGGCGGCATAACCCGTGTGGAAAGCCAGGTCAGCGTCGTCCAGTCGACGGGGGTGCTGCTCAGGGCCATCAAGGCGACCAACCTGACCGAGGATCCTGAATTCAACGGGCAGGGCATGCTGGGACGCTTACTCGGCGGATTGCTGGGTTCGGGGTCGGGCGAAGCCGACAAGACTGCCAAGA
The DNA here is from genome assembly GCF_006440475.1 of Mesorhizobium sp. B2-6-1. Lineage (NCBI taxonomy): Bacteria > Pseudomonadati > Pseudomonadota > Alphaproteobacteria > Hyphomicrobiales > Phyllobacteriaceae > Mesorhizobium > Mesorhizobium sp. B2-6-1. Next base: position 324,648 of record NZ_VFUH01000003.1, read on the forward strand.
CGCTCGATGCGTTGCGCGCACGCCTGGCGGTGCGGCGAGCGGACAAAGTGCTGGTCATCGAGGTGATCATCACCACCAAGAACGCCGAGAAGTCGGCGATGCTGGCCAATGCGATCGCGCAGGCCTATCTGGCGGATCAGGCGAGCTCACGCGCGCGGATGGCCAAGGACGCTTCGGACGCCATCGCCGCGCGACTGGATGAGCAGCGCAAGCGCGTCCAGCAGGCCGAGAATGCCGTCGAGGCCTACAGGTCCGCCAACAACATGGTGATGGCGGCAGGCAATCTGGTCAGCGACCAGGAACTGACCGAGCTGAATACGCAGCTTTCGGCAGCGCAAAGCCGCACCGCGGCGCTGAAGGCGCAGGTCGACCAGTTGCGCAGGTCGGGCGGGGCGCCGGACGCGACCTCGGAAGCGATGCGCTCCTCGGTGATTTCGAGCCTCAGGGCGCAGGAGGCGACGCTTGTCGACAAGGTATCGCAGTTCGGCACGGAACTTGGGCCACGCCATCCCTCGATGATCGCGGCGCAGCAGCAACTGCGCGATACGCGTGCACTGATCGGGCGAGAGCTCGGCCGCATCGGGGCGGCTGCCGAGACCGACTACGAGCGGGCGCTGGCCAACCAGCAGGCGCTGGAGGCCAAGGTCGCCGGCATGAAGACCAAGTCGCTCGATACGGACCAGGCTTCGGTCAAGCTGCGGGAGTTGCAGCGCGATCTCGAGGCCGTTCGCTCCGTCTACGCCAACTATCTGCAGCGGGTGCAGGAGACGCGCGAGCAGATCAACGTCGACAGCACCAATGCGCGGATCATCTCCAGCGCCATGCCGGCCCTGAAGAAGAGCTGGCCGCCGCTGTCGCTGCTTGTCCTGGGCGCGCTCTTCGGCGGCCTGGGGCTCGGCACCGGCCTGGCGCTGATCGCGGAATATTCCTCGCCGACAGTGCTTTCCAGCGCGCAGATGCAATCGGCCATCGACGCGCCGGTGCTTGGCGTGGTGCCGGCAAAATCGGGCAACACCCGCCGCTGGTGGCCTTTCGGCGGCACGGCCGCCGCGGCGAGCCAGAAGACGGACGCGGTCGTCGGGCTGGCGCTGAGGCGCATGTTCTCGTCGGGCCGGCGTCCGCCGGACTGGCCGCTGGTGCCGTCCATACTGGTGACGTCGCCGCCCGAGGACGCCGCGCATCGCGGCAGGGTGGCGCGCTTGCTGGCCAATGCCGCGGCCGCCCGAGGCGGCCGTATCCTGTTCATCGATACCAATGCCGGCGGCGGCCAGAAAGATCAGCAGCCGGGCGTGCTCGACGTGCTTCGCGGTGAGTACGGTATCGAGGCGTTGAGCCAGTATACGCCCGGCAGCAATGTCGCGCTTTTGGGGAGGGGCCGGTCAAAGGCCGTCTTCCAGGAGGCGCAGGGCGTCTATTTTGCCCAGCAGATGTTGGTCCAGGCGGGCCGCCACTTCGAACTCGTCGTCATCGATGGCGGTGCGCTGGCCGACAATCTCAATGCCTCGCCGCTGGTAGCGATGGCCGACGAAATCCTGCTCGTCGCCACGCTGAACTCGACGCCGATGCGCGATGTCGCGGCGGCCTCGCAGGCCATTTCCGTCATGGGGCGGTTGCCGACCGGCGCCTTGCTGGTCGACGAGGCGGCCTGACATGGCCGCCGTCCGGCCCGCCAGCCCGGCAGCCGGCTGGGCCGCGCCGGGTCAAGCCGCCGCCGCATCCCGCGCCGGCAGTTCCGTCGACTGGGTGACCCGCTTCGGCCTGGTCGTCACGGTGGCGGTGCTGTTCGCCGTTTCCGGCGGCATGCTATGGCTGGTGGGCTACAATTACGACGGCCTGCTCGGCAGTCCGGCCACCAAGATCCATCCGTCGACCTATCTCCTGGTGCTGGTGTTTGCCTGGCGTTCATGCACGTTCGGCAATCCGGTCGGCTATATGGCTGCCGTTGCCGACCGGCGGCCGGCCAGCGCGCTGATGGCGGTCATCTCGGTCGTGCTCCTGGTGGTGGTCGTCGTCAGGCATCGCCCGGGCATGGCGGGCATGGTCGATACGTTCGTGACGGCGGCGCTGCTGGTGCTGATGCTGGCCGAGGACGACGACCGGACCTTCGCGCGGCTGCAGACGGTCGTTCACGCGGTGATGTCGGCGAATGCGGTGCTGGCGCTGTTCGAGTTCGCGACCAAGACGCTGGTGTTTCCCTACCGGCTCGACGGCGAGGTGTTCACGGACCTGCGCTCGACCGCGCTTCAGGGCCATCCGCTGGCCAATGCCACGATCACCGCGGTCTATGTGCTGGCGCTGCTCTCCGGCTCACGGTCGCTGTCGATGCCGCTGCGGCTTTCGCTGATCGGCCTGCAAACCGCGGCGCTGGTCGCCTTCGGCGGACGTTCGGCGATGGTGATCACGCTCGCGCTCGGCGGCATCTATCTGCTTTTCAGGGGCGTGGCCTATCTGCGGCATGGACGCGTCAGCCTGCTGGGCGCGGCCCTTGCGGTCCTGCTCGCCACGCTGCTGCCGGTGGCGGTCGCCCTTCTCTTTTCCTACGGCTTCTTCGACGCGCTGCTGGAGCGCTTCGTTTCCGACAGCGGCAGCGCCAATGCCCGCGTCGAAATGTTCGACCTCTTCAAGAATCTGGGGCTGGGCGACCTGATCGTGGGGCCTGATATCGATCTGATCGAAAGCATGCGCCGCATCAACGGCCTGGAACAAGGCATCGAGAACCCGATCATACGCATGGTGCTCTATCAGGGCGCCTTCTTTACCCTGCTGATGCTGTTCGGCTTCGTGCTGTTCATGCACGAGGTGGCACGCCGCTGCCATCCCGGCATCTGGCTGCCCATGCTGGGCTGGCTGATCCTGCTCAACACCTCCGAGACCCTCGCCTCCAAGACGACGCTGTTGACCAAATTCGTGGTGCTGGCGCTGGTGCTGTACCGGCCGGCGCGGGCCGTGGCGCGGCAAGAGGCGCAAGCAGTGCGCGCAATTGGAGACGACCGGCGAAGAGCGCAGCCTCTCCGCCGTTAGCGGCTGATCCCCTGTGTTTCGCAAAGACGGATCGCATGTGACATGGGGCTCAGCCATGACGCCGGGAAAGCGCTTCTTAGGACTTTCCACGCCCGAAAGCGGGCACGGTCGTCACCTGCCAATATAGGCAGCCAGTTCGTCGGGCGTCCCGTTTGGGAAGGCCTGTTTTAGAAAGTCCATGAACGCCGACACTCGCGCGCTGAGCAGCCGTCGAGAGGGGTAGAGCGTCCATAGAGCGATCTCGGGGCCGTCGATCTCCCCCCAACTTACCAGTGTGCCGTCAGCCAGGTCGTGGCTCACCAACGAAATGGGAAGACGTGCCGCACCGACGCCGGCCCGCACCGCGTCCCGGACCATGATGAGCGTCGACAAGGCGACGACCGGCTCGATCGTGATCGTTGACCGGCCGCCTTGTGTCTTCACGTGCAATGTCTGCAGATCGCCTGCCCCGCGCGCAACGCCAGGAGCGGCGAGTCCACCGGTCGGGCGAGGAAGGTCGGGGCGAGCCACCAGGACCAGGCGATCGCGCAGAAACGCCCGTCCGACCAGGCTTTCGTCGGGATCCGGATTGACCCGGATCACCAGGTCGTAGCCTTCCTCGATCATGTCCACGGCCCGGTCCTCGGTCGTGACCTCCAGCCTCACCTCCGGATATTTGAGGGCAAACCCCGCAGCGATCCTTCCCATTGCGGTCTGAGAAAAATGCAAAGGCGCGCTGATCCGTAGCTTCCCCTTCGGTCTCTGACCGCCCGAGGCAATCGCCGAAGCGGTCTCGTCGAGTTCGGCGAGCAACGCTCCCGTCCGCTCGAAGAGCGCCCGTCCTTCTTCGGTGAGCTTGAGGTTACGCGCACCCCGTTCAAACAGGCGCAGATCAAGACTGCTTTCCAGTTCGCCAACGCGCCGGGACAGGGTTGCCTTGGGCCGGCCGGTGGCCCTTGCCGCTTTGCCGAAGCCGCCATGACGGGCAACGAGATTGAAATCGGCGAGGGCAAGGAGGTCCATGTGTGTTCCACCAGTGAGACGACGTGTCTAAAATTTCCGCCTGTTGGGCTGTTAGTGAGCCACACATATTGGAGCTGTCAAGCAATCCAACAGGAGAAATTTCATGACCATTCTCGTTACCGGCGCCACGGGCAACATTGGCCGCCAAGTCGTCGAACATCTCGTCAAGCGCGACGCAGATGTGCGTGCTCTCGTCCGCGATCCGTCGAAAGCCAACTTCCCGGCAGGCGTCTCCGTCGTGCAAGGCGACTTTCTCGATGTCGATTCGCTGCGGAAAGCCATGTCCGGAGTCTCTACTCTGTTCCTCTTGAACGCCGTGGTACCGGACGAATTCACCCAAGCTTTGGTCGCGCTCAACGTCGCCCGATCTGCCGGCATCGAGCGGATCGTCTATCTGTCGGTGGTCCACGCTGACGTCTATGTGAACGTACCCCATTTCGCGGGCAAGTTCGGCGTCGAGCGCATGATCGAGGAGATGGACTTCAAGGCTACGATCTTGCGCCCGGCCTACTTCATCCAGAACGATCTGATGATCGAAGACGTCATCACCGGCCACGGCACCTACCCAATGCCGATCGGCGCCAAGGGGCTCGCCATGATCGACGTGCGTGATATCGCCGAGATCGCCGCCCTCGAGTTGCTGCGCCGCGAACAGTCTTCCGAGCCGCTTGCGCTCGACCGAATCAACCTCGTCGGCCCGGAGACACTGACCGGGACGGATATCGCCGCAATCTGGTCAGAGGTGCTTGGCCGCCCGATCAACTACGGCGGCGACAATACCGAAGGCTTCGAGCAAAATCTCAAGCAGCTCTTGCCCGCCTGGATGGCCTACGACATGCGCCTGATGGGCGAGCGGTTCTTGACCAACGGGATGCTGCCTGAGGCCGGCGACGTCGAGCGCCTGACCGCCTTGCTCGGACGCCCACTGCGCCCATATCGCGACTTCGCCTCGGCGATCGCTGCCTCCGCTTGACGGAAGCAAGGACAAGCAACGGGGATAGGCCGTCTAGCCCGGCATCTCCAGCCCAAGCGCCTCGATCATCGCCGGGTCCAGGGCGCGCGTGGTGTCGTCCATCATGCCCATGCCGTCGAAGAGGGCCCAGAAGGCCCAGGCAAAGCCGAACGACTCTGCGCTTTGCCTGACGTCGGCGATGTAGCGGGCGCGGTCGGGATCGGGCGCGGCGACGTAGCGGGCGTCGGTGCGCAGCGCGCCGAACTCGCCCATGATGATGCGTTCGGGCGCGATGTCATGGCTATCCGCCCAATCGCGCGCCTGGCTAAGGTATCTGTCGATGAACCAGCGGCCGGGCTGGGCGTCAAAATAGACCTTCAGCACGCGCTCGGTTTCCGCGTAGGCGGCTTTCTTGTCCGCTTCGGAGGTTTCGGCGTCCTCGGCCATGCGCGCCCGCACCGAAGCTAGCGTCGCCTCGAGCGAACCGGCCGAGGCGGGCCACGGCACGTTGTTGAGCGAACGGTAGACGGGTTCGCTCATCCACGGCGCGCCCTGGTGGCTGAACAGGTAGGGCTCATAGAAGTGGAAGGTGAACAGGATCGGTTCGAAGCGCGAGAGCGGCGCCGGATCGAGCGCGGTCAGCCCGCTCACCATGGAGCCGCAGCCACCGGTCACGACCAGCGGCAGGGTAACGGACGATGCCCTGGCTTCGGTCAGGAGCGCGAACTGGACCTGCGACCAGACGTTGGACTCGCAGGATTGCTGCGGCTCGTTGACCGGCTCCAGCGCGACCTTGCCCGATGGAAACCGCGCCAGCCGGCCGGCAAGCTCGCCGATCAGCGTCCGATAGAGATCGAAGGCGGGCGCGGCAGTGCTGGAGACCATGCGGTGCGGATTCCAATAGTGGGTCGCGCTATTGGCCTGCACGTTGACGATGATGCCGAGGTCGGCGTCGAGGGCGGCGGTGACGGCCCGATCGAGCATCGCCAGCAAACGGCCGCGCGTGCCGGCATCGCCGGCCAGGAACGGGCCGGGATCGACCGGCAGGCGGATGAAATCGAGACCCGTCGCGCGCAGCCTGCGCAGATCGGCCGCCGTCGGGACCGGCCGCTGCTGGAATGGAGGCCAGTCGTAGTCGGTACGGGGTGCGGGGAATTCGCGCGTCAGCGAAAACCAGGGGAAGGCGTTGACGCCGCGCCGGAAGCGCCATTCGCCGGTGGCGGCCAGGCTGGACGACACGGGAGAAAGCGGCGCGAACAACGCCGCCGTGGACAGCGCCGCTCCGAGAACCCGCCGGCGCGACCACGTCGTCATGCGTGCGAGGGATGGTCGACCGGAACGGCCTCGCCGGCGACGACGCCGAGCAGCCGGAAGGCTTCATTCTCATAGGCCAGCAGCACGTCTTCCCAGCGGAAGGCTTCGCGGGCGCGCGCCCTGGCGGCCTCACCGCAACTCTCGACCAGGGCGTCGTCTTCGATGGCCCGATCGATCCGGCCGGCGCAAGTGCCGGTATCGGTGAAATAGAGGGCGGCGGCGCCCGCGGTCCACCTGTTGTAGGGATTGTCGTGGGCGATCACCATGTTGCCGGCCGCCAGCGCCTCGACCAATGACGGGTTGGTGCCGCCGACCGTGTGGCCATGCATATAGGCGCGCGCGTGGTACCGCAGCGCCTTCACGGTCGCCTGGTCATAGATGGCCCCGGGCAGGACCACCGAGCCGTTCGCGGCCTTGCGGATGGCGGCGTGATAGGGGATTTCATCCGAGAGCGTTCCAAGCACCACCAGCTTCATGTCGCGCTTTTTGCTGCAAAAGGCCTCGACGATCGGCAGGATGTTGTTGTCGGGCTCGATGCGTGCGATCGAGATCAGGTACTTTCCAGGTTCGAGCCCGAGCGCCCTGACCGGTGCCTCCGGCGCCGTCGTCACCGGATCGCCGCCATAGGGGATGGTGACGATCGCGCTGCGCGGCCGGCGTGTCGCCAAATGATCGGCGATGACAGGATGATCGGCGACGAGGCGATGCGAGGTCCAGGCGCCGATCCATTCGTTGAGCCAGAACCAGCTTCGCGCCGACAGGCCCCATTTGGGGCGGCGCCATTCGATGCCGTCCATGTTGGTCATGATCTTGCGCCGCATCAGCCTGAGCCAGGTCAGGAAAAGCGCGCCATTGTAACCCAGCACGAGGCACACGCCGGGCCGCCGCACGGCATCGCGCACGCATTGCCAGTCGAATTCCAGCGTCGCGCGCGGACCTTTCGAGGCGACCTGGATGTGGATGAGTTCGATGCCGCGCCAAGTTTCGCTGCGCACCCTGTGCTCGACACGCTCGACTTCGTCCTGGCAGTAAACGCCGACCCTCCAGCCGCGTCCGGCGAGGAAAAGCGCCAGCTTCTCGGCGAAGGTTTCAAAACCGCCGTGGGCCGCGGGTATGCCGCGCGTTCCCAGGATCAGGATGGAGGGCTTTGATGTCATGGCCGACGGGACTTTCCGGAATGTTCATTGCACCAGAACCCACCCTGCGACTTCCAGCCGGGCAAGAGTGGGAGCAACTGTCGCAGAACGTCGTAAAAAATTCTTACCAAACGCCGGAGTTGTTTCATTATCGGTCAACTTTCCGGGCGTATCTGTATCGAAACGAGGCGTTGCTGGGGTTCCTCGGCCTAACCGCCTGGGAAAGCGGACCGGGCATGATTCTTGCCCCTGGACTTCGGCAGCCATCCGCCTCGCGCGATGCTGGATGGGGTATGAACCTGGCGGGATATTAAGATGCGGATTGCCTGCGTTCATCAGGGCTACGAACTCTATGGCTCCGACCGAAGCTTCGCGGAAAGCGTCGCAGCCCTGCGCGCCGCGTTTCCGTCCGCCGACATCGAAGTCGTGCTGCCGCGCAGCGGGCCGATCGTGCAGATCCTCGAACCGCATGCCAGCCGGATCGTCTTCGAGCCGCTCTGGGTGTTGCGGCGCCAAGCCATCCTGCGCCTCGCGACCGTCGAGATGGCGCGCCTGCCGCTGGCCTTATGGCGGGCATGGCGACGTTTGAGGCAATGCGATCTGGTCTATGTCAACACCTCGATCGTGGCCGACTATGCGCTGGCCGCCCGCCTGCTGCCTCACAAGGCTGTCCTGCATATCCACGAGATCCCCGAAGGTTTCATGCGCACGATCCTGGTCGCCTTGATGCGCTGGAGCCATGCCGACCTGATCTTCAATTCACGCGCCACGCGCGCCGCTTTCGGCATTGCCGGACGTTCACGCACGCATGTGGTCTATAATGGCGTTGCCGGCCCGCCTGCGGTCGAGCCGATGCACTATGACGGCAGCCGGCCGTTGCGGGTGCTGCTGCTCGGCCGCATCAACAGGATCAAGGGCCAGGAGGTGCTGCTCGAGGCGGTCGCCTCGATGCCGCCGGAATTGCGCTCGCGCATAGAAGTGCGGCTGGTGGGCGGCGCTTTCGAAAGCACCGAGCGCGAACTGGCCTTGGCCGAGCTGGTGAACACCATGGGATTGGCCGATCGCGTCAGCGTGCTGCCGTTCATATCGGACCCCTCGCAACACTACCGCTGGGCCGACATCGTCACCGTTCCGTCGCGGCGCCCGGAATCGCTGGGCCGCGTCGCCATCGAGGCGATGGCCTATGGTCGGCCGCCACTGGTATCGGCGATCGGCGGGCTGGTCGAGGTGGTCAGCGACGGGGAGACCGGCTGGCATGTTCCGCCGAACAACGCCGCCGCCCTTGCCGCGAAATTGCAGGCGATCATCCTGCGGCCCGAGGCCTGGCGCGGTTTTATTGCCGCCGGCCGTGCGCGCTACGAGACAGTCTTCAGCGAACCGGTCGCAGCGGCCGCGATCGCGGCGATCGCCGCCGACAAGCTGAAAGTGACGATGGCGAGGCCGGGCAGGCCGGCAACCGCCCGCCAGGCGGAGACCCGGCCGTGAAATTCCCGGTCCATCTGCTGCGACGCCTCGTGCTGATGGTCGGCGGCGAGGCGATGCAGAGCGGCTTTCACTTTGCCCTCAACATCGCGCTGCTGCACATACTGTCGGCGCAAGGTTACGGTCTCTTCGCCATCGGCATGGTGATGGGCGGCGTCGGCCTGTCGTACATCCGCTCGCTCACTGCCGTCCCCGCCTCGATATGGATGGGCAAGAGCACCAACAGTGCCGGCGTCGATGCCCATGACGTGGCCTTCGGAACAGCGGCTTTGGTAGTGTCGCTGCTGATGGCGGTCGGCACGGCGATCCTGATGCATCTGCTGGGCGATCCGAGCGGCATCGCCGCGGGCTGCTTCGTCGGCGCATGGTCGCTGCGCAGCCACATGCGCACGGCATTGTTCGCTCGGCGCCAGCAGGTGATCGTCTCCATCAGCGACGCCGCTTTCACGATCACCGGCATCATCCTGACCGGACTGACCATGTGGTTGGCGAAGGACGCGCTGCAAACCGTGTTCTATGCGCTTGCGGCCGCAAATCTACTCGGCATCGTCGTCCTGGTTCGGCTGGCGCGCCGCACACCTCGCATCAGCTTCCGCATGCCGACGCGCCGCCGCTATACAAGGCTCTGGCCGCAGCTGCGCTGGTCGGCGTTCAGCGCGACCACCACGAACATCCAGGGTCAATGCCTGGCCCTGCTGGTCGCGGGCATTGCCGGACCCGCCGCTTACGCACCGCTGGCGGCGGTCCTCGTGCTGTTTGCCCCACTACGCATCATCAGCCTTGCTCTCTTCAACATGACGCAGCCGGAGCTGGCGAAGCTGATGCGTAACAACGAAACAAGCCGTGTCTGGGCGCAAGCGAAGATCTGGTCGCTGGTCATGGGGATCGGTGGCCTCGTCTATGGATGTGCCATCCTATTCGTCCTGCCGATGATAAAATCCCAGGCCCTCCAGGATGCCTCGGTCGGATTCATCGGACTTTTCGTGATCGCGAATTTCATCCCGGTCATGCTTTATGTCATGCCTCGCATCATCCTTGAGGTCCTCGGTGATTTCCGGACCGTCGCGTTCATCACGACCGGTGGCGCAATAATCGGGCTGACGCTGATCGCAATCCTGCTGGCAATCGCGCCTCCGCCGTGGTCGCTGTTGGGTTCCGCGGTCTCCGAAATCTTCGTCCTTGCGGCGTCATGGTATTTCGCACGTCACCGCATATGGAACATCGAGCACCCGGACCAGCAGCGCGACAGCTGGTTGGGCGGGTGGCGGCGGTCGGTCCCGTTCGCCCCGGTAAAACGGTAGCAGAGACCGGTGGCAGGCGAGGCAGTGAGGGTGTAACGGACGCACGCGGCGGGAAGGCCCCGTTTGTCGTCGGCGTGGTCTCACGAATGGCCCCGACGTGGCACGACCGATCGGTGCAATTTCTGAGTGTCCATCAACGCACCGTTCATGCTTTGATGCTAGCGATCGACCTGAGCGCAAGTGCCCAACGTCTCACCGGGCCTCATGGCAGGTCGACAAGCTGGGCACGCGGGCAAAGGTTCGACTAGTTCGGCCATCGGCCGGTAGGCGAAAGCAACGAACATAATGGCGCCAAAGGTCTGGTCCTGACCGAACTTTGCCGTGGTTTACGATGCGGGGGTATCGCAAGCGCTGCCATTGGTCCGCAACCATGGCTTTCGTGCGCTCCAACGCACGGCTGCCCGGAGCGGTCCTGAGTTGGCGGGGTTTACACTGCTTGCGTGGACGATGTTTATGGCCGGCCGGGAGGACAGGAGAAGCATGTGGCAAGCCACGGGAACGGCTCCCAAGACGGATCTATCCGATGGGTTATTGTCCCCGACTGCCGCCAGCGCCGGTACAGCCGCGCGCTTCAAAGCCCGGCTGCACACCAGCCTCGACACTGTAAAGCCGCTCTGGCTGCGATTTCAGGCCGATGGCGTGTGCACCGCGCATCAGCATTATGCGTGGGTCGAGGGGATCGCCAAACGGCTGATGCCCAAAGGCGCGGAACTGCTTGTCGTCGAGGTCAACGACGCCGCCACGGGCGCGCCGGTCATGCTTTTGCCGCTGATGCGGCGCCGGGCGCTGGGCCACTCCGTGATCGAATGGTTGAGCTGCGGCGTCTGCGATTATTCGGCACCGCTGCTGGCGGATGATAGGGCATGGACCAGGCAAGGCGCCGACGCCGCATGGGCGGCAGTCCGCGCCGTGCTGCCACCGGCGGATCGCATCCATATCTTGGGAATCCCGCAACAGATCCAACGAGTCGCCAATCCTCTGGCGCTGCTTTCGGCGGCGCACGATTCCCTCCAGATCACCTCCGGCCTAATCCTGCACGGCGAACCGGAAACGCTTATCAAGCGCATCTGCAGGCCCTCCTTCGCCAAGAGCTTTCACAAGCATTGCCGCCGCCTCGAAAAGCGCGGCGGCCTGAGCCTGGTCGAGGCCGACACGCCGGCGCTGACGGAAACGCTCTTTGACACGCTCCTTGAACTGCGACTGAAGCGGTTTCGCGAGCTCGGCCGTTTCGACCTTTTGACGCAGGAGCCCGTCGTCGACTTCTACCGAGATGCCGCGCTGCATGGCCTTTCCGACGGCTCGGTGCGCATCTTCGGATTGCGCGGAGGGGAAGCCTGGCTCGCCGTCATCTATGTACTGGTCAGGAAAGGCACGCTCCATACCCTGTTGCTTGGGATCGACCAGAATGCCATTGCCCCGCCGGGACTGACGACATTTGGCAAGCTGATGATGTGGGGGCGCGGGCACGGGTTCGACTATTTCGACCTTTCGGTCGGCAGCCAGGGCTATAAGGAGCACATCGGCGCCGCCAGTTCGGTGCTGGCGGAACTGTGCCAGTCGATGACACTGCGGGGATGGGGCGCCACCGCCTACATTTCGCTGCGCTGCCGGATCGAGCTTTTCATTCGCTCCAAACCGCGGCTGCTCAAGGCCGGCCAAGGCCTGGTGCGCGGCCTGCGCCGCTTGCGCTGACAGGCAACCGAGCTGATCCGCAATGAACCGTAAAACGTACAGCATCGATTTGCAGGACCGGTCGAGAGGACGCATCGCGAGGGCGCTGCGGTTCGTCCGGCAGCAAGGAATCCTCGAACCGTTCCGGCTCGTGCGACGGCATGGCCTTGGTGACAGCGGCCGCTTCGTCGCACGCAACATCCGCCATCTCGTTGCCGACCGGCTGGCGCGCCAGTGGGATCGCGACAATGGCGTCGACACGGCGGGTTCGATCCGGCTCGACGCGCTCGATGTCGTCGGACCGCACCGGGACCAGGGCAATGAATGCGTCTGCACGTCGCCCAGATCCTTCGCCTTCATCATGGACAGGCTGACGGACGATCTTGCAGACTACACCTTCATCGATATCGGTTCGGGCAAGTCGCGCACGCTCCTGCTGGCCTCGCACTACCCGTTCGCCGCGATTGTCGGTGTGGAGTTCGCGCGGGAGCTCGTCGCAATCGCCCGGCGCAACATCGAGCGATACAAGAGCCCGGCCCAGAAATGCCGCCAGATTGCAGTTATCGAAGCGGATGCCGCGACGTATGAGTTCCCGCCGACGCCGCTGCTGGTCTATTTCTACAATCCCTTTTCCAGGGACGTGTTCGAAATCGTGCTGGGCAATCTCATGTCGTCGCTGGAACGGCACCCGCGGCCCTGCCTCGTCGTTTACGGCAGTTCGAGCCACAGGGCCATCGAATGGGCGAAGCCCGCCATCCACGATGCCGGGTCTTTCCACCAACGCGTGACGCCGCCCATGCCGCGTTTCCTCGACGCGGTGCGGACCATCGATTACGCGATCTTCGACTACCGGCCATCATAAAGGGCGATTTTGTCAGGGCCGGCGGCCGGCCGGGTTCAGCAGCCGTTTCGTCAGCACCCGCCATGCCGTCAGCGGCAGTTCGATCAGCCCCGGCAGCAGATCGTTTGAGGCGAACGCCGCCCAGGATCGAACCGTCGCGAAGGAGTTGACATAGGCCGCGATGCCAAGCCTGCCGCCCAGCATCAGCGTCACGGATGAAACAGCGTCGCGGGCCAGATACATCCATGCCGTTCCCGGGCGAGCGGTAGCGGCTGCGGTGGCCCGGCCGTTCACTGTCTCCCACAGCATCGCGCCCAGGTCGACGCCGGCAGGCGCGCAAAGTCCGAACCACGACCAGGGGCGCGGATTGACGTCGAGAAGCTTGAGCGTGCCGTCGCGACAATCGTGCTTGAATTCGACCTCGACCAGGCCGCTATGGCCGATCGACGACAGCAATGTGCGCGCGGCAGCGACGGCGCGGGGCTCGTCGACGATCTCGACGAAGGTGCTGGTATAGCCGAAGTCGACCGGATACTGCCGCGAGCGGCGCGCGGTGAACTCCGCGATCGGCTTGCCCTCGTTCCAGAGCGCGGCGTAAGAGAATTGGCTTTCTCCCCCGCCCGGCACGCGCTCCTGCACGACGACGTTTTGGCCGCCGACCTGTTCGGCCGCGTCGCGATAGGCGGCAAGAAACGAGGCCCTGTCGTCGGCCTGGACGACCTTGGCCCTGGCGATGCGGGTGTTGCCGCCGCCCATGTGAGGCTTGAGAACGACCGGAAAAACCATGTCCAGGGATGAGGCCTGCGCCATGGATGCGATGTCATAGGTCCTTGGAATGGACAGCCGCAACTCGGTTGCCCGCCTGTAGAGGAGAGGCTTGTCGCAGACCCACTGCAACGCATCCCAGGAAGGCAGCAAGATCTTATAGATCGCCGACAGGGCGGCGAGGTTTTCCGAGACCAGGCGAACCTCTGGATCGGCGGCCGGGATCAGGAGGCATCCCTCCAGCCGGTGTTTAGGCGCCGCTTCCAGCAGAAACGGCAGTGCCCGCTCATCGTTTGGGCCGGGCCAGCGGATGGTGGCTCCGACAAATCGCGACCAGCCCGGCAGCGGCGAATCATTGGTGATGTAGGTGAGGGGCACTTTTTGCGCGCCGAGGCTGCGCGCCAGGGCAAGCGTGCCGTGCGCGCCCCCAAGAAACACTGCGCCTGACGTCGCCAAGCCTACATCCTCACATGCTGTCCGGCACGGCCGGTTGCCCAGCTCTTCCGCTTTGACAGGCGAGAGCCCCGCCTGATCGCGCTGATACATGGCGGGGCCCGCGATGCTCAACGCGGCTTCGGGCCGGCGGGAACCGAGGCTTCGCCCAGTCTCACGGTGGAGCGCCGTGCGTTCTGCCCCTTGCTTCTGGCAGTGCGTATGAAACGGGTGACGGCCTGCGCCGCATACGGGGTGGCGGCGGTGAAACGCATCAACGGGCCAAAACTCGCGACCGCGCTGGCGCCGACAAAATGCAGGCCGGGAATGTTCGATTCCAGTCCCGTGGAAAGGACAGGCGATCCGTCGCGGCAGGCGATCGCATCGAGGAAATCGGGGGCGAAGAGCCCGAGCTTGCCGATGTCTATGCGATAGCCGGTCGCGAGCAGGACGTGATCGTAAGCGGTCGAGCCGTTCTCGAACCGCAAGTCTAGTCCGGAGTTGCTGGCGGAGGCGCCGACGATCACGCGGCCGGCCTTGACCTTGATGCCGCCGAAGTCCGGCCGCAGCCAGCCTGACGCGCCGGCCCTGAGGCCACGCGCATTGACCCAGCGTCGCGCCGCCGCCGGCAAACCATGCACGAGACCCGGCGCCTCGATCAGCCAGGACAGCGGGAACGGGCCGACGCGCGAGGGCGACGCCAGGAGTTCCTCGGCGGCGCCGAGCACATTGCGGCCCCGGCTGCTGGACGGCGCGCCCAGCCAATGGATGTCGCCCCGGCAGACGAGTTCGACGTCGGCTCCCGCCTTTCTCAGCAGGACGGCGGATTCGCAGGCGCTCTGTCCGCGTCCGACAACGGCGACATGCTTGCCGGCAAAGGCTTCGAATCCAATGTGCGCGCTGGTGTGGCTGACCAGTTCGGAGGGCAGGCCGGTGAAGGCGGCGGGCACCAGTTCCTGGTTCTTCAGGCCCATGGCGACGACGACGCGGCCGGCGCGAACCGCATCGCCGTCGGCAAGGATCAGCCGGAATCCCGCATTGGTCCGTTCGACACGGCTCACCATGCGCGTGTCGAGATCCGGAACCGCCTGAGCCTGAACCCACATTCCATAGTCGACGAAATCTTGCCGCAGTAATGGCTCGCGCAATTGGACGCGCTGGCCGCTGGCGTAGGAATCGAGGGAGAGCGGGCCGTTCGGGTTGCCGATAAAGGTTGCGCGCCAGGGCGAGCGAAGCCGCATGCCCCGAGGCATGTTCTCGCGCCAAAAGCCCATCGGGCTGCCAAAGGCAAGCACGTCTACATCAGCTGCCCTGAGCGCCGTGGCGACGCCAAGTCCGAAAGGTCCGGCGCCGACAACAGCCACTTCACAGTCATTGCTTCGCACGGAAGCGGTCATGAACCTTGTTCTCCTGGATGGCCGCGCCATCCCCGCGCCGCTCTGACGCATTGGCGCCGCGGCCGGAGCCCGCCCTATTCCTAGGCGCGCCGAGGTTAACAATGCGGAAAGCAGAAGCGCCGAGCCGCCTCGGCGCATATGCCAAACAAGATGTCATATTGTTCCAGCCCACAGGTTCGCGGACATAATCGAGCCGATGCCGTCGGCTATGCTTGCGTCTTGCAGGGAAGCCGCCGCGGCGAGGAAATTGACACCCGCGCCGCTCTCCGCCATCCTTGGGGCCAGTCGCCGGACCGCGAAGAGCGGTCGAGTTCCGTGTCAGGGCGACCGAGGGCGAAGCGCATGTCCAGTGCCGTGAACAGCCAGAACTCCAAGCGTGCCGCGGTGCGCAAGGCGCTCGACCGCCACAAGGTCTACATCACCGCGCAGAGTTTTTCAGGCGGCACCTATAGGGCGCGCGTGCTGGTCGATGGCGAGGCCTACTGGGTCGACGAATTCCGCTTGAGCCAGCTGCGGCAGGGCCTGTCGCCCGCTGAGCTCGAACTGACGCCGGCGGCCGACGATTGAGCGTGGTGACTGGTTGGCAGCGACGTTTCGGCTAGTCACCCTGATACATGCCGCATCGGACCGTTCGAGCAGGCATGGCGCTCTGTTGTTGCAATTGGCTGGCTTGCGACGGTCGATGCCATGACGACGCCCTCCAAGCTCAAACCTTACCGCGCCAAACGCGAATTCTCGAAGACGCCGGAACCGGCGGGTGGGTTGATCGCCGAGGAGGGCAACCGCTTCGTCGTCCACAAGCACCATGCCACGGCGGACCACTACGATCTGCGCCTGGAGGTCGGCGGCGTGCTGAAGAGCTGGGCGGTGCCGCGCGGACCCTCGCTCAATCCGGCCGACAAAAGGCTGGCGGTCGAGACCGAGGACCATCCGCTCGAATATATCGACTTCGAGGGCGTCATTCCCGAAGGCGAGTATGGCGGCGGGCCGATGATCGTCTGGGACACGGGCAGCTGGGCGCCGATGGAGGATGTCGAGAAGAGCTTGCGCACCGGCGCCTTCAAGTTCCGGCTGGCCGGGAAAAAGCTCAATGGCGGCTGGATGTTGACCAGGCTGAAGCCGAAGCCCGGCGAAGAGGAGGGCAAGAAGAATTGGCTTCTGTTCAAGGAGCGCGATCTCGCTTCCAATCCCACGCTCGACATCCTCGAAGAGCGGCCGGAGAGCGTGAAATCCGGCCGCCGTATCGAGGAGCTGGTGGCGCCGCCGCCGGCCAAGGCTGCGCCAAGGCCCGGCACGCTGAAGCCCGGCGCCTTGTCCGGCGCGGTCAAGGCCTCTCCCGCCGCCCGCATAGAGCCGCAGCTGGCGACACAGGTGCCGAAACCGCCGGGCGGTGACGATCCTTGCGACCGCACCGGCGAGTCCTGGCTGCATGAGATCAAGTTCGACGGCTACCGCACCATGGCGCATCTGACAGGTGGCGAGGTCAGGCTGATCACCCGCGGCGGCATCGACTGGACCAAGCGTTATGGCGATCTGCCGCATGCCTTCGCCAAGCTGCCGTGCCGGGAGGCCATCATCGACGGCGAGATCGTCGTGCTCGACGGCAAGGGCATTTCCCGCTTCGCGCTTCTGCAGGACGCGCTGGCGGAGGGCGCCGGCAGCAAGCTGCATTTCTACGCCTTCGATCTCCTGCATCTCGACGGCTGGGATTTGCGCAAGGCGCCGCTGGAAAGGCGCAAGGCGCTGCTGGCCGAACTGCTCGCCGGCCTGCGCGCCAACTCCGCGATCCAGTACAGCGATCACGTGGGCGGCGACGGGCAGGGGCTTTACGACCAGGCCTCGGAGCTTGGCCTGGAAGGCGTCGTCTCCAAGCGCGCAACCGCGGCCTACCAGAGCGGCCGCACGAAGAGCTGGACCAAGACCAAGGCGCTGCAAACCGGCGATTTCGTCATCGCCGGCTACACGGTTTCGGATGCAGCCGAGGGGCTGGCGGCGCTTGGCCTTGCCGAATTCGAGGACGGCGAGCTTCACTATCGCGGCAAGGTCGGCACCGGCTTCGACGCCGAGACCGCGGCCGATCTTCTGGCCCGGCTGGAGCCGCTCACATCAGGCGCCATGGCGCCCGAAGGCGCGCCGCGCGAAATCATGCGCGAGATGCATTGGGTGAAGCCGCTGTTTTCAGCCCATATCCATTACGCCAACCGCACGGCGGACAATGCTCTGCGCCATGCGGTGTTTCGCGGCCTCAGGGATGTCGGCCTGTCGACGCCGGTTTCGGCCAAGCGCAAGCGGCTGATCGCGGAGGCTGACCTCGCCACGATCTGGGTAACCAACCCGACCAGGCGCCTGTTCGGCAAGACCGGGCCCACCAAGCTCGACATCGCCGTCTACTACGCGCTGGTCGGGGATTTCATGCTGCCGCATATTCTAGGGCGTCCAGTGTCGCTGGTGCGCTGCCCGACCGGCCTGCCGAAGGACTGCTTCTTCCAGCTCCATGCCTTCACCGGCATGCCGCCTTCGGTTGCCACCTTCGAGGCGACCAATTCCGAGGGTGAGACCAAATCCTACCTCTCGGTCGAGGGCGCGAAGGGCTATCTGGCGCTGGCGCAGTTCGGCGTGGTCGAGTTCCACACCTGGGGCACGCATCGCACCAGCCTCGACAGGCCCGACCAGATTGTCTTCGATCTCGATCCGGGCGAAGGGATCTCCTGGCGCGAAGTGGTGGAGGCCGCCGTGCACATCAAGGGCGAACTGGAGGAGCTGGGGCTGGTGCCCTTCGCCAAAACCTCGGGCGGCAAGGGCATCCATATCACCGTGCCGGTGACGGCCAGGCAGAACTGGAAGACGCTGCACCAGGCGACCAGCGCTATTTCCGCGCATCTGGCGGCAAGCGCGCCGGACACCTTCACCACCACAATGGGCAAAGACAACCGCAAGAAGCGCATCTTCATCGACTATCACCGCAACGCGCGCGGCCACACCTCCGCCGCACCCTATTCGCTGCGCGCCCGCACCAACCTGCCGGCCTCGACACCGGTGAGCTGGGCGGATCTGGAGACGATCGACGCGCCGCAGGACCTGAACTATGCGTCGCTGCCGGGACTCTTGGAAACGTCGGGCGATCCGTGGGCTGAGATCGACGAGTTTGCTCGGGATTTGCCCACGTTCAAATAAATTGGTTTCCTCTCCCCCGCTTCGCGGGGGCGAGGAAACCCAAGTCCATCGACGCTTTTGACAATTTGAATTATTCTCTACTCGCGGCCCTTTCGGCGTCCTAAAACATTTCGTCAGGATTTGCCGGTAATGTGCGGGGTCGGTGTAGGATTTGCGCAGCCTTGTTCGTCCTTCGGACGAAAGCGCTGCGAAAAGTTTCAGTGCATGGCCGCGTAGGAGTTCATCATGGCGCCCAGGGCAAGTTGGAAAGGTTACCTCAAGCTCAGTCTGGTGAGCTGTCCAGTGCGGCTATACCCCGCCACCAGCGCCAGCGAGCGCATCTCGTTCAACCAGTTGCACAAGAAGACCCACAACCGCATCAACATGAAGCCGGTCGATCCGGAGCTCGGATTGGTCGAGCGTTCGGACCTGGTCAAGGGCTACGAGTACGAGGACAAGCAGTACATCATCATCGACGATAGCGACCTCGACGCGGTGCGCATCGAATCCAACCACACGATGAACATCGAGGCCTTCGTCGACGAGGACGAGGTCGACGTCATCTACCAGGATGCGCCCTATTACATGGCGCCGGACGGCGCGATGGCGGAGGAGACTTTCGCCGTGCTGCGCGAAGCCATGCGCAAATCCGGCAAGCTGGCGATCGCCCGGCTGGTCCTGTCCAGCCGCGAGCGCGTGGTGACGATCGGCGCGCGCGAAAACGGCATGTTCGTGTGTACGTTGAGGAACCCGAACGAAGTGCGCGGCACGGCTGAATATTTCGGCAACATCCCTGCGGGCAACCCGGATCCTGAAATGCTGCAACTGGCCGAAGCGCTGATCAAGCAGAAGGAAACCACCTTCGATCCGAAGAACTACGAGGACCGCTACGAGATCGCGCTGATGGCCATGATCCGCGAGAAGCTGAAGGGCCACAAGCCTATCATCGCGGCGGCACCCGAGCGCGGCAACGTCATCAATTTGATGGATGCGCTGAAGGCGAGCCTGTCGCAGTCGCAGTCGAAGCCGCCGGCCAAGTCGAAGAGCAAGGCCGACGAGAAGCCCGCCGCCAAGGCCAAGGCGGCCGCGGGCGGCGCTGCTGAAAATCCGCTGAAAGCCAACCTGCTGAAGGCGGTCGGCAAGAGCAAGAAGTGACGGCACCAGCCGGCGCCATATTCGGCACGATCGGCGCGCTGGCGGCGTTTCCGCTCAGGCTGGCGGCGCGCGAGGTCGCGCGCCAGCATGGCGAACTCAGGCGCGGTGTCATCCGGCGCACCACGCATGTCGTGTTCGGTCGCGGTCTGCTGCTCAAGGCCGGGCTGGTCAAAGCCGGGCTCACGAAGACCGGCGATGTCGAGGTCGAACGCCGCGTCGCCGCCGAGCGCGGCGCCGGGCGCACATTGCTCAGCGAGAACGGTTTTCTGCGCCTGCTCGGACTGATGAAGGCGCCTGAGGCCTCCTCGCTGTCGCGGCAATCGCTGATCGATCAGTCGCAGCTATCCGGCGCCGACCTCGATCTCTTGTCGCTGTTCGATGCCTTCGAACATGACTCGGAACCCTATTCCTTCCGCGACCTGATCCTGGCGCGCAAATATGCCGGGCTGGTCGCCGGCGGCGCGACATGGGGCGCGATCGCGCGCTCGGTGCATCGTTCCGGCCCGGTGGCTTCGCTCACCGCCAAGTCGCTCGCGGTCGGCTCGGCATCCGGGCGGCCCGATGCGATCTATCTGGATGGCGGCGAGAGCGAGCTCGACGGGCAATTGCTGTTCGATCTCGGCGCCTCCGACGACGATCCGCTGGAAGAGCTGTTCGCCGAGGCCGAAGCGGCGGAGGAGGGCGGCGACCATGATGGTGCCGCCGCGCTCTACCAGCGCTGCCTTGCCATCGATCCAGGCGACGCGATCGCCGCCTTCAACCGCGCCAACTGCCTGCGCGCCGGCGGCCACCCGGCGGAAGCGGCCCATGACTATGCGCGCGCGATCAAGCTCGATCCGGCTTTCGTCGAGGCCTGGTTCAATCTCGCCGGGCTGATGAGCGAGGAGGGCAAGACGGCGTCGGCGCGAAGGCACTTGTGGAAGGCGATCGCGCTCGACGGCAATTACGCCGATCCGGTTTTCAATCTCGCCCGGCTCGAATTCGACGCCGGCAATTTGCTGGAAGCGCGGCGGCTGTGGGCGCGGTATCTGGAGCTCGACGCGGAGTCGGAGTGGGCTGGAGTTGCGGCCAAGGGCGTGCAGTTCGTGGACATGCAGCTGGCGAAATCGGCGGGGTAAAGCTCTTTCCTTCTCCCGTTTTGGGAGAAGGTGGATCGGCGCGCAGCGCCGAGACGGTTGAGGGGTGCGTGTCGGAATGAGGCGTTTGCGTTTCCTGGAACACCCGTGATCCGGCCGAGCTTCGCGAGACCACCCCCGGGGCGAGCCAACGGTCTCGCCCGCCCTTCGGGTCCCACAAGGGGAGAAGGGGTCACCAACGCCGAGCCACGGGAGCCCTATTCCATGACCACCTTCCTCTTCGACGGCGACGACACAGCTCCCGTCACCATCCTGCTCGCGCATGGCGCCGGCGCGTCGATGGATTCTCCTTCGATGACCGCCACCGCCAAGGCGCTGGCGGCAGTAGGCTTTCAGGTCGCGCGGTTCGAGTTCCACTATATGGCGTCCCGCCGCTATGGCCACCGCAAGCCGCCGCCGCGCGCCGAGACAGTGAACCCGGAATACATCAAGGCGATCGCCGACCTCAGGGCGAGGGGCGTGACCGGGACGTTGATCATCGGCGGCAAATCGATGGGCGGTCGCGTCGCCTCGATGGTGGCGGACGAGATGTTTGCCAGGGGCGAAATCTCGGGCCTGCTTTGCCTCGGCTATCCCTTCCACCCGCCCGGCAAGCCCGAGCAGTTGCGGACCAAGCATCTGGCCGGGTTGACGATACCGACGCTGATCTTCCAGGGCACGCGCGACGAGTTCGGCACGCCCGACGAGGTTGCCGGCTATGGGCTCTCCGACAGCATCGAGATCGTATGGTTGGAGGATGGCGATCACGATCTGAAGCCGCGCAAGAGCATCTCGGGGTTTTCGACCGCCGATCATCTGAAGACGCTGGCCGAAACGGTGAAGGCTTGGACGGGCAAGCTCGTCTCTTGACCCGCCGATGAAAATCGCCTCCTTCAACATCAATAACGTCAACAGCCGACTGAAGAATCTGCTGACCTGGCTGGCGGCGGCAAGACCCGATGTCGTCTGCCTGCAGGAGTTGAAGGCGCGCGATATGCAGTTTCCGCGCACTGCCCTGGCCGATGCCGGCTACGGCGCGGTGTGGAAGGGGGAGCCGACCTGGAACGGCGTCGCCATACTGGCGCGGGGCGCCGAGCCGGTGCTGACGCGCGATGTGCTGCCCGGCGACGATACCGACAGGCAGAGCCGCTACATCGAGGCGGCGGTGAACGGAATCGTCATCGGCTGCCTGTACGCGCCGAACGGCAACCCGCAGCCGGGGCCGAAATTTCAGTACAAGCTCGCCTGGCATGACAGGTTCGCCGCGCATGCGGCACAACTGCTCGACACCGGCCTGCCGGTGGTGCTGGCGGGCGACTACAACATCGTGCCCGAGCCGCGCGATATCTATGCCACACGCTCCTATGACGATAACGCGCTGGTACAGCCGGAAAGCCGGGCAGCCTTTGCCGCGCTCATCGAGCAAGGCTGGACGGACGCACTGCGCAAGGTCTACCCCAAAGAGACGCTCTATACCTTCTGGGATTACCGGCGGAACCGCTGGCCGCGCGATGCGGGCTTGCGGCTCGACCATATCCTCCTGTCGAAGAAGCTCGCCCGCAAACTCAAGGCTGCCGGCATCGACCGCGACGTGCGCGGTGAGGACGGCGCCAGCGACCACGCGCCGGTGTGGGTGGAGTTGCGGTGAGGGGCGGCGTTTGGCGAAGCAGAATGCCCGCTCTCTTTTTCTCCGCCCTTCGGCGACAGCGACCATACAGTATACGGCGCAGAGTAAAATACGGCTCCCTAGCAGTAGACAGTCATTCTGATGGAATTGCCGAGCTTTTGCGTCCGCAAAAGCTCCACTTTCGATTGGGCGAAACTCGTTGAAGAATCCGAAGCTTACCGCTAGCCTCGGTACGGGTGGTCGGAAGAGTGTACGTGGGGTGGAATGTTCGGGTCACTGGAAAAGCTCAAGCAACGGCTGTTGCGGCCGCCGCATGCCTATAGGCCGACGACAGAGTCATTCCCCGACATTGACGTCCAGCGCATTGCAACGGATATGCGGCTTGCGGAGAAAGGCGAGAAGCGGGGCAGGGAGAATCTGCCTCAAAGCGATGACCTACCTTACGATGCCGTTGAAAACGATATCATCGAATTGGTCGGAGCCGCCCAGAAACAATCCCACGATCATCTGGAGAACCAACTTGCGGGGTTCAGGCAGCGTCTCATCGACCTCGACTTTGAATCGCGCTTTGCCAATATAAAAGCGGCATCCACGGCTGGTCTCTCCGACTTGAAAGCCGAATTGCAGATGGGAATCGATGATCTGCATGGGCTGCGTCGCGATCTGAAGGAGGCAGAGTCCTGGCATCGTGATTTCAAGGATCAGAACGGGCTTCGCCGGCCCTGCAAGAAGACCACCGCCATCGGTACGACGTTGAAATGGCTCTTTGTGGTGGCGCTGGTGATGGCAGAGCTCGTCATCAATGGCGAACTGCTTGCAAAGCGAAACGAGCTCGGGCTGGTCGGCGGCATCGTCGAGGCGCTGATCTTCGCGATTCTCAATGTCGGCGTCGCGCTGATGTTCGCCCTCTATGGCGTGCGCGAGATCGCGCATCGCTCGATTTTCCGTAAGTTTGTCGGCATTCTCGCCATCGCGGCCTATATCGGCGCAGCGATTGCCATCAATCTTGGTCTGGCGCATTACCGCGAGGTTGCCGGAACGATCGCGACCAATGGCGACGAGGTGATGCGACGCTTGCTAAGCGCGCCATTCGCGCTGAACGAATTTCGCTCCTGGATACTCTTCTTCCTCGGTGTGATGTTTTCACTCTTTGCCCTGATCGATGGGCTCAGCATGCGTGACACTTATCCAGGCTACGCCACGGTTGATCACCGGCTTGACGAGGCGCGGGCAAATTATCGAAACAAGCGGCAAGGCCTGATCGGCGAGCTTTCCGATGTTCGCAGTGGTTATGAGGACGAACTCGCCGATGCGCGCGCCGACCTCAGCAAGCAGCGGACAGAACACGATGCGATCGTGGCCCATCGCTCTCGGTTGGTTGGGCTGTTCGACGCCCACCAAGCTCAGCTTGAACGTGCGGCAAACAGCCTGTTCCGAATCTACAGGGACGCCAATATCGCTGTACGCACGACACCCGCGCCGGAGCGCTTTTCGCGGCCATACCAACTCGGCCGCATCGGCGTCCAGTATTTCCGCGACGGGGAATGGAACAGCGACGAATTGCAAGCTTCCATCAAGGATGCGCAAGGCGACCTCGACAAGATGCTGGTCGCCTTGGGTGAACAGTTCGAGGCTGCGTTGAAGCAGTATCGCGAACTGGATGTGCTGGTGCCTGAAGCCCAATGAGCGGTCGACGGTCCCGGCGCTCGCCTTCCCACCTTGTCAACTGGGGCTGGATTATTCTATTCGCGCTCGGCCTCATTGCCGCCGCGATAGGCTTTACCTACGTCTATGTCTCGGCGCGCTCGCAACTCGTCGAACTTGACGATCGGCTTTGCCCGGTCGTCGGAGCTGCGTCGCAAACCATCATCCTGATCGATACCACGGATGCAATCGCTGACGTCACCAAACTGAACATCCAGACCCTGCTGCGCGATACCGCCTCCGGCATCCAGCGCGGTGGCTTGTTCGAGATCAGGGCCCTTACATCAGCGGTACCCTATACGAAAGAACTCTTCTCGCTGTGCAACCCCGGCAATGGCGGCGACCTCAGTGCTTTCACCGGCAATGCGGCGCTGGCGCGAGAGCGTTGGCAAGCGGGATTCGGCCAGCCGCTGCTGGTTGCGCTTGAAAAAGCGGTCGAGGCAAACAAGGCCGACAGCTCGCCGATCATGGCCGGCATTCAGTCGATAGCCGTCAGCCATCTGGTCGCCCAGAAAACGCGTGCGGTCCCCTCGCGGCTGATTGTCGTTTCGGACATGTTCGAGAATACCGAATTCTTCTCTCACTACCGCGGCGCCACAGATTTCGATGCCTTCAAAAAGTCGCCCGCGGCAAACCGCTTCGCTACGGATCTCGCTGGCAGCGATGTGTCGATCTGGCTCATACGCCGGGCGAAGTCGCCCGTCGACAGCGTCGCGTTGATGGCATTCTGGCAGCAGTGGATTGATTACAATCACGGCGTTTTCAGCTCTGCCAAGTCGTTGCAAGGAGTTGAAGGGTGAGGCGGCCGCGCGTGGCCAGCCGGCAGTTGGACGCTGCGGCGCCACTGGTCTTTATCGTTTTTACCGGCCTGGGCGCCGCCTACATAGTCGTGGCCAAATCGCTTTCCGTGTCGGCATTCGTCGTTACCTTCGTGCCGATCGCGCTGATGATGGGCTACGCGGCGATGATCATGATCGCGCGCGGGCTCCGGCTGCGCGACGACCAAACCGGGGACAACTTCTACTATATGGGCTTCATCTTCACGCTCACCAGCCTCGCCGTTTCGCTTTACCAGTATGGAGGCGGTGGCGCAGTCGACGAGATCGTGCGCAATTTCGGCATCGCGGTTGCCTCCACCATCGCCGGCATTGCATTTCGCATCGTCTTCAATCAGCTCCGACGCGACCCCATGGAAGTGGAACGCGTGTCACGTCTCGAGCTCGCAGAAGCATCCCGCAAGGTGCGCCGGGAACTCGATGGCATCCTGAGCGAGATGAACCATTTCCAACGCTCCAACCAGCAGATGCTGCAAGAGGGCTATCACGAGATACGAACGCAAGTGGAAACCTCGGCGAAATCCCTGGTCCAGTCTCTGGACCTGCTCGCCAAGGAAGCTTCCGAGCACATCAGGGCATCCTCGCTGGCGATGCAGAGCGGAATAGACACCAAGGAGCTGCGGGGCGGCATCGACCAGACAGCCAAGGCAGTTCACGATATCAACGCCATCCTGACCAGCGCCAGCACGCAGATTGCGACCGCGACACAGATGATGGCCGACAAGCTCGCTGGCATGTCGACACCCGACAAGGTCATCGAGGTTCGGCTGGAGCCGGTCGTGGCCGGTTTGCAGCGGGCGATCGAAACCGCCATGAGCGATTTCTCTTCCCGTCTTGGCGATGTGGCGGAGCTTCGGCGCGGGCTGGAACAGTCCACGGCGGAAGCGCTTCGGGCCAGCGATGTGCTCGACAAACTTGCGGCGACATTTGAGGGTTATGATCGAGCGCCGACGCGGCAGGGTCTATTCAGACGGCTCTGGCGTGGCGGCTAAAGCGCGTTGCATGGTCAGTGTGGGACGATGTCGATGAAGATGCCTTCCTCGCTTATCGCCGAAGGGGAACGCGGCCATCGCCGAGGCGTGGTGCTTGGGCTCACAATGGCCGAGCTTCTCCTCCTTCTGCTTTTCTGCCTCCTTCTGGTCTCGGCCAGCATCGCACAGCGAAAAGATGAGAGGATCGCCGAGCTGCAGGCCTCCGCGAACCTGGACATCACGGTGGGCCAGCTTGCCGACATGCGTGCCGAACTGGCGCGCCTGCAGGCGCTGTTTCCAAAAGCGGCGCTTCCTTTGCCGCCAGCCAACTGGACCGAGCTCGTTGCGGCCAAAGCGGTGATCGACGGGCTTACGGAAAAGGGCATCGATGCCGCGCCGACGTCAGATCCGACGCTGCGGAAATTGCTGCTCGAAATCAGCGAAGCCAAAGCCGCCGACCCCCGTCTGCTGGACCGACTTGAAAAGACGCTCTCGGCCTCCAACGACAGGAGCGCGGACGCTGAATCGTCGATGCAGTGGCCGCCGATGATAACGTTGAGCGACGACGGCTATACATTTGAACGTGGCAGCGCTGCTCTCACCGACGCGTTCCGGGCTCGTTTGCAGACCAAGGTCACGGACGACGTTCTGTCTTTGCTGACACGCTACAAAGTCGATGTCGTCGAGATCGTCGGTCACACGGATGAGCAGAAAATCAATCCGGCCAAGCCGTCCAACCTCGATGCGGTTGCGATCTCGGCGATGAACGGAGCCAGCGCTATCAGCGATTTGACCCCGGCCGACAATGCGGGGCTGGGGCTCTCGCGCGCTATCGCGGTAGCGAACGCGCTGATCCAGACGGGACGGCTGGGCAGTGTGAAGATCATTCCGTTGTCAGCGGCACAGCTCGTAATGCCGGGAGACATTATCGCCGATGGCAGCCACGTTGGCGATGTTCGGGAACGCCGGCGTATCGAGATTCGGGTACGACGGTCCTCGGACGGCGGCACCAATTAACGCGGTGATCGCGCGATTCAGCCTGCTTGGCGGTATCGACAACGACGCCCTTGTTTTGACCGCAGCGCTTTTTCGCAATCGCGTGGCCTGGATCGCAAAGCCTTCGTCGCTTCGCTCCCGCTGCACCGAGGGATCGACGAACGGCGCCCAACTACCCCAGCCACCACCATAGCGCCGCGATCACCGCGATAACGGCCGCCACGCTTAGCGCCAGCATGATGTAGGAGCCCTTGATGATGTCGGCGATGATCTTCTTGATGGCCTCGCGGTCGTTGAGATTGGGGAAGGGCTCGTTCGGTTGCGCCACGTCGAGGAAGTGGCAGAGCGGGGCCCAGCCTTCGCTGACCTTGAACACCAGCAGCTTTTCCGGCGGCACCGCCGCCTTCACTTCCTCGACATATGCGTTGTAGCGCTCCACGGCCTTGGCGCGGTTGCCCATGACGCCGGCTAGCGTGCGGCCCCAGATCAGCCTGCGTGACATGTCGCCGAATTTCCGGCCGAACGGCGTCAGCCATTCCAGGATCTTGAACTGCCAGACATTCTCGGTGAAGTAGATCGTGTCGATGGTGCTCTCGTACCAGGCTTCCGCGCCGCGCGGGTGCAAGGTGAGCAGCACCTTGGCGTCGGGATAGGCGGCCATCAGTTCGCGCCACACGCAGCAGCCTGGATTGTCGACCGTCGCCTTGTAATTGCCGAATACCCGGCTCCAGTCCTGCTGCGTGCCGGGCGGGCTGTTGGCCACCTTGCGCCAGAAATCGAGATGGCCCTTGTTGGCCTTGTTCAGGATCACTTCCTGCATGTGGTAGCAGGGCAGGCCGAGCCTGTTCAGCGCGACGAAGGTCGACCATGTACCGGTGCGCCCGAAGCCGGCCCCGATCAGCGTGAGCGTCATTTGTTCCCCCGACCAAACCAAGGCCGCGTGCTCGCGCCAAAAAAGGACGCCGCGGCAACCCTAGGCATACTCTGCGCGACAAGGACGCCGCGCCGCAGGATCGATTTGCTCCCTTGCATCGATCTTCTGGCAACACGTTGCGCCCCGGCCGGCATTTGCGCAACAGATTTCTATGGGGCCTGTGTGAGAGGACCGCTGTTGACGTCGGACGATGATAGAAGAAGACGCATTGCCGTCTTGAACGGCGCGGAGCGGATCGGCGTGATGTCCACGCCTCCAGGTGAGACGTTGCCGTCATCGACGCTTTCGCAAAATCAAACGGAGGGCGGGCAGCGCCGCTGCCCGCCCTCGCAGCTCACTCAGCCGCGAGCTTGTCCTGCGTGTTCGTGTCGAAATCGCTGGCGTCGTGGCGTTCGTGCAGCTGCATCGCGGGTTCGCCGAAGGCGCGGTTGACCATGCGTCCGCGCTTGACCGCGGGGCGCTCGTCGATCGCCTTCGCCCACCGCTGCACGCTCTTGTAATCCTGCACCGAAAGGAACTCGCCGGAATCATTGTACATGCGGCCGAGCGCCAGTCCGCCATACCAGGGCCAGACCGCCATGTCGGCGATCGAGTAGCCGGCGCCGGAAAGATATTCGGTTTCGGCCAGGCGGCGGTCGAGCACGTCGAGCTGGCGCTTGGTTTCCATGGCAAAGCGGTCGATGGCGTATTCGATCTTGGTCGGCGCGTACGCATAGAAATGACCGAAGCCGCCGCCGAGATAAGGGGCAGAGCCCATCTGCCAGAACAGCCAGGACAGGGTCTCGGCGCGCGCCGGCTGGTCGGTCGGCAGGAACTCGCCGAACTTTTCGGCGAGATAGGTGAGGATCGAACCGGACTCGAAGACGCGGATGGGCGTGGCGCCGCTGCGGTCCATCAGTGCGGGGATCTTGGAGTTCGGATTGACCTCGACGAAGCCGCTGCCGAACTGGTCGCCATCGTTGATCCTGATCAGCCAGGCGTCGTATTCGGCGCCCTTGTGGCCAAGCGCCAGCAGTTCCTCCAGCATGATCGTCACCTTGACGCCGTTCGGCGTCGCCAGCGAATAGAGCTGCAACGGGTGCTTGCCCACCGGCAGCACCTTGTCATGCGTCGGGCCGGCGATCGGGCGGTTGATGCTGGCGAAGGCGCCGCCGCTCGGCTTATTCCAGGTCCATACTTTCGGCGGATTGTATTCGGTCATCGCAGGGCCTCGTATTGTGGGGAGAGACAGGTTGGAAGCGGGACTGGCAGTTGCACCTACAGCTAGGGCTGCAAACGGGAAAGTTCAACTTGCGTTGAACTATTGTCAATGACCATGCCTCTCATCTTCCCTTCGGGCTTCGAAAGGATGGAGGGGATGCCCCCAACCCCTTGCGCCTTGGTTCGCGTGCCATACCTATAGGAACGTGACCCCCAAGCCCGTCCAGGACAAGAGCATGCCCATCAATCCCAACAGACGCTCCGTCGTGGCGGTGCGCGCCACCATTCCAGACGATGCCTTTACTGCCGGGGCATTAGGCACGCTGCGCGAAGGCAGCGGCGTCGTTATCCGCGACAATGGGTTGGTGCTGACCATCGGCTATCTCATTACCGAGGCGGAAGAGGTGTGGCTTACGACCCATGACGGCCGCGTCGTGCCTGCGCATGCGCTGGCCTACGACCAGGAATCGGGCTTTGGCCTGGTTCAGGCGCTGGCGCCGCTTGGCCTGCCGGCGGTGGCGCTGGGCGACGCCGGCAGGGCCAGGATCGGGGACAGCGTGGTGCTCGCCGACGGCATCGGCCAGTCGGTTCAGGCCAGGATCGTCACCAAGCAGGAATTCGCCGGCTATTGGGAATATCTGCTCGAGGAAGCGATCTTCATCGCGCCGGCGCATCCTTCCTGGGGCGGCGCGGCGCTGTTCGATGCAAAGGGCGCGCTGCTCGGCGTCGGGTCGCTGCGCCTGCAGATGAGCCGCAACGGCGAGGTCGCCGATATCAACATGGTGGTGCCGATCGACCTGTTGCCGCCGATCCTCGACGATCTCCTGACGCGCGGCCAGGTGGCGCGGCCGCCACGGCCATGGCTCGGCGCCCTCTCGGCCGAAAGCGACGGCCGGGTGGTGGTGATGAGCGTGACCGAAGGCGGTCCGGCCGCCAAGGCGGGCCTGCGCGAGGGCGACGTCATCTCCGACATACGAGACGGCGCGGTCGACGGGCTGGCCGATTTCTATCGCAAACTATGGGAGAGCGGTTCGGCCGGCGCCGAGATCCCGATGCGGGTCCTGCGCGACGGCCGTGAAACCTGGCTGCGCGTCAAATCCGCCGATCGCGACAGTTTCCTGAAGAAGCCGCAGTTGCAGTGAGCGCGTTACCTTCTCGGCAGCAGAGAAGGAAAGCCTTCAGCCAGTCCGAAAAGAAAAGCCGCCGTCGCTTGCGCGAGGGCGGCTTTTCCCTGGGACGACGTCAGGAAAAAACGATCAAGGGATTCAAGATACCGTTCTATCTCCTTGTTCGGGCTTGAGAAGATCAAGCCGCGGCCTTGTGCTTCCTGACGGCGTGCTTGTGGCTGTGCTTGCGTACAGGCTTCTTCACATGCCTGCTGGCGTGCTTGCGATGCTTGACATGCTTGTGCGCGGCCGCCTTGACCGGCTTCTTCACGGCAGCGGCAGCGAGGGGAGCCGCGGTCGAGGCTGCCGCGGTGGTGGCGGCCGCGTCGGCGGAGTTGGCGCCGACGACCGGCATTGCGAGACCGAGCGCAATGGCCAGGCCAAGCGCGGAGAGGAGGGGCTTGTTCATGAAAGGCTTCCTTGTTTCAAAGATGGTGGACGTCATTGGTTCAGGTCGACCGGTGTCACTCCCAGAAGTTTCAAGGCGTTGGTGAAGGTACGGATGCCCTGCGCCTCCTTGCGTTCGGCACAAAAACGGCTGGCCTTGTTCTGGAGCGCGGTTGCCTCGGCGAGATGGATCGCACTGGCACCGGGGTCGTTTTTCGTTTCGATGGCTCCGTCGAATTGAAGACCGAGCCGGCTGCAGGACTCGCTCCGGCTAACCGCCGCTTCCGCACCCAACGGTGCGACCGCATTGATGGCAAACGAAATGCCAAGCAGGGCACCCATCCATCCGGTCGAACGTCGTTGCATTTTCGGGATCATCCCTTTGCGTTGCGCCGCGACCGGTTCAGGCCGCCGCGGGGGTCGTTATCGCAGCACCGCTTTTCTCCAGTTTTTCCTGGATGTTGACTCTTGTTTCTGAAGTGTGTCTGGAGGGCGCTTCTCCCTCCTCCGCTGTGGGAAGACGTAAACGCGCTGCGCCCGCTGCGGCGCTTCTGCCTCTTTCCCCGCCGCTGTCATTCGCGTATGGGCCGGGGCAACTCCCGCACCCTCACATCAGCCCTCCCGGACCACCCCATGATCAGACTTGAAAACATCGGCAAGCAGAACGGCCGTCAGCTTGTCTTCATCGAGGCGTCGGCCGCCTTGCAGAAAGGCGAGAAGGTCGGGCTCGTCGGCCCCAACGGCGCCGGCAAGACAACACTGTTTCGCATGATCACCGGGCAGGAACAGCCCGACGAGGGCCAGGTGCAGGTCGATCGCGGCGTCACGATCGGCTATTTCAGCCAGGATGTCGGCGATATGGACGGCCGTAGCGCGGTGGCCGAAGTGATGAACGGCGCCGGGCCGGTGAGCGAAGTGGCGGCCGAGATGGCGGCGCTGGAGGCGGCTATGGCTGATCCCGACCAGGCGGACCGGATGGACGAGATCATCGAACGCTATGGCGAGGCGCAGCACCGCTTCGAGGAACTCGACGGCTATGCGCTCGACGGCCGGGCGCGGGAAGTGCTCGACGGTCTCGGTTTCTCGCAGGAGATGATGGACGGCGACGTCGGAAAACTCTCCGGCGGCTGGAAGATGCGCGTGGCGCTGGCACGCATTCTGCTGATGCGGCCCGACGCCATGCTGCTCGACGAGCCGAGCAACCATCTCGACCTGGAAAGCCTGATCTGGCTCGAGCAGTTCCTGAAGAATTATGACGGCGCGCTCCTGATGACCTCGCACGACCGCGAGTTCATGAACCGCATCGTCAACAAGGTGGTGGAGATCGACGGCGGGTCGCTTACCGCCTATTCCGGCAATTACGAATTCTACCAGCAGCAGCGCGCGATCGCGGACAAGCAGCAGCAGGCGCAGTTCGAGCGCCAGCAGGCGATGCTGGCCAAGGAGATCGCCTTTATCGAACGGTTCAAGGCGCGCGCGTCGCATGCGGCCCAGGTGCAGAGCCGGGTGAAGAAGCTCGACAAGATCGATCGGGTCGAGCCGCCGAAGCGCCGCCAGACGGTGAATTTCGAGTTCCAGCCGGCGCCGCGCTGCGGCGAGGACGTCGTGACGTTGAAGAACGTCCACAAGGCCTATGGCAGCCGTTCGATCTATGAAGGGCTCGACTTCCAGGTGCGCCGACGCGAGCGCTGGTGCATCATGGGCGTCAATGGCGCGGGCAAGTCGACGCTGTTGAAATTGGTGGCCGGCGCGTCCGATCCCGACCAGGGCTCGGTGGCGCGCGGTCCGAGCGTCAAGATGGGCTATTTCGCCCAGCATGCCATGGAGCTGCTCGAAGGCGAGCGCACCGTGTTCCAGACGCTGGAGGACAATTTTCCGCAGGCCGGTCAGGCGCCGCTTCGGACACTCGCCGGCTGCTTCGGTTTTTCCGGCGACGAGATCGAGAAGAAGTGCCGGGTGCTTTCGGGCGGCGAAAAGGCGCGGCTGGTGATGGCGCTGATGCTGTTCGACCCGCCCAACCTCCTGGTGCTGGACGAGCCGACCAACCATCTCGATATCGTCACCAAGCAGATGCTGATCGAGGCGCTGTCGCAATATGAGGGCACCATGCTGTTCGTCTCGCACGACCGCCATTTCCTGGCGGCGCTGTCCAATCGCGTGCTGGAACTGACGCCGGAAGGCATCCACACCTACGGTGGCGGCTACACCGAATATGTCGAGCGCACCGGGCAGGAGGCACCGGGACTGAGGAGCTAGCGCAGAGGCTATTCTCCGGAAACGGCCATGGCACGCTGCGCCGTCATTTCCGAAAAGAGCCAATCGCGAAAAGCCTTCACCTTGCGCCGGCGGACCGCGTCCGGAGGGTAGACCAGGTAGAAGCTGGAAACCGATTTCAGCGCGTGGCCGAAAGGGCGGACAAGCCTTCCGGTGGCGAGGTCGGCCGCAACGAGCATGGTCCGGCCAAGCACCACGCCTTCGCCTTGCACGGCCGATTCGACCGCGAAAGTGGCGGAATCGAAGGTAATCCCGCTCCGCGGATCCACGCCTTCCACGCCCGCGCTGGACAGCCAGACCGCCCAGCCGATCGGGAAACCATCATGGATCAGCGTGTGGTGCCTGAGATCGTCGGGCTTCTCCAGGGGCCAGGCGCCCTGCATGAGCCTCGGGCTACACACTGGAAACACCTCCTCGCCAGTGAGGAATTCCGATGTAAGACCCGGATAGTTTCCGGCGCCATAGCGGATGGCGACGTCGATGCCGTCGCCAAGGAAATTGGTCAACTTGCCGGTCGTCGAAATCCTGACGTCGATGTCGCCATGCGCGCGATGAAAGCGATAGAGCCGCGGCACCAGCCATTTTCCCGCGAAGCCGTCGGAGGTGGAGACGTTCAATGTCGAGCCCGAATGGGCGGCCGTCGCCGATTGGGTGGCGGCCGCAAGCTGGTCGAGCATCTCGTGGACCGCCCTCGCATAGGGCTCGCCCACGGCGGTGAGGCGCACCGAGCGCGTCGCGCGCTCGAACAGAAGCACGCCGAGCTGTTCCTCAAGGTGCTTGATCGCCCGGCTGACGGCGCCGTGCGTGACGTTGAGCTCGTCGGCTGCCCTGGAGAAATTCAAATGCCGCGCGGCGGCCTCGAAGGCCGGCAGCGCGTTGAGTGGGGGAAGTCTGCGGATCATGGCCAATCTGTGAGATTTTATCACAAATCCTTGCCAAAGTTTGGATTGTCTGTCCAGCGCATGCTGGACAGAATGCTCGCAGGATTTGTGATCAAACCTCACGAGAGCAGCATGGCTACCGTTCACCCCTTCCTCTGGTTCAATCTCAACGCCGAAGAGGCGCGCGACTTCTATCTGTCTGTGTTCAAGAATGGCCGGGCGCTTGAAGCGATCGAGTTCACCGATTTCGTCGGCGGCACGAACAAAACGGTGCCGCACGCGATCTTCGACTTCGAGCTCGAGGGCCAGCGCTTCACCGCGCTCAATGCCGGCTCGATGCCGCCGTTCAACGAGCGGATCTCGCTCTACATCGAGACCAAGGACCAGGCCGAAACAGATTATTACTGGAACGCGCTGACGGCGGGCGGCGGCGCAGAAAAGCCTTGCGGCTGGCTGAGGGACAAATTCGGCGTCTACTGGCAGGTGATCCCCGAAGCGGCGCTGCGCCTGATGAACGACCCGGACCGCGACAAGGCGGGGCGGGCGCGGCAGGCGATGTACAAGATGAGCAAGATCATTGTCGCCGACATTGAGGCGGCCCACGCCGGCAAGGCGTAATCCAGCAGTCCATCCTGAAGACGGAGGTTCCCATGGCATCGCTCAAGGGCAAGAGAATTATTGTCGTCGGAGGCAGTTCCGGCATAGGGCTCGGCGTAGCGGCAGCCGCGCTGGAGCGCGGCGCGGAGCTGGTGATCGTCGGCCGCTCGGGCGAAAAGCTCAAGGCCGCGGAACGGACGCTCGGCCCGGGCGGTCGCGTGCGAAGCCTTTCCGCTGATATGACGAAAGAGGCGGATATTGCCCGGATGTTCGACGAAACCGGTGCCTTCGACCACCTCGTCTCGACAGCCGGCACGCCGCCGCCCAACGACCCGATCGACCAGACCGACATGGACTACGTGCGGCGCTTCGTCGACAACAAGCTGATCGGCGCCGTGATGCTCGCCAAACATGGCGTGCGCACGCTGAAAGCCGGAGGGTCCATGACCTTCACATCAGGCATCAACAAGGACCGCCCGCCGGTTCCCGGAGGCTCGGTTGTTTCCGCGATCGCCGGTTCATTCAGCTATTTCGCCCGGGCGCTGGCGCTGGAGCTGGCCCCGACGCGCGTCAACATCGTGTCGCCGGGATGGGTCGACACGCCGATGTGGGACGAACTCGTCGGTGAGGCCAAATCCGGTTTTTTCGCCGGCATGGCCGCCCGCCTGCCCGCGAGGAAGGTCGCTACGCCCGCCGACGTCGCCCCTGCCTATCTCTACCTCATGGAAAGCGAATTCACGACCGGCGAGACGATCCGCATCGATGGCGGACAGAACCTGATCTAGTTGGCATCGCAGGGTCGTCAAACATCACGCTTCGATGCGGCGCCACCTGGGTTTGAACGATACCGTCCGCAGTCCGGCGTCGCGCACGCGATTGACGAATGTGTCGTTGACGAACACCGGGGACGCGCGCATCGGCAGCTTGAAAATTTCGGCGGTGCCGATCTTGTCCGCATCGAATTCGTATCGCTCGATCGCGAGAATGGCGCCGTCATCAAAATAGACGATTCCAGACCGCTCCTCGTCCAGCGCATCGATCACGGTGGTCGCGTTGAAAAGCCAGACCTCTTCCCCGCGCAACGGGATCAGCTGGCCATAGGGCAGCAGATATGCCTTCAGCGCGTCGACGGCAGGCTTGCGCAAAAGCGGCGCATGCTCGCCAAGCCAAGGGAAGTCCGAATAGAGGGGGTCGCCCTCCGACACGCGGCGCATGACCGGTGGGTCCCAGTTCTCGAGGGGTGTTCCGTCAAGGGAGAAGAAGACCTCGTAGTAGGCCTCGTCGACCGGAAGCACCCATTCCTGGCCCTCGACAACCGCGAATTCGTAAATGGTCGTCATGGGCGGCGTTCCCAAGTTCAGTCCTGCTTCCGCTTCTGCGATCCCATCAAACGCTGGCCTGCCTTCAGAAGCATCAAAGCATATCATCTATGGATATTTTGTCGTGGCCGGGGGGCCCGGCTCGCCCGCGAGTTCGTTCGGCAGCGGCAAACTCGAGCACTGCAAATGTATCCTGCGGGCGAATATCTTGCGCTCCTTTTGCTCGTGCTCCTTGATGGCTGCCGCGAGACCCAATCCGTAAGGGCCAAGGAAGACACCGGTCCCCCAACCGGGATGCTCTTTTTCACGCGCATCATAGTTCGAGGCCTCGACCCGGGCCTGTTGGCATTCCGGCGATATCCATTTCGGGTCTTGCGTCGAAAGCGAGGCCCCATAATCCACCGGAGAGCTCACACATCCAGTTGCCACCGTGGCTAGCACCACCGACACCACAAGTCTCATCCCGGGTCTTCTCCGCGGCATTTTCGAGAGCACAGACCCTCCTTGCTACACGGGGAAGGCCGGCGCAAGGCAGTTGACCCGGCAGGCCATCCGGCCGATAGGTCCGCTAAAAACCTCGAGAACCCCATGATCACACAGCTCCACGATGCGACGACGCCCGTTTCCGATGCCGACGCCGCCTGGCAGGACGACATCCGCGCCGGCGTGCGCCACGTGCGCGACCTGGCCGTGCTGCCACTGTCGCCGGGCGAACGCGCGGCGGCCCAGGAAGCAGTCTCCCGCCACAAGGTGCGCATCCCCAAATCCTATCTCGACCTGATCGACTGGGAAGACCCCGCCGATCCTATCCGGGCGCAAGTCATCCCGTCTCCCGACGAGCTGGTGACCGGCGAAGGCGAGCTCGACGACCCGATCGGCGACCACGCCTTCAGTCCGGTGCCCAGGCTGACGCATCGCCATGCCGACCGGGTGCTGCTGTTTCCCACCTATCAATGCGCGGTCTATTGCCGCTTCTGCTTCCGCAAGGAGTCCCTGACCTCGATCGGACGCGGCTATACGCGCGAAGCCCTGGAGCCGGCGCTCGCCTATATCGCTTCCCACCCCGAGATCCGCGAGGTGATCCTGACTGGCGGCGACCCGCTCTCGCTGCCCGACAAGGCGCTCAGCGAAATCCGCGCCCGCATCGAGGCGATCGCGCATGTGCGGCTGATGCGCATCCACACCCGCGTACCGGTCGCGCTGCCTTCACGCATCACGCCAGGGCTGGTCGCTGCCTTGCAAGGCCGGCTGATGATCACGGTCGTCACTCATTTCAACCATCCGCGCGAGATCACCGATGCGACCGAGGCGGCGTGCCGTAGCTTGCGGCAGGCGGGTTTCGTGCTGCTCAACCAGAGCGTCCTGCTCAAGGGCGTCAACGACACTGTCGAGGTGCAGGAAGAACTCTGCCGCGAGCTGATGTACCGCCTGGGGGTAAAGCCCTATTACCTCCACCATGGCGACCTCGCGCGCGGCATGGCGCACCGCCGCACCACGATCGCCGAAGGCCAGGCGCTGGTGGCCGCGCTGCGCGCGCGCCTGTCCGGCATCTGCAATCCGGTCTACGTGCTCGACCTGCCCGACGGCGGCGGCAAGGTGCCGATCGGGCCGGATTACGTGGAAGACCGCGACGGCGGCAACTGGCGCATTCGTGGGCAGGATGGAGAGGTGAGGGAATACATCGAAGTGGTGAGCCAGCTCTGAGCCGACATTCCCGGCGGACGGCCATGCAATCAGGCGTTGTCGCGCCCCGGCATAAATGCATATTGTGAGCGGTTCGCGGATTGCGGGGGCATGGCGGGTGGCAGCAGCAGACAGCGGTCAAAGCGTTGTGCCGCAAAGGCAATTCGTCGATGCCGGGGTTCGGCGCTGCGTGCTGGACACGGTGGGCCTCGCGCCCCGGCAAGCCGTTGCGTTGTGGCAGGAGAATATCGGCCTGCTCTACGACGTTCGCCTGCGCAACGCCGGCGATGACCGGTTTCATTTCCACGCCGATGCCTTTCACTTCGGCGAGATCGTCCTCACCTCGTATGGATGCATCGCGCAAAGCTTCGACCGCTCGCGCGCCCGGATCGGCCGCGACGGCCTCGACCACATCACTGTGCAGGTCTGCCTGCGCGGAAGCCATGGACGGCGCGATGGCGCATCGGATGAAAAGGCCTCATCCGGGGACCTGATCGTGGCCGACCTGGCACAGGCCCAGTCGACAGGCACCTCCGATTTCGACAGCCTCAACCTGACCATGCCGCGCCGCCTGCTGGCGCCATTCCTGAAGGCGCCGGACGAGCACAATATGCGCGTCATTTCCGGCAACGCGCCGTTGGCGGCGCTGTTGCGTGGGCATCTTGTGGGCCTCTACGGGGCCGCGCCCGCAATGAGCCGTCAGGACGCCGAGGCGGTGATCGGGCCGACGCTGGAACTCGCCGCCGCAGCCGTGAATTCGGCCGTGGCGGAGGAAAACGCCGCCTCGGTCCACCTGGCGCTGACCAGCGAGATCCGTCGCCACATCGACGCGCATATCCGCAGCCGGCACCTCACCGCCGAGGCCATCGCCGCCATGTTCGGCATTTCCATGCGCAAGCTCTATTACCTCTTCGAGCCTCATGGCGGTCTTTCCAGATATATCCAGGAGGAGAGGCTGCGCCGCTGCCGCGCCGAACTCGCCGATCCCGGCCGCCGGCACGAAAGCATTGCCGAGATCGCCGATCGCTATGGTTTCGGTCACCGCAAGAGCTTCGTGCGCGCCTTCCGCCGCTCTTTCGACATGACCCCGCGGGAGATGCGGGCACATGCCGCCCATGGGCGCAGCCAGTCCCTCGGCCATGGCGAGAACCGCACCATGTGGCACTGGATCCGCGAACTGCGATAGAGGCGGCGTGCCAGCCGAAAGGCAAATGAATCAATGGACAAGCGGTGTCCGATCAGCAGGCATGTGAAGAGCCTTCCCGTGCTTTCCGAGGCGATTTCCCCGATCGGTTGCACCAGCGGCCACATTCCCTGCGCCTCATGCCACATTTGCGCGGAGCCCTCACATAGGTCTTGAAATTCTGCCGCAGCCCGCGCGAAAAGCGGCCGAAGGCTCACACCACGTCGAGGGCACTGGAGGGGTTCATGGCACTGTCTAGAGCGGAGAGGCAGCAAACGGCGCCCGCCATCCGCGGCACCCCGTGAGGTT
Organism: Mesorhizobium sp. B2-6-1; assembly: GCF_006440475.1. Classification (NCBI taxonomy): domain Bacteria; kingdom Pseudomonadati; phylum Pseudomonadota; class Alphaproteobacteria; order Hyphomicrobiales; family Phyllobacteriaceae; genus Mesorhizobium; species Mesorhizobium sp. B2-6-1. The sequence goes on from NZ_VFUH01000003.1 coordinate 363,452, forward strand.
CTGAGCGGGGATCGAACGCAGGTGGCCGACCAGGACACCATCATAGTTCTGTCCACGGACGCGATCGCGGCCCGAGAGCGCGAAGCTGCCGTGCGCGAGTTCTATGGCCGCATCTGCATGCGGCTGGACCTTGCGCCGCTTGAACGCGGCGAGTTGCGGCTAAGCGCCTCCACCACCATCCTGCCAGGGGTGAGCGTGGCCCACGGGCAGGTCGCGCCCATGGCTTGGGAACGCACGGCCGCGCTCCAGCAGGACGCCAATGACGACCTGGTGGTGTCCTGGATCGCGGGCGGGTGGCGTTTCGATACGGCACGGCACGAGGCGGTTGAGACCTCGCCCGGTGCGCCCTGCATCATGCCGATGGACCGGAGCTGGCGAGCGAGGGCGCAGAACGGCGATTGGACGATCTGCGCGCGATTTGCCCGATCGACGCTCACTCCTCTCCTTCGCCATGTCGGCGATCTCAGGCCGGATGCCATCAATCCCGGCACGCCTGAAGCGCGGCTTCTGCTGGCCTATGTCGAGGCGGTGGCGGGTGGGGCGATCGGCCCCGGTCTGGCGCCGCTGGCCGCCCAGCACATTGCCGATCTGTTCGCCGCGGCGGTCGGCGCCAACCGCGAGGTTGACCAGGTGGTCGCCGGCCGCGGCGTTCGTACCGCCCGCATGCATGCCATCAAGCGTTATATCGAGGAGAACCTGCACCGAGCGCGCCTCTCGGCAGAGACGGCGGGCCGGGGGCTGGGGCTCAGCCCGCGCTACATCAGGCGCCTTTTCGCCGAAGAGGGGCAGGGGTTTTCCGACTATGTCATGCAAAGACGGCTGGAGCGGGTCCACCGGCAGCTCGCCAGCCCGCTTTTTTCAGCAAGGCCGATCGCCGACCTCGCTTTCGAGGCGGGGCTGGTCGAACCCTCGACCTTCTACCGGCAGTTCCGGTCCCGCTATGGCATGACCCCATCGGAGGTGCGCGCCGGCCGCGCGCCGTAAGACGCATGCGGCCGCTCACGCATGGCAAACCCGGTCACCTGTTCCGTCAGTGCCACTTGCCTGTGCCGCCAGTGCGATACGCCTTTATCCCCGGTGCGGGCATGGTCGCGCCGGCGGACGCGGGTGCAACGGCATGCGCGGGAGCGGGGGCGAGCGGCCAGGCCTCCGTGACATCGGAAAGCTGGCCCTGGAGATAAAAATGCGTGCGGCGAGAAGCTTGATACTGGGCATTACGGTTTTCTGCGCAATTCTTCCGACCGAGGTCTTCGCGGCCTACAAATGCATGAATCCGGCAATCTGCAGGGCGGTCTGCGGCAGCGAAACATGCGGCAAGATCGCCGCGCGCGATCCCGACATGAAGGCGCTGGACCTGTCCAAAGGCGCGTCCGGGCAGATCGCCGCTTCCAGCAGCGGGTCTTCGTCCGGGACCAGCTCGAGAAAAACCTACACCTGTTCGAACCCGGCGATCTGCATCGCGGTCTGCGGCAAGAAGACCTGTCCGTAACCAGAACGGACTCGGCGTATCATCAGAGGCGCCGGCGCGCTGCGCCGGCGCCTTTCGTGCGTGCACGCGGTCGGCGTGCCGGAACGCGGCGGCATTCCCAGCCTGGTTCCTCTCGCTAATATTCGTGGGCGAGGACTTCAGTCCTGGCCGCCGAGCCCCTGATTTTTCTCCTTCAAAAGAAACTCATCGCGCCCGGGAATAAAGCGCGGGGCTGCAGGGTCTTCACTGTAGCGGGCCAATCTGACGGCCCGCGCCGAGGAAACGAAACAAGGACCTAGCCAAAATGACCAAGCTCGCTCTCAGCGTGGCTGCCATGATGCTTGCCTCGAGCGCTGCCTTCGCCGGCAGCGATCATGGCGCCAATAACGCCAACCAGCCGGTCGCTCCGGTCGACACCAATGCCACCGGCTCGATCGCCTACACCGCACGCCCCAATGGCGCCGACACCAAGATAAAGACGGGGCCGAGCCAGGGGTCGGTGCAGGACATCATCACCAGACACAACAACGACAGCCTCTGGGGTCGCTGAATTCATGGGGCCGGGCCGGCTCCCGACGGGTACCGGCCTCTCCTCGTCATTCCTTCCAGGACTTTGGCCATTCGCGACTTTTAGCCACCACCTCGAACAGGAGATCACCATGTTCACCATGACACGCCGCACAGTGCTTGGCACCGCCGCCGCTGCTGCTGCCTTCGGCCTTGCCGGCAAGCTTGAATTCATCCGTCCGGCCTTCGCGCAAGCTCCGGTGGAGCCCACCGTCGGCTTCTACGGATACAAAGTCGGCGATATCGAGATCACCGCCATCTATGACGGCATCTGGCGCAAGCCGCACGACCCGGCCTTTATCAAGGATGTCTCGGTCGAGGACACCAAGGCAGCACTCGCCAAAGCGGGGCTGACCACCGACTTCATGCCCATCCCGCTCACTGTCGTCGTGCTCAAGATGGGCGGCAAGCTGATCATGATGGATGCCGGCTCGGGCGTCGGCCAGTGGCAGGCCAATGCCACGCATCTGCCGGCCAACATGGCCGCGGCCGGCATCGACTACAACGCGATCGACACCGTCATGATCTCGCATTTCCACCCCGATCATGTCTGGGGCCTGATGGAAAAGGGCACCAACGCGCCGGTGTTCCCCAATGCCGAGCTCATCGTCAACGCCACCGAATACAAGTGGTGGACCGACCCAAGCCGGCTGGCCAAGCTGCCCGAGGGCCGCAAGCCGGCGGGCAAGCGCATCGCCGAGAACTTTCCGAAATGGAAGAACTGGAAGCTGGTCGAGGACGGCGCCGAGGTCACGCCCGGCATCCAGATCATCGCCGCGCCCGGCCACACACCAGGCCATTCTGTCTACCTGGCCAACTCCGGCAAGGAGCAGATCATGATCTCGGCCGACACTATGTATGTGCCGGCGCTGCTGGCGCCGCATCCGGAGTGGCAGGGCGCTTACGACCAGGACGGACCGACGGCAATCGCCACGCGCCACAAGATCATCGACCGGGTGATATCGGACAATATCCGCATTTCCGGGTCGCACTTCCCGTTCCCGGGCACCGGCACCTTCGTCAAGGACGGCAAGGCATACGGATTTACCCCGGTCCAGATCTGAGCACGAGCTTCCAACGCAAGCGAGAAAGACAATGAAACGATCCCTTTTGAGCAGAAATGCCCTGTCGGGCAGACATGCCCTGTTCGGCCTGCTCGGCGCCATTGCCGTGCTGACCGTGCTTCCCGTTGCGACAATCATGCCGGCCCATGCGGTCGACGACATCGAAGGCGCCGACGCGCCGGATCTCACCGCCATCAAGGCCAAGATCGATGCCAAGGACTATTCCGGCGCATTGGCCGAGCTGCGCGATCTGGCGCAGGACACGCAGCAGGCGGACGTCTACAACCTGCTCGGCTTCACCCTGCGCAAGACCGGCGACTACAAGACCGCGCTCACCTACTACACCAAGGCGCTGGAGCTGAAGCCCGACCACAGAGCCGCCCGCGAATATCTGGGCGAGCTCTATGTCGAGACCGGCGACATGGACAAGGCCAAGGAGCAGCTGGCCTCCCTGCAGCAGCTGTGCCCGGCCGGGTGCGACGAGCTTTCCGACCTGCGGCAGGCCATCGACACCAAGGTGACGAAGTAGGACCTTTTCTCTTCCCCACAAATGGGGAGAGCTGGCTCGGCGTAGCCGAGACGGAGCAGGGGCGTTGGCACCGAACTCGCCCCTTCGTCCACCACGGTTGGGCGCTCGTGGCTGGCGCGCTTTACCGGAGCCGGCATCCTCTCCCTCGCGCCGGCTCCGGCCTTTTCAACATCAGGCGCTTGGCGCCTGCCCGTGCCAAAAAGATCGGAGGCTGACCATGACATTGACCGAACGCTCCGCGAAGCTGCAGGGTCTTGCCGCTAAATACCACCTCGGGGACGTGGGCCTGCTTGCCGGCCGCCTGCTTCTGTCTCTCATCTTTTTGCATGAGGGCGCCACGCTGGCCGCCCATTTCAATGCCGCCGCCAAAGCCATGGCAGCGCTTGGTGTCAACCTGCCGCTGTTTGTCGCCACCGTAGCGTTGCAACTGGGGGCAGGGCTCTCCCTCGCGTCAGGCCTGCTGACGCGGCTTGGCGCCATCGCGCTCGGCCTGTTCTGTTTGGCAACGGCCATGCTGTTCCACACCAATTTCGGCAGCCAGAACGAACTGCTGCATTTCGAAAAGGACCTGGCGATATCGGGCGGCATGTTCGTGCTGGCCGTTGCCGGGGCCGGCAGGGTCTCGCTGGACCGGCTGTTGGCGCTCCATCTGCGGCAGCGCCAGCGCGGCGAGGACATGCCGGCCGCGTTGCCCACAGCGGAGACCCAATTGCCAGTGGACGTGAAGCAGCTGGTTTGAACGGCGCCGCCTTCGCATTCGCCCAGCGGAGCGCCGCGCCTATTTCCCGCGCTTTGCTGGAACCAGCCTTGACCCCCCGCATTGCTTTAGCAGGGGCTCAAGGAGCGCGGCGTGAAAGCATTGTTGGGACTGGTCTGCGGTTTCGTTTTGACCCTTGCGGTGTTCGGTAGCGGTCTGGCCTTCGCCGTCTGGCTAATCACCGCGAACCCACCGCGCCAGGCACCGGCCACCGTCAGTATGGCGGAGCTTTGGACCAAAACGGCGCGGCCGGTGGACAGAACGGCGCAGAATCTCGAGCGCCTGCCGGCCGAGCAGCCCGCGCCCGCCAATATCGAGCCCAAGCGCCAGGCCGGGGAGACCGATCCCACCGCCACCGGCGCCATCGCGCCCGCCACGGCCGAACTGCCGCAGCCGCATGTCGCCTGGTGCGCGAGCCGCTACCGCTCCTACCGGCCGCAGGACAACAGCTACATGTCCTATAGCGGGCAGCAGCGCCCCTGCATCTCGCCCTATCTCGACGCCGACCGTGCCGCGCCGCCCGCCGCCGAGGCCAGCTACGTCGAGGACAACGGCACTGGGCCGGGCGCCTATGCGGCCGCTGGCGATGATGACCATGTCGCCTCCTGCTTCAGCCGCTACCGCTCCTACCGCCCGGAAGACAACAGCTACCAGCCCTATTCCGGCGGGCCGAGGCGGCAATGCCAATAGCGGGCGCTGCGCTTTCCGGCTGCATTCCACGCAAAATTCCACTCCGGCAAGGGTTTCTACCACGCTGCCTACCACGCCCACACAAACACCACGCCCTTATCAAGCCGCCAACAGCGCAACAACGGACCGAGACGGTCGTGCGCTGAACGACCTGTCACTGCAAGATCCAGTGGGATCGCGGTTGGCCGGTTTCGCCTGAAACAACAAACACGGTCCCATGAACGCGGGCGGGCGGCGCGTCGGGGCCAAATGTCAACTTCAAAAGATGGAAACCGAAATGAAGAAGATCGTATTGACCGTTGCCTCGTTGTTGTTCGCCTCCGGCATGGCTTTTGCCGGCAGCGACCACTTTGGCTCCGACTTCATCCCTGCCGCAAGCAGCTATCCAACCGCCCATGCCATGATGTCGGGCGGCGCCAAGGCGGTTGTCCCGAGCGTCACAAACAGCATCACTGACAGCGCAATGGGGGCAAACTCGAACTCCGACATGCCTGCACAGGGCTATGGTCAGGGCGTCTGGGGACGCTGACAACAAAGCCGGCCGCCGCGGCCGGCATCCAGGCGGCGGGGGGACCCGCCGCCTGGATCATTTCGCTCCATGACCGGGCTCTGCCCGGCGCGCCTCGTGTCATCCCAATCTCCAACGACCCGGCCCGGCGATCACGCAAATTCTTTGGATCGTTCGGAGGCGGGCGGCGTTCAGATGCTACCCAATGGAGGATTTGAGAAATGGGCGACGACCAACGGCATGGGAAAATCCGGGAGCGCGCCTATCGGATCTGGGAGCGCGAAGGCGGCGGCGACCCCGAGCAGCACTGGCATCGCGCGGAGGCCGAGATCGACAGGGAGCTGTCGATGGCGGCGGGCAACGCGCCGCCGCGCGAGATTGCCAGCACCGACGTGCTTACGGTCGAGGAGCTGGCCATGCGCACCGGCATATCAGGCAAGCAGGCACAGGACCTGATCGACAGGCTGGGCAACGACCGCGCCGCGATCGAACAGGCAGCACTCGGGCTGAAGGGCAAGCGGCGGCGAAATCCCGGTCAGGGAGAGGCCAAATGATCCGCAAACTCAAGGACGGAAAATACCGGCTCTATTCGCGCAAGAAGGATGAGAAGACGGGCAAGCGACGGAACCTGGGGACTTTCGATAGCCGCGAGGCGGCGGAGAAGCATGAGCGCGAGGTGCAGTATTTCAAGCGCCATTGAGGAAATCGACTCGTTGGTCCTTTATTCTCGGCGTTGTCCCTGCCGCTCACAAAATCCGACCCACCAATTGTAGGCTGCATTGGATTTTGGAACACGAGGCAGATGCCAATCGTGATGCGAAGATGCGGCCCTTGCCCTCGCCACGAGGACATATAGGGCATATAGTTGAAGATCGCCGGCTCGGACCTGACAAGCTGGCGATTGAGAGCGGAGACGTCGCTTTAACTACGGCGCGCTTCTAACTCGGGTTGTTTCACACGCTCTCATAATTGCCCGCCGCGGCCGGCCTCTGCTTTGCGCGATCCCGGTCGCTATTGCATCTATCACTGAAGGAGAACTGAGCTTTTCACTGGAGGAGAAGTCGTCATGCATTACCTTCCCAGACGTGAATTCATCGTTCAAGGCGGGGCAGCCCTCGCAGCGTTGGCGTCCTTTCAATCGCGGATTGCCTCTGCCTTTCCAAGCCGGGCCGGCGAGGAAGTCATCAAATGGTTGGATCAGCTGCCGCCGAACCCGGTTCCGGAAGTCATCAAAAATCAGCTGGTGTGGGAGGATCTCGATTCCTGGGTGACGCCCAACGACAAGTTCTTTTCAATCGCGCATTTCGACCGGCCGGTGATCGACGAAAGCACCTGGAAACTCGAAATCGGCGGCTCCGTTAAAAAGCCGACAACCCTGACGCTCGCCGACATCAAGGCTCGACCGCGCCAGGAAGTCACCTTCACGGTCGAATGTTCGGGCAATACCGGTCTGCCGTTTTTCAATGGCGGCATTGGCAATGCGCGCTGGGCGGGCACGCCGCTCGCGCCGATCCTCACGGAGGCCGGAGTCCTCGACACTGGTATCGAGGTCGTCTTCTGGGGCACCGATAAAGGGGAAATCAAGCGGGCCGACGACGTCAAGTTCACGCAGAATTTTGCGCGCAGCATGTCACTTCCCGACGCCATGGATCCCAAAAACATCCTTTGCTACGAGATGAATGGGTCCCCCTTGCCTCCTGACAACGGCTTCCCGCTGCGGCTGATTGCGCCGGGATGGTACGGGATCGCGAACGTCAAATGGATCAAGCGCATAGACGTGAACGATCAGCGCTTCGAGAACCGGTTCATGGGACGCGATTATGTCACGCTGCGCGAGGAAGACCACAACGGCGAGACAGTATGGGTGGAAACTTCGGTCGGGCGGGCGAGGCTGAAATCGGCACCGGCCCGGGTCACTCATATCGGCGATGACTACCGGATCGTCGGGGCCGCCTGGGGCGCACCGGTCGACCGGGTCGAGGTGAAGATCGATGACGGGCCATGGATGCCGGCGGCCATCGACGAAACCGACAAGGCGGACTTTGCCTGGAAACTATGGTCCGTCGACTGGCCCAAGCCTTCCGCCGGAGAGCACGCCGTCACCTCGCGCGCGGTTGATACGGGAGGGCAGGTCCAACCCGCAATGGACGATCCCATCATTGCCAAGAAGCATACCTATTGGGAAAGCAACGGTCAGGTGACGCGACGTATCAACATTCACTGACTGGCGGGCAGTCGTATCAAAGTGTCTGAGAGCGATGTGCCCCCATGTCTTTGGCATGGGGTCACCCACATCCGACCAGGCGCCGGCCTGAAGCTGGCCAGAGACGATGCGATGACGACTCCATCGCAGCGCCAAGAGCGGTGTTTAGTGACCTGCGCGGACGCGGAGAAAACTTGAACGGCTGGCGTTCCTCGTCCTTCGCCGAGCCCGGTGGCCGTCACCGAGCTCGACTTTATGCGCGACGAGGACGGCGCCACGCCGTGACCCAATGGACCAAGGACCAGCTGAAAGGAGTGCCGGAGCACCGAGACTGAAGGGCCCGACCGTGGCCCTTTTCGAAAGGAGAGTGAGATGATCCGAAAGTGCCCGGACAAGGGCAATTCGCCGTGCCTGAGGGTGGTAGTGCTTAGTGACTTCGGCCAACCGAGAGTCTAGGCTGGCATCGGTTCTGTCAGCGCGAAGACCGTCACATGCCCCGCTTTCTTGCCGTCTACACCATGAAGCCTGAAGACCTTGCCCGCTTTCGCAGCCTGCCCAAGCCCGAGCAAGATGCGATTGATAGCGTCGGCCTACAGCAGTGGACGGACTGGGAGGAGAGAAATGCCGCATCTTTCCCCGATCGCGGCGGCATGGTCGGGAGGACGACGCGCGTTACCAAGGATGGGGTCGCAGACGCCGTGAACCCTTTCTGCGGCTACATTGTCGTCGAGGCCGATACAATCGATGCCGCCGCCCGCCTGTTCGAAAGCCATCCGCATTTCACCGTCTTCCCGGGAGACGGCGTGGACATCATGCCTTTCGTCACTGACCCTCAATGACTTGAAACTCCGGCTGTCGCTTTCTGATGTCGAAGGCTGTCTGTCAGCTCTCGGGGAACTTTTCCCCCGCGGAACCGATCCTGGCGGTTCGCGTCAGATTCAGGTTGAGAGCACGCTGACTTCCTGAAGTCCCCAAAACGTTTCCGGCCCCTTTGAGTTCTCGGGGAGGGATCGTTGGGGCGGCGCTGATCAAGCCGGTCGCGCCTCTTCGACGTTGCGCGCGCTCCAATGGCGCCAGATGACGGGAATGGTCAGAACCAGGCCGAGTAGGGACGAATAGAGTTCGGGCGCCACCAGAAGCAGGGCGGCCAAGACCAGCAACACGTTTTCCCATGGCCGGGTGCGCACGAGCAGGTAGCGCGAGAGGGCGGCCCCCAGGCAGGTGATGCCGAGCACGCAGCCAAAGAAAGCCAGGAAGAAGTTCGGCCAGGTGAAATCTTTCGTCACCAGCAGAAGCGACGGCGAGAAGACAAAGACAAAGGGCACCAGCGCCTTGCCGAGCCCGAGCCGAAAGGCAGTGTTGCCGGTCTTGAATGGATCAGCTCCCGCCATGCCGGCGGCAGCGTAGGCAGCCAGCGCAACCGGCGGCGTGATGTCAGCCAGCAGGCCATAATAGAAAACGAAGAAGTGGGCGACGATCGGCTCGGTGCCGAGCATCACCAGTGCCGGCGCGGCAATCGTCACCATGATGATGTAGTTCGCTGTCGTCGGGATGCCGCAACCCATCAGGATGCAGACCACGCCGGTCATGATCAGCGTGAACAAAAGGGTCAGCCCGTGCGTCGAGAAGATCGCTTCGGGGATAAAGGTGCCGAACAGCAGCGACAGATGGCCTGCCGTCGAAGTGACGATGTAGGACAGCTTGAAGCCGACGCCGGTCAGGGTGACGACGCCGACGACGATGCCGACCGTGGCGGCGGCAGCGCCGACGGCGAGCGCATACTTGGCGCCGTCGCGCAGGCACACCACGATGTCGGCGACAGACATGCGCCGGCGCGGGTTAAACAGGCCGACCAGGATGCACAGGGTAATGCCCCAGAAGGCAGCCATGTAAGGCGTATAACCCGCAAGAAGCACGCCGATCAGGACGACGAGAGGGATGATGGTCGGCCAGTCCCGTTTCAATGCCTCGACCACGTCGGGCATCTCGTCCGGCCGCAGGCCGCGCAAGCCGGTGCGCTTGGCCTCGAAATGCACCTGCATGAACACGCCGAAGAAGTGCATGAAGGCCGGCACTATCGCTGCCAGGATGATGGTCGTGTAGGGCAGTTCGAGGAACTCGATCATCAGGAAGGCGGCGGCTCCCATGATCGGCGGCGTCACCTGCCCGCCGGTGGAGGAAGCCGCCTCCACCGCGGCGGCGAAATGCTTCTTGTAGCCGAGCCGGATCATCGCCGGGATGGTAAGCGAGCCGACGGTGACGGTGTTGGCGACCGACGAGCCAGAGATCATGCCAAACAGGGCCGAGCCGAAGATCGATACCTTGGCCGGACCACCGGCGTAGCGGCCGGCGACCCATGCCGCGCAGTCGAGAAAGAGCTGGCCGAGACCGATGCGGGTGGCGAAGACGCCAAACAGGACGAAGTGGAAAACGTAGGTGGCGACGACGCCGAGCGCGATGCCGTAGATGCCTTGCGTCGTCAGGTAGAGGTGGTCGACGAGCTGGGAGACGGACGCGCCGGGATGCACCAGGATGCTCGGCATATAGGGGCCGAACAGCGCATAAGCCATGAAGAGGATGGCGATGATGGGCAGCGGGATGCCGACGGACCGGCGCGTCGCTTCCAGCAGGAGCAGAATGAGGGTCAGCCCGAGCACCACGTCCGTCGTCGTGGGGTTGCCGACGCGGAAGGCAAGATCGTCGAGCGGGATCATCGGCACGTGCAGGACCGCTATCACCGCGGCAAGCGCCAGCAGCCAGTCGAAAACCGGTATGCCGAGCGGCCGCAGAAAGCTGGATTGGGCGGGCTGGTCGTAGCCCTTCTTCACCAGAGGGAAGACGAGGAAGATCAGCGACAGCACCATCGACAGGTGGATGCCCCGGTGCAGCATCTCCTGCAGCAAGCCGAATCCAGCCGTGTAATAGTGAAACAGCGACAAGGCCACCAGGAGGAAGCCGACCAGCCAGCCGGCGGCCCGGGTCAGCGGCCGGAACCGGATCTCGGAGTCGAATTTCTCCTCCAGTTCGCGAGCCTTTTCCTCGTCGAACTCCATGCCGGAAAGCCTGATTTTGTCGTCGTCGCTCATAGTCGGTTCCGTATCCTGAATCCCCAGACAAACGAGGCGGAAAGCACGCCTTCCGCCTCGTTGTCGCCAGTCTGTTGATGGCCTCTTATTTCAGGGCGCCGACTTCCTTGTAGAATTTCTCCGCGCCCGGATGGAACGGAATGCCGGCGCTGGTGACCGCGTTCTGGAGCGTGATCAGCTTGCCCTTGGCATGACCAGCCTGCAGCGCCTTCTGGGTCTCGTCGCTGTAGAGCGACTTGACGATCTTGTAGATGAGGTCATCGGTCTGCTTGGCGCTGGTCACCCATTGCGCGGCGACCGAAATGGTCTTGGTCTCGCCGACATTCTTGTAGGTGCCCGCGGGCACGATGTCGGTCGAGAAGAACTTCTGTTCGGACAGGAGCTTGTCGGCCTCGGGGCCGGTGATCGGCACCAGCGTGATGTTCTTGGTGCTGGCAAGCTCGACGATGGCGCCGGTCGGATAGCCGCCGACGAAGAAATAGGCGTCCATGGCGCCGTCCTGCAGGCGCTCGCCGGCCGGGCCGGGCTTGAGATATTCGGGCTTTACGTCCTTCTCCGTTAGACCGTAGGCGCCGAGCACCAGGCGCGCATCAACGATGGTGCCGGAACCCGGCTCGTCGAGGGAGACGCGCTTGCCCTTCAGATCCGCCACAGTCTTGATGCCGGCGTCGGCGCGCGCGACCAGATGGATGGTTTCAGGATAGAGCGTCGCAATGAGGCGCAGATCCTCTACCTTGGGCTTGCCCTCGTAGAGGCCGGTGCCCGAATGCGCCCAGTAGGCGACATCGGATTGCGTGAAGCCCGATTCGGAAGCGCCCGACTGGATGGCGCTGATGTTGGCCACCGAACCGTTGGAGGACGTGGCGCTGGCAACCAGGCCCTCGACGCCGGCCGGCCCCGTCGCCGAGATCGCGTTGGCGATCAGCCCGCCCACCGGATAGTAGGTGCCGGACGTGCCGCCGGTGCCGATACGGAAAAAAGCCTGCTGCGCGCGCGCCGGCGAAAACCCTGCCGCGGCCAGCGCCAAAGTGCCCGCGCCGACGGAAAAGACGCGACGGTTGATCGAAACAGTCATACTACCTCCCGGTCAAAGATCGGCAGGATGTTGCATCAACCCAAGGATTGTCAACCTGCGCGCGCCTTTCGGGAGGGGATCTGTCGTCGCTGGCGGTGCCCCCTCCCTGTTGCCGTCATGGCGCATTTTGAGATCTAGCTTGTCGATTGAACGGCGGTAATCCGCTTGCTGACGCGGCGCTATCAACACATTCCGCGTGTTGTCAGCCGGCATCCGCAACTGGCGGTTAGCCGACCCTCCAATTTCTGGCGGCTTCCAAGGTGCCAGCCGTCTTTATTAACCATTTGTTAACCATTCGGCCGGCACCCTTTAACCATTGAGTAAGGATTCGCCAGCCGTGACCTTTGCCGCTCCCCTGGAGACCAAATCCATTCGCTTTCGCGCCCGTTCGTTCGTCGCTTTCACGCTGACGCCGGAGGCGCCGATCGGTGCTTGGCTGGAGGGGCTGGATCATTGGATCGGCAATTCGCCGGGCTATTTCTCAGGGCGGCCGGTGGTGCTCGATCTCAATGCGCTGAAGCCTGCGGCCGACGAGATCGCGGCGCTGGTCGCTTCGCTCGGCACGCGTGGCATCCGGGTCTATGCCATCGAGCTCGAAGGGGCCTCGCTCGGGCCCGAGCTGCCGCCGCTGCTGGCCGGCGCCAAGGAGGCCACTTCAGATGGCCTGCTGGCGCAGCCCGGCCGCAACGGCAAGGCAGGCCTGGCGGAAGAGGCCGGCAAGACGGAAGCGGTGTCTTCGGAACGCGGCAAGGAAACGGGCAAGCCCGACGAGGGCAGGGCCGAGGCTGGAAGGGTCAAGGCAGCCAAGACAGAACAGCAAGCCGGCGCGGCGGAGCCGGCCCTGGCCGGAACGCTGATGGTCAAGTCGCCCCTTCGCTCGGGCCAGTCGATCTTTCATCCGCATGGCGATGTCATCGTGCTTGGATCGGTCGCTTCCGGTTCCGAGATCATTGCGGCGGGCTCGATCCATGTCTACGGCACGCTGCGCGGCCGCGCCATTGCGGGCTCGGAAGGCAATATTTCGGCGCGCATCTTCTGCCGCAGGAACGAGGCCGAACTGCTCGCCATCGACGGCTGGTACACCACGGCGGAGGACATGGAAGGCGCCTCGCGCGGCAAGCCGGTGCAGGCCTTCCTCGAAGACGGCGTGCTGCGCGTCGTGCCGCTGAACTAGGGCGCCGGGATGAAAACGCCGGACCAGTTCTTGTTTTGCGCGACCGCGAACAGGACGTTCAGGTCCGCAAGGTTGGGACCGGTTTCGCGTGGGATGATGGCAGGTTCCAACAATAGCCGTGCGATGCACGGAGCAATAACAAACGACAACATCAGGCGACGGAGGCTTTTTTCATGGGCAAGGTAGTGGTGGTCACCTCAGGCAAGGGAGGTGTCGGCAAGACGACCTCGACGGCCGCATTGGGGGCCGCGGTCGCCAGGACCGGCAAGAAAGTGGCGCTGGTCGATTTCGACGTCGGCCTGCGCAATCTCGACCTGATCATGGGCGCCGAACGGCGCGTGGTGTTCGACCTCGTCAATGTCATCCAGGGCACGGCCAAGCTGTCGCAGGCGCTGATCCGCGACAAGCGCGTCGATACGCTGTTCCTGCTGCCGGCCTCGCAGACGCGCGACAAGGACGCGCTGACCGAAGAAGGCGTCGGCGAGGTGATCGAGAAGCTGCGCTCGGTGTTTGACTATGTGTTCTGCGACAGCCCGGCCGGCATCGAGCGCGGCGCGCAGCTCGCCATGCGCTTCGCTGACGAGGCGGTCATCGTCACCAATCCGGAAGTGTCGTCGGTGCGCGATTCCGACCGCATCATCGGCCTGCTCGACGCCCGCACCATGCGTGCCGAACAGGGCGAGCAAATCGCCAAGCACGTGCTGGTGACGCGTTACGATGCCGGCCGCGCGGCTCGCGGCGAGATGCTGTCCATCGACGACGTGCTGGAAATCCTGTCGGTGCCGCTGCTCGGCATCATCCCGGAGAGCCAGGATGTGCTCAGGGCCTCCAATCTCGGTTCGCCGGTGACGCTGAGCGATCCGCTGAACGCCGCCGCCAAAGCCTATATCGAAGCGGCGCGGAGACTGGAAGGCGAAGACCTGCCGGTCGTGGTTCCCTTCGAGCGCAAGGGCTTCCTCGACAGGCTGCTCGGAAGGAGGGCGGCATGAACATTCTCGACCTCTTCAAGCGGCGCTCCAGCGCGCCCGTGGCGCGTGAGCGGCTGCAGGTGCTGCTCGCCTACGAACGCCGCAGCCGTGGCCAGCCCGATCTCGTCTCCGTGCTGCGCGAGGAGATCATGGCCGTCATCGCCAAGCACGTGCAGATCGACCAGGACTATCTGCAAATCTCGATGGACCGCGGCGAGACCATGTCGACGCTGGAAATCGACATCCAGATCCCCAACAAAAGCGCCGTGCCGCTGGCCATGGCGGGCTGACTTTTACCCTCCCCTTGTGGGGAGGGTCGCTGCAAGCAGCGGGCGGAGTTGGCGCGGCGCTACAGGACGAGCATCCTTCAGCGCCAGCGCCTCAGTCCTACCTTCCACGAGGGGAAGGTAGGATCCAGGATTTTCCGCATCAGATTCCACCCAGAAATCGGGTGCGTCAATTCTGCAAAAAGACGGCCGCGGCACTGGTCGCCCGCCGCATCCCAACCCCAAATGTCCAACTTTACGCTCCCCCTAATGGGGGGCTTCCCCTGCGCAATCAGTGGATGTAAGCATACATATTAGCCAATTATTAAATACTGAATGGGGTATGCGTAAAGGGCATTCGTTATGAATTTCAAGGGTCTGATCAAGCGTGCCGAAGACGTAGATGATGCACTCCAGGAGCTGCAGGCCGATCTGGCGGACGCTCTGGATGCCAGCCTCGATACCGAATACGACGCGCCGCCGGACAGCGGCTATATCCCAGATTCCGCGCCAGGAGCCGAGGCCTCGGCACCCGAGGCCAATGCGGATGATGCGGATAATCCGGACGGCGCGGGCAACGCCGACGATACCGAAACCGCACCACGACTGACGCCCCATACCCAGACCCGGATGGCGGCATTGAGTGCCTTCGAAGGGATGTTCCATGACGCCAGGAACTATATGGACGAGATCAACGGCAAATTGTCGGAGATCGCTACCTCACACCATTTGACGCGCGAGTTCCTCAACATCCTCCACACCGATATTCTTCGCGCCAACGAGCTGGAGCTCGCAAATGGCGACCTGGTCGCGGAACAAAGAACGCTGTCGGAAAAGCTGCACGACACGGCAAGAAAGCTGCGCGAGCGTGAAAGCGCCTGCGAATTGCTGCAACAGCGCGAGACAAGCCTGGTCCAGGACAGGGAGGCGCTTCGCGCAGCGCTCGCAGCGGCCAGGCTGGAACTTGCCGAAACGGCCAATGCGGGCGCAAAACGCGACGCGGAGTTCGGCGACATCGCCAAGCGGCTGACGGCCAGGGCGGTCGAGGCCAACAGGCGCCTGCGCGAGAGCAAGATGCTGCGGGAAAAACATGTCAGCCTGTCGATCGAGCTTGATAAGGCGCTGAAGCGGGAAACCCAGACGCGCCACAGGCTCGACGAGCTCTCGACGATCCATGCCAGCGAAGCAGCGCGGCTTGCCGAACTGCTGGCCGCGCTCGGCAAGAGCGAGAAGGAGGAGATAAGGCTCCAGAAGTCACTCGAGACTGCCCAGGCAAAGCTGTCGGAAATGACCGAAGCGGCCAGCATGATGGAAGGCGACAGGCAAGCTGAACTCGCGCGCAGCCAGATGGAAATGCGCGGATTGCGTTCCGAGATCCAGGACCTGCAATCACGGCTGGAGCGGGCCTCGCACGAGAACAGCGAGGCCACAGCCGAGATCGCCAGGCTCAAGACCGACTTGAACGACACCCTGGCCGAAAAGAAAATCGCCGATCAAAAGTTGTCCTCGCTCACCGACGAGAACGAAAACGACAAGACGAGCCTTTCGAAAGCGAACGCCAATCTTTCGCAGCTTGCGCTGCAACAAGCATCGGAACAGATACAGCTGGATGTCCAGAGGCAGGAATGCGAGGACCTCAAAGCTGAAATCGCGTCGCTCAATGCCCGGATCAAGGAATTGCTGCCTTACGAACGGCTCCACAAGGCCACCAACGGCAGATCGCGCGAGGCCGACGTGGTCGACATCGCCGCCGTGGTGGCGGAGAAAGCCCGTGGAACGGGCAGGCGGCGCATCCGCAGGAACCTCCGCGCCACGCCGTAGCTCATTTCGCCGGCATGGCCGCAGGTCCCGCTGCGGGGCAGCGTTCCGCGCCCGCTGCCTCAACGCGATCGCACGCCGCCGCCGCGGCGCAAATCGCTGAATTGAGGGAGCGGAAGGCCGTCCGTCAAGACGGCGCCAAGCCATCTGCTTGGCTGCGAAACGTCAGCCGCAGCAAGGTTCCGGTCCGGCCGAAGGTCCGCAACAGGCCTTGGCTTTCCTCTCTTCCTCCAGCCAGCGGTCACGCGGCTTGCAGCTTGCCGGCCGCGGCGAAAGCTCGACATGCACCGCATCACCGGCGAGCCGGGGAAGCGCGGCGCGGTAGAGCTGCATCGGGCGCACGCCGTCGCTGACTTCGAAAGTAAGCTTGGCGGAATGGTCGAGGCCGACATGCTCCGTCACCTTGCGGATGATCGCCGAGAATTTCCCGGCCGGCATATGCGTGCGGTCCTCCTCGACGTCCCAGAGCTGCACGAAGATCTCGACCCAGGATTCCGGGTTTGCACCGCAGTCCAGCGCAGCGAACTGGCCGGCCTTCACCTCGGTGACGTGGTAACCAGGCCTCACCGGCCGGCCGTCGTAGAAGAACACCAGGCGCCGGTCCTCGTAGCCCGCCAGAAACTCCAGCAAGCCAGCGATGGTGATGTCGTCGGGATCAACGACGTCAGCGGGTTCAAATTCCCGATTGTCAGAAACGAGCATGTGCGGTAATCCTTGTTTCAACATTTTTAGGATTGTTGAAATATGGATGAACGTCAAGCCCTTTCCGCCTTTGCGGCTCTTTCGCAAGAAACGCGCCTGCGCATCCTGCGGCATCTGGTGATCGCCGGTCCGGACGGGATTGCCGCGGGCGCCATCGCCGAAAAAGTCGAGGTCTCGGCCTCGAATGTGAGCTTCCACCTGAAGGAGCTCGAGCGGGCAGGGCTGATCAGCGTGCGGCGCGATTCGCGCTCCATGGTCTACAGCGCCGAATATGACACGTTGAGCGGCCTCATCCGTTTCCTGATGGAGGATTGCTGCTCCGGCCGGCTGGAGATCCGCGCTTCGGCGTTGGCTCCAGACTGCTGCGCCGCCGATGTGAAGGGACCGGTTCAGTGATCGTCGCGCCGACAGCCCGGGCGATCGTCCCGACCGCGCCGCATCAGCAATCCGAAATCCAACCTCTTGCCGTCGAGGCCAAGCCATGACCGCTACGATCTACCACAATCCCGACTGCGGCACCTCGCGCAACACGCTTGCCATGATCCAGGCGAGCGGCGAGAAGCCTGACATCATCGAGTATCTGAAACATCCGCCCAGCCGGGACCGCTTGCGCCAGCTTGTCGCCGCCATGGGAATTCCGGCGCGCGCCCTGCTGCGCGAAAAGGGTACGCCCTATGCCGAACTCGGCCTGGGTGACGCCAAATGGACCGATGAACAGCTGATCGACGCCATGCTGAGGCATCCGATCCTGATCAACCGGCCGATCGTCGAGACGCCCAAGGGGACGCGGCTGTGCCGTCCGTCCGAGCTCGTGCTCGATCTGCTCGACCATCCGGTGGTCCGCTTCACCAAGGAAGATGGCGAGGTAGTGAACCATGACCGTGGTATCACGTGATCGAAGCCTTTCCGATCTCGAAGTCCCGGAGCGCTCGCCGCTGGCCGCCATTGCCGCCCTCGGCGTCACCCAGATCATCGGCTACGGCACGCTGTACTACAGTTTCAGCATTCTCGCCGCCGATATGGCCAGGGATCTGGACTGGCCGACCGAATGGATTTTCGGCGCGCTCTCGGCGGCTCTGCTGGTTGGCGGCCTGACGGCGCCCTGGCTCGGAAACTGGATCGACCGCTTCGGCGCCGGCAAGATCATGACCGCCGGCTCGATCCTTGCCGCGGCTGCGCTCGCCGCCTGTGCCTACGCGCCGGCGGCCGGGGCCTTCGTGGCGGCGCTGATCGTGCTGGAAGTGGCATCGAACCTGGTCCAGTACGGCGCCGCTTTCGCGCTGCTTGTGCAGATAAGGCCGCGCGCGGCGCAACGTAGCATCACCTATCTCACCCTCATCGCCGGCTTCGCATCGACCGTGTTCTGGCCGATCACCTCGGCCCTGCACGCGCAGATGTCATGGCGAACCGTCTATCTCGTCTTCGCGGGGCTGAACCTGCTCGTCTGCCTGCCGCTGCACGCCTGGCTCTCGCACGGGCTGGCCAAGAGCAGGCGCTCGGCGACCGAGCCGCCACGGCATGTCCAGGGATCGCTTCCGGCCTCGGCGCGGCCGCTCGGCTTCGCGTTGATGGTCATCGCCTTCTCGCTGCAGAACCTGCTTGGCGCCGCTGTCCTGGTGCATATGGTGCCGCTGCTTTCCGGACTTGGCCTCGGGGCGACCGCTGCCGTCGTCGGAACGCTGTTCGGGCCGTCACAAGTGTTGAGCCGCTTCATCAACATGATCTTCGGCATCAACCTGCCGCCATTGACGCTGGCCATCATCTCGGCCGGCCTGATGACGAGCGGGGTCGTCGTGCTGAACTGCACGGCGCCTTCCGTTGCAGGCGCGATGGTTTTCGCCGTCGTCTTCGGCATGGGCAACGGGCTTTTCAGCATCGTCATCGGCGCCCTGCCGCTGACATTGTTCGGCAGTGCGGACTATGGCCGTCTGCAGGGGCGCGTCACATCGGCCCGGCTGCTCGTTTCGGCCGTCGCGCCCTTTGCGCTGGCCTTTGCCATCGTCAATGTCGGCATTGCCTGGTCGCTGGGGGCCATGGCGTTTCTGGGCGGCACCGCGCTGCTGGTCCTGACAGCGATCACGAGACTGCCGAACGCGCGCAACGGCCGCGTCTGAGGGCGGCCGGCTCGTCCGGCCCTTTCTTGCCCCATCGAGATGCCGGTCCTGCCTCACGACGGACGGGCCGGTTCGCCCTATCTCCCATGACGCAGCGTTTGCCTGATGGCGCACGGAGGACGGGATCAAGTGACATCGACGCCGGTTGTCGGTCGTGAAGCGGCGCCTTTGCCCGTGATGGCGCTGTTGGGGGCCATGGTGTCGATCCAGATCGGCGCTACTTTCGCCAAGAGCCTGTTTCCGGTGATCGGCGCGCAGGGCACGACGACGCTGAGGCTGGTCGTCGGCGCGCTGATGCTGATCGCCGTGCTGCGGCCCTGGCAGATGCGGCCTTCGCGCGCCACCATGCCGTGGCTGGTCGCTTATGGGGTAACGCTGTGCGCGCTCAACCTCCTGTTCTACGCCGCGCTCGCCACGATTCCGCTCGGCGTTGCGGTCGCGCTGGAGTTTTCGGGACCGCTGCTGGTGGCGACGCTGACCTCGCGGCGGGCGGGCGACTTTGCCTGGATCGCGTTGGCGGTCGCCGGCATCGTGCTGTTGTCACCCTTCATCCGTTCGTTCCAGCCGCTCGATCCGACTGGGGTGATGCTGGCGCTGGCGGCTGGCGGTTTCTGGGCGCTCTACATCGTGCTGGCGCAGAAGGCGGGCGCCGAGCTCGGCACCCGCACCACCGCCTACGGCATGGCGATCGCCGCCGTGCTGGTGCTTCCTTTCGGCGTGGCGCAGGCGGGAGCTGGCCTGCTCGCGCCGTCGATCCTGGTCAGTGCCTTGCTCGTCGGCCTGTTCTCGAGCGCGCTGCCGTTCTTTCTGGAGATGGTGGCGCTGACCCGGATGCCGGCCCGCATCTACGGCACGCTGACCTGCCTGGAGCCAGGATTGGGCGCGCTGGCCGGCTTCCTGTTCCTGCATGAGAGCCTGACCGCGCCGCAACTGGCTGGCATCGCCGCCGTCATCGTCGCGGCCGCCGGCACCGCGCTGACGTCGAAGCCGCCGGTGCCGTCGCCGGAGTAGGGCGGATCAACGTGCAGGTTCGTGCTGCAAACCCGGTTTCGCCACCGTCGTTCAGAACTTCACGCCCAGATCGACCTTCGCGCCCTGCTCGACCGTGCCACTGCCGAACTGGCCGGTATAGGACAGGCCGAGCGTCGCATTGGCCGACATGTTGAGATCGAGGCCGGCCTCGATCACCGCGGCATCCCTGGCGATCGGCACGCCGGCGATGGTGAATTGATCGCCGCCGGCGAAGGCGAAGACCGAGGTCGGCGTGACATCGCCGAAGGCGTGACGCCAGCCGAGCATGCCGCGAGCGGTGGCATCGATGCCGCCAAGCGCGAAGTCGGTCGCGCCGCGAAGGCCGAGCGTGGTGAAGGTGGCGTCGTTGTTTGTGCTGGCGCTGGTCAGCGCCGCGGCACCACCGGTTTCGGTGAAGCCGTCGGTGTGCACGCTGACGTAGGCGAGGTTGGCGAAGGGTTCGAACTTGAAGCCACCGGCATCAGCCTTGTAAGCGAGTTCGCCGAACGCTTGCGCGGTGCCGGCATCGTAGTCGGCTGATAGTTGATCGGCAAAGCCGTTGAAAGCAACCGAGCGTCTGGTCGAGATGCTGCTCCAGCTATAAGCCGCTCCGCTGCGGAAGGCGATGGCGCCCCAGTTGGTGCCGCCATAGAGACCGAGATGATAGCTGTCGCTCTTGCCCGATGAATCGCGGTCGTCGGCATCGAAGGAGGAATGGCCGTAGCCGCCGATGAGGCCGACACGCCAGCCGCCGACCAAAGTGTCGGCGCCGGCCAACAGGCCGCCGGTCGAGCGGTCGAAGGCGGCGGCATTGCCGTCGCTGTCGGTGTTGCTCCACGAACCGAACACCTGGCCCCAGACAGCGAAGCGGTCGGTATCGGCCGCCACCATTTCCGGCCCACCCTCGCCATAGGCCATGACCGGCAGCGCCGCCGCGCCGCCATCGCCAAAGGCAGCAGCAATGCGATTGCTGGCGGCGTCGCGGACGAAGCGGCTGTCTTCAAGCAGCATGCCCTTGGCCGAGGCATGGATTTCCCCGGAAAGCTGGTCGAAGGCGTCCTGGGCGGCTGCTTCGCTCGGCAAAGCAAATATCGCATCGAACAGCGGATTACCGCTGCCAAGACTTTCGGCACCACCGCCGGTGGCGATCTGGTTGGGTGTCAGGCCGACCTCGGCGAAGGATTTTGCCTGCGTCGCGTCGAGATAGACATGCGTCGGGTCGTAACTCGCGAAAAGGCCGGTGAACGGGCCTAGGCCGCTGAGCGTGTAGGTGCCGGTGACGCCCATGTCTGCCTGCAGCACGGTGTAATGCGTGCCCGCCACGTAAGGTGCTGCGTCGGTCTTGATCACGTCGAGGACCGCACCGGCGGCGATCGTCGCCGTGCCCGTCGCGTGGATGAGATCGGACTGGCCGGTCGAGGTCAGCTCGACCTGGTAGATCGAGGCCGCCGCCTGGTCGAGATTGCCGGCGACGTGGAGCGTACCGATCGAATTACCGGGTGCGATGATGCCGCCCGACCGCGCCATGACACCGCCCACCGTGCCGTTGCCGCCCAGCGTGCCACCGAAGATCGTCACCAGCGAATTGGCCAGCGAACCATTTACGGCCAGCCGCCCGCCATCCACATTGGTGGCACCGGTGAAGCCGCTCGAATCGGCGGTGAGGTTCGTCGCGCCGGCGATCTGGTTGATCGTGCCTGCGCCACCGATCGCCGACGCGAAGGCGTAGTTCGTATCGGTGTGGTTGAAGTTGATCGCACCCGCGCCCGGCCCGAACTGGACGCTCGCCGCATTGAGCGTGCCCGCGGCCGCCGCTGGCGATCCGCTCGCCGCACCGATGTTGAGCGTGCCGACGGAGCCCGCCATGGCGGCGATGTTGACCACGCCGCCGCTCGACACCGCGCCGCCATTGGCAATCGTCAGCGTGCCTGTTCCACTAACGCCGACATCAAGATCTCCGCTGCTGGCCCATGTCGAGCCTGTGCCGTCGACCGCTACCGTGCCGACCGAACCTGCGGCGTAGCCAACCAAGCCCAAGCCATTGCTGACCACGCCGCCTTTCGAAACCGTCACCGTGCCCGTGCCAAAGCCTCCGACATAGAGGTCCCCGCTGTTCGTCCACTTCGATCCCGCGCCGTCAACCGCCGCCATGCCGGTCGAACCGGCAACGTAGCCGATATAGCCCCAGCCATTGCTGACCGTGCCGCTGTTCGAGATCGTCAGAGTACCCGTGCTGAAACCGCCTACGAACAGGTCCGAGCTGTTGTTCCAGGCCGACCCCCCGCCGTCGACCGTCACCGTGCCGGTCGAGCCAGAGAATGCGCCCACATAGCCTGTGGTATCGCTAACCTTGCCGCCGTTCGAGATATTCAGCGTGCCAGTACCCTGATCGCCGACGAACAGGTTGGAACTGTTTGTCCAGGTCGATCCCCCGCCGTCGACGGTCACTGTGCCGGCGGAACCCGAACCGAAACCAACGAAGCCCAGGCCACTGTTGACCGCGCCGCCGTTGAGGATGTTCAGTTCGCCCGTGCCGGCGAAACCGACGAAAAGGGCTACGCTGGCCCAGGTCGAGCCTGCACCCTCGACCGTCGCCGTGCCGGTGGAGCCCGCAACATTTGCCAAAATGCCGTTCTGATTGCTGACCGTGCCCTTGTTCGAAACCGTCAGCGTACCTGTGCCCTGATCGCCAACGATCAGGTCCGAACTGTTTGTCCAGGTCGAGCCGGCACCGTCGACGAATACGATGCCGGTCGAGCCCGCCTTCGCGCCAACAGTTGCCCAACTGTTGCTGACCGCGCCGCCTTGCGTGATCTGCAGAGCGCCCTTGCCGAAATCGCCGACGATCAGCGACCCGCTGTTTGTCCAGGTTGAGTCGACGACTATCACGATGCCGGTCGAGCCCGCCGACTTGCCAACATAGGCCTTGTCATTGCTGACAGCGCCGCCGTTGCTGATCGCTAGCGTGCCGGTGCCGAAATCGCCGACAGCCAGGTCGGAACTGTTGGTCCAGGTCGAGCCGGCATTTTCGATGAACACGCTGCCGGTCGAGCCGGCATTCGCGCCAATAGTCCCCCCATTGGAGCTGACGTCGCCGCCATGGCTGATCGCCAGAGTGCCGGTGCCGAAATCGCCGACACTCAGCGATCCGCTGTTTGTCCAGGTCGAGTTGTCGACGAACACCTTGCCGGTCGAACCCGCGGAGGCGCCAATATAACCTGAAGTATTGCTGACCTTTCCGCTGTTCGAGACCATCAACGTACCTGTCCCGTCGACGCCGACGGACAAGTTCCCGCTGTTGAGCCAGGTTGAGCCGATGCCATCGACCATCACCTTACCGGCTGAATCGGTGCTGTAGCCCACCATGGCATCAGCATTGCTAACCACACCGCCGTTGGTGATTATCAACGCGCCGTCGCCATCATGGCCGACATAGAGCGTTCCATTGTTTGTCCAGGTGGCATCATCGATCGTCGCCGAGCCGATCGAATCTGAATATTGGCCAATATAGGCGCTGTCGCTGATGACGTTGCCGCCGTTGGAAACCGTTACCGCACCAACGCCGGAACTGCCGACCGTGAGGCTATCAGTGTTAAGCCACGTTGAGCCGGCGCCATCGATCTTTACGACGCCTTGAACGTTGCTGCCGCCCGCAACAATACCCACAGCATCCGTCACGACACCGCCATTGAGGATATCGAGCGTAGCCAGCCCGAAACTACCAACCACCAAACTGCTGCTGGTCCACGAGGAACCCGCACCTGTTACGGTGACATCAGAAGTGGAGTTATCCCCCCAGGATAAGAATGCTCGGTCGGTCGTCAACGTGCCGTTCGAAATGACAAGGCTGCCGTCCGAAGAAGCTACAAAGCCAAGGTAAATATCGTCGGCAAAAGCGTTGCCAGCGTTGATAACAGTCGGATTCGGTGTCGAATTGCTGATATATACAATATCGGCCGCCGTCGGCACTGACCCAGCGTTCCAGTTTCCGGCGGTAAACCAATCCGTGGAGGTGGTGCCGGTCCAGGCATCGGCCGCCGTCGCGGCGATCGGCTGGCCGAGTCCGACCAGCGCGGTCGACGTCAGCGCCAGATATTTCCATGCGTTAGCCCTGCGGCCACCAAAACCATTCTGCGGCATCCAAACCCCTGACATGATAGTCATTTCACCCTGAGGCTGACATGTCATTGGAGCTCGGGCTTGTCTTGGGCAGGGCCGCACTGGAATTGGACTGGAGCGAAAAGCCGAGCCTTTTGCGCGCACTGTGGCAGTTCTGCGCCACGATCGCGCAGGTGCCGCTCCACCGGCCTCTCAAAGAGAGAATCGGACGCCGCGCCAGGGCCGGCCACAGAAAATGCCGCAACCTATCTGGCGCTGGTCGGCGTATAGCCGAAACGGCGACGGAAGCAGCGATTGAAATACGATACATCGCTGAACCCGCTCGTCATCGCGATATCGCTGACCCGCATGTCGCTGTGTCTCTGAGAGAGCATCCTATGGGCGCTCTGCAACCGCAGTTCGAGAACGCGCTCGGAGAAGCTCACTCCGGTTTCCTGAAGGAGATCATGGACGTAGCGCGCCGACAGGCCGAGCTGTTGCGCGACACCTTGGGCGGAGATGCCAGGATCGGCAAAATCCTCGGCAATCGTTGCCAGGATCGCCTCCAGCCTGGCGGCGCGCAGGCCGCGAAGGCCGACCAATTCGGCAGCCCGGCCTTTCGCCCCGGTCACCAGGCCGATCAGGTCCACGATCGTGTCCGTCGCATGGGTTATGAGATCGGCCGAGGCGAGCGGGCTGCCGCTTTCAAGAAGCTCGCAATAGCGCTTGAGAAGATCGAGGGCTTCGTTGTCGGCGCCGATCTTCAATCCCAGCCGGTCGTCGATCTGCGGGAAGGCGCGCATGAGGACCGCGCGTGGGACCACCACATTGGTCCAGATATTGCTGTCGGCACCGGTCATTTTCAGCGCCTCCGAGGCCGTGACGAGGACCGCTTCTCCCCGACCGACGGCATATTCGCGGCCGACCTGCACGCCCGACAAGAGGGTGTCGGCCTTGTTGATCAACAGCAAATAGCCGTCATTGTCGTCCTCGGCGATGTTGCTCGCCTTCCTTGTCGCCTGCTTGATCGTTCCGGACATCTGACCGAGAACCAGTGAACCGACAGCCGTGGCTTCGATCGAGGCCTCGAAGGGCAGGTTTTCCGATATGCCGTATTCCACCGACCAGATTTCCGCGACGTGGATGTCCTGCCACAGGGAAAATCGCTCGCGTTCGCCAAGATGCGGCGGCAACTGAGCCGATGAAAACACCGTCTTTCGCGACAATGGAAAACCTCGATAAAGTATCCGCGCTTAAAAAATACCGATCGCCATACTTTCAATCGGCAGAATAACCGGCAACAGTGGCGGCTGGCGTCAAGCAATCGAGTTGAATCCTAATCGAGATCGGCCAGGAGTGGCGTCATCCAAAAGTATGACGCCACAAAATTCTCCGAGGCGAGATCGCAGTGTGTCTGGAGGCGTGGTGGAGAGGCTGAGCAGCGAAGTCCTTGGTTCCATTATCGGCGATATCTACGATTGCGTTTTGAACCCGGAAGGCTGGGCCGGGGTCATGACCCGGATCACGACGGCCATGGACGCGGCCTATACAACCATCGCGCTCGCCAGCACCGCCGACAATCATGGCCGCTTCGCCGCTCAATCGCCCTGGGATCCCGTGCAAATGCGCGTGCTCCAGGACTATGACTTTGATGCAATTCCCGGTCTGAAGACGGCGGTCATCGGCGACGTCGACACGCCCGTCGCGACGCTGTCGCTGATGAGCGAAGCCGAACTCGGGCAGACGGCATTTTTTCAGAATTGGGCCAAACCGCAGGGATTGCGCGAAGCCTGCATCACCAAATTCGTCCACACATCGGACCGGATCGGGCTCATGGGTTGCACCACATGGGCCGACAGGGGGATCATATCAGCCGAGGACCAACATTTCCTGGCGTTGCTCTCGCCGCATCTGCGCCGTGCTTCCCTGATCGGAGACCTGCTCGACCAGGCTCGCGTTACCGCCAGCCTTTACCGCCAGGCGCTCGACAATCTCGCAGTGCCTGTCGTGCTTGCCGGCGCCAACGGGGCCATCCTCCATGCCAATGGCGCTGCCGAACGGATGTTGTCGGCGCAAGGTCCGATTCTTTCCAGGAACGGCCTGCTCCAGGCGCAGAATCCGGCGGTCGCCCGCGCCCTGCTGGAAGCGATCGCCAGCGCCGCGAACGCAGATGCTTCGCTTGGCGCCCGGGGCATAGGACTGCCGGTCTCGGCCCCAGGCCGGCCGGCCGCTGTCGCCTATGTGCTGCCGCTGACCGAAGGAACCGCGCGCGCGGCTTTCCGGCCGGCATGCGCGGCTGTCTTCATATCGACCACGACGTCGGCTTCTCCTCTCCCGGAGGCCGTCCTGACCACGCTGTTCGACCTTACGCCCGCGGAGGCGCGGGTCCTGCTGCGGATCGGCAGCGGATTGTCGGCGTCGAAGAGCGCTTTGGCGCTCGGCATCGGCGAAAACACCTTGAAGACACACCTCAATCGTATCTTCGCCAAAACCGGGACGAGACGCCAAGCCGATCTTGTCAAGCTCGTCTCGGACATAGGCACGCCCCTGGCAGCGCATTCAGGCTGAAGGCGTAGTCCGCAGCGCGAGATCGGCTCACCGCCTCCAGAGCGGCTCCGGCGCGAAGCGCTCGCTCGCCGGGATCGCGCCTGGCCGCCCCCCTCTGGCCTGCCGGCCATCTCCCCCTCAAGGGGGGAGATTACTCGCTTCCACCGCTCAGATCAGCTTCTCCAGCGTGATCGGCAAGTCGCGCACCCTTTTCCCCGTCGCGTGGAACACCGCGTTGGCGATCGCCGGCGCCACGCCGACGATGGGCAGTTCGCCGACGCCCTTGCCGCCGAGCACCGAGGAGTGCGGGTCGGGGATGCCGACCGAAATCACCTCGATGTCGGGAATGTCGGCATTGGTCGGCACCAGATAGTCGGCGAGGTTGTTGTTGACGATGCGGCCGTGGCGGCGGTCGATGATGCCTTCTTCCAGCAACGCTTGGCCGATGCCCATGATGATGCCGCCCTTCCACTGGCTTTCCGCCAGCTTCGGATTGTAGAGCCGTCCCGAATCCAGCGCCGACACGACGCGCGAGACGCGCACCGTGCCGAAATCCTCGTCGACCCGGACCTCGATGAAATGCGCGCACCAGGAATGGCGGGAATAGTCGCCTTCGGTGTGCGGCAGCGCCATGGCGATGGTGGTGTAGTTCCTGTAGCGGTCCTCGGCACTCGAATTGGCCGGCATGGTATCGCCTGTCGCCTCGATGCGATCGCGGCCGACGCTTTTGAGGAGCTCGGCGATCGACACATCGGGGCCGTCGCCACGCGGTGCGGTGATGCGGCCATTGGCGACGACCAGCGTGTTGGCCTGCAGCGCATGGAAGGGCGAGCGCGGGTCGCTGATCGCCAACCCGACCAACTGGTCGAGCGCCGAGGTCGCGGCCTTGTAGACGGCGCCCGTCATGACGCCGGCCAGGCGCGAGCCGCCGGCGACGCCGGCGCGGGGGAAGCGAGAATCGCCCAGCTTCACCACGACGTCGTCGGCCGGCACGCCCACCGTCTCGGCCGCCGTCTGCGCCAGGATGGTGTAGGTGCCCTGGCCCATGTCGATCGAAGAGCTTTCGACCTCCACCGAGCCGTCGGCCAGGATGCGCACGATCGCCTCGCCATAGGCGCGCCGCACCGGATAGGTACCGGCGGCTACGCCCCAGCCGATCAGATGGTTGCCGTCGCGCATCGAACGCGGCTCCGGTGAGCGCCTGGCCCAGCCGAAGCGCTCGGCGCCCGTGGCAAAAGCCTCGCGCAACTGCCTGGTGGACCAGGCTTTTTTCACTTCCGGGTCCTGCTCGGCATAGTTCCGCAGCCGGATCTCCAGCGGGTCGATGCCAACCTCATAGGCGAGCTCGTCGATGGCGCTTTCGATGCCGAAGGCCGAGGGGTTCTCGCCCGGCGCGCGCATGGCGCCCGGCACCACGGAATTCACCCGCACGACGTTCTGCCGGGACGAAAAGTTCGGCGTCGCGTACATGATCGAGGTAACCGAGGCCAACGGCTCCACCCACATGCCATCGATCGACGTTTCATTGACGCCGCGATGCACGATCGACTGGATTTTTCCTTCCGCATCCGCGCCGAGCGCCACCGTCTGGCGCGTCGCGGCGCGGCCGCCATAGCCGGTGAAGGTCTGCGGGCGCGTCATCACCAGGCGCACCGGCCGGCCGAGCATTTTGGCTGCACTCGCGGCAACCGCGCCGTGGCCGAGCGCCAGCGCCTTGGAGCCGAAGCCGCCGCCAATATAGGGCGAGACCAGCCGCACATTCTCGAACGGCACATCGAACCACTCGGCATAGGTGCGCGCCATGCCATCGAGCCATTGGCTCGGCTCCCACACGGTGAGCCGGTCGCCCTCCCAGCGGGCGATCAGGCCGTGCGGCTCCATCGGCGCCTGGTATTCGCGCGGCGTGTTGTAGGCGGCGCAGATCCGGACCGGGGCGGACGCAAAGGCAGCCTGCGCGTCGCCCCATTCCTTGGTCATGGCCTCGATCGGAATGCCGTCGCCGGCTTTGGCATCGTTGAGGTCGACGATGGCCGGCGTCTCGTCATAGTCGACCTTGACCAGGGCCGCTGCCGCAACCGCCTGCTCGAAGGTTTCCGCGACCACGGCGGCGACATGCTGGCCCGAAAAGCTGATGTCGCGCGCCAGCGGGCAATAAGGCTTGTCGGGCGGGGGCGTGCCGAACCAGTCCGACGCGGTTTTCAGGGCCATGATGGTGTCCGGCGTCAGCACTTGCAGCACGCCGGGCGCCGCCTCAGCCTGCGCCGTATCGATGGCGCGCACCTTGCCGGACGCGATCGTGCTGTCGACCAGCACGGCATAGGCCAAGTCTTCGAGCTGCTGTTCGACGGCGTATTTGGCTGCGCCGGTGATCTTGGCCGGGCCGTCGACGCGCGACAGCCGGCCTCCGACGGCTTGTGCCAGCACGCCGTCGGAGGCGTCGCCATGTCTTGCGATGTGAACGGTCATGCCGCTTCTCCCAGTTTGAGGATCGCTCTGGCCACCACGCGCGGCGCGAGCTCGATCTTGTAGTGGTTGGCGCCATGGTCGACGGCGCCCTCGACGGCGAGCAGGCTGGCCGCGCGGACAACCTCAGGCTCCAGCACCTTGCCTTTAAGCGCCTCTTCCACGGTGCGCGCCCGCCAGGGCTTGGTGGCAACGCCGCCGAGCGCGACGCGCAGGTCGCGGACGGTGCGCCCGTCGGCCTCGAGTTCGAGGCCGACGGCGGCACTGGCGGCGGCGAACTCGTAAGACTGCCGGTCGCGGACCTTCACGTAGCTCGAGCGGCGGGCGGCGGCGGATCCCGGGATTTCGATGGCGGTGATCATCTCGCCCGGTTCGATCGCGTGTTCCTTCTGAGGCGTGGTGCCGGGCAGCAGGAAAAAGTCGTCGACCAAGACGCGGCGTTCTCCGAGATGGACCACCGCATCGAAGGCGACCAGCGCGGTGGCGAGGTCGCCGGGATACGTGGCGATGCAGGCCTCGCTGGTGCCGAGCACCGCATGGCCCCTGGTGACGCTGCCGATCGCCGAACAGCCGCTGCCGGGCTCGCGCTTGTTGCAGGCGGCAAAATTCGAAGGATCGCGGAAATAGGGGCAGCGTGTGCGCTGCATCAGATTGCCGCCGACGGTCGCCATGTTGCGGAGCTGCGCCGAAGCCGCCTGCCACAGCGCCTCCGAGACAGCGGGAAAGCCGCCCTTGATGCCGGCATGGTCGGCGACATGGCTCATCCTGGCGAGCGCGCCGATGACGGCGCCGCGCTCGTCGATCTCGATGGTGTCCAGCCCCTTGAGATGGGTGATGTCGACCAGGCTGTCGGGCTCGGCGACGCCGCATTTGGCGAGGTCGATCAGCGTCGTGCCGCCGGCCAGCAGCATGGCGCCGGGCAGGGCGGCCGCCTGGCGTGCGGCGTCGACGGAGTTGGCGCGAAGATAGGAAAAATCCCTCATGACGCGGCCTCCAGCGCTGCCTGGCGCACGGCGGCGACGATGTGCGGATAAGCGCCGCAGCGGCAGAGATTGCCGGCCATGTATTCGCGGATCTCGTCATCGGAGCCGGCATGGCCCTCGCGGATGCAGGCGACCGCCGACATGATCTGGCCCGATGTGCAATAGCCGCACTGGAAGGCGTCCTGATCGAGGAAGGCAGCCTGCACGGGATGCAGTGCGCCCTCCCGTGCAAGCCCCTCTATGGTGGTGACGGTGCGGCCTTCGGCCTGTGCCGCGAGCGTCAGGCAAGCCAGCACGCGCTCGCCGTCGACATGCACGGTGCAGGCGCCGCACTGGCCGTGGTCGCAGCCCTTCTTGGTGCCTGTCAGGCCGAGGCGGTCGCGCAAGGCGTCGAGCAGTGTGACGCGCGGTTCGAGGTCCAGCGTATGCGGCTGGCCGTTGATATCGAGATGGACGGGGATTGTGGTGTTCGTCATGGGCGTCTGGCTCCAGTTGCTTGACGCTGAGGGAAATGAAGTGGTGTCGGGGCGGGGAAGGGCAAGGCGCAATGTGGTCAGCTTGGCCGATCTCCCCCCGTGCGGGGGGAGATTACGCTCTTCGGCGCCTTCACCAATCCCTGACGGAAATCGGCTTTGGCTTGCAAGCTTTCAGCACGTGACATACCGGTTCCCCTGATTATATGATAAAGGTGCTCCACTAAAGCGGAGGTGCCTCCGTTTATTACGTGGGGGCTGACCCGATGGGGTTCAAGCCCCATATTTCGACAGTGGAGAAAAAATTGGCCGCAGAGCCGTCCGCCATCCCCGACCAGAAGACCGCAGAGGCCAAGCCGCTGCGCGCCGACGCGCAGCGCAACCGCGACCGGCTGGTCGAGGTGGCGGCGTCGGTCTTCGCCGAGCGCGGGATCGACGCCTCGCTGGAGGAGATCGCGCGCCGCGCGGGCGTCGGCATCGGCACGCTCTACCGGCATTTCCCGACACGCGAGCACCTGGTCGAGGTGGTCTACCGCCGCGAGGTGGAGGGGCTGTGCGCGGCCGCCGGCGAACTGGCGGCAAAGCATCCGTCCGACGTGGCGCTGGAAGAATGGATGCGGCGCTTCGTCGACTATATCGCCACCAAGCGAGGGCTTGCGACCAGCCTGCGGATCCTGTTGACGGCGAATGCCAATCTCTATTCCGACACGTCGGGTCGGGTCTCGGCGGCGTTGCGGCAATTGGTCGAGGCGGCGGTGGCCGAGGGCACCATCCGTGGCGATGTCGACGCGTCCGACGTGCTGCACGCGCTGGGCGGCATCTATTCGGCGCCCGACACCCCGGATTGGCGCGATCGCTCGCGCCGGCTGGTCCGGCTGCTGATGGACGGATTGCGGTTCGGCGCCGCCAAGGCTAGGTGAGGGCGACTGGAGACTGGCCTGCGGCTAGCGGGCACGTCCGCGATTTGGGGGCATCTTATGTATGTGGGCCGTTCCTACAAGGTGATGGATTTCGCGCTCTGGTCGCGGCGCAGCGTCATCTACATGGTGGTGGTGAGCGGACTGGCGGTGGCCGCCTACCGTTTTCCCGGACTTGCCGGGTTCTCGGTGCCGTGGTCTGTCGTGCTGGTGCTCGGCACCACGGTGTCACTGGTTGCGGGCTTCAAGAATTCGCAGGTGTTTACCCGCAGCGGTGAAGCGCTGCAGGCCTTTGCGCAAATCACGGCCAGCAGCCGGTTGTGGTCCAATTTCTGCAGGGACTTCACCGACGCCCCGACAGCGAAGCAACTCATCTATCGCCACATCGCCTGGATGACGGCGCTGCGTTTCGCGCTGCGGCGGCCGATGCCATGGGAATCCATGGCGCGGGCCGCCAATATCGAATACCGGCGGCGTTACCATGTCCAGGAGGATACGGGCTCGATTGCCGACGAATTGCGGCCGTTGCTGGGCGAGCAGACCGGGGGC
Organism: Mesorhizobium sp. B2-6-1; assembly: GCF_006440475.1. Taxonomy (NCBI): domain Bacteria; kingdom Pseudomonadati; phylum Pseudomonadota; class Alphaproteobacteria; order Hyphomicrobiales; family Phyllobacteriaceae; genus Mesorhizobium; species Mesorhizobium sp. B2-6-1. The sequence continues at coordinate 395,482 of NZ_VFUH01000003.1, forward strand.
GTCCTGAAATCGCCCCGCCCGGCGATCGCCTTGCTCGAAATGCAATCGGTGCAGGTCAACGGCTTGTTCAAGGACGCCAAAATTCCTCCGCAGATCTATGGCGAACTGACAAAACTCATCCGCGACTTCCACGACCAGCAGGCGCGCTGCGACCGCATCAAGAACAATCCCTATCCCCGCCAATACGCCATCGTCAGTTCCATGTTCGTCATGATCTTCTGCACGCTGTTGCCGTTCGGCGTCGTTCCGGTCTTCGCCGAGATGGGCAAATTCGGCGGGGCGCTGGGCTCGATCGCGATCTGGCTGACGATCCCGTTCAGCACGCTGCTGGGCTGGGCATACATGTCGCTCGACCAGGTCGGCGAGAGCAGCGCCAACCCTTTCGAGGGCAACGCCAACGATGTGCCGATTTCGCAGATCTGCCGCGACATCGAGATCGAGATGCGGACCGGGCTCGGCGAGGTCGACCTTCCCGCGCCATTGCTGCCTGTCAACGACATCGCGACGTAAACGCCAGCGCGCTTGGCGGCGATGAGCAGGGCGAACGGCCGGCTTCATTGCGCCTGGGCGGCGCGCCGCTCCGCCGTCGAAGCGTCAGGTCTTTTCGGGCGTGCACCAGGGGCAGCCCTTGGCGGGTTGCGACGGCTCGTCGCCGCGCCGTGTCGGCTCCGCCTCGATCGGCTCCCGTGTGTCGGGACCGTGCGTCTCACTCGTCCGTGTCATGGTTCTTCTCCTTGATGGGTTGCATCGGCGATTCAAACTGGTTTGCGCAATGCTCTGTTTTTGCAGAGTTTTCTCCAAGCGCTTTGCTTTCTCCCGGCCCGCCTGCCTGTTGGAAATCACGCGCAGCCAAGGCGCCAGATGGAAGGCGCTCATCAGCAGGTACATGGCCGGCATGCCGGTGAGCGGCGAAGAGGTGCCCATGCACAGCATCGCCGCATCGCCGCCGAAGATGCCGGCCAGCAGCGCCATCAGGGCGAAGGTCGGCGCGGCGGCGAGGCCCAGCCAGTCGGCGATGCCGAGGCGGGCCGCGTCCTGATCGGGACCGGGGCGGGCGCCTGTATGGAGGTCGCTCATGTCTTTCTCCTCGGTTGCGCATTGGCGCCACCCCGGAAAGCTGCAGCGGTTCTGGGAAAGCTGCCGCCTTGCGAAGAGCGTCCGGCCGCGCTTGCGTGGAGCCGGCGCTCTAGCCAGGCTCTACTGGGCGTCCTTGTTGCGGAACGCCGCCTCGCCGGCAGCAGACACTTCGTCCCATTTCCTGTCCGGCGCGGTGTCGGCGTCGTAGTTGTCGCTCCAGTTCCACCATTTGTAGGTCGGGGTCTGCGGATAGCCTTCGGGCGAGTCCTCCCAGACCTCCTGGCGGCCGAGCGGCGTGGCGTCGAGGTAGCTCCAGACGGTGCCCATCGCCTCGTCGCCGCGGTTGTTGATCAGATAAGTGCGGAAGATGCGGTCCCCGTCGCGGATGAAGACGTTGTGGCCGTGCCATTCGTCGACGCCGAAGTCTTTGTCGAAGCTGTCGGTGATGGTGTACCAGGGCATTGCCCAGCCCATCCGCTTCTTCAGCCGCGCAATGTCGGCCTGCGGCGCACGCGAGGCGTAGGCCAGCGTGGTGTCACGGGCGTTGAGATGAGCGAGGTTGGAGACCTGGTCGGCGCCCAGCGAGCAGCCGCGGCAGGCGTGATCGGGCCAACCATACACACCCGGCTCGAAGAAGGCGCGGTAGACGATCAGCTGGCGGCGGCCCTCGAACAGGTCGAGCAGGCTCGCCTTTCCGTTGGGTCCTTCGAACGTGTAATCCTTCTTGACGGCCATCCAGGGCATGCGGCGGCGCTCGGCGGCCAACGCATCCTTGGCGCGGAGCGTCGCCTTCTCCTTTACGAGCAACTGCTGGCGCGCCGCCTCCCATGCTTGCTGGGAAACGATCGGCGGTGTGTGCATTTGCTTGGTCATGGCTTTTGCCTCGCTGTTCCGGTTTGATGTGACGCGACTGACATAGCGCCGGACAGCGGGATGGTGAGAGTTACAAGTGTGGCGGGATTCGCCGTGGCGGGATTTTTTTGATGGATTCGCTGATCACGGCCGCGGGGCTGTTGCTGGCGGCGGGTGACCCGCTCGGCGCGCTCGACCGCGTGGCGTTGCGCGAGGACGCGCCGGCGCTGGCGCTGCGCGGCATCGCCATGGCGCAGCTCGGCGATCGCGACCGGGCCAGGGCTCTGCTGCGGCGGGCGGGGCGCACCTTCGGGCCGAGGGAAGCGGTGGCGCGCGCCAGATGCGTCATCGCCGAAGCCGAGATCGCGCTGGTTTCGCGCGACCTCGGCTGGCCGGCCAAGGCGCTCGATGCGGCGCGGGCGACGCTGGAAAAGCAAGGCGACCGGCTGAACGCCGCGCATGCGCGGCACCTGGAAGTGCGATTCCTGTTGCTGATCGGCCGTCTCGACGAGGCCGAGCAGGTGCTGGCCGGGCTCGATGCGACGCCGTTTCCGCCGGCTTCGCGGTCCGCGCACGAGCTGGTCGTCGCCGGCATCGCCATGCGGCGCCTCAGGACGAAGACCGCGCGCGCGGCACTCGAGCGGGCACGGCACGCCGCATGGCGGTCCGGCATTCCCGGGTTGATGGCCGAGGTCGACAGCGCGTTCCGGGCGCTGGCAACGCCGGCGGCGCGGCTGATCGCGAACGGTCAGGAGCGTCCGCTGCTGCTCGAGGAGGTCGAGGCCTTGCAGGCATCGGAAGCGCTGGTGGTCGACGCTCTTCGTCATGTCGTGCGCGGGCAGGACGCGCTGGCCTCGCTGGCGACGCGCCCGGTGCTGTTTGCGCTGGCGCGCGCGTTGGCCGAGGCCTGGCCCGGCGACATGCCGCGTGCGGCGCTCATCGCCAGGGCCTTCGGCGGCAGGCACGCCGATGAATCGCATCGCGCCCGGCTGCGGGTCGAGATCGGCCGGCTGCGCGCCGAGCTGCGCGGGCTGGCCGACATCCAGGCGACGAAGCGCGGTTTTTCGCTGGCGCCGAAACGGGGCGGCGAAGTGGTGGTGCTGGCGCGGCCTCTCGAGGAGCGGCATGCGGCAGTGCTCGCCTTCCTCGCCGACGGCGAAGCCTGGTCGAGCTCGGCACTGGCGCTGGCGCTCGCATCCAGCCAGCGCAGCGTGCAGCGCGCGCTTGAGCAGCTTGCCGAGACCGGCAAGGTGCAATGGTTCGGCCACGGCCGCGCGCGCCGCTGGATGACGCCGCCGGTGGCGGGTTTCACGACCACCTTGTTACTCCCGGCGCCGTTGCCGAGCGGCTAGGAATGGATCACACGATCAAAAGGTGAGGATGAAGACATGAAACATGCGGCGGCCGAAATCCTGCGTGAATACGGCCCCTTTGCGGGCGTGGACAGCGTGCATGGGGTGAGCTTCGATGGGCAGAACGTCTGGTTTGCCTCGGGCAAGGGGCTCACCGCCTTCGACCCGGAGAGCGGGCAGGCGGTGCGCTCGATCGATGTCGCCGCCCATGCCGGGACGGCCTATGATGGCCAGTACCTCTACCAACTCGCCAAGGACCGGATCCAGAAGATCGATCCCGGCACCGGCGCGGTGCTGTCCACCATTCCGGCGCCCGGCGGCGGCGGCGATTCCGGCCTCACCTGGGCCGAGGGCACGTTGTGGGTGGGGCAGAACCGCCAGCGCAAGATCCACCAGATCGACCCCGAGACCGGGGCGATCCTGCGCGTCATCGAATCCAACCGCTTCGTCACCGGCGTGACCTGGGTCGATGGCGAGCTGTGGCACGGCACCTGGGAAGGCGATCAGAGCGATGTGCGGCGCGTCGACCCGGAGAACGGAGACGTGCTGGAACGGCTCGACATGCCGCCCGGCAAGGGCGTGTCGGGGCTCGAATCCGACGGCGGCGACCGCTTCTTCTGCGGCGGCGGCCCGGGCGGCGTGGTGAGGACCGTGCGCCGACCGAAATGAGGGCTGATCTTTGCGGTGAGCTCACGTGCCGACGCCTGCGGACAAGCGACAGGAGCATCGTCTGTGTCGATCACAGATTCGGCAATTTGTCCGCCGCCGGCTGGCCGTTGCCCGATGCCGGGCCTAGATAGGCTGGACCATCTTCGCAGAGGACCAGACCATGCCTGAACAGATTTCGTTGAACGACGGCTCGACCATTCCCCGGCTCGGCCTTGGCGTGTGGCAAGTCGATCCCGCTATCACCGCCAAGGTGGTGGGTTGGGGGATCAAGGCCGGCTACAGGCTGATCGACACCGCCGAAGGCTACCAGAACGAGAAGGGCGTCGGGGAGGCGATCCGGGGCGCGGGCGTGCCGAGGGGCGAGCTGTTCATCACCTCGAAGCTGCGCAACGGCGCGCACCAGCGCGATGCCGCATTGCGCGCCTTCGAGGATACGATGGACAAGCTCGGTATCGAACAGATCGACCTGTTCCTCATCCACTGGCCGGTGCCCAGCCAGGACAAATATGTCGAGGCCTGGCAGACATTGGTCGAGCTGCAGAAAGCCGGCCGGATCAAATCGGTCGGCGTGTCGAATTTCAACCGGGATCACCTGGAGCGCATCATCGGCGAAACCGGCGTCACGCCAGCCGTCAACCAGATCGAGCTGCATCCGCGTTTCCAGCAGCGCGAGATCAGGGAGTTCCATGCCCGGCACAACATCCACACCGAAAGCTGGAGCCCGCTCGGCAGCGGCAGGCTGCTCGGCGACGCGACCATAGCAGGCATCGCCGCAAAGCACGGCAAGTCCGCGGCGCAGACGATGATCCGCTGGCACCTCCAGGAAGGGCTGATCGTCATCCCGAAATCGGTCCACCAGGACCGCATATCGGCCAATTTCGACGTCTTCGATTTCGAACTGGACGCGCAGGACCTGAAGGCCATCCGCGGCATGGATTCAGCCGATGGCCGCGTCGGGCCGAACCCTGCGACGGCGGCGTTCTTGTTTTGAGGCCACCAACGTTTTTACTCTACGGCGCCCCCCTCTGTCCTGCCGGACATCTCCCCCACGAGGGGGGAGATCGGCTGTCGTGAATGCTTTCGCCAATTTTCAACTTTGAAAAATGTGGCGCTGGAGCCAAAGCTGCCAATCTCCCCCCTTGTGGGGGAGATGCCCGGCAGGGCAGAGGGGGGCGCTGTCCCGCCAGCCTGTCAGGGCGCGTCTGCCAAACCAGCCGCGATAACGATATGCTGGCAGACATTGTCTATGTCGCGGATGACATCGTCATTCCAGAAGCGCAAGACGATCCAGCCATCCTGTTCCAAGCGTTTGGTTCTGGCCTCGTCAGCATTGGCAAGACCCGGGTCGCCATGTTGTGAACCGTCGACCTCTGCAATCAGCTTTTTCTCCGGGCAGGCGAAGTCTACGATGTAGCCGGCGATGGGGAATTGCCTGCGAAAGCCCAGGCCCATCAGCCTATGCGCACGCAGCTCGTTCCAGAGCTTTAGTTCGGCATCGGTCATGATCCTGCGCATCGATTTCGCGTTAGCGCGGTGTCTTGGGGGCAAGGGTGTGTGTGGCATGGTGTGAGAGGCTTGATGCTGAAGTTGGTCACCAACGTTTTTACTCTACGGCGCCCCCCTCTGTCCTGCCGGACATCTCCCCACAAGGGGGAGATTGGCAGCTTTGGCTCCGGCGCTACATTCTTCAACGTTGAAGATTGGCGAAAGCATTCGCGACAGCCGATCTCCCCCCTTGTGGGGGAGATGCCCGGCAGGGCAGAGGGGGGCTGTCCCGCCGGCGTCTCAGGAGATCAGCAGCTTCAGTGCCTCAAATCCCCGAGCCGTCGAGCTGCTGGGCGTCGTCGCCTTCCCAGGGCGAGGGCATGGAGGCGCGGGCGAGGTTGGCCGAGGGCATCGGCATCCAGCATTTCAGCTCGGGCTCGGCATATTCGACGATGCGGCCGGGCGAGGAGTCCGACGCGCGCCAGCCTTCTTCGCCGAACTGGTCGCCATCCGACCAATAGGCGAGGTCGACTTCCGCCGGCCCCTGCTCGGACGGCCGGACCGTGACGAGGATCCGGCTGCCGTCCTTGGGCGCGCTTGACATGTGGCGCCAGCGGTCGGGCTCATCCATCGCTCATCCTCCTCGGGATCCATTGCCATGCTTCGAGAGGGATAGTCGCCTCGCGTCCGGAAGCGGTCAACCCGGACTTTTCGCAAAACCGGTCCTTGCGGTCGCGACCTCATTGTCGGATTCGATCGGCGCTATCCGTCCTTGTCGTGCATGCCGCAACAAGGAGCGAGGCGATGGCGAGTGACAAGGTCGGGCCGAAACCGCACGGGGCGGACGCGGAGATGAAACTGTTCTTCAGCCGCAACCCCAATCCGCGCCTGGGAGTCGCGGTGGCCCGTCACCTCGGGGCGAAGGTCGCGTTCGAATTCGCTTCGCCCATGGCGCCGGGGCAGGCGGCGCGGTTCCGTCCGCTCAATCCCAATCTTTCCCTGCCCTTGCTGGCCTGGCCTGGAGGGAGCCTCTGGGAAGCGGACGCCATAGCCTGCCGGCTTTCGCACGACATGGGTTCGGATTTCTGGCGCGCGGGCGACGACGAACCCGAGATGATCCGTTGGCTGAGCTGGGGCAAGGAAGAGTTCGTCAGGGCCTGCGACATCGTGCATTTCGAGCGCGGCACCAAGCAGCGCTATGGCATTGGGCCGATCGACGCGGAAAAGGTCGCGGAGGGACTGGAACAGTTCCACAGGACGGCGCCAATCCTCGAGGCGGCACTTGGCCGGCGGCCATGGCTGGCCGGGACTTCGGTCTCCTATGCCGATTTCCGCATGGCGACGTTCCTACCCTTCAACGACGCCGCCCGCTTGCCGCTCGGCGACTATCCCCAAATCGAGCGCTGGTATCGCCGGCTCGAAGAGATCGAGGCCTGGCGCGATCCGTTCCAGGGGCTGGACGCGCCCGCATTGGCACCGGTCCCCGGACGGTGATGCCCGCGTGAGATGACGCGGGAGCGGTCGACCAGGCTTCAGGGCTTGAATCGCGATTCCGCTTCAACTGCTTGTTTTCACGTCCATCCGAAAACGATTGCGCGCTTGTCATGCGATCGTTCAGCCCGCCGGATGTTCGCATCAGGCAGGCAGCATTTCGCACAACTGTGCGCAACGCCCAACTGGCGGCCATCGGCGCTCGACGCTTTGCAATCGGGTTGATAAGTCCCTCTGCGAAGGAGCGGCTGAGTCTGATATGACCGTTGCGATCGAGATGGGACAGACGACCGCCGGCGCGCCGGCGGCGCTGGATCTTGAGGAACTGCTGGCGACGCGGCTTTTGGTGCAGGGCAATTCGGGCTCCGGCAAATCCCATTTGTTGCGCCGGCTGCTGGAGCAGAGCGCGCCCTGGGTGCAGCAGACCATCATCGACCCCGAAGGCGACTTCGTGTCGCTGGGCGAACGCTTCGGCCATCTGGTGATCGATGCCGAGGAACATACCGAGCGCGGGTTGCAAAGCGCCGGCGAGCGGGCGCGCATCCACCGCGTCTCCACGGTGCTCAATCTCGAAGGGCTCGATGCCGAGAACCAGATGCGGCGCGCCGCCGCCTTCCTCGGCGGGCTGTTCGAGGTGGCGCGCGACCATTGGTATCCCATGCTGGTGGTGGTGGACGAGGCGCAGCTTTTCGCGCCGGCGGTGGCCGGCGAGGTTTCCGACGAAGCGAGAAAGCTTTCGCTCGGCGCCATGACCAATCTGATGTGCCGCGGGCGCAAGCGCGGGCTTGCCGGCATCATCGCCACGCAGCGGCTGGCCAAGCTCGCCAAGAACGTCGCGGCCGAGGCCTCCAATTTCCTCATGGGCCGCACCTTCCTCGACATCGACATGGCGCGCGCGGCCGATCTGCTTGGCATGGAGCGGCGGCAGGCGGAGGCCTTTCGCGACCTGGAACGCGGACACTTCATGGCGCTGGGCCCGGCGCTGTCGCGCCGTCCGCTCGGCCTGCGCATCGGGCCGACGGATACGAGCCCGCGCAACGGTACGCCGCGGCTGATGCCGCTGCCGGAAGCGGCATTGGAGGACGCCCGCGCGATCATCCTGGCGGCACCGCCGCCGGAGGCCGTGCGGCCGCAGCGGCGGGTGACATCGCCGGACCTGCTCGACCAGCTGATGGCGGCGAAGTCCGCGGCGCTGGAGATCCGCCCCGAACCGGCCGAGCCGGCGCCCAGCGCCGAGGACCTGGCGGAGCGGCGCGAGCGGATGGACCGCATCCTGCGCGCCATATTGGCGGAGCCCGACGCGGGCTTCCGCGTCATCGGCGTGCTCTACCAGGAGTTCGTGGTGCGCTGCCGCATCGAGGGGCTGGCGTCGGTCGTGCCCGATCTGCAGGAGTTCCGCCGCATGCTGACGCGCGCCCGCGCCGGCGTGGGTTCCGATATGGCCGAGGACGATGCGTGGCGCGACGTCTCCGTGCGCGCCTCGCTGCTGCCCGAGGACATGCAGGGCGTGTTCATGATGATCGCCCGCGCGGCAAAGGAAGGCTGGCCCTGCCCGAGCGACGCCGCGATCGCCCGCGCCTATGGCTCGCACTCCATGCGCCGCGCCCGGCGCCTGCTCACCTACATCGAGGAGCAGGGCCTGATCGTGTGCCAGCTCGACGGCACCGGCCGGCGCACCGTGACGCTGGTGGAACTCGCCTGGGCGACGGCGCCGGGCGACCCCAATGCGGCGCCGGGCGACCGCAACGCGGCGCCGGGCGATCCCAATGCCGAGGAGGCGGAGCAGGGCAGCCTGGCGCTGTGATGGCGTGGGCGGGACGGTTGCGGTTGTCCACTGGAACATAACGAGAACATGTGATACTCTATCGCATCGGTGAGTCTTGCGCGGTACGGTCGAGGGCGATGGGAAAAATTTCACAGATTCGTGGGTCGAAATTGCCTGCCGTCTTGCGCTCGGCGGCTGATGCATTGCGAGCGGCGCGCGCGGAGCTGTCGAAGGCTCGCCTTCTGGCACGCGCATGGTGCGAGACGATCGACGAATGCGACCGCGAAACTTATGCGGTTTCGCTGACCCGGCGCGCGCTGGAGGCCTTGTCGGCGGCCCTCGGCATTTCTCCGGCGATCTGCCCCTCGCTCGCCTTCGAAACGGAAGCGCTGGACGAGCCGGCCTCCGCGCTTGCGCACAGCATCGGAGAGACCGCCGCGCGGCTGCCGATCCTCGAAGCGCTGCATCTCGTCACCAGCCTCTATCCGGTCCTGCTGCCGACCAGGGAGCGCGGTGAGCGCGGTGCCTTCTACACGCCGCCGGCGCTGGTCAACCGCCTGCTCGACCAGGCCGAGGAAGAGGGCCTGGACTGGCGCAGCGCGCGGGTTCTCGATCCCGCCGCCGGCGGTGGGACGTTTCTGTTTCATGCCGCGCACCGCATGATCGCCGCGCTCGGCGATTGCGAGCCCGCCTTCGCGCTCAGCCATGTCGGCACCAGGCTTGCCGGTTTCGAGCTCGATCCTCTCGCGGCGCGGCTGGCGCAAGGCGCCCTGGAGATCGCGCTCGCCGATATTGCGACCAGGGCCGGGCGCGCCGCCCCGGCCATGGTGACGGCCTGCGACACGCTTGAAGCCGATCCGGAACCCGTCTTCGATCTCGTCGTCGGCAATCCGCCCTATGGGCGGGTCTCGCTGCCGTCGCAATTGCGCGAGCGCTATGCGCGCGGCCTCTACGGGCACGCCAATCTCTACGGCGTTTTCACCGATGCCGCGTTGCGCTGGACCAAGCCTGGCGGCCTTATCGCCTTCCTGACGCCGACAAGCTTTCTCGGCGGCCAATACTACTCGGCGCTGCGCAGCCTTCTGGCCAAGGAGGCGCCGCCCGTCGCGATCGACTTCGTGCATGCGCGCCGCGGCGTTTTCGAGGATGTGTTGCAAGAGACGCTGCTTGCCGTCTACGTCAACGGCGCCGAGCCGCGGCGCGCGCAGATCCACTACCTGACCGTCGCCTCCGAGACCGAGGCCGGGATTGCCCGCAACGGCACGATTGGCTTGCCATCCGACCGCGCCATGCCCTGGCTTGCGCCGCGCACGCCGGAGCACAGCCGGCTCATCGCCCAGGCCGAGACGATGACGCATCGCCTTGCCGACTGGGGCTATGGGGTCTCGACCGGCCCGCTGGTCTGGAACCGCTTCAAGGGTCAATTGCGCGATCGCGCCGGCGGCAAGGGGGTGCATCCGTTGATCTGGGCCGAAGCCGTGACCGCCGACGGCCAGTTCGCCTATCGCGCGCGCAAGAAGAACCACGCTCCCTACTTCAAGCTGGAGGCCGGCGACGGCTGGCTGCTTGTCGAGGCGCCCTGCATCCTCGTCCAGCGCACCACCGCCAAGGAACAGGCCCGGCGCCTGATTGCCGCCGAACTTCGCCAGGAATTCATCGATGCGCATGGCGGCGTCGTCGTCGAAAACCATCTCAACATGGTCCGCGCGACCGGCAGCACGAAGGTGCCGGCGGCGGTCGTGGCGGCGCTTTTGAACAGCCGTGTCGTCGACGATCTTTTCCGCTGCATCAGCGGCAGCGTCGCCGTTTCCGCCTTCGAGCTCGAAGCGCTGCCACTGCCGTCGCCCAGGAGCATCCAGGCATTGGAAAGGCTGGTCATGGCCGGTGCACCGCGCGACAGGATCGAGGCGGAATGCAGCCGCCTCTACGGTGAGCCTGCATGACGGCACGGCCGCCCTATGCGACGCGCGATCTTGTCGCCGGGCGCCTGCCGCTGATCTTTCCGGAGGGCACGCCGAACCGCATCTATTGCATCCGCGAACTTGCCGCCAGCACCGTGTTCGCCGCTCTCTACATCGGCGCCGTCGAGGGTTCGGGGCGATTCCTGGGCCCTGTCCATGTTTATCGCATGACCCGCGAGCAGGCGGCGCTGGCGGACGATGCAGATCGGGATGCCTACGCCGCAACCGTCCTGCGCAAGAACGGCGCCGTCGCGGGATCACGCTGGTACGCGGACAATACGCGCGAGCCCATCCGCGACGAGACGCTGCGGGACGGGCTGGTGGCGATCGGCGCGGTGCTGCGTCGCGAGGATCTGCCGACGACTTCAGGCCAGCCCCGCTACGCGCTGAGGGCGGCATTTGCAGCCCTGTTCGACCCGGCGCTGGAAGGCGAGGCGCTGGAAACCGCCATCGCGGACTTCCAGGAAACGCATCTCAGCAAGGGCGCGCTGGCCCGCGTGACCATCATGCGCGCCGGCGCCGTCGCCAACACCGCCGGCATCCGCGTCACGTTTCCGAACGGCGACACCAGGCTTTTGGCGCCGGGACCGAGTTCGGTCATCGCGCAAGCCGTCATCGAGGTGTTCGCCAAACGGTTTCTCGCCGCCCCTGCCATGTTGTGGCTGAGCGAGAGCGGCAACAAGGTGGTCCTGCGCGACGACGCCATCGCCAGTGCGATCGGCCTCAAGATCGAGGCCGACAGGAACTTGCCCGACATCATCCTCGCCGATCTCGGCCGCAAGGAGCCGTTGATCCTGTTCGTGGAAGTGGTGGCGACCGATGGCGCGATCACGGATCGCCGGCGCGATGCCCTCCATGCTGTCACGGACGCGGCCGGTTTCGACCGAAAACAGATCGCGTTCCTGACCGCCTATCAGGATCGCCAGTCCGCCGGCTTCAAGAAGACCGTCGCGCAGCTTGCCTGGGGCTCGTTCGCCTGGTTCGTCTCCGAACCCGGCCAACTCCTCGTGCTTCATGACGGCGCGGCCGACGGGCGTCCATTCGGCAGCTTGCCTTGGACAGTGATGTAATAACGCTTCCCCAGCGTCACTAGGACAGCCGGTCGATACACGGATTATCCGGTGTTGCGCTCCGTTGGCGGCCTAGCCTGCTATGTTTAATGTTGGAGTTATTGTATAGGAATAAGGTCTGGCGAATAGCACTTCGTTTGTTGGGAACGAGTAGCATTTCGTTTGATGGCGAGGGGAGCGCCAAACGATGAAGTTCAACTTCGATGGACCTCCAGTGGATGAATCCGAGGCTGACATCCCGCTCGCCTGCCAGCGCCAATTGTTGCCTCTCGTGGGCGAAATCGTCGAGGCGGCTGTCGCGGCCGGCTGGGACAAGGATGATGTGCTTCTGGCTTTTGTGGAACTCGCGTGGGATCTTTACGAAAAAGGTCGCGGGGACCCGCAATAGACGGCCGTGAACGGCTGGCTCCGCGCCGCGCCGTTGCGTGCCACTGATGCCGAACAACGCTGTCGAACCATGGGGCCGACACAGCCTCGCATGTGAACTCCTCCTTCGTGACCGATGCGTTGCCGGCTTACGCCCGGGCCGACGAATCCGGAAGCGAAGATCCGTCAAGGCTCTTCGCTATTGACAGAAATGCTGCTGAACTTCCTTCGACGGTCAGTTCTTCTTTCTTATCTCGAATAAAGAATTTTCTTTGCGCGTGGAAGTTCTTTTCAATTCGAGGCGTGTGCGTTACGTTGATTCCGGGTCAGGGGAAGGGGATACCAAGCGGCGGTGAGCCGGCTGAGGCAACACGTATGAAACATGCGGGCGGGGCTCGGGAAAGCGCCGATTCCCAGGGCGTCGATCAAGAGCGGACAGCTCGATACGTCCTGGATATCATTCCGGAAAGTGCTGGTCCCAGAAGAGCCACCGCCCGCGGAAGCGTCATCTATTCCGTCCGCAGTCCGGGATCGCAGAAATTCCTGGCCAGGGAGCATTCCACGGGGATTGTGCTGAGGCCGGCACGCAAGCTGAGAGCCTCGCTCGGCAGTGACAGGATCACGCAGTACGATGCGCCGGTCGGCTGTCTCGTCGTCAACCCGGCGGGCGTCGACAGCACGCTGGCCTGGTCGCAGACCAGGGAGAACGCCGTCGTTTCGATCTCTCCCGAAGCGCTGTCCGAGCTGGCGGCCCATGAGTTCGATCTCCCGGACGTCAAGCTCGAGCCGCCCGCGTTCGGCACGGTTGACCTGAGGGCGCTCAACATAGCCCAGATGATCACTGCCGAACTGACCGACAGGCTGCCGCCGAACGAGCTCTATCTGGACTCGCTGCTGACGGTGTTCGGGGTGCATCTGCTGCGCGGTTATACGGGTCGCAAGAGGCAGGCCGCGTCGCCCAAAGGCGGGCTCTCCGCCGTTGGCGCCCGACGCGTGCGAGAGTATCTCGACCAGAACTTCGTGCGGAAAGTCATGGTCGCCGAGCTCGCGTCGGTCGCGGGGGTGTCACCAAATCATTTCATCGCAAGGTTCGCCGGGACATTCGGCATGCCGCCGCATCGGTATCTGATCAACTTGCGTCTCGACCTCGCGGAAAAGCTGCTGGCCGGCGGAGAGTTGCCGATTGCCGAAGTCGCCTACCTTGCCGGATTTTCGGATCAGAGCCACCTGGCCGCGACCATGAAGAGATACAGGGGAAGAACGCCAGGCAGACTGGTGACGCTTTCCGCAGGAATTGAAAGCCCGACCATGGCAAAGTAGCAACAGCTGCCGGCCAGCGAGCCAAGACCGGAATTTCCTACAAGGCTTCCGGAGTTTTTCAAAATACGTCCGTCACCACCTGTGCCCCAAGCTTTGCTGGAGTCATTTGGAATGCCATTCGGTTCGCGCATTGCTTGCCATCCGGCCGGATCGATCACATGAGCGGGGCTGGCGATGCGGGCCCGCTTCGATCAATCACGAATTGTTTTTCGGGGGAACGGGGAGGGAGGCCTCGGGTTGAAGTTCATCTTGGAAATATCGGGAGGCCGAAAAATGCCGGGCGCTGATGGTCCCCCCGGATCGGTTTCCGGAGCCAATTCGGCCCGGCAGCCGCTGCTCAACGTGAAGGGCGGGCTTTCCGTCCGCAGTGCGCGCAAGGTGCAGGAGTTCCTGAACGAGAACTTCTCGCGCAAGCTGGCGCTTGCCGAAATGGCCGCCGTCTGCGGATTTTCATCGTACCACTTCGTGCGCGCCTTCTCCAAGACGTTCGGCATGCCGCCGCATCAATATGTTCTCGATCTCAGGCTGGACTTCGCGGAAAGACTTCTTGCCGACAGCCGCATGACCATCGCCGACATCGCCCATCTCAGCGGGTTTTCGAGCCAGAGCCACTTCACCACCATGATGAAGAAATACCGGCAGATGACGCCGATGCAGGCGCGGGCGGGCAAGTTTAACGCAAAGATTAGATGAAGCCGCGCTCTCGTCATTATTTGATTACTTGATTTTAAAGCAGTTGCTAAGGTAACGAGCCGTTAACCTCCGCGTATATGCTCGTATCTTTTCTCACAAGACAGCAATTTCGTGAAATACCGCGAAGGGGAATCATGTCTTCCTGCTGTGGAGTGGAAGTGTCAGACATTTCGTGCCGGCCAGCGGAGAGGGAACCATGACCGACAATCATATTTCGGGCGGCCATATTTCGGGCGGCTCGCTCCTTGTTCAGCGCCGTGCGGCGCATTTCGCCAGTCACTGGATCGCGAATGGCGATCCTCGGTCCCGTTCGGCCCGGCGCCGCTTGATGGCGGTCCTGCGCATGGCGCATCGTGCGCTGGGCATGGGGCGCAAGCGCTTGGGGCTGGGAACGCTGGGCGTCGGCGGGGCGCTCGGGACAGCCGTGACGCTGGGCGCCTTCGCGATCGGCATGGCCGCGACGCCGGCTCAGGCGCAATATCAGGCCGGCGGCGGTTCGGCGACCGCTCCCGAGGCCATCGCGGTCGGAAACGGCTCAAACGCCAGCCTTAACTGGGCCATAGCGCTCGGCTTCCAGGCCCAATCGACGGCGCAATACGGCGTCGCCATTGGTCGCACCGCGTCGGCCACGGGCACCGGCGGCGCAGTGGCGATCGGCTCCGGTACGATTTCAAACAATATCAACACGGTAGCGATCGGCGTCGCCGCGGGTGCCACTGGGGCCGGGGCCAGCGCGCTGGGCACCAACGCCCAAGCTTCGGGAGGGAACTCCACCGCAGTCGGTGTCAGCGCCACGGCCAGCAACAACTATGCGTTCGCCGCTGGCTACGGATCCGTAGCCAGCGGGCTGCGCAGCACTGCGATTGGGCAGTTCGCAGGGGCGTCCGGGCTGGATGCTGTTGCACAAGGCACCAGCACCGTTGCGAACAGCCAAAATGCCGTCGCCGTCGGCTTCCAGTCGACCGCAACCGCGATAAACGCCGTCTATCTCGGCTCGCGCACCGCTGCCGGGACGGGAGCCTTGGCCCAGAGCGCCATTGCTATCGGTACGGACGTGACGGCGTCTCAGGTCGACACCACCGCAATCGGACGCCAAAGCAAGGCAACGGGAACGGGCGCCACGGCGATGGGTAAGAACGCCAGCGCCTGGGGCAACCAGTCCATTGCATTCGGTGTGGGCGCGCAGGCAGGCGTGCAGGCCGACACGGCCGTGCCCAACAGCATCGCCATCGGCACCAGCGCGCTTGCGAATAAGAACAACGCGATGGCGCTCGGCACACTGGCCAATGCCACGGAGGACGGTGCCATCGCCATGGGCTCCTCTACCAACGCGACAGCCACGCAGGCCGTGGCGCTTGGCGTTTCCGTCAACGCCACTGGCGCCGGCGCCACCGTGGTGGGCAGCGCAGGCTCCACTGCGTCCGGCGCCTACTCCATTGTGGTAGGCGCCACCAGTACCGCCAGCGGAGCCAATTCCATCGCCATCGGCCCCTCGACCAACGCGACGGCGGCTAACACCATCGCCTTGGGCGCCAGCGCCAAGGCGGATTCCGCCGAAGCGGTCGCCATGGGCACCAATGCGGTAGCGACCGGCGGCAAGGCCGTCTCCATCGGCTCCGGCAACACCGCCTTTGGCGACGGCGCGGTCTCGATCGGCGACCCGAGCTATGCCAGCGGCACCGGCGCCTTCACCGGCGGCGCCAACAACATCGCCAACAGCGACGGCACGGCGACCGCCACCGCGGCCAACATGGCCAACGGCGCCGTCGCGATCGGCAACAGCAACAAGGCGATCGGGCAGGGCTCGGTCGCACTGGGCAACGGCTCGACGGCGGGCGCGGCCGGCCTCGCCGGAAATGTCGCGCTCGGCGATGGCGCGACGGCGGCGGCAAGCTCCGGCGACGTGGCGCTCGGCTCGGGCTCGGTGACCACCACGGCGGTCGGCACGGCCAGCGGGGTGGTCAACGGCACCACCTACGCCTTCCAGGGCACCAACCCGACCTCGACGGTCAGCATCGGCGCGGCCGGCGCGGAACGCACCATCACCAACCTGGCGGCTGGGCGGATCAGCGCGCTCTCGACCGACGCCATCAACGGCTCGCAGCTCTTCGCCACCAACCAGGCGGTCGATGCCATCGGCGCCGTCGTCAACAACATCAATGTCGGCGGCGGCATCAAGTATTTCCATGCCAACTCGACGCTGGCGGATTCGCAGGCGCTGGGAGCCGATTCCGTCGCTGTCGGCCCGAATGCGGTCGCCAACAATGCCGGCGATGTCGCGATCGGCCTGAATTCGACGTCGGGCGCCACGACCAATGTCGGCGGCACGACGATCGGCGGCGTCAACTATACCTTCGCCGGCGGCACGCCGGCGGGCGCCTTCTCGGTCGGCTCGGCCGGCGCCGAGCGCCAGATCCAGAACGTCGCGGCCGGACAGTTGAACGGCGGTTCGACCGATGCCGTCAACGGCTCGCAGCTCTTCGCCACCAACCAGCAGGTGACCCAGAACACGACCGACATTGCCAATATCGGCGCTGGCGTGACCAATCTCGGCAACACGATCAACAACATCACCGGCGACACGTCGACCGTCTTCACCGACGCCAATGGCGAAGGCATCCGCTATGCCCGCACCAACGAGTTCGGGCTGGCGCAGACCGATTCCTTCGCCCAAGGCGTCGGTTCCACGGCGGTCGGCTACAATGCGACCGCGACCGGCGTCAGCGCGCTGGCGCTCGGCCGCGACAGCAATGCCAGCATCGACGGCGGCGTGGCGCTCGGCTCGGGTTCGCTCTCCGATCGTCCGATCGCTCCGGCTACCGGGCAACTGCCCGCCGGCCCATCCAACTTCATCCAGTACAACACCACCGACAAGGCGCTGCTCGGCGCCGTTTCGGTCGGCAACGCCACCTCCTACCGGCAGATCACCAATGTCGCCGACGGCACGCAGGACCAGGACGCGGTGACGGTGCGCCAGCTCGCGGGCGCCATCGCCGCCGTGTCGGCCACCTCGACCAAGTATTTCCATGCCAATTCGGTGGCGGCCGACTCGCTGGCGGTCGGCGCGGAATCGGTCGCGGTCGGTCCGACCACGGTCGTCAACGGCGATAACGGCATCGGCATCGGTAACGGCGCCATCGTCGACCAGACGGCGCCCGGCGGAACCGCCATCGGCCAGAACGCCCATGTGATGCTGGCGGACGGCCTGGCCTTCGGCACCAATTCGCTCGCCTCCGGCATCCAGTCGGTGGCGCTCGGCGCCGGCGCGCAAAGCACCTTCATCAACAGCGTGGCGCTGGGCGCGCAGTCCATCACCTCGGTCGGCGCGCAGGCCGGCTACGCGGCCTTTGCCCTGACCGCCCCGCAGACCTCGGTGGGCGAGGTGTCGATCGGCGACGCCGGAGCTGAACGCAAGCTCACCAATGTCGCGGCGGGCTCGGCCGACACCGACGGCGTCAACGTCTCGCAGCTGCGCGGCGTGTCGCAAAACGTGACCAACCTGTTCGGCGGCACCACCACGCTCAACCCCGACGGCTCGATCACCGGGCCGACCTACACCGTCCAGGGCAACACCTACACGACCGTCTATGACGGGCTCACGGCGGTCGACAATGCCTTGACCACCATCAGCAATGGCGGCGGCATCAAGTACTTCCACGCCAATTCGTCGCTGGCCGACAGTATCGCCGGCGGCACCGACGCCGTGGCGATCGGACCCGAAAGCGTGGCGAGCGGCAACGACAGCCTGGCCGCCGGCCATGGCTCTACCGCTACCGGGACGGGCGCCGTCGCGCTCGGCCAGGGCGCGCAGGCCAACAACGCCAACGATGTGGCGCTCGGCTCCGGCTCGGTGACGCAGAGCGCCGTCGGCACCTCCAGCACCGTCATCAACGGCAAGACCTATGCCTTTGCCGGCACGACGCCGACCGGAACAGTCAGCGTCGGCGATGCCGGCGCGGAGAGGACGATCACCAATGTCGCTGCCGGACGGATCGCCGCCGACAGCACCGACGCGATCAACGGTTCGCAGCTCTTCGCCTCCAACCAGGCGATCGAGGCCCTGCAAACGGGCGTCGGAAATCTCAACCAGAATGCGGTGACCTATGACACGCAGGGCGGCGCCAAGACGAACACCATCACGCTGCAAGGCGGCGACGTCAACGCGCCGGTCGTCATCTCCAATGTCGGACCCGGCGTCGCCGGCACCGACGCGGTCAATGTCAACCAGCTGACCAAGGGCCTGGACACCGCCATCAGCACATCCAACAGCTATACCGACAAGGTGGCGGCCACGACCCTGCAACAGGCCAACGACTATACCGACCAGAAACTCGGCCAGCTGAATTCGGACATCAGCGGCATCCGCGACGAAGCCCGGCAAGCGGCGGCAATCGGCCTCGCCGCCGCCTCGCTGCGCTACGACGACCGTCCCGGAAAGCTGAGCGTCGCGGCGGGCGGCGGCTTCTGGCGGGATGCCAGCGCCTTTGCCTTCGGCGCGGGCTACACCAGCGAGGACGGCCGCATCCGCGGCAATGTCTCGGGCACGGCGGCGGGCGGAAATGTCGGTGTCGGCGCCGGCCTGAGCTTCACGTTGAACTGAGGCGGGAATGAACGGGGCAACCAGCCGTCATGCCCGGCTTTTCCTCCTGACCTGCCTGGCGCTTGCCGGCGGCCTGTCCTTGGCCGCCGGGCCAGCCGCCGCGCAAGCGACCGCGCCCTACAGGATCAAGCCGTCCGACGTGGCGGTGCCGCCGGATGTGAAGCTGGGCCAATACCAGCGCACCATCCGGCCCTTCGAGAACTGGACGCTGATCTGCGACGAGAACCTCAAGGCGCGCAAGAAGGTCTGCAATGTCTCGCAGGTGATCGAGGACGGGGCCGGCAGGATGGCCTTCAGCTGGTCGCTCGCGGCCACGCAGGACGGCAAGCCCTACATGATCCTGCGCACCGCGCCGAACGCCAAAAGCGACGGCCTGGTGTCGCTGAAGTTCGACGGGCGCGACCCGATCGACGTCCACTTGAACGGCTGCAACGAAGTGGTCTGCGTCGGCATGCTGCCGGTGGGGCCCGTCATGCGCCAGCAGATAGTGCAGAAAGCGACGCCGGCCATCTCCTACCCGACCGTCGACGGCCAGACGATTACCGTGACCGCAACGCTCAAGGGGCTGTCCGAGGCCCTTGCGCCAATCAAATAACCGAGGCAGCACCGTGAGCCAGCAAGACCCGTCCATCTCCCCAGCGCGCGGCCCGAGCGTGGAGCCGGACCGCAAGAGGATCGTCGAGCCCGATCGCAAGAGGGGCGCCGAGCCGCAGCGGCGGTGGCCGCGCGTCCTGGGCTTCTCGCTGCTGGGGCTGGCCATGATCGGCATCGGCTTCGCTGCCGCCAACTATGCCGCGATCGCCGGTCTCGTCGGCACCCCGACGGCCGCACAGGCCGGGATCGCGCCGCCCGCATTGCCGGACTCGCCCTTCCTCGAACATGTCAAACAGGCCGGGGTGCAGGCCTGCTCGACGATCTTTCCTGTGCTCGGACAGGTGCTGACGACGGGTTCTAAATACAGCGTCAAATCCTTGTGGAACGACCAGGCCGCCGACAAGCACGCCGTGCAGGCCCTCGTCGGCATGGATTATGCGACGGAAAAATACAGCGGACCGGCCGCCGGCGTGGTTTTCGCATCGCCCACCGCTTCCGGCTGCGAAGGCGCGATGGTGCGGGTGGCGCCGTTCGCCAGCCCGTGTTCGGAGATCCCGTCCGTTCTTCCGCAAGGCAGCAAGATCACCGACCATCTCGGCCAGGTCGAAGTGTACGAGCTGGGCGGCAATTCGGGCGAAGCGCTTCTGCTGCCGACCGGCAATAGCTGCGTGGTGATTTCCATCGCGTCGGCGTCGAAGTGAGACAACGGGATAGGCGAATGGGCGAGGGCTCCTGGAAAGGATTGCAGACCATGAAATCGCGACGTCTGGCAGCTTTGTGCATGGCCCTGCTGTGGAGCGGGCAGGTTGTCTCGGCCGACCTTGTGGCGCCGCCGGAGCCGGAGCCGAAGGAGGAAAAAGGCATCTGGGGGGCGATCGCCTATTCCAGCATCGATACCAAGCACGGCTTCTTCTGGGGCGCCGACAAGCGCCAGGAGGCGAAGGACGCCGCGATGAAATATTGCGAGAACGCCGGCGGCAAGGGCTGCACTGTTGTCACGGTGTTCCGCAATCATCGCCATTGGACAGACGACGACGAGACGGGCTTTCCCTACAAGCACTGCGGCGCCCTGGCCGTGGCTAAGGAGAAGCAGAGCGACCGGCTGACGCCGTGGGGCGCGAACTCCGCCGAGACCCGCAAAGACGCGGAAGATCTCGCTCTGCATGCCTGCGAGGCGGCGGGAACCGAATGCAAGGTCCGCGAGTGGGTCTGTACCTGAAGCGCGCCGCGCTCACACGGCGCGCTTTGGAATTGCTTTTGCACGCTGCGTGAGGCAGATGACCATGCCCGCGGCCCCGAAAATCCCATCCGGTTTTCGGGGCCATGCGCGTGAACCCCGAAAGAGAAAGTCGCCATCGTTGTTTGACAGATTTGTTCTTCTGAAGGCGGCCGCAATCTGCGCGGTGGCCCTGGCTGCATCGAGTGCCTGTGCGCAACAACAGCAGGCGGCCACGCTTCCAAACGGCGCGTCGTCGCTCCAGGAGACCTATCAGGACTGGAGCCTGGCCTGCACCATCCAGGACAATGCACGCGCCTGCTCGGTTTCGCAGGACCAGACGCAGAAGAACGGCCAGAGGCTGCTGGCCGTGGAGTTGCGCGCGGGGCCGAAGGGTGGATTGACCGGAACCCTGCTTCTGCCTTTCGGCATCCTGTTCGACCCAGGCGTGACGATCCAGGTCGACGACCAGCCGCCCCTCGGCCAGTTGCGGTTCCGCACCTGCCTGCCGAACGGATGCGTGGCGCAGTTTCCGATCGACCGGGCGCTGGCGCAGAAGCTGAAGGCGGGCGGCGTATTGACGCTCAACGTCGTCACCGACGCCGAGACCAAGCTCAACTTCCCCGTCTCCCTGAAAGGCCTCGGCGCCGCCCTCGACCGCGTCGCGGCGCTGAGCGGGCGCTGAGGCGGGACGAAGTCGGCTTTAGTCCAGCTCGCGCGGCCTTTGGGCCGCAGCGCCGGAGCCCCACAAGGCGCGCCTGAGCAGGTTCCGTCCGCCCTTGCGCGGGACAAGATTAATATCGCTGACAAGCTTTGCGCCGCCCTCGCGCCGCTCCAATGTGATCTTACGGCTGTGGAAGGCTTCCAGCTCGGCGCGATGCGCCACACTTATGATGGTCACCTTCGGCAATTCATGGATGACCGTCTCCATCATCTTGTCCTGGCTCTTCTCATCGAGCGCCGAGGTCGCTTCGTCCAGAACGACGATATCGGGATGGTGCAGCAGGAGGCGCGCGAAGGCGAGCCGCTGCTTTTCGCCACCCGACAGGGTCTGGTCCCAGGGCGCGTCTTCCTCGATCCGGTCCTTGAGATAATCGAGCCCCACCTTGTCGAGGGCGGCGTTGATCTTCTCCAGCGTCCAGTTCTCGGCGGCGGCCGGATAGGCGACCGCGCGGCGCAGCGTCCCGGAGGGGATGTAGGGACGTTGCGGCAGCATGAACAGCCGCCTGCCGGGGTGGAAGTCGACGCTGCCGCCACCCCACGGCCAAAGGCCCGCGACGGCCCGCACCAGCGTGCTCTTGCCCGAACCGGATTCGCCGGCCACCAGCACCCGCTCGCCAGGCTCGATCTCGACCTCGGTTTCCTTGACCACGCCGGTGCCGTCGTCGAGCGATACCGAGAGATTGTCCAGGCTGAGCATCGCACCGTCTTCGGTTTCGCCGTGCCTGATGCGGCCCAGCGCGTCGCTGCGTTCGGCGCGCTCCAGCCCGTCAAGCGACATCATCAGCGAGGCAATACGCCGTGCCGAGGCGTTCCAGTCGGCGAGGCGGGGATAGTTGTCGACCAGCCATCCGAACGCGGCCTGCACGATGGCGAAGGCTGAGGCAGCCTGCATGATCTGTCCAAGTGTCATGCTGCCTTCGAGAAATTTTGGCGCGCAAAGCAAGATCGGCACGACCGGTGCAAACAGGCTCGACCCCTGCGACACCAGCGCCGTGCGCATGTGCTGGCCTGTCAGCAGCGCCCATTGCCGGAGCACCGTGCCGAACGTCTTGTCGATGCCGCTGCGCTCCTCCTCCTCGCCGCCGAGCAAGGCGATGCTCTCGCCGTTTTCGCGCACGCGCGTCAGCGTGTAGCGGAAATCGGCTTCCGCCTGGTTCTTCTGCTCGGAGAGCCGCACGAAATGGCGGCCGATGACCACCATCGAAGTGGAGGTGATGGCGGCGTAGATCACCGCGGTCACGACCAGGAAGCCGGGAATGGTGACGCTCCAGCTTCCGATCGGCAAAGTCAGCGCCCCGCCGATCGTCCACAGCACCACGATGAAAGTGGAGGCCGACAAAAACGCGTTGATCACGCCGGAGATGAAATCGACGGGCGATTCCGTGGCGATCCGCAAATCCTCCGCGATGCGTGCCTCGGGGTTCGTGTGGTCGCCGCCCACGAGGTTCAGCTGATAGTAGCGGCCGCTTGCGAGCCAGCGCGCGATGATGGCGGTGGTCGACCAGGAACGCCAGCGGCGCTGGATCGTCATGCGAAGGTAGACTTGCGCGACGACAAGGCTTGCGCTTCCAACCACCAGCGGCGGGAACACGGCGCTGAGCACATAGACGGTGTGGGCGTTGCGCTGCTCGATGGCGTCGAAGATCGAGCGGTTCCAGATGTTGATCCCATACTGGAAGCCGACATTGATGCATATCAGCATCAACAGCCCGAGCGTGAACGGCCAGGCCAGCTTGTCGCCGCGCGTGCTCCAGTAGCCGCGCGCGCTGATCCAGAAGCGCCTCAGCAGGTATCGCTTGCGCGCCTGCTCGGCCTCCTGCGGCGTCAGCTCCGGACCGGGTTCGATGGCCCCGGGCGGTGGCGCAGCCTCGCCCACGACCTCGGACGCAACTTCGACTGTCGAGGCCTTCTCCTGGTGCGACTTCTCTGCCTTGCGCCGCCTGGCGCCGTCGACCGTTTTCGGCATGAGTTCAGCCTCGGATGTAACGGCGACAACGGCCTAAAAATCAAAAAGTTTCACCAGGCCCGCTCCAGACGGCGCCATGGGTCTCCCCGTGCTCCCCTGCTCGACCCGCGATGCCGCCAGCCGCCGCTGGACAATTCGCCAGCCGGCGGGCCCGTTTAGCGACGGTCTCCTCGCAGCCGGAACGAGACCGTGTGCTTGGAACCAATGATGGGCGAGACTGTTTAGCCATGAACTTCGATGCGACGCCGACGTCCCGGCCCGGTCGGGTGAGCAGCGACCTTGAGGAGCCCCTTGTCATGAAGATTTCGTCCAGATTTCGTTCAGTCGCCATCGCCGTGATCACTGCCGCGGGCGTTGGCTTTGCCAGTGTCGCGCACGCCGACACCGGAACGATCCGCTTCTCCATCTACAAGGCGGCCTTCTTCATCGGCGGCGCCGGAGGCGAGGGCACGCTGACCTTCCATGGCCGCCGGTATCCGATCTCGGTCGGCGGCATTTCGGGCGGCCTCGCCTTCGGTGCCTCCAAGACCTATTTCCGGGGCACCGTGCGCCATATCAAGCGCGCCCGGGACGTGACGGGTGTGTACGGCGCGGCGGGCGGCGGCGGCGCGCTCGGCAAAGGCGCCCAGGTGATCGTCATGACCAACGACAAGGGCGCCCAGCTCGAGCTCACGGGCAGGCAGGTAGGGCTGCAAGTCAACGCCGATCTCAGCGGCATGAGCATCACGGTGAAGTGAGGGCGATCACTGCGTCGGTGTTTCCAGGGATGAGCCGGCGGCCCCTCCCTACCGCTCCTCCACGATCCGCAGATAGGCCGCCGTCACGAACAGCACGATCAGGCCGAACAGGATCCTTCTTGCCCCCTCCGGCATCTGCAAAATCGTCAGCAGCGTCGTCAGCACGGTCAGGATCAAGGCGCCGATGATGGTGCCGGTATAGCCGCCGCGGCCGCCGAAGATGGAGGTGCCGCCGATGACGGCGGCGGCCACGGAGGGCAGCACCAGCGGTTCGGCGAGGGACAGGGAAGGGGCCTTGATCAAGCCGATATAGAGCAGGCCGGTGATGCCGGCGAGCAGGCTGGAGAGGACGTAGAGCGCGGTGATGACCTGCCAGTAGCGCACGCCGGAAAGGCGGGTCGCGCGCTCATTGTCGCCGACGGCGTAGAGCAGGCGGCCGAAACCGGTGCGGTTCAAGCCGAAGACGATCAGCACCGCGACGGGGACGAACAGAAGCAGCGCGTTGGGAAACCCTGCGGTCACGCCGGTGCCGAGCCAGGCGAGGAAATCGGGGATCTTGGCGCCCGAGGCGATCACCGTGCGTTGATAGACCTGCAGGAAGCCGGTGCCGATCAGGCTGGTGCCCAGCGTCATGATCAGCGGATGGACGCGGAAGACGCCGACGCCGATGCCGTTGACGAGGCCGATCAGCACCGCCGGCATCATCGCCAGGAGGAAGGCCACGGCTGGGTCCTGGTTGACGGCTTGCGTAGCCATGATGAAGGCGCTCATCGTCGCCACCGTGCCGACAGAGAGATCGATGCCGCCGGTCAGCATGGTCATGGTCTGGCAGCCGGCAAGGATCGCCAAGGGAATGGCGAATTTGATGGTGTTGGCGATCCAGCGCTCGTTGACGATGCCGGGGCGCAGGATCTGCAAAATCACAACCAGGATGACCAGCAGGATGACCAGCGGAATCAGCGGCCGGTCGGCCATGAAGCGTTTGACGCGGCGGCCGAAGGGGACGGGTGTGATCGCTGACGTGCTCATGGGGTGGCTCTTGTCTGCAAATGTAGCGCCCTACGGCGGCCCCCTCTGTCCTGCCGGACATCTCCCCCTCCAGGGGGGAGATCGGATGGGGTGACGGCTTTCGCAAATTGTCGGCGTTGCAAGAACGAGCGAGACGCCGAAGCTGCCAATCTCCCCCCTTGAGGGGGAGATGTCCGGCAGGACAGAGGGGGGCCTCGTAGAGCGCTGCGCCACATTTCACGCCCACTCATCATTGCCGCCCCCGCATCGTAATGAAAGCCCCGAACATCACCACGGCGACCATGATCAGGCCCTCGATGATGGCGGTGACGTTGGGATCAATGGCGAGCAGGGTGAGATCGGTGCGCACCAGGCGCAGCACGAAGACGGCGACGATGGGGCCGAGCAGGCCGCCCTTGCCGCCGCCCAGCGCCACGCCGCCCAGCACCACGGCCGCGACGCTGGCGAGCAGATAGGGGCCGGGAATAGGAGCGCCGATGCCGGTGCTCATGGTCAGCGCCAGGCCGCCCATGGCCGCGAACAGGCCCGACAACGCATAGGCGATGATGCGGGTGCGCTTGACCGGCACGCCGCTGCGGAACGCCGCCAGCTCGCTCGAGCCGATGGCGTAGATGGACAGGCCGAGGCGCGAGCGCCTCAGCGGTATCCAGACGATGCAGAGGCAGATGATCAGCACCAGCAGAGCCTTCGGCAGCCAGGCGTCGATGTTCTGCGGCAGGCCGGGTATCGGGACCGTGCCTGAAATCATCGCCTTCAGCCATTCGGCGGCGGCGCCGCCCGGCGCGCCGAGCACAAGAAGCGCTGCCCCTTGCAGCACGAACAGCATGGCGAGCGTCACCACGATGTCGGGGACGCGGGTGACGACAATGAGCAGGCCGTTGAGCGCGCCGAGCACAAAACCCATGGCCAGTACGAAAGGCACCACGAACAGCGCGTATTCTTCCGAGGCGCTGGCCATCATCGAGGCGGCGGTGACGCTGGTCAGCGCCATCATGGCGGCGACCGACAGGTCGATGCCGCCGGCGATGACGACGACGGTCTGCGCGGCCACGGCAAAGGCGTAGGGCAAGACGGCGCGCGCCAGCGAGCCGAAATCGCCGCTGCCATAGCCGGGCTGGATCAGCTTGGTGACGACGAACAGCACGACGAGGAGGGCGAACAGGCCGGCGACCCAGCCCTGGCGGCGCAGGAGATGGCTCATGGCGTCGCCTCCGGTGCATCCGGGGTATTTGCTGTGGGGTCCGCCAAAATGCCGACATCGGCCTTGGCGCCGCGCGGCAGGCCGTAGGCGGCGCGCATCAGTGCCGGCTCGTCCGCCTCCTCGACCGGGAAGATATCGACGACGCGGCCGCCGAAGATGACGATGACGCGATCGCAGACGCGCTGCACCTCTTCGAGTTCCGAGGTGTAGAACAGCACCGACTTGCCGTGGCCGGCGAGCTCGCGCAGCAATTTATAGATCTCCTGCTTGGTGCCGACATCGATGCCGCGCGTCGGGTCGAAGCACAGGATGGTGCGGGCATCCGCCGCTATCCAGCGGGCGATGGTCACCTTCTGCTGGTTGCCGCCGGACAGGCGCTGCACCTCGCCTTGCGCGCGGGTGTCGATCTGGAGGCGCGCGATGGCGCTCGCCACCGTGGCGCGCTCCTTGCGCATGGCGATCGGCCCCCAGTTGCGCAAGGCGGCGCTGAAGGGCAGCGCGATGTTCTCGCGCACCGAGCGCTGCATGGCGAGGGCCTCGGAGCGGTCGCCCGGCACATAGGCGATGCCGGCGCGGATGGCGTCGATCGGATGGGTGAATTTCGCCGGCTGGGCGTCGACCTCGATCGTGCCGCCGGACGGTTTGATCGAGCCGGCAAGGGCGGCGAACAATTCATCCTGGCCCTGGCCTTCGAGCGCGACGACGCCGGCGACCTCGCCGTCGGCGAGATCGAAGGAGACGTCGTTGAGCTTGGTGCCGACACGCAGATTGCGCACGGCGAGACGCGGGCGGACAGGGGCCGACGTGGCGGCCTGGCCGGCGGCGCGGGCTGCCATCTTGGTCTTCTCGATGCGGGCGCCGAGCATCAGCTCGACGATCTTTTCCTCCACGCCGGGCTCGATGTCGAGAACGCCGACGGTCGCGCCGTCGCGCAGCACGGTGGCGCGGTCGCAGAGCGCCGAAATCTCGACGAAGCGGTGCGAGATGAAGATCACGGCGCGGCCGCTGTCGCCCTGGCGACGCACGACTTCCAGCACTTTTTCAGCGAGGTTGGCGGGGAGCGCCGCGGTCATCTCGTCGAGCAGCAGCACGTCGGGCTCGACGGCGAGCGCCCGCGCCAGATCGAGCACGCGCAGCACCGCCAGCGGAATGTCGCGCGCGGTGTCGCGCAGGTCGAGGTCGGGAATACCAAGTTCGTGCACCCAGGCACGGAACGGCTCGACGGGCGTGCCGGTGAGCCGCAGATTGGACAGTATGTCGAGATCGGGGATCAGCGACGGTTCCTGGTAGACGGGCAGAAGGCCAGCGCGGCGCGCGGCGGCGGGCGAGCGTATGTCACGCGCCTCGCCACGGATCAGCACGCGCCCGGCCGAGGCAGGAACCGCGCCGGTCAGGATCTTCACCAGCGTCGACTTGCCGGCGCCATTGGCGCCCATCAGGGCATGCACCTCACCCGGCAGCACGGACAGCGACGCGTCGCGCAGCGCGGCAACCGCACCGTAATTCTTGGCGACGCCGGAGGCGTCGAGGAGGGGACTGGTGGTCAAATTGCTGTCCGTATCAGAAACTCAATTGCTGGCGCTCTACGGCGCCCCCCTCTGTCCTGCCGGACATCTCCCCACAAGGGGGGATTGGCCGTAACTTCGGCTTTCGCCAATTTTCAACGTGGCAAGACGAGAGCCGGCGCCGAAACTGCCAATCTCCCCCCAAATGGGGGAGATGTCCGGCAGGGCAGAGGGGGGCGCCGTAGAGCGCTAACCTATCAAACCTTTGGTTGGCGAGGACGGCAAACGCCATCCTCGCTAGCCAATCAAAATAGCCCTTACTCCCCCGGCCCCTTGCACGCGACGATCTGGTCCTTGGTGTAGGTCGTCCAGTCCGGGATCGAGATCGAGACCGGCCATTCCGGGCTGAGCGACGGATCGGCGGCGGCTTTCAGCTTGGCCTTGCCTTCCTCGGTGGCGTTTTCCCAGAGCTGCGGCTCGACCAGAACGGTCTGCTGCGCCGGCTTCTTGCCGTCGAGGATCTGGAGCGCGAGCGTCACGCCGGCGCCGCCGATCGAGCCGGGATTGGTCACGGCGGCCCCGACCAGGTCCTTGACCGAATTCAGCTGGCCGACGAAACCGGCATTGTCGGCGCCGACGACCGGCACCATCGGCGCCTGCGATTCCACCAGCGCGTCGACGATGACGTTGTCGATGCCCGAGGTCCACACGCCGTTGAACGGCGTGCCGGTGGCGAGGAAGGACAGCATCTGCTGCTTGGCCTGGTCCTGCTGCCAGCCGGTGAACACTTCCTGTGCGACCTTCACGTCGGGGAATTCGGCCAGCGCCTTCTTAAAGCCCTTGTCGCGGTCGCTGTCGGCGGAGGCGCCGGCGGCGCCGCGCATGTAAAACACCTCACCCTTGCCGCCCATCTGCTGGAACAGCCATTTGGCGCCGAGATAGGCATATTGTTCCTGGTTGTTGGAGATGATGTAGGCCGAGGGTTCGGTGACCGCCTGGTCGACGGCGACGACAACGATGCCGGCCTTGGTGGCTTCCTCCAGCCCCGCCTTGATGCCGGCGGGATCAGCCGGATTGACGACGATGGCGTCGACCTTGGCGCTGATCAGGTTGCGGATGTCCTCGAGCTGCCCGGCGGCGTCGGTATTGCGGTGGGCGATGTTGAGCTTGGTCACTTCGCCGGAGGCCAGCGCCTGCGCCTTCATGGCGCAGACCATCTCCTCGCGCCAGCCATTGCCCTGCACGGTGTTGGAGATGCCGATCGTGTATTTGCCCTCGGCGGACGAGGCGCCCATCGAGGCCAGCAAGGCAGCGCCGGCAAGGAGCGGCACCATGGTCAGGTATTTCTTCATTTCAGATTTCCTCCACTTTGATTTTCGTTTCGATTCCAAGTCGTTACACCGGGCCGCGCAGAAAGAGATTCAGGCGGCGCCTCGATGTTGTTTTTGCGCCTTCATTTGACGAAGGGACGCAGCACGTCGCGGGCAAGCAGGAAACCGCGCTTGACCTTATCGTCGCTGCCCTCGAACCACCGGTCCTCGTGCTCGATGATGATCGGGCCGTCGTAGCCGGCACGATAGAGGCCGGAGAAGAAGCCGTTCCAGCCGACATCGCCCAGCCCCGGCATGCGCGGCACCTGCCAGCCTATGCCAGACGAAAGGATTCCGCGCTCGTACAAACCATCATGATCAATCATCAGGTCCTTGGCATGGACATGCAGCATGTAGGGGCCGAATTCCCTGATGAAGCGGGCCTGGTCGATCATCTGCCAGACCAGGTGCGAAGGATCGAAATTCATCCCGACATCGCCGCCCCAGGTTTCGAGGATGCGGCGCCAGACCAGCGGCGAATAGGCGATGTTGTGGCCGCCCGGCCATTCGTCATAGCTGAAGATCATCGGGCAGTTCTCGAAAGCGAGCTTGACGCCGTGGTCGCGCGCATGGGCGACGATGTCGGGCCAGACCTCGAGCGCGTGCTGCCAGTTGACGTCGACGGTCTTCGAGGCATCGCCGCCGCAGAAGGTGTTGACCAGGGGCACGCCCATATTCGCGGCCAGCACGATCACCTGCTTCAGGTGGTCGATCACCGTCTTGCGGTGGGCGGCATCGGGATGCAGCGGGTTGGGATAGTAGCCGAGACCGGAAATGGTCAGCCCCTTGCCGGCAAGGTTTGCCGCGATGTCCCTGGCCTGCGCCGGCGAGGTCGCGGCGGTGTCGATATGGCTGGTACCGGCATAGCGGCGGCTGGCGCCCGAGGCTTTCGGCCAGCAGGCGATTTCCAGCGCCTCGAAGCCGGCCGAGCTTGCCCAGTCGGCGACCGCGTCGAGCGGCGTCTCCGCGAACGGTGCGGTGAGCAGTCCAAGCCTCATAGTGCCTCCCCCGGTCGTGAATTCACGACCGATTCCTACTATGCAGATCGTGCCGGTTGCTTCAACCGCTCATCTGCCGGTTGCGCGCATGCATGCCTGACGGTTGCCATCGGATCGTCCGACAACAGCCCGTCGAGCGCCGATGTGACGGCCTTGCGGAACATGTCGTTGGCGGCGAGGGCGGGATCGAAGATGGCGTCAATCGCCAGGATGCCCGCGGCCAGCGCCGGGATGTCGCGTCCGCTTGCCTCCGCTAAGCCAGCGACCTTGCCGGCATAGGGGTCCGACACCGGCCAGCGCCGGCCGAACCGGGGCGAAGCCTGGATCAGATAGGCCATCCAGCCGGCGACGGATACCGACAGCAGCGCAATGCTTTTTTCCTCGCCCAGCCGATCGCGGATCGGGTTGAGCAGGCGCTGCACGATCTTTTGCGAGCCGTCGGTGGCGATCTGGTGGTTGCGGTGGCGGATCGCGGTATTCTGCAGACGGCCAAGGCTCTGCTCGACATAGGCTGATGGGTCCATGCCGGGCACCGGCTTCAACGTTGGCAGCGTCTCCTCGACGAGCATGCGGCGCACGAAGGCCGACAGCAGCGGGTCCGCCATCGCATCGAAAGTGTGTTCAAGGCCGGCCAGCACGCCGAGATAGCTGAGCGTCGTCTGAGCGCCGTTCAGCACACGCATCTTGAGATGCTCGAACGGCGTGACGTCGTCGACGAAGGTTGCCCCCACCAGGTCCCAGCGCGGCACGCGGCCGGCGAATTTCTGCTCGATCACCCATTGCCGGAACGGCTCGCCGGCAACGACGGCTCCATCGCGGTAGCCGAAAAGCTGCTCCACACCGTCGAGATCGGCCTGCGTGCTCGCCGGCACGATGCGGTCGACCATGGCGCTGGGGAAGGCGGCATTGGGGGCGATCCAGCCGGCAAGGCCGTTGCCGCGCCGTTCGGCAAAAGTCCGCACGACATTTTCCAGGATGGTGCCGTTCGCCGGGATGTTGTCGCAGGAGAGCAGCGTCAGCGGCCGGCCGTGCGTGGCCATGCGTTGCTCCAGCGCCCGCGCCAGAATGCCGGGCACGCTGCGCGGCGTCAGCGGGTTTGCGAGATCGTGGACGATGTCGGGATGGTCGAGGTCGAGCGCGCCGCTGGCCGGAATATGACAATAGCCCTTTTCGGTAACGGTCAGCGTCACGAATTCGATGTCCGGGGAGGAGAGCACTTCGAGCGCGGGCATAGCGCTCGCCTGGCTATCGACAATGCGCACGATGCTGCCGATGACGCGGGCCTCGACATGGGAATCCTGGCGGATGAGCCTGGTGTAGAGCCCGTCCTGAGGGCCGAGCGTATCGGCGAGCGCCGGCGGACGGATGTTGATGCCGACCACGCCCCAGCGGCCGAAGCTCCGCGCCAGGAGGTCGTCGGTGTATTCGGCCTGGTGGCAGCGGTGGAAGGCGCCGACGCCGAGATGCGCCATGCCTGCCTGGAGCAAGGCACGGTCATAGCCGGGCCTTTGCACCGTCGCCGGCAGGCGGCCGAGCAAGGCCGGACCGAGCGTCTCGTGCGCGGCTCTGCTCACCGGTTGGCTCCGATCACCCACTGTTCCTGGTCGATCAGCGAGCCGGTCATCGGTCCCGCGGCGTCGGAGAGAAGGAAGACGGCGAGCCTGGCCACGTCCTCCGCCGAGAACAGCCGGCCGAAGGGCTGCGCGGCGTTGGCGGCATCGAGCCAGCCGGCGCCGTGGCCGAGCGTCTCGGCCTGCATGACGCGCTCGGCGGGCGTATCGGTCCAGCCGACATTGATGCCGTTGACGCGGATGCGGTCGAAGCGGTGGGCGTTGGCGGCGTTCCTGGTCAGCGTCGCCAGCGCGCCCTTGGTGGCGGAATAGACGGCGAGCTCGGGCGAACCGCAATGGGCATTGATCGACAGGATGTTGACGATCGCGCCGCCCTGGCCCCGCTTCCGCATGTCGGCAATCGCCGCCTGCATGAGGAAGAAAGGGGCGCGGGCATTGACGGCGAACAGCGAGGCCCAGTCGTCGGGGGTCGCATCGAGGAAGGAGGCCCGGTCGGTCAGGCCGGCGGCATTGACGAGACCGTCGATACGGCCGAAGCGGTCGATGCAGGCTTGCGCCAGGAGGGCAGGGGCTGCCGGGTCGGAAAGCTCGGCGGCGATGAAGTGTGCCGGCGTGCCCGCTTGCGAGAGCTCCGCAGCAACGGCCTCGCCGCGCGTCCCGTCGCGGCCAGTGACCAGCAGGCCGCCGGCGCCGGCACGCGCCAAGGTTTCGGCGACTGCCCGGCCGATGCCTTGCGTCGCGCCGGTGACCAGCACCATCTTGCCGTCGAGCTGAAGCTCCATTCCTCCTCCCGGAACAAAGTTTCTATTTCTGAAGATATGGAATGTCAGTTCCCGTTAGTCAACCGCGCAATCATTCTGCCCGTTGGGCCACGACACCATGGACCAAAGCCATGCCGACGGCGAGCGACGCCGCCAGCGAGCGGAAGCCTGCGAAGTCCTGTTCCACAACTTCCAGCCAGGTGTCCGAGAACTTGACCAGCGGAGAAAAAGTGCTGTCGGTGATGGTGACGATCCGCGCGCGCCGCTCGTGGGCGACCGCGACGAGGTCGGGCGTGATCGAATTGTAGGGACTGAAGGAGACCGCCAGCACCGCGTCGCGTCTGCCGATGCAGCCGACCTGGTCGAGCGCGGTGGAGCCGACATTGTCGACCAGCACATTGCGCACGCCTTGCTGCGACAAGGTCAGCGAGAGATAGCTGGTGACGGGAAAGGCGCGCTTGGAGCCGATGACGTAGATCAGCTCGGCGGCCGAAAGCAACGCCACCATTTTCTCGAAGCTCTCGATATCGAAGCCGGTTTCGATGCGGCCGAGCGAGGCCTGCGAGGCGCCGACCATGCCGCGCAGGAAATGCAGGTCGGCATTGGATACGCGCGGCGTGCGTTCCTGGCCGCGCCCTTCCGGCCAGGACGCCTTGACATGGTCCTTGAACAGGCCCTGGAAATCGGAAAAGCCGGCATAGCCGAAGATCTGGGCGAAGCGCACCAGCGTCGAAGGCTGCACCCCTGCCTGCGCGGCGACCTGTGCGATGGTGCCGAGCGCGACGTCGCTCGGATGCTGCCACAGGAAGATCGCGACCTGGCGCAGCCGCTTGGGAAAATGGACCGTGCCCGACGACAGCACCGCGCGCAGCTCCTCGTAAGTCTGCGGCTTGATATAGCCGAGCGCCGCCAGCGAGCGCCCGCGCTTGCGGGTCGTCGCCTCGTCGGCGCTGGACCGTCCGGATGATTTGCGCGCCCCGCTCATGATTTCAGGCTAGCGCGATACGATCGTTTTACAATATGAAAATTGGAAATCCTGTTCGAGGGTGGTAGCTGTTCTGCAGCGAAGAAGTTCGATGCATTCAACATAGCACCCTATGGCGCCCCCCTCTGTCCTGCCGGACATCTCCCCCACAGGTGGGGAGATTGGCGGCGTCGACCGCGACGCCTTTCATGCAACGCTGGCAATTTGGCGAAAGCCGGCGTGACATCCGATCTCCCCCCTTGTGGGGGAGATGTCCGGCAGGACAGAGGGGGGCGCTACAGAACCCGACGGTGGGTGCTAGCTTAACATCCTTAAATCGGAGGGGACAAACATGGTCTATGCGACATCGGACGGATCGGCGGGCAAGCGTTTGCGCGTCGGCATGGTGGGAGGCGGGCAGGGCGCTTTCATCGGCGCGGTGCATCGCCTCGCCATGCGGCTCGACGACCAGATCGCGCTGGTGGCCGGAGCGCTGTCGTCCGACCCCGGGAACGCCGCCGCCTCGGCCGCCGAGATCGGCATCGCGCCGGAGCGCAGCTATGCCGATTACCGCATGATGGCAAAGGCGGAGGCGGCGCGCCCGGACGGCATCGAGGCGGTCGTCATCGTCACGCCCAACCACCTGCACGCGCCGGTCGCGACAGCCTTTCTGGAAGCCGGCATCGATGTGATCGGCGACAAGCCGCTGTCGACGACGCTGGGCGAGGCGCAAGCCCTGGTGGCGCTGACGCGGGAGAAAAATCGCCGCTTCGTCGTCACCCTCAACAACACCGGCTACGCCATGGTGCGCCAGGCGCGCGAGATGGTGGCGGCGGGCGAACTCGGCCGCATCGTCTCCGTGCACGGCGCCTATATCCAGGACTGGCTGACCAGGCCGATCGATGCCGACGGCCAGAAACAGGCGGAATGGCGCACCGACCCGGCGCGCGCGGGCCAGTCGGCGGTGCTGGCCGATATCGGCGTGCATGCCTTCAACCTGGCGAGTTTCATCAGCGGCCGCGAGGCCGAGACGGTGTCGGCCGACCTGTTCACCGCCGTGCCGGGACGGCGGCTCGATGACAACG
The DNA here is from genome assembly GCF_006440475.1 of Mesorhizobium sp. B2-6-1. Taxonomy (NCBI): domain Bacteria; kingdom Pseudomonadati; phylum Pseudomonadota; class Alphaproteobacteria; order Hyphomicrobiales; family Phyllobacteriaceae; genus Mesorhizobium; species Mesorhizobium sp. B2-6-1. The sequence goes on from NZ_VFUH01000003.1 coordinate 429,903, forward strand.
CGCATGTGCTGGTGCGCTGGGCGGGCGGGGCACGCGGCACGATCCTGGCCAGCCAGACGTCGCCCGGCCACTATAATGATCTCTCCGTGCGCATCTATGGCGACAAGGCGGGGCTTGAATGGTCGGGCACGCGGCCCGAGGAACTGCGCTTCTCCAGATATGGCGAGGAAAGCCGCACGCTCGTGCGCGGCGGCCATGGCTCGACCGAGGAAAGCCGGCGCGTGTCGCGCATGCCGGCCGCTCATCCCGAAGGCTATATCGAGGCCTTCGCCAATTTCTACCGCGACGCCGCCGACATCATCCGCGCGCATCGTTCGGGCGCCGCCGTCGATGCGGCCCGGGCGGCGCAGGTGCCCGATGTGGTCGACGGCGCGCGCGGCGTGAAGTTCGTCGCCGCGGCGGTGGAGTCGAACGCGGCTGACGGGGCGTGGACGGCGGCAAGGTTCGGGTGAGGGTGTGCCATCCAATGTGACATCGCGGCCACGCCCGACGGTGCCGCGCGGTTGACGGCGATCAAGAGTTGGCCGTCCATTCGGGACCGCGCTGTGTTCCGCCATTTTTCAAGCCCGTTGCGAGGCTGGTTTCGAAGGCAACAGCCGGTTGACTGGCTTCCAAATCGTTGCCGCCGACCTTGCGCGAGGTGATTGCGACGCTATGTCAGGCGCATCCGCGTTGCTCCCCGCCCGCGCATTCGGCAATCTGTCGCTTCTTCGGCGTTGAAGGCTTGCTCCGATGGAACTCGGTCTCATTGGATACTACAGCGACTTCGTGGTTTACCCCCTGGCGATCGCCCTGCTGGCTGTGGCCGGGCTTATCGAGGCCGGCGAAGAGAGCGCGCCAGGCTGGCTGGCGACGGCGCTGGCGTGCCTGTGTCTGTGGACGCTGATCGAATACGTCATGCACCGCTTCGTCCTTCACCACATTCCCTGGATCAGGGATCTGCACGCCCGCCATCATGTCGAGGAGCGCAGTCCGGTGGGCACGCCGACCTGGCTCAGCCTCGGCGTGCATGCGCTTGTCGCGTTCTTTCCCGTATGGATGGTCTCGGATTTCGCGGTCGCCAGCGCGGCGAGCTGCGGGCTGATGCTGGGCTACCTATGGTACGTCAGCATCCACCATGTGATCCATCACTGGCATCCCACTCATCCGAGCTATCTCTACACGCTGAAGCGCCGCCACGCGCTGCATCATCATGTCGACGAAAACGTCAATTTCGGCGTGACGTCGCTGTTCTGGGATCGGGTCTTCGGCACGATGCGGCTCTGAAGCCAACTGGTGTGCGCCATTCGAGGAGCGCAGACAGCCATTCCCGCTTACAATTCCTTCTGCGCCAATTCCCTGAACTCGTCGGGCACGGAGCGGGCCGCCTCCAGCGCCACGGTGCCGTAGCCGACGGCCTGTTTGCCGAAGCGCTCGCGGATCTTGTCGATGGCGCGGTCGGCGCCGAAGCGTGCGAGGCCCTTCCTGGTGCCGGGGCGGCGCTTTTCGTCGGCGAGGCCGAGCGGCAGTTCGAGCTGCAATTCGGCACTTTCCTCGAGATGCGAGACCGAGATCGCCAGCAGCGAAATCGTCCTGTCATGCGGATGATCGGCAAGCACGCCCCGCACCAGGTCTGTCGCGATCTCGGCCAGCATCACCGTCGCCGAGATCGGCTGGTCGAGCGTGATCGAGCGGGTGACGGCGCTGAGGTCGGCGAAGCGCACGCGCACCGTCACCGTGCGGCCGGGGCGCGCCTTGGCGCGCAGCCGGCTGGCGACCCGGTCGGCCAGATGCAGCAGGACGGGGATGTAGACGCATTCCAGTGCCGGCTTGCGGCCAAGCGCCGACTGGGCACCGGCCGAATGGGCGCGGCGACGTGTTTCCAATTTGCGCGGATCGCGGTTCCACGACAAGGCGGCAAGCTTTTCGCCGGCGGCAGGGCCGAGCAGCCGCGCCAGCGCGCCGCTGTGCGTCCTGGCCAGTTCGCCGATTGTCTGGACGCCGATCTCGGCCAGCCGCGCGCTGGTCGCCGGGCCGACGCCCCACATCAGGGAGACCGGCAGGTCATGCAGGAAGGCGATCTCCGTGCCGGGCTCGACCACCACCAGCCCATCGGGCTTGGCCACCTGCGAGGCGATCTTGGCCAGGTGCTTGGTGCGCGCCACGCCGATCGAGATCGGCAGGCCGAGTTCGCTTCGCACGCGGCTGCGAATGGTCGAGGCGATCTCCCGCGGCTGGCCGAACAGATGCGTGCAACCGGCGACATCGGCGAAGGCCTCGTCGATGGAGATGCGCTCGACCAGCGGCGTGAAATCGTCGAGCACCTTCATCGCGGCGTCGCCGAGCCGCTGGTAGTCGCGGAAATTTCCGCCGACGAAAATCAACTGCGGGCAGAGCTCGCGCGCCTTGCGCCCCGGCATGCCGCCGCGCACGCCGAAGGCGCGGGCTTCGTAGGAGGCGGCGAGCACGACGCCGCCGCCGACCGCGATCGGCTTGCCGCGCAGCGACGGGTCGAGAAGCTGCTCGACCGAGGCGTAGAAAGCGTCGAGATCGGCATGCAGGATGGTGGGCTCCATCCCCGGTTCCTCGCGACGTTGTAGAGTATGGAACATAAAGAGAACAAACATTGCTCGCTGTCAAGCGAGGTCGCGATCCGCCGGAACATTGTCGCTCACAATCGCGTTGACGGCCGAAGGGCGCCGCGTGCGGAGGCTGGCATGGGCAACTTTGAAATGATCGATCTGGTTTGCGTCGTCAACGCCTGCTCGACCGACCGCGCCGCGGGGCGGCTGGTTTCGATGGCCAAGGCCGTGGAGGAATTGCGGGTGCTGACCGGCGATTTCGTCTCGGCCGACGAAACGGTCGCGAATGCGCTGAGTGAAGTCGCGCTGCAGTGCGGCTGCGCCGTGCTGTTCGATGAGCAGGCGGGCGCCGACATATTGCGCACGCCATAGCTCGCCGCCGGCGTGCTGCAATGCATCACGCAACCGCTCCAATCGCTTGTTTTTGCGCTATTCCGAATAGAGGGCCGTGACGCGCTTTCTGAGGCGCGTTGCCTGTGCGGGTCGTTGTCCCCGAGGCCGCCTTAGCGACATCCATCAACCGAGATGCTCCGCCCGCAGCGCCTGCTTGAGGCGCTCCAGCGCCGGCTCGCCGTCGGCAGCGAGCTTATCGGCGATCCTTGCCAGATCATCGTCGGCCTTGCGGTGCTTGCTGCCCCAAGCGCCGAGCGTGGCCAGCACGGGCACAAGGTCGATGCCGGCCTCGGTCAGGCGATAGATCGCCTTCAGGCCATGCGTGGGATCACCGCTGCGGGTGAGGATGCCTTCGTCCTGCAATGTCTGGAGGCGCTCGGCCAGCGTACGCGAGGAAATGCCCTCATCGGATTGCAGGAATTCGCGAAAGTGCTTTTTTCCGGCGAAGACCAGGTCGCGGATGATGAGCAGCGTCCAGCGGTCGCCGAGCAGTTCGAGCGACAGGTTGATGGGGCAGCCAGACCGGTCCCGTGTCGACATGTGTATGGTTCCATTTTTAAATCGCTTTACTATTGACATCGTTTTCATCTCAGGTCAATAGTTCCAAATGTAAACCATCGGCAACCGTGCCGGCCGGACGGGTAAAACGAGCCGCTCGGCCCTTGACTGGGAGAACCATAATGAAAAAGCTGATCCTCCAGATGCAGATGTCGGTCGACGGTTTTGTCGGCGCCGACGCGGATCATCGCTGGCAGCTCTGGGAATGGGGCGACGACAGCGCCTGGGACGAGGAGCTGAAGCGGGACTTCAACGCCGTCTTCGCCGGCATCGATACCATCCTCCTGAGCCGTAAGATGGCCGAGGAAGGCTACCTCGCCCATTGGGGCAATGCGGCGAAGAGATATCCGCGCGACCCGTTTTACGCTTTCGCCCAGCGCATCGTCGAGGCGAAGAAGGTGGTGCCGAGCGACAGGCTCAAGGCCTCGCGATGGGAGGGCACGACAGTGGTCAGCGGCGACCTGCCGCGGGAGATCGACTTGCTGAAGAGGGGTGAGGGCGGCGACATCGCGGTGTTCGGCGGCGCCGGCTTCGCCTCGGCGCTGATCGCGGCCAGGCTGGTCGACGAGTTCCAGCTGTTCATCAACCCGGCCGTGCTGGGTGCCGGCCGCCGCATCTTCGACCAAGGCGGGTTCGGCAGGCTGCGGCTGCTCGGCTCGAAATCCTATGCGAGCGGCATGGTGGTGAGCCGCTACGCGCCGGCCGGCTAATCGAAAGGCATTGCACTGATATCATGCCTGCCGTTGAGCTTGGGCATGGCAGTCGGCGATGCAGCACCAAGCGCGGTTCTGCCTTCGCCTCCAGGGGGAGAAGGCAAGACGCGCCTCAATGTACCTCTTGGTCAATACCTTGACCTCATCAATTCACTTCGCATCGTGAAAAATGATGCCCACCGTGTGCCGCATGCCCGAGCGCAGGCGGCTGACGCCGTGGCGCAGATTGACGCGGTAATTGCCCTTGGTGCCCTGCACCGGCCGATTGTGGACGGCGAAGGAGACGGCATCGCCCTGGCGCAAGGGCACCACTTCCACCCGGCTCTGCATGCGCGGCCGCTGTTCGGTCAGGGCGAACTCGCCGCCGGTGAAATCCTCGCCGGGTTCTGAAAGCAGAACCGCCACCTGCAGCGGAAAAGCGAGGTCGCCATAGAGGTCCTGGTGCAGGCAGTTGAAGTCGCCGGGCACATATTGCAGCAGAAGTGGCGTCGGCCTGACCTGGCCGGCGGCGTGGCACTGTTCGAGAAAGGCGGCATGCGTTTCGGGATAGCGCGTGGCGATGCCCATGCGTTCGTTCCACCGGTTGGCGACCTCGGCCAGCCTGGGATAGAGCGCCGTGCGCAGCCCGCCGATCAGGTCCGGCAAAGGGTAGCGGAAATAGCGGTATTCGCCCTTGCCGAAGCCGTGCCTGGCCATGTGGATATGGCTGCGGAAATGTTCTTCATGCGGATAGAGCCCGGCGAGTTGCCGGCACTCCTGCGGCGTGAGCAGCTTTTCCATCACGGCACAGCCGAAGCCGTCGAGTTCGGCGCCTAGGGCTGGCCAGTCGTAAGCGGCAACCCGTTCCTCGGCGGCTTTCACCACCGATGCCGCAACCCTGGCATGGGCGGTCATATCGCGACCTCTTTGTCCAGCAAAGCGTGCTTGCGCTCAGTGCCCCAGCGGTAGCCGGAGGGCGTGCCGTCGGCGCGGACGACGCGGTGGCAGGGAATGCCGAGCGCGATCGCGTTAGCGGCGCAGGCCGTCGCCACGGCGCGGGCGCCGTTCGGTCGGCCGAGACGCTGGGCAAGGGCGGCGTAGGTGATGGTTGCTCCGCGGCGGATGCTGCGAAGCTCGCCCCAAACTTTTTGCTGGAACGGCGTGCCGCGGCTGATGTCGAGCGGCAGGTCCAGGCCGGCGGCGGGCGTTTCGATGAAACATGCTATCGCTGCGAGATCGTCATGCAAGGCGGTCTCGTTCTCGACCAGCATCTTGCCGGGAAAGCGGCTGGCGAGGTCCTGCGCCAGCGCCTCTGCGTCGTCGCCGATCAGGATGGCGCAGACGCCGAGGGAACCGCGCGCGGCGAGGATTTTGCCGATCGCGGATTGGGCGATGGCGTAGGTGATGGTGTCGGCGCCGGAGGCTGTCGCCGGCGTGTGGGTTTGCATGAGGTTCATTGCTTCACTCCTTCTGTGTGCCTGAACCCTAGCCGCGTGCCTTCCGTTCCTCACTCCGATGCTTGCTTTCAAATTCAATTTCCGGAACGGTGCGGAGGTAAGTACCCTACGGCGCCCCCCTCTGTCCTGCCGGACATCTCCCCCACGAGGGGGGAGATTGGCAATTTCGGCGTCCCACTCATTCCTGCAACGTCGTAGATTGGCGAAGGCGGTTGTGACAGCCAATCTCCCCCCAAGTGGGGGAGATGTCCGGCAGGACAGAGGGGGGCGCCGTAGAGCGCTGATTTATGCGATACGAATGACAGCAACCTCGCCAAGCAAAAAAACCTCGCCTGATAACAGCCGCAGTTCGATCTCGCCGGTCGCGCCACGGCTCCACTCGGCCTTGCCGCTCTCGACAAGCTCCCCGAGCGCAGCCATCACCAGCGACCGCGCATCTTTGGCGCGTCTGACGGCGCCGCGATGGGGGATCCCAATGTCCGCATCGGTGGTGGAAGACCTTGCCATCGCGCCCATTGCCGCTCCTCCTCAGGTCTCGCGGCCGAGCAGCGCGCGCTTGCGCTCCGCGCCCCAGGCGTAGCCGGACAGGGCGCCGTCCTTGCGGATCACGCGGTGGCAGGGAATGGCGACCGCGAGCGCGTTGGCGGCGCAGGCGCCGGCAACGGCGCGGGTCGCCTTCGGCGCGCCGATGCGCCCTGCTATCTCGGCATAGGAGACGGTGCGGCCGGCCGGGATGTCCCGCAGGGCCTGCCAGACGCGCTGCCGGAACGCGGTGCCGCGCAGGTCGAGCGGCAGGTCGAGACCAAGCCTTGGAGCCTCGACGAAACCGACGACGCGGGCGACGAGCGCCTCATAATCGCGGTCGGCGCCGATCAGGCGCGCCTTGGGGAAACGGTCCTGCAGGTCGCGCACCAGCGCGTCCGGGTCGTCGCCGAGCAGGATCGCGGCGACGCCCTTCCTGCTCGATGCGACAAGGATGGCGCCGAGCGAGCATTCGCCGACGGCGAAGCGGATCTCCTCGCTGGCGCCGCCGGCGCGGTAGCGCGTCGGCGTCATGCCGAGCATGCCGGCCGACTTCTCATAGAAGCGTCCGCTCGAATTGAAGCCGGCATCGTAGATCGCCGCTGTCACGCTGGCGCCGTCTTCCAGGCCCCGGCGCACCCTTTCGGCGCGCCGGGCGGCCGCGTAGTCCTTCGGCGTCAGGCCGGTAACGGCCTTGAAGGTGCGGTGGAAATAGCCGGCGCTGCGGCCGGCGGCGGCGGCCAGTTCACCGAGCGACGGTTCTTCCTCGCTCTGTTCGATCCTGCGGCAGGCCTCGGCCACCATCGCGGCGTTGCCGGCCTCGAGCGAAGGTCCGTCGGGATTGCAGCGCCGGCAGGCGCGAAAGCCGGTTGCCCTGGCCTCGTCCAGCGTGTCGTGGAGCTGCACGTTCTTCGGGTTGGCGCGCCGCGACGGGCAGGAGGGCCGGCAATAGACGCCGGTCGTGGCCACCGAATACCAGAAGCTGCCATCGGCCGATTTGTCGCGCGCCACGACTTGCGTCCAGCGCGGATCGTCGGCGGCCGGCAGCGGCGCGGGTTTGAGATCCTTGGCAAGGGTGATGAACATGGCCGGCATTGAAGCCGCAGACGACCCGCGTCGCCACCCGTTTCCTGCCAATTGAGAGGTGGACGCGAGCGTATTCGTCGGGACACACAAAGGATATGACAAGATTGATCCGGAGAAGGTGTGATGGAAAACATTCGACCCCTTAAGACCGAGGCCGATTACGATCGGGCGATTGCCGAAATCATCCAATATTTCGAGAACGAGCCGGAAATCGGCTCTCTTGGCGATTACCGGTTTGATGTTCTCGCGACCTTGATCGACGCTTATGAGGATAAGCACTACCCTATCGAAGCACCCACATCCCGTTGAAGGTTATTCACTCACACATTCAACCTGTCGCGAAAGGCGAAAGCCGCCGCTCCCGGTGCCCGATCGCTGTTCCCCGAGCCCTCGTTTCTACGCCGCCCGTTTGGGCTCGACCGCGAACGGGCTGAGGCCGAGCCAGGTCTGCATCTTCCTTGCGATGTGCTGATCTCCGGTCAAGGCGACCTTCGCGCCGGCCTTCTCGACGGTGATCAATCCCATCCAGATCGCCGTCATCGTGTGCAGGTCGGTCGAGACGTAGAGGTCGATATCGAAGCCCGGATCGTACCAGCACAGATCGACCTCGCCATGCTTTTCGACGATCAGCCACCACGACCGTTTGGACGCCGGCAGCTCCTGGTACAGGAATTGTATCACGGTGCGCCCGTCGGGCAGCGGCGAGGGGTTCAGATTGCGCCGCATGTCCCACATCAGCAGCGACGGATCGAGGTTCTTGAGGGACAGCCGGGACTCGACCCATTTCTGTCCCCAAAAGCCCATCGCCTCGACGACGGGGCGCAAATCCCGGCCGGCCTCCGTCAGCCGGTATTCGGAGATGCCCTTCTCGCCCGGCACCTCCTTGCGCTCGACGATCCCGGCGAGCTCGAGCTCTTTCAGCCGTTGCGACAGAAGGCTGGGCGACATTTTGGGAACGCCGCGGCGCAGGTCGTTGAAACGGGTCGAACCCGCCACCAATTCGCGCATCAGCACCATCGTCCAGCGGGTGCACAGCACCTCGGCGGCCATCGATAGCGGGCAGAACTGCTTGTATCCGTGCTGGGCCATGATCCGACGTCCTCCCTCGAAACTGGGCTGAACATTAGGCCTTCATGAAGGAAGCGGCCAGTACGGAAACTGTACCGGCCCGGTACAGATCGCGGACTGGCCGGCGCCGGCCCTGCCATGCGAGCCCTTTGACCGGCCGCGGGGATCTCCCCTGTGCGCCGTACAGGGAGAAGACCATGACCACCTACGTAATCGCAGACATCAAGGTGAAGAACCCGCAGTGGATGCCGGCCTACGCCGCATCGGTGCACGACCTCGTCCACAAGCATGGCGGCAAGTATCTGTCGCGCAGCGGCAATGTGAAGACGCTTGAAGGCAAGCCGCTCGACACCACTCTGATCGCGCTGATGGCATTCCCGTCGGAAGCGGCGGCGCGCGCCTTCGCCAACGATCCGGCCTACGCGCCCTTCGTCTCGGCCCGTCAGGACGGTAGCGACAGCCGCTTCCAGATGATCGACAACACCGACCTGGCGGGGACGATCCCGTATCTGCCGAAGGGATGAAGCTTTCCTCCATCCGTCGCATCGCTTTCGGGCTCTCCGAGCAACGACAATCACGGCGCTTGCCTGCCGCGCCTCCGTATTTCCGGCGGCCGGCGCGCTGGGCCTTTTCAAGAAGAATGGAATGAACATGATACGCAAATTCCGCAACGGGCTTCTCATGGCGGGGGCCATGCTGGCCGCCTGCGCCACCTTCGCCCACGCCCATCAGCAAGAGGCCGTGCCTGCATCCGGCGCGAATCCACTGGCCGGCAAGGTGCGGGCGGCGAACAGCCGGTTCCTCGACGCCAAGGTCGCCACGGACGAAGGCTATGCGCCCATTCCCTGCGCCAGCGGCATCACCGGCGGCGCGATGGGCATTCACTATGTCAACGGGCAATACCTGAAGGACGACAAGATCGACATCGCCCGTCCCGAGGCCGTGATGTACGAGCCGATGGCCGACGGCACACTGAAGCTGGTGGCGGTCGAATACATCACCGCCAAGGGGCCGGCGTCACTGGACGGCCAATTGTTCAACTTCAACAGTGCGCCCAACCGTTACGGCCTGGGCGAATTCTACGAGCTGCATGTCTGGGCCTGGAAGGGCAACCCGACCGGCACCTTCGCCGACATGAACACGAAAGTGTCGTGCGAACACGCGGCGGCACCCAGCCAGTAAGCAATGAAGCCAGGCGGTGCAGGCCGCCTGGCTCGACGCTGTCCGCTCCGGCCGTTATCGCGGCGCGGGATTAGGGGCCGCCAATCCCGTATCGGAAGTCTGTTGGGCCACGTCGGAAGCCTGCTGCCCGGATGCCGGTAGAACGAAGCGTCCGGTCAGGTACCAGAGCAGAGAGACCACGAGGATCGACAGGTAGCCGTCCACGGCATAGTGCCAGCCGGTATAGACCGAGCCGAACAGGATGAGTGCGGCGAACGACCAGCCTGCAACGGCCCAGCGGCGACCAAAGCCGGTGAGGAAGAAGGCATTGAGCGTGACGATGGCGACATGCATGCTGGGCATCGCCGTGATGCCGCTGCCCAGCGCGGAGCGGCCGCTGTCGTGTGCATCGAGCAGATAGCTGGCGGCGAACCGCACCGGCAAGGCATACGGGTCTGCCATCAGCGCTGCGAGCACCCCGGCAAATCGGCTGCCGCCATAGAACCGGTCGTAGAATATCGGCCCGCTGGATGACAGCATGATTGGAAGAACGGTGCCACACAACATCATGGTGAGCGCGAACGCCCAGAGATAGCGGATGCGCCGGGCGGGACTGTTCCAGAAGGCGACGAAGAGCACGACGCCAAGCCATTGCATGAACCACCAGGACATATAGGCCTTGAAAACCAGCATGGAGGCGGGCTTTGAAACGATGCCGTGCGTCCATACCCAAGGATCGACGCCGTGCAGCCAACGATCGAGGTCGGCCAGCATGGGATCGGCATAGTAAGGCACGATCTCCGGTATGGTGATCCTGAATGTTGTGAAAGCGATGATGCCGAGAAAGAATAGCAAGACGACCCGCGCGGCCGCCGGCCCGCGTTCCTTGAGTATGTGCACCATGAATCTTGTCGGCCTGGGCCCGCCATACACCAATGCCGTTAACCCGAGGCCAACCACCAGCAGCACCGGCAGCAAGCCGAGGAATGTCCCGAAGTACTTTATGGACAGCAGAAGATATCGCTCAGGCCGCAGGCAAAGCGCCGTCGCGACGCAGACCAGGCACAGGCCCGTCAGCAGCCAGCTGCTTCTGGTTGTCGCCACGCCAAGATCAACAGTGGAAACCGATCGGAGATCGCCGCCCTGTGTTCCGGTGTACCCACTCATCAGGGAGGTCCCGCCAGCTTTCGAACTTGTTATGAATGTTCTGGCGGCAACGTATTAATATCTTGTTGCACCCGTAATGGTGTCTGGTTTCCAATGTAATACTCAATAGTGTAGTATTGTATTCAAATACGGGCTGAGGACCATGGCGGTGCTGGCCCTGTGTTGGGTTGCTGCCAAGAGGCCTTTCGTCACGCACGTGCAATCGAGAGGGACCACTGCCTGGACGGCGATGGTCCCTCTCATTCAAGCCGCCTTGATCAGGCCGAGCTGGGTCAACGCCGCGACGCCGTCGTCGAGGCCGATCTCCTCGACGATCCTGCCCTCGATCACCTTCAGCACCGTGGTGCCGGTGAAGCGCATGGTGCGGCCGGTGGCGGCGGGCAGCGAACCGACGAGGAAATCGCTGAAGGCCGGACCGGCATGGGTGCCGCCGCCTTCCCACTGGCCGACGACATAGTCGCCTTCGGCGATGAGGTCGGCGGTGGCCCAGAAGTTGAGGTCCGGGAAGGCAGCGCGGAAATCGGTCATGAAGGCCTTGATGTCCTCGCGGCCGCGGCGCGATTCATGCAGCGAATATTTGAGCAGCATGTCGGACGCGGCGATGGCGTCGACGACGGAAAGATCGCAGGTTTCACCCCAGAAATCAGTGAACCATCTAGCGACGACGGCCTTGTTGTCTTCCTGTTTGGTCATGGGAAAAGTCCTCTTGTGTTTGCACGAGATCGCCAGGGCGGGCGGCGACCCCGCGCAAACACTAGGAGGATCGGCGGGCGGGCAAACTCCGCTTCTTGCCCGCCAATCGAAAGTCGGGACCGCAAGCGAGGAACGCGGCGGAGCCACCGGCGTGGTAACGCTTTCTTCTCTGGTTTTGCCGCAGATTGCCCCCGGCGGGGTTGGACGAAACGGAAGATGGCGGGTCAGGACAAGAAAAGCCGTAATGGAACGTTCTGGGAGAAGGCCCTGGAGCGCGCCCAACTTGGCGTCTGGGACTGGGACCTTCGGACAGGCGAGTGTTTCTATTCCGCCACCTGGGCGCGGATGCTGGGCTATGACGAAAGCGAGCTTGCCAACAGCAGCGACCTCTGGCTGCGGCTTACCCATCCCGACGATCGCGAGCAGGCGCTGGCCAGCGGCGACCGTCACATCGCCGGCCTGACCGACACCATCGAGACCGAGCTCAGGCTCCGGCACAAGCAAGGCCACTGGGTCTGGGTGCTCGACCGCGGCGGCATCGTCGAACGCGACCGCGACGGCCAACCGATCCGGCTGATGGGCGTGCAGACCGATATTTCGAAACAGAAGGCGGCAGAGGCCGCGCTGGAACAGGTCAACATCCGCTTCCGCCTGGCGCTCGCGGCCAGCGGCACCGGCATCTGGCACTACGACATTGCCAGCAACAAAAGCTATTGGGATTCCCGCACCAGGGAAATATTCGGCCTTGTCGCCGTTACCGACGAGGTGACGGCAGACCTATGGCACAGCTACCTGCATCCCGACGACAAGCAGGCGGCCGAACGCGCCCACAGGGCGCCGCTGGAAACCGACGGCGTCATTGCCGCGCAATATCGCATCATCAGGCGCGACGGCGATATCCGTCATGTCGAATCGCTGGTGCGTTTCGTCGCCGCCGCCGGTGCCGCCGGCCAGATCCTCGGCACGGTGCGCGACATCACCGAAGACAAGCTGCGCGAACAGGAACTGGCCTATGCCGCCCGCCACGACGCGCTGACCGGCCTGTGGAACCGCGCCGCCTTCGACAGGCTGCTTGGCGAGCATATCGCGGCGGGAGCGCCGCTGGCGGTGTTCTATGTCGATCTTGATTACTTCAAGGCGCTCAACGACTTCGCCGGGCATGCCGCCGGCGACCTGGCGCTGAAGAGCGTCGCGGGGGGCATACGCGGCTGCCTGCCGCCGTCGGCGCATGCGGCGCGCCTGGGCGGTGACGAGTTCGCGCTGCTGGTGCCGCATTGCGACGCGGTGCAGGCCGAGCGGATCGCCGGGGCCGTGCTTGGGGCGGTGCGTGAGGCCGATCTCGGCCCGGCCGCGTCATCGCGCCGACTGGCGGCCTCGATCGGCATCGCCTTCATCGATGACGCCACGACCACCGTGGCCGATGCGCTGGCTTGCGCCGACGACGCCTGCTACGCGGCCAAGGCGGCGGGGCGCAACCGCTTCGCGGTGTTTTCGGCCGCGGCGCGATCTGGGGCCGCCGGCCTCAATGCGGCGCGCATCGCAGCCGACACCGTCGATGCCATGGACGACGGGCGGCTGAAACTGTTCGGCCAGGAAATCCATCTCCTGGGAAAGCCATGGCAAGAGTGCCGGCACGTCGAAGTGCTGGCGAGGCTCGCCGCGCGCAACGGGCGGCTGGTGCCGCCGGGCGAATTCATCCCGGTGGCCGAGCGTTTCGGCATCGCCTCGAAACTCGACCGCTGGATCATTCGCACGGCGCTGTTGCGGCACGGACCGGCGCTGCTTGCCGGGGCGCTGACGCTGGGCTTCAACCTGTCGGCTCAGACATTGAGCGATCCGGGGCTGTGGGATTTCGTCGACAACACCATCGAGGAAACCGGTGCGCCGCATTCCGGCATCGGATTCGAGATCACCGAAACCGCGGCCGTCACCAATTTCGACGCCGCCGAGGACTTCGTGCGCAAGGCGCGCGAGCGACGCTGCCGGGTCAGCCTCGACGATTTCGGCGCCGGCATGAGCTCGTTCGAGTATCTCAGGCGCTTTCCCGTCGATGCGATCAAGATCGACGGCTCGTTCATCGAACATATCACCGACAGCCGCTTCGATCGCGAGATCGTGCTGGCGATGACCGGCATTGCGAGGAGCCTCGACTTCGCCGTGGTGGGCGAGAAGATCGAACGGCACGATACGCTGGCCATGCTCCAGGACATGGGCGTCGCCTATGGCCAGGGCTTCTTGCTGCATCGTCCCGAGCCGCTGGAGGCGATCGTTTCGCGCGCGACGGCCGGAATGCCCGACAGGCGGCGCGCCTGAAGCGGGCAAGCCGCCCGCCAGAATCGCCGAGCCACTCCAACACTCCATTAGGCAATCCCGAAGAGCTGTTAAGCACGGCCTCTGGAACGGCTCCGGGCGGTCGGCCGGGCGTGGCGGAACGATCACTGGCGGTCGGCGAACCGTGCCGATCGCGGAAACTCCAACACCTCTGCCTCCGATCGCCTGTGCTGCGCCTCCGCGACCGCTTCGATCAGCAGGTCGAGGGCTTCGCATGCCGAGCGGCTTGTCTCGTCATCGCCGCGCAAATAGTGATAGGCGCGTTCGAGATGCACCCGGGCGGCTGAAAAATCGCTGGTCAATGATCCCTCCATTACCTCGCCCTAATATATCTTGGCCGGTCTGGCGGAACACAGGGTAAATATCCACAGGCGGATTTTATTCAAATGCCGGGATTCCGATAAGGAAGAGCGAGGCCGTGGAACTGCCGATCTCCTCCACAAGGGGGAGATCGGCAGTCTCACCGGCCGCTGTCAGGAGAGACAACGCCCAACTCTTTGCCATGCCTTGCCACGCAGCTAGAGTGCTGGCTCCCTTGTCCGAGGATGGCAGCCATGATCGTCCAGGCCTGCATCAATGGCGCACGACCGCGCGATTTTCATCCGAAATTGCCGCTGACGGCGCAGGCGATGGCGAGCGATGCGGCCGCCTGCGTCGCCACGGGCGCGGCCGAGCTGCACATCCATCCGCGCGGCGCGGACGGGCGCGAGAGCCTGGCCGCCGTGGACGCGACCGTGCTGGCGGTGCGCCGGGCCTGTCCCGGCACGCTGATCGGCGTGTCGACAGGCGCCTGGATCGAGAATGACGTCGAGCGCACCCGCGCGGCGATCGCCGGCTGGCGCGAACTGCCCGACTATGCCTCGGTCAATCTTTCGGAGGCCGACGCGCCCGGCGTGATGGAGCTTTTGCGCCAGCGCGGCGTCGGCATCGAGGCCGGCCTTGCCACAACGGAAGATACCGAGCGGTTCGTCAGTCTTGCCGATCACGACCGGGTGCTGCGCATCCTGATCGAGATCGACATACAGGAATTGCCCACCGCACTCGCCGAGGCGCACGGCATCGCCGCCGCGCTGGACCGCGCCGGGGTGCGGCGGCCGATCCTGCTGCACGGCGCCGATGCCACGGTCTGGCCGTTCGTGGAGCTCGCGCGTCGAAGGCGCTGGTCGACGCGGGTCGGACTGGAAGACGGCAGGACGCTTCCCGATGGAAAGGTGGCGCTGGACAATGCGGAGATCGTCGCGGGGGCGGCGGCGGTGTTTTGGTCGAAAACCTGAAGGGTCTCAAGCGCCTTGGCTGTGCAGCCGGTGCGACAAGCCGACCCGACCTGCTCCGCCATAAATCGTTCTCACTCGAGGCGCAGCTAAATAAAGGCAAATTCGGCCTGGCGCGGGGAGCCTTGTGCAACTGCCGCGGAGTTCCTGCATGTCACTGTCCGGTACCACAACTCGCTACGGAAGCCTTGCCCAGGCATTCCACTGGTTGACGGCACTGCTCGTGCTCATCGCCTTCCTGGTCTCGGCAGGCGGCCCTCCTACGCGCGTTTATTCAGCGCCCAGGGCCTCGATGCTGCTGCTTCATGAATCGCTCGGCTTCGCGGTTTTCTGGCTGCTGGTGATCCGCCTGGCCTGGCGGCTGTTCGATCGCATTCCCGATGCTCCGTCCATGCCCGCCTGGATGTATGTCGGGTCGAAGGCGGTACATTGGGCGCTCTACGCATTGATGTTCGCTGTGCCGGTGACCGCCATGCTCGGCGCATGGTTTGGCGGCCATCCGGTCACGGTGTACGGCTTCGGTCCGATCGGTCCGCTTTTCGCCCCATGGGACGTCGGCGCTTCGCTGGCGGAAATCCACGGCACGCTTGGCGACATCCTCATGTGGCTGGCCGGCCTGCACGCCGCGGCGGCCGTCTTCCACCACGTTCTTCTGCGAGATCGCGTGCTCAGCCAGATGCTGCCCGGCTTGGCTGCTCCAGAATGATCCGGATCGCCTGATCCACCACGGGATGCAGGCCGCTGGCCTGGAAGGACAGGCGGTTGCCGGAGCCGACATTGCTGGTCATGGCGATGGTAAGACCGGTCGCCGGATCATGCAGCATGACCGCGACATAGCCCGGAATGCTGCCCTGATGGCCGTAGAAGGCGCGGTCGGCATAGGCGCTCTGGAACATGCCGGCGCCGGTCTCGCGCATGCGGGTGCCCGGGAAGCTCGCCGGCACGCGGCGTTCGAACATCTCGGCGAAGAAAGGCGGCGACAAGAGCTTGCCGGAGAACAGGCTGCGCATGAAGCTCACCATGTCGGACGGCGTCGACACCATGTCGCCGCAGCCATAGGCGGCGCCGAATGGGAAGGAATCGGAAGAATCCTGCAATTCGTCGGAGTAGGGCAGCACGCCGTCCATGCGCCACATCTCGCCGCCGGAAGCGATGTCTGTCGGTGCGCCCGGCGCCAGCGGCGGCCGGTGGTAGTAGCCGCGCACCATCGACCTTTCCGGGAATGCTTCGGTGGCTGGCGACCAGGTGTTTTCCAGGGCGAGCGGCCGCAGGACCGCGCTTCTGACATAGGCGCCGAGCGACTGGCCGGTGACGGCCTCGATCACCATGCCGGCCAACACATAGCCGGTGTTGTTGTAGACAGCGGGTCCGCCCGGTGCCTTCTGTTTGTCGGAGGCGAAGGCGATGTCGACCAGCTGCTGCGGCGTCCATTGCCGGCCCGGATCCATCGGTATGTAATATTCGAATTCCGGCAGGCCGCTGCGATGGTTGATCAGCTGGCGCACCGAAATATTCCCGGCGCCCGGCAGATCCGGGAACCAGGAGGAGATCGGCGCGCCGAGCTCGAGCTTGCCGGTCTCGGCGAGCTTGACCAGGGCGGCGGCGACGAAGGTCTTGGTGCAGCTGCCGATCTTGAACAACTGGTCCGGTGTGACTGATGTGCCATGTGCGCGATCGGCTAGGCCCGCGGTGAGGGCGATTGGCGCGGCGCCTGTCGAATAGGCCAGCGAGGCACCCACCGCGCCGTCGGCGAGGTAGCTGTTGAGGAGGGAGGTCAGGTCTTTCGGCATTGATATCGCTTTCTTTTTTCCTTCTCCCCCTGTGGGAGAAGGTGGCCTCGCGAAGCGAGGTCGGATGAGGGGTGCTCCAGGGAACACCAACGTCTCATTCCGCTGGAACACCCCTCATCCGTCTCGGCGCTGCGCGCCGATCCACCTTCCCCCACAAGGGGGGAAGGACAGGGAGCGCCTGCCCTCACTCAGCCACATCGACCGCGGCGAAATTCTGCCGGCCGAAGGGGTCGAGGATGTAGTTGAGCACGCTCTTGCGGATCGGGATCGCCACCAGCGAATGGGCGATCGGCGCCACCGGCACCTCGGCCTTCAGGATTGCCTGCGCCCTGCCGTAGATCGCGGCGCGTTCTTTCGGGTCGGCGGCGACGCGGCCTTCATCCAGCAGCTTCTCGAAATCCTTGTCGCACCAGCGCGACCGGTTCGAGCCACCCTTCACGCCGTCGCAGGACAGGAGATAGCTCAGCATGTTGTCGGGATCGCCATTGTCACTGCTGCCGCCGAGCAGGAAAGCGTCCTGCTCGCCCGCGGCGGTGCGCTTGAGATATTCGCCCCATTCGAAGCTGACGATCTCGGACTGCACGCCGACCTTCGCCCAGTCGGCCTGGATCATCTCAGCCATGCGCTTGGCGTTGGGGTTGTAGGGGCGCGACACCGGCATCGCCCATAGGCTGATCTTGAGGCCGCTTTCGTGGCCTGCTTCCTTCAGCAGTTTCTTCGCGCCGTCGGGATCGTAGTCGATGCCGGCATCGGTGACGGCGCCGAGCTGCGCCGGCGGCACGACGCTGCCGGCAACCGTGCCGGCGCCGGCATAGACGGCATCGACGATTGCCTTGCGGTCGACGGCCTTGGCAAGCGCGGTGCGCACGCGGACATCGCCCAGCGGCTGATGCTCGACGTTGAAGCCGAGGATGCCGATATTCTGGCCCTTGAGGTCGAGGACCGTGATGTCTGGATCGGCGCGCAATTCGGCGACGGCACTGGGCGGGGGCGGGGCCGCCACCTGGCATTCATTGGCCTTGAGGCGCTCGACGCGGGTGGTCGGCTCGGGCGTGACGGCAAAGACCAGCGTGTCGATCTTCGGCGCGCCGCGCCAGTAATCCTTGTTGGCGGCGTAGCGCACCTGGCTGTCGGGCACATAGGCATCGAGCATGAACGGGCCGGTCCCGACCGGCTGGCTGTCGATCAGTTCCGGCGTGCCGGCGGCCACCATCTTTTCGGTCTGCTCCAGCGACAAGATCGAGAGGTAGTCGAGCGCCAGCCCGGCCAGGAAGGTGACGTTGGGGGCCGTCAGCGTGAAGCGCACGGTGTAATCGTCGACCTTGTCTATTTTGTCGATCAGCGTGCCCATGCCCAGCGCGTTGAAGTATTCGTAAGAGCCGCCGCCGAGCTTGTGGTAGGGATTGTTGGCGTCGCGCTGGCGGTTGAACGTGTAAAGGACGTCGTCCGCGTTGAACTCGCGCGTCGGCGTGAAATGCTCGTTCGACTGGAATTTCACGCCATGGCGCAGGTGGAATGTGTAGGTCTTGCCGTCCGGCGAGACATCCCAGCTCTCGGCCAGCGCCGGTCCGACTTCGGTCGTGCCCGGCTTGAACTCGACCAGCCGGTTGAAGATCGTCTTGGCGGCGGCGTCCATGGTGGAGTCGGCGATGCCGATCGCCGGGTTGAACGTCTCGGGATTGGCCTCCGAGCAATAGACGAGCGTCTTGGCATGAGCCTGCCCGCCGAGAAGGACGGACGAGGCCAGAAGGGTCGAGCCAAGCACTGTGCGCAGAACGGTGGATTTCATCGCAAACGCTCCTGATGACATTTTTTCTGGTTGAGGGAAGGGCATGAAATTCATGGCGTCGCCGCCGGGGCCAGGAAGCGGTCGGGCGCCAGCCCCGCGGCGGTGACGCCAAGCGCGGTGACATCGTCGGGCAAGGGTTGGCCGCGCATCAGCGCCGAGCCGAGCCGCGCCAATGTCAGCGATACCTGGAAACCATAGCCGCCCTGGCCGCCGAGCCAGAAGAAGCCGGGGAGGCGCGGGTCGAAGCCGGCGACCGGCGTGCGGTCGGGCGCGAAGGTGCGCAGGCCGGCCCAGGGCGTCGACGGGCGGCCTATGCGCATGGACGTTGCCTGCTCGATGCGGTCGACGGCAATGGCGACGTCGATGTCTTCCGGCCAGGCGTCGCAAGGCTCGGAATCGGTTTCGTCGGCCAGCGAGCCGATCAGCCTGCCGGCGTCTGGCTTGAAGTAGAATTGTTCGTGCAGATCGACCACCAGCGGCCAGCCGGCAATGTCGGTGCCCGCGGGCGGGTCGAACAGGAAGGCGGTGCGCCGCTTGGGCTGGAAGCCGAGGCCGGTGAGCCCCGTCAGGCCGGCCACGACATCGACCCAGGCGCCGGCGGCGTTGACGACGATGTCGGCGGGATAGGCGCCGGCACTGGTGGCGACGCGCAAGCCATTGCCGGCGGGCGCGATCTCGCGCACCTCTTCGCCCGTGCGCATGATGCCGCCCCTGGCCTTCAGTGCCGAAGCGCAGGCCGCAAGCATCTTGCCGGTATCGACGTCCACCGCACCCGGTTCATGGACACCGCCGCATGTGGTTTGCGGATCGATGACGGGAACCAGCGCATGCAGCTCAGCGGCGGAGAGGCGGCGTACGCTCGGCACCATGGCCTGCAATTCGCCGGCCAGCCGGTCGACGGCCGCGCCGTCATCGGCGCGGCCGACATGCAGCGCGCCACGTTGATGCGCGACGAAGCCGCCGTCGAAGATCGCACGGCGGCTCGCCAGCGTCAGCGCTCGCACCACGCGGTTGCCATAAGTCTCGGTGAACAGGGCAGCCGAGCGGCCGCTGGCATGATAGCCGGGCTGGCTCTCGCGCTCGATCAGGGTGACGTCGGCCCAGTCCGCCACCTCGGCGGCAAGCGAGAGGCCGGCAATGCCGCCGCCGATGACAACGATTTTTGGGAGGGAATTCGACTGCATTGATTAGTCCTAAAAATAATTTCTTATCCAGTCAATATTTAGCGTATAAGAAAATTGTTGGCGTTGTTGATGACGGCGGGAAGTTCAACTACCTAGGATGGAGCGGCGCGATCCCGCGGCATGGAGCTGATATGTCGGAGCAACCGAAGCTGGGTGATTGCCTGCGCGGCTTGAGGAAGACGCATGGCTGGACCTTGCAGGAGGTGAGCAGGCTCACCGGGGTCGCGGTGTCGACGCTGTCCAAGGTCGAGAACGACCAGATGTCGCTGAGTTACGACAAGCTGCTGCAGATCTGCGAAGGGCTCGGCATCCATGTAACGGAACTGCTCAGCGGCGACCGCAAGCAGCCGGCGGCGCGCACCCGCCGCTCCGTGACGTCACCGTCCAACACACTGCGCCAACTGACCCGCAATTACGACTACCGGTACCTGGCCACCGACCTGGTGCGCAAGCGCATGGTGCCGATCCACGCCTATGCGCGCGCCCGCACGCCCGAGGAGTTCGGGCCGCTGACGAAACATGCCGGCGAGGAATTTTTGATCGTGCTCAAGGGCGAGATCGAGCTGCACACCGACCAGTACGCGCCGGTGCGGCTGAAACAGGGCGAGAGCGTCTATATCGATTCCACCATGGGCCACGCCTACCTCTCTGTGGGCGACGGCGACGCCGAAATGCTGTGCGTCTGCTCCGGCGACGAGCCCGACATGGAAGGCACGCTGCTCAGCGTGCTGGAGACGGTGGAAGGATAGGGCGGAAAGGCCGGGGCAAAGCTGCACGACCTTCTCACTCCTCGCTATAACGAAACGGTTTGCCCCAATCCCTGCCGCACCGCCTCGCGATAGGCGAGGTCGGCTGCCACCATGTCCTCCATGGCCACACCCATGGCCTTGTAGATGGTGATCTGTTCGGCGCTGACCCGCCCTGGCCTGAGCCCCAGCAGCATCTCGCCGAGTTCGGTTCCGGTTTGCGGATCGAGGCCGTCAAGTTCGCAAGAGCCGACCGGAGTAGGGGCGAAGGCATCGGCCGTCTCGACGAACAGACTGCCCCTACCGATAAGCGAAACAGGCAGTTCGCCGCCGGGCGGAGCGACGCCGACCGACGAGACATGGGTGCCGGGCCGCACCCAGTCGGCCGAGATCACCGGCTCGTAGGAGTGCGTTGCCAGGCAGACGACATCCGACGAGCGTATCGCGGCCTCGAGATCGTCGACGGCGACGACGCCGACATGCCGGGCGGCAAGCGCTTGCGCATCGGCGAATTCCTTCGAGACCACGCGGATCTCGGCGAAGTCGCGCACCAGCGGCAGGAGATTGAGATGTTGGCCGGCCTGCACACCGGCGCCGACCACGGTCGCGATCCTTGCGTCGGGGCGGGCGAGTTCGCGCACCGAAAGCACGGCTGAGCCGGAAGTGCGCACGGCGGTGATGTAGGTGCCGTCCATGACACAGACCGGCATGCCCGTCGCAGGGTCGAACAGATGGATGGTGGCAAGGTGGCTTGGGATGCCGTCGGCGATATTGCCCTCGAACACGTTGACGATCTTCACCGTCAGGTGCATGCCCGCCATCCAGGCGGGCATCGCCAGCGAATAGCCGGCCTGCGGAATGTCGAGCTGCGGCCGGGCCGGATTGACGACTTTGCCGCCGGACAGCGCCTTGAAGCCGCTGGCCAGCGCGTTGAGAAGCTGGCGAAGATCGACGCATGTCTTCACCTCGGCCTCGCTCAGGACGAGCACCGGTGTGTCGCCCTTGGCCTGGGCGCTGCGGGAGATCGATAGGGCTGTCGTCATGGATACGCTTTCGTTGGTGGCTGGAGTGCACGGCAACGGTATTGCGATCCATGGGCGTGATGAAATATGCTGTTTTGGCTATTTCGGCGTGATTATCGCGTTTGCTCCCGTTCGAAAGTGTGAATCCTGAAATGGACGATCTCGACCGCATCGACCGCTCGCTGCTGCGCTTGTTGCAGGAGGATGGCCGCCGCACGACGCTCGATCTGGCCCGCCGCGTCGGCCTGTCGCCGACGGGAGCTGCGCAGCGCGTCAAGCGGCTGTTCGCCGAAGGTTTCATCCGCGCGGTGCGAGCCGTTCTCGATCCGGCCAGGATCGGGCAGGCACAGCTCGTCTTCATCGAGGTGCGGCTCGACCACACGGCGCCGCATGTCTTCGACCGCTTCGCCGAAGCGGTGCTGCGGGCGCCCGAGATCATCGAGTGCCACATGGTGGTTGGTGGCTTCGACTATCTGGTCAAGGCACGGATCGCCGACATGGCGATGTTCCAGGATTTTCTGCAGCGTGTCATCCTGCCGCTGCCCGGCGTTCGGGAAACGCACACCTACGCCTCGATCGCCAATGTGAAGCCGGATGCTTTGCTGCCCGTCGCTCCTTGAAGTCGAGTGACATGTTCGCATTTTCTGCAGGTCGGTTCAGCCTTTCTGGTTCGAAGCGGCCGACGAAACCGGCTATATGACCGCTGAGACGAAATTCCCGCCAACCCGAGAAGGAAAACCCAATGAGTTCAGAAAAAGTGGCTGTCATCGTGGCCGGCGGCAGCGGCATGGGGGCGGCAGCGGCCAAGCGGCTGGCGGCGGACGGGTTCAAGGTCGCCATCCTGTCTTCGTCCGGCAAGGGCGAGGCGCTGGCCAAGGAACTGGGCGGCATCGGCGTCACCGGCTCCAACCAGTCAAACGAGGACTTGCAGCGCCTCGCGGACTTGACGCTGGAGCGCTATGGCCGCGTCGACGTGCTGGTCAACAGCGGCGGCCACGGGCCGCGCGCGCCGATCCTGGAGATCACGGACGAACAGTGGCACGCCGGCATGGACGTCTACCTGCTCAACGTCATCCGGCCGGTGCGCATCGTGGCGCCGCAGATGGTCAAGCAGAAGGCCGGCGCCATCATCAACATCTCGACCGCCTGGGTGGTGGAGCCGAGCCCGATGTTCCCGACCTCGGCCGTGTTCCGCGCCGGCCTTGCCGCCTACACCAAGATCTTCGCCAATACTTATGCAGCGGACAATGTGCGCATGAACAATGTGCTGCCCGGCTGGATCGACAGCCTGCCGGCGACGGAAGAACGCCGCGACTCCGTGCCGATGCAGCGCTACGGCACGTCGGAAGAGATCGCCGCGACCATCGCCTTCCTGGCTTCGGACGGCGCCGGCTACATCACCGGCCAGAACATCCGCGTCGACGGCGGGATCATTCGCGCTATTTGAGGCGGGTCCGGGAGGGGAGGCCTGTCCGACGCGCGCCGCGGAGGGGGTCCGGCATCCCGCCTGGCGCGACGACATCTCGCACCAAGGAGGAAAAATGCGGCTTCTGATACTTGGCACCGGCTGGATGGCGCAGGAACATGCACGGCAATTCAGCGCCATCGATGGCGTCGACATTGTCGGGGCCGTCGACCTCGATCCGGCGCGCGTCGGCGAATTCGCCGACGGCTTCAACATCCCCAACCGCTTCACCGCGCTGGACGAGGCGCTCAAATGGGGCGCTTTCGACGCCGTGGCCAATGTCACGCCGGACCGCATCCACCACCCGACCACCATGCAGCTGATCGCGGCCGGCAAGCCGGTGCTGTGCGAGAAGCCGCTGGCCGAGAATTTCGGCAAGGCGATCGAGATGGCCGAGGCCGCCGAGAAAGCCGGCATCGTCAACATGGTGAACCTCACCTACCGCAATGTCGCTGCGCTGCAGAAAGCCCGCCGGATGGTGCAGGCCGGCGAGATCGGCACGGTCCGGCATGTCGAGGCGTCCTATCTGCAGAGCTGGCTGGTGTCGAAATTCTGGGGCGACTGGCGCAGCGACCCGAAATGGCTCTGGCGGCTGTCGCGCGGCCACGGCTCCAACGGCGTGCTTGGCGATGTCGGCATCCACATCCTCGATTTCGCCAGCTATGGCGCGGCCCTCGGCATCGATCATGTGTTCTGCCGGCTGCGTTCCTTCGACAAGGCGCCGGGCAACCGCATCGGCGACTACGGGCTCGACGCCAATGACAGTTTCGCCATGACGGTGGATTTCTCCAACGGCGCCTTCGGCGTGGTGCATGCCAGCCGCTGGGCGACCGGCCATCTCAACGAATTGCGCCTGCGCATCTATGGCGATCGAGGCGGTCTCGAAGTGGTGCACAATCTCGACGGCTCGTCGCTCAAGGCTTGCCTCGGCGAAAATGTCGACGACGGGATATGGGAAGAGCTCGACGCCGGCACGGTGGCGACCAACTACCGGCGTTTCGCCGACGCGGTGCGGACCGGCGTGCAGGCCGAACCGTCCTTCCGCCACGCCGCCGAACTGCAGAAGGTGCTGGATCTGGCCGTGGTGTCGGACGAGAAGCGGGCGGAGCTCGCGGCGAGCGCGCAGACGCGGTGAGGGTGGCGCCTTCCTCTCAGGGACCGGTCACGAGGCCAAAAACCAGTTTTTGCAAATTGCCGCCATTGCCGAATTCGACGCGGTCGAAATCGCGGCTTGCCCGCCGCTGCGCCTGCGACAATTCGGAGAGGCGCCTGGTCATCTCGGTCCGGATCTTGGCGCATTTGGGATCGTCGGCAACGCTGAGGCCGACGGTCGCCGCCTCGATCTTGCGCACCATGGCGATGATATCGGCGCCATGCACTTTCTCATGGGCGGCGACGCCGGCGATGAAGCTGTCCCAGCTCTTCTGCACGGCCGGCGGCAGGGAGCCTGACGGCTTCGGCAAGGCATAGGTGATGATCAGCTTCGGCCTGGCCGATGCCAGGACGCAATCGCCGCCCTTGTTCTGGTAGTCCCTGGTCCAGGTCAGCTTGAAATTGGTGTAGGCGATGGTGCGCGTTTTGGCGCCGCGGATCAGCGGTCCGTTCTCGCCGATCGACCGGTAGAGCTCCTGTCCGGTCCGGCCTGAAATGGCGTAGGGCTCGATCGTCTCGACCGGCTTCCATTGTGCATGGGCGGCAAGCGGCAAGGCGAGCACCGCGACCAGCGACAGGCACAGACGAACACACGCTCTCAACACCGCTCTCCGCGAAACCAGGACCGGCGCCGACGCCAATGCCATCTTGTGGCTTTTCCTATATGCTGCCGGCGGGTGCTGCAAATGTGTTGGAGGGAGGCGCTGGCGCCGTGCGGCAAGACCAGGATGGGTATGGGGTTGAAGAAGTTCCCTCGGTTCGTCATCCTAGGGCGGAGCAAGGAGCGAAGCGACGCGGCGCAGACCCTAGGATGACGAAGATAGGGTGAGGCTTCCAAATCAACGGCCTTGCCGGCGCCGGCGCGTCGCCGTAAGTCGTGCTCATGATCACCTTCCGCAAGGCCCTGGCCTCCGACCTGCCTGCCCTCGTGGCCATGCTGGCGGACGATCCGCTTGGCGCGGCCAGAGAGGATGCCTCGCTGCCGCTGGCGCAGGGCTATGTCGATGCCTTCAACGCCATCGATGCCGACCCCAACCAGTTGCTGGCGGTGGCGGTCGATGGCGCCGACGTGGTCGGCACCTTGCAGATCAGCTTCCTTGCCGGGCTGTCGCGGAAGGGCGCCTGGCGCGGTCAGATCGAGGCGGTGCGGGTCGCCGGGCACCGCCGTTCCGAAGGCATAGGCAGGCTGATGATCGAATGGGCTGTTGATCAATGCCGGGCGCGCGGTTGCGGCCTCGTCCAGCTCACCACCGACAAGACCAGAGCGGACGCGCACCGCTTCTATGAAAGCCTCGGCTTCACCGGCACCCATCTCGGCTACAAGAAGACCTTGTAGCGCAGGCGGGGCCGTCGCTTTCCGCTAAGGCGGGCGGCTGGCGCATGCGGGAAGGCTAGCAGGCCCTATTCAATTTGCGGCGAGACCAGATATAGGTCAGCTAAGTTGACCTATATTCGATGCGTCCGGGGAGGCGTGCTTGACCCTTATGAACCTGTTGGCGTCGCGCTCGTCGCGCATGAAGGCCTCGGAAATCCGCGAGCTGCTGAAGCTGCTCGACCAGCCGGACATCATCTCCTTCGCAGGCGGCATTCCCGATCCGGCGCTGTTTCCGGCCGAGGCGATCCGCGACGCCTATGCCGACGTGCTCGGCGGCGGCGAGGCGGGGGCCGCGCTTCAGTACCAGGTGAGCGAGGGCTATCTGCCGCTGCGGCGATGGATCGCCGGGCAGATGGGCAAGCTCGGCGTCGCCTGCGAGGAAGCCAACATCTTCATCACTTCGGGCTCGCAGCAGGCGCTCGATTATATCGGCAAGCTGCTGTTGTCGCCCGGCGACACCGCACTGGTGACGTGGCCGACCTATCTCGGCGCGCTGCAAGCCTTCAACGCCTATGAACCGCGCTACGACCGGCTGCGGCCGGAAGGCGGTAACATGACGCCGGATGCCTATCGCGCGGCGGCGGCGGCGAATGGCGGCCGGGTCAAGTTCGCCTATCTGGTGCCGGATTTCGCCAACCCGACCGGCAACACGCTGGACAGGCAGCAGCGCGAGGCGGTGCTCGACCTTGCCGGCGAGCTCGACATCGCAATCGTCGAGGACGCCGCCTACCGGGCGCTGCGCTATGATGGCGAGGGCGTGCCGCCGATCCTGGCGCTCGACTGCGCGCGCTCCGGCGGCATCGACAAGGCGCGCACGCTCTATTGCGGCTCGTTCTCGAAAATCCTGTCGCCGGGCATGCGCGTCGGCTGGGTCTGCGCGCCGCGCCATGTCGTGGAAAAGCTGGTGCTGATGAAGCAGGCTTCCGACCTGCACAGCCCGTCGATCAACCAGATGGTGATGCACCGGGCGGCCGAAGCGGTGTTCGAGGCCCAGGTCGAAAAGCTGATCGGCGCCTATCGCGAACGCCGCGACGGCCTGCTCGGCGCGCTCGCGGCCAACATGCCGGAAGGCGTGACCTGGAGCCGCCCGGAAGGCGGCATGTTCGTCTGGGTGACGCTGCCGGAAGGCGCTGACGCCACCACGCTCCTGGCGCGCTCGGTGAAGGAGGCGCGTGTCGCCTTCGTGCCCGGCAGCGCCTTCTTCGCCGATGGCACCGGGCGCAACACGCTGCGGCTGTCCTTCACGCTCGCTGACCGGCGCGCGGTGAGCGAGGGCATTCCGCGGCTGGCGGCGCTGCTCAAGGCTTAAGGCGCCGGCCAAACGACGGCGCATCGCTCCAGCGGCGAACAAACCCGGGTTGCCCTGACTTGTTGCGGGTGCAAAATAGCCTTGTGTCCACGAACGCGGGTTCATGCGCCATGACCGACCTTTCCGGTATCTACCGCGACTACATTGCCTGCCTCAACCGGCAGGACTGGCCGAACCTCGGGCAGTTCGTCGACGACGACGTGTCCCACAATGGCAGGCGGATCGGTCTCTCCGGCTACCGCGCGATGCTGGAGAAGGATTTCGACGACATTCCGGATCTTCGTTTCGATATCCGGCTGCTGGTCTGCGATCCGCCTCATGTCGCGAGCCGCCTGATGTTCGACTGCACGCCCAGGGGAAATTTCCTCGGGCTTGCCGTAGACGGCCGGAAAGTGTCCTTCGCCGAGAACGTCTTCTATGAATTTCGCGGCGCGAAGATCCGGCTCGTGTGGTCCATCATCGACAAGGCCGCCATCGAAGCCCAGCTTTGAACCACGAACCTCTCCTGGCGTGCTCGGTGAAGGAAGCGCGTGTCGCCTTCGTGCCCGGCAGCGCCTTCTTCGCCGATGGCACCGGGCGCAACACGCTGCGGCTGTCCTTCACCTTGGCCGACCGCCGCGCTGTGACCGAGGGCATTCCCAGATTGGCCAAGCTGCTGAGGAACTAGCAACCGACCGGATTCCTGGCCCCGGGGCGTCAGGCCGGCTTGTCGGCGGCCCTTGTGCGCATGGCAAGGCGTGCGGTAAATGCGGGCGTGCCTTTGCCGGTCGAATGAGGATGTCATGGTCTCCGCAACGCCCAGAGTGACGCTGCTTCTCGGCAGCGCGCCCGACGTCGTGCGCTGCGCCGCCTGGCCGAAGGAGACCTTCGCCAGCATCGTCGCCATCAACAATGCCTGGCGCGTGCGCCCCGACTGGGACGTGCTGGTGCATGCCGGCGATTTCCCGTCCAACCGGATGCCGCCTCTGGAACCGCTGCGGCAGGCCGAGATCTTCAGCGCCGCGCATTACGTGCCGGCCCAGAATACTTTCGGCGGCTTCGTCTATGCCGGCGCCACCATGTCGCTGACAGCAGCCTATTGGGCCGTCCACAGCCAGAGGCCGGACGTGCTCGCCTTCCTCGGCTGCGACATGATCTACGACACGGCCGGCGACACCCATTTCTACGGCATCGGCCGCGCCGACCCGCTGCGCGACGATGTCACGCTGCAGAGCCTCGAGGCCAAATCCGCCCGCCTGCTCATTCATGCGCTGCGACGCGGCACGCTCTGCATCAACCTGTCGGACCTGCCGCAAAGCCGCCTGGTCTTCCCAAGGCTGTCCTTCGAGGAATTGCGGGTACTGTCCCCCGAGCGCCTCGCCGGCATGAAGATGGATGCGCGTGCGGGCATCCATCAGCATAGGGTCGAGGCGGCCGAGCAAATCGAGCGCGAGCTCGGCTATTTCTACGAGGATGGCATGTACTGGAACCATCTCGACGAAATCGACCGCGCGCAGCTAGCCGACATCGACCGGCTCTGGATCTCGGCGATCGGTCCGCCTGCGGCTGAGCCGACCGAAGAATGCAGCGCGGCGGAATAGCGCCGTCGGCAGCCCATGTCGGGAGGATCGACGGTTCCCGCGGCTCCCACCAGCAGTTTCGCGCCAAATTGCCTAATTTCGGGCCGCTTTTCGGCTAAACTTGTCGGCATCTTGGCTGGAAGTGGAGGAAGCCATGAGCTTGCGCCTCGGTTTCGCCGTGCTGGTGCTGTTCGGCCTCGCCAATCAGGCGGCGGCTTTCGAGATTTCAAGCCCGTCGGTTTCCAACGGCAAATGGGCCGAAAAATATCTCGGCGACAAGGCCGGCGGCTGCAGCGGGCAAAGCGTATCGATCGCCTTGAGATGGAAGGACCCGCCGGCAGGCACCAAGAGCTACGCGCTCACCATGTTCGACCCCGACGCCGGCGGCGGCAAGGGTTTCTGGCACTGGCTGGCCTGGAACATCCCGGCAAGCGCGAAGGGCTTGGCCGAAGGGGCGGGCTCGAAGCGCGGCAAGGGCTTGCCCAAGGGTACGGTGCTCGGCAAGGGTGGCATCGGCCGCGCAGGCTATTTCGGGCCATGCCCGCCGCCCGGCAGCGGCACGCATCACTATGTCTTCACGCTCTATGCGCTCGGCGCGCCGAAGCTGCGCGCGCCGGAGAATCCCTCTCCGGAAATGGTGGCAGTGGCCGCGAAGAGCCAGGCGCTCGGCGAGACCAGCGTGACGTACACCTATGGGCGGTAAGCATGACCGGTTCAGGCAGTCGCCCGGGCCACCAGCGCATTGACGACGCTGTTGGCAAACACGTTCCAAGAGATCGTTTGAATTCCGTTCCGGTGGCCATCTGGCGGCTTTGCGCGCGGCCTCGGCCGGCGCGTCAGCGCGTCCAGAAATCGCGATGCGGCGCGATCAGCTCGTCCTCGATCTCGGGGAAGGGGCCAAAGACCTCGATCTTCTTCTGGCCCGAGGCGAGGACTGTGCGCGAGGGCAGGCTCATCGTCGGATTCTCGGCGTGATCGCCGGTGAGCGCCAGGAGCTTCGTCTCCTCGAAGCCGTAGACCAGGCGGCCGATATTGGCCCAGTAGAGCGTTCCGGCGCACATCGCACAGGGTTCGCCGGTCGAGACCAGCGTGCAGGACCAGAGGAAATCCGGCTCGTAGGCAGCCGCGGCGCGCCGGGCGAGCTCCGTCTCGGCATGGCGCACCGTGTCGAGATTTCCCTGGCGCATAAGCACGCGATCGTCCGGCCCGACCAGCACGCAGCCGAACGGATGATGGCCGTGCACGGCCGCCTCGCGAGCGACGGCGTCGGCGGCGCGGAGGTGGGCGAGCATCTGGTCGCGGGTCATTGCGCAATCCTAACACGATGGGCGAGGGGAGGAACCGACACCCGGCGACCGGCTTCGTAGGGCTGAGAGTGCGCCGATCGGCGGGCATTGGCAAGCTTCGCCCGGCGGGCAAAACCCGAGCGCGGACCATCGCCTGATCAGGTTTGAAGCACTGTTCTCCGCTCTCGTATCCCTGTATACGAAATTGAAATGATCTGTTTTGAGGAATTGATGAGCCCACCGCCTGGGACCGTGCCGTTTTTCAGCCAGTGGGAGACGCCCGATATGACTTCGGCCGTCCTTGCCGATGGCGCCGAGGTGGCGCTGCGGCACGATCCGCTGTGGGAGAACTCGGGCGCGCGCACACTCGACGAATACGCGCTGTGGGCCGCCAATGTCTGCGGCATGGCGTGCCTCAAGATGATCCTGGCGGCGCGCGGCCAGATCGTGCCGACGATCGAACTGGCCAGGCGCTGCACTGGCTATGGCGGCTATGTCGTCACCGAGGGATCGATCAAGGGCCTGATCTACGCCCCGTTCGTCAGCTTCGTGAAGGCGGAATTCGGCCTGGAGGCAGAGGTGATGACCAATGTCGCGACAGCCGACATTGAGGCGATCCTCGGGCGGTCGCGCTTCTTCATCGCCTCGGTCAGCAGCTCGATCCGCTGGCCCGAGCGCGAGCCGCCGTCCAAGGGCGGCCATCTGGTGCTGGTCATGTCGGCATCGGATGAGGGTCTTCGCTTTCACAATCCGTCCGGCCATACCGGCGCCACACAGGCGAACGCAGTGTTGGCCCTGGCCGATTTCGACCGCTTCTTTGCCAATCGCGGCATTGCCGTCAGCATTTGATCTCGAGGCATTTCAATGAAGGACAAGGCTTTTCAATGAAGAACAAGATTAGGGTCGCCGTCCTCTATGGCGGACGTTCGGCCGAGCATGACGTGTCGCGCCTTTCGGCCGCCAATGTGCTGAAGGCCATCGACCGGACGCGCTACGAGGTGGTCCCGATCGCCATTTCCAGGGATGGTCGATGGCTGCTGCAATCTTCATCCGAAGCCGGCGACGACGGAGCAGGGGCGCCGATGTCTGAGGACGGCGTGGAGGTCGCACTGTTGCCCGGTGGCAGAGGCAGGTTGGTGGCCGCACCAGGCGGCGGAGCACAGCCCGACCTGCCGCCAGTCGACGTCGTCTTTCCCGTGCTGCACGGTCCTTTCGGCGAGGACGGCTCGGTGCAGGGCTATGCCGAGGTCGCCGACGTCGCCTATGTCGGCTGCGGCATTCTCGCCTCGGCCGCCGCCATGGACAAGGATGTCGCCAAGCGGCTGCTGCGCGAGGCCGGGCTGCCGGTTGCCCGTTCCGTCACCGTGCATCGAAACGATGTCGGGCCGTTCCAGGAGATCGCCGGCGCGCTCGGCCTGCCTTTCTTCGCCAAGCCGGCGCGCCAGGGCTCGTCGTTCGGCGTCAGCAAGGTGAACGACCGGGACGGCTTCGAACGGGCCGTCGAGACGGCTTTCCGCTACGACGGCAAGGTCCTGATCGAAGAGTTCGTCGACGGCCGCGAGATCGAATGCTCGGTGCTGGAGCGGGCCGACGGAACGCTGACCGTATCGCTGCCCGGCGAGATCATCCCGGCCGGCAAGCACGGCTTCTACACCTATGAAGCCAAATATCTCGACTCCGACGGCGCCGTGGTGAACGTGCCCGCCGATGTCCCGGCCGCCGTCGCCGACAAGGCAAGGGAGATGGCCGCGCGGGCTTTCCAGGCGCTCGGCTGCGAGGCGATGGCCCGCGTCGACTTCTTCCTGCGGGCTGACGGCTCGCTGCTGGTCAACGAGGTCAACACGCTGCCCGGCTTCACCGACATCTCGATGTATGCCAAGGCGCTGGCGGCGATCGGCATCGGCTACAGCCAGGTCATCGACGTGCTGATCGAGCACGCACTGGCGCGGCATGCCGCGCGAAAGTCCTGACGTTCGGCGCGGCATTGACGGCGGATCACGCGAAGCTAGTTAGATTCGAGCCCTTGGCGAGAGGAGAGCTTGCATGGAAGAACTGCATCGCGGCCGGCTCATCGATCATATCCAGCTAGTGGTCAGGGACATCGCCGCCAGCCGCCGCTTTTACGAAGCAGTATTTCGAGTGCTCGATATTCCGATCGGCGGCAGCGCCGCCGATTATTTCTGGGCCGACGAGCTTTTCATTTCAACCGCCGACAGCCGCGCGGCTCGGGGAGAGTTGACCGGTCGCCATCACCTGGCATTCCAGGCGAAAGACCGCGCCATGGTCGATGCGTTCTATAAGGCCGGGCTGGACGGCGGCGGCAGGGACAATGGCGGGCCGGGTGAACGCCGGTACCACCCCGGCTACTACGCCGCTTTCCTTCTCGACCCGGACGGCAACAACATCGAAGCGGTGCATCACGGGGCGGCCAACCGCAGTGCCGCCTCGGTGAAGATCACGTTCTAGAATGCGCCGACAAGAGGCGGGTGGTTTTGCTTTGATGTGGCCGGTCTCGTTGATCCCGATCGGGTGGAGGGAGCTCGATCCACGCGGAGGCGACCCGTCCGTGGGGCAGGCCTTGAAGGCCATGTGAGGCATAGTTACATCAACCATTAAGCGTGCGTTTGCACGCGAATACAACGCTTTGGCCAAGCTTCATCTATGGAGGTTGTCATGGCAAATACACTCATGGAAGGAAAGAAAGGCCAGGACTGGCTCAATCTGGTCCTTGCCGTCTGCCTGTTCATCTCACCCTGGATAATCGGCTTCGCTGCTGAAACCGCTCCCGCATGGAACGCCTGGATTGTCGGCGTCGTGCTGGGCGCGGTGGCCGTGGCGGCGCTTGCCGCCTTCGCCGAGTGGGAGGAATGGGTAGGTGTCGTTCTCGGGCTCTGGCTGATCGTGTCGCCCTGGCTGCTCAAATTCATGGCGAACACGAATGCGATGGCCACCCACGTCATTCTCGGCGTGCTGGTGGTTGCCGTATCGGGTTGGGCCGTCTGGGACGTCCGTCACCCGCACGCACATGCGTGACCGCTGACCAAGGACGGGGCCGGCGCGCGAGCGGGGCCCCTTCCGGCTTTGAACGTCTGCCCATTGCGTTTGCCGCCGGCTGCGAAGGGCAGGGTCGCCGGCTTGCAATCTGAGGCCAGGCCATGGATTTCGACGGACCGAACGCCATATCCTGCACATCATATCCCGCGTAATCCAGGGAGTTTTGAGCGTGACCCTCGCGCGGATGGCGGTTTTTGCAGTGGCTTTCATGGCCGCCGCGGCCGCCAGTCACTCTTCCGTGACCGCGGAGGCTACGGAGAAGGTCGCGTTGCGCGTCGTGATCGACGGCGCCATCGGCCCGGCGAGCGCCAGGCAGCTCAACGAAGCGCTGGCCAAAGCCGCCGAGCGGCACGCCGAAGCCGTTGTCCTCGAGATCGACACACCGGGCGGGCTGGTCACCTCGATGCGCGAAATGATCGCCGATATCCTTGCCTCGCCGGTTCCCGTCATCGGCTATGTCGCGCCGGCCGGCGCGCATGCGGCAAGTGCCGGAACCTATATCCTTTATGCCACCCATGTCGCGGCGATGGCGCCCGGCACCAATCTGGGCGCCGCCACGCCGGTCGAGCTTGGCGGGTTGCCGCCACTTCCCGGTGGCGACCAAAAGGACAAGGGCGACCAGAAGAATGCCACCGGGCCTCCGGCCGGCGACCCGATGATGACAAAGGTGACGAACGACGCGGTCGCCTTGATCCGTTCGCTCGCCGAACTGCGCGGCCGCAATGCCGACTGGGGCGAAAAGGCGGTGCGCGAGGCAGCCAGCCTTTCCGCCAATGCGGCACTTCAGGCACATGTAGTCGACCTCGTCGCCCGCGACACGGCCGAGCTGCTCCAGCTTGCCGACGGCCGCACGGTCGAGGTGGCCGGCAAGCAACAGGTGCTGGCGACCAAGGGCGTGGCGGTCGAGACGCTCGATCCCGGCTGGCTGATCCGGCTTCTCGCCGTCATCACCGATCCCAACATCGCCGTCGTCCTGATGCTTGCCGGCGTCTACGGCCTCGTCTTCGAGTTCACCAGCCCAGGCGCAGTGGCGCCCGGCGTGATCGGGACCATCTGCCTGCTGCTCGGGCTCTATGCCCTCAATCTGCTGCCGATCAGCTATACCGGCCTCGCCCTGATGCTGCTTGGCATCGCCTTCCTCGTCATTGAGGCCTTCAACCCGACCGTGGTGCTCGGGCTTGGAGGCGTGGCCGCCTTCCTGCTCGGCGCCGCCATGCTGCTCAAGGTCGAGGGCCCGGGCTTCGAGATGTCGTGGGCGCTCATCGGCACCGCCGCGGCGCTGACGCTTGGCCTGGCGCTGCTGGCCGGCAGCTATCTGTGGAGGGCGCGCAAGAGCCTGCCGCGTGTCGGCGCGCAGGCCATGCACGGGCTGCCGGCCAGGATCCTCGACTGGTCGGGCAGCGAGGGCCATGTGCTCGCGCAGGGCGAGCGCTGGCGGGCGAAAGCCGATGAACCGCTCGCCCCCGGCGACAGCGTCGAGGTGGCCGACGTCAGGGATCTCGTGCTGACGGTCCGGCGCAGGAACAATGGAGCAAGGCAATGATCATCGGTTACGTCGCCTATCTGGTGCTCGCCCTCATCGTGCTGATCTTCCTGTCCGCCGCCATTCGCATCCTGCGGGAATATGAGCGCGGCGTGGTCTTCACGCTCGGCCGCTTCACCGGGGTGAAGGGCCCCGGCCTCATCCTCCTCGTCCCCTTCGTCCAGCAGATGGTGCGGGTCGACCTGCGCGTGGTGGTCCAGGACGTGCCGCCGCAGGACGTGATCTCGCGCGACAATGTCTCGGTGAAGGTGAACGCGGTGCTGTATTTCCGCATCGTCGACGCCGAGCGGGCCGTTATCCAGGTCGAGGACTTCATGGCCGCGACAAACCAGCTCGCGCAGACCACGTTGCGCTCGGTTCTCGGCAAGCACGAGCTCGACGAGATGCTGGCCGAGCGCGACAAGTTGAACAGCGACATCCAGGAGATCCTGGACCAGCGGACCGACGCATGGGGCATCAAGGTGTCCAATGTCGAGATCAAGCATGTCGACCTCAACGAGAACATGGTCCGCGCCATCGCCAAGCAGGCCGAGGCTGAAAGGCTGCGGCGCGCGAAGGTGATCAACGCCGATGGCGAGCAGCAGGCGGCGGCAAAGCTGGTCGAGGCCGGCAAGATGCTGGCGCAGGAGCCGCAGGCCATGCAACTGCGCTATTTCGAGGCTGCACGACATCGCCGGCGAGCGCTCGTCGACGGTGGTGTTTCCGCTGCCGATGGACCTGCTAGCGATCTTCAACAAGCAGCCGGGCGCCGGGAAATAAGTTGGGAGGGGTTTGGCAGCCCGGCCGCGGGCCGGCGAGCTCGGGACCGGCATGATCACCCGGCGATTCCCCGAAGTTGCGATCTCCACGCCAAGCGCTGCCGGTCCTTTGCTGTCAATTTTAGGAGTTTTATTCAGAATTCGGCAATATATAGCGGGCTTTTTAGCGGATTCATTGTTTTTAATTAGCTTAAGCTTTCGATATGGATTCTCGACTAGGGTGACGGCGAAATGATCGAGAGCCCTGACGGCGTGGCGGCTTGCCCTGCCTGTCAGGTAAATCGCTTTCTACAAGTCAAGCTTCGGTTGCATAAATGAGTGGGCCCATGTCGATTGCCGGCATCATCGAAAGGATCCTGGACAAGTTGTCCGGCTCCAGCCTGCTTTC
The DNA here is from genome assembly GCF_006440475.1 of Mesorhizobium sp. B2-6-1. NCBI lineage: Bacteria > Pseudomonadati > Pseudomonadota > Alphaproteobacteria > Hyphomicrobiales > Phyllobacteriaceae > Mesorhizobium > Mesorhizobium sp. B2-6-1. The sequence goes on from NZ_VFUH01000003.1 coordinate 465,283, forward strand.
GGCCGGCCTTTTGCTGCTGACCGCGCTGGGCAGCGCCCTGATCGCCTATTGGCGGACGGCGGAGCGCAAGAGCTTCAGGGAATTCTTCGATTTCGTCTTTCCCAACGAGATCGTCACGCACCCCTCGGCGCGGGCGGACCTGCTTTTCTGGATCACCCGCAAGGCGATTATGCCCTTCCTAATGCTGCCCGCGGGCGTGACCTTCGTCGTCGCCGTCGGCTACGCGACGAATCGGACGCTGGCGGCACTCCTCCAGATCGAGCCGCCGCTGCTGCCGGGACCGCCGGGAGCGGTGACGATCGTCATCTTCACGGTGACGATGCTGATCGCCTACGACATATCCTATTACCTCTACCATGTGGCCCAGCACCGCTTCCCGTTCCTCTGGGAGCTGCACAAGGTGCATCACTCGGCGGAGGTGATGGTCGGGATCACCAAGGACAGGGTTCATCCGCTCGACGAGCTCATGAACCGCGCCTGGGACGGCGTCATACCCGGGATCTGCTTCGGCATCTGGACCCTTTTGTCGCTTAACCTCGTCGAAGTGACGATCTTCGGCGTCAACGTCTACGTCATGCGCAATATCCTGATGATGGATTTCGTCAGGCACACCCATTTCAAGATATCGTTCGGGCCGCTCAACAACATCGTGCTGTGCCCGCATTGGCACCAACTGCACCACAGCGTCGATCCAAGGCACTACGACAAGAATTTCGGCTTGCTGTTCTCGTTCTGGGACCGGCTGTTCGGAACATTGTGCGTGCCCAAGCCCGATGAGGATTTCAGGTTCGGATTGATGGAACGCGGCGCGCGCGACTATCAATCCCTGTCGGGGCTTTACGTGCTGCCGCTCAAGAAGATGTGGGGGCACATCGCCCGGCGGTTCCGCCGCCGCGCTTCGTCCGAGCCGACACGGAGCCCGCAGCCATGAACGCTCACGCCGCGATCGCGGGCCCGAAGGCCGGCGCTTTGGAGATCGTCACCTCCGAGGAGCGCCTCGCGTCGGTCGGGCCGGCCTGGGCGGAGCTGTGGCGCCGGGCGGAGGGGCTGATCTTTCAAAGCCACGCCTGGGTCACGGCGTGGTGGCAGACGGCCCCGGACCGGGAGCTGCGTGGTCTCAGGATCGGCCTCGTCTGGAACGGTGACCGGATCGACGCCGTCATCCCGCTGGCGACGGTGCGGCGCAAGGGCGTCAACGTCCTGGAATGGGCTGCCAAGGACCACAGCGACTATGGCGACGTGCTGGTCGCGCCGGACTGCGATCCGGCGGCGGTCGCGGCGCTATGGCAGGAAATTTCGGCCGCGGGCGGCTTCGATCTCGTCTATCTGAACCGCCTGCTGCCGGACGCCGCGATGCGCACGCTGCTTGCTCCCGCTTCGGCGCCCAAGATGGCGCTCCGCCCGAACCGCCGCAGCGAAACCAGCTTCCGGGTCGCGGGGCCATGGCGGACGGGCGCGGACTGGTTCGGGGAACAAACGAAGAAGATGCGCCAGAATTATCGCCGTGGCCGCAAATTCCTCGAGGAGGGCGGCGAAGTGCGATTCCGCCTCATGTCGCCGGACGAGCCGATGCAGCCCGTCCTCGACAGGCTCGCCGAGTTCAAGCGCAAATGGCTCGCCGCGCGCGGACACGAATCCAACCTGTTCGATGAGGGGTCGCCGGCCCTGGCCGCGCTGGTCGCGGTGCTGGCCAGGGAAGGGCTCCTGCATGTCTTCGTGCTGGAATGCGCCGGGATGGTGGTGGCGGTCTCGATCAATTTCGTCCAGCGCAACACGATGATGGCCTTCGTCACGACCTACGATCCGGATGTCGAACGGGCGTCTCCCGGCATGGTGCTGATGATGGACTACATCCAGTGGTCGATCGACAGGGGACTGACGATGGTCGACTTCCTGTGCGGCGGCGAGGATTTCAAGCGGCGCTTCGCGACCCAGTCGGTGACGCTGGATTCGGTGCTGGGAACAAGGACGTTGCGCGGAACACTCGCCGCGCTGGCGGACCGGACCCTGCATGCCGGCAGGGAACTGCACCAGCGGTTGCGGCCTGATCCTCGGCAAAAGCCGGCACCGGTGGAATAGGCCCGATTCACCGGCGACGTGCGAACCTATCGGTCGATCATCACCATGGTGCGGTCGCCGTAGCGCGGGCCGGAGACCTTCCCCGGGGCCAGCGCGTCGTCGAGCGCCGCCATCTCGGCGGCCTCCAGTTTCAGCGACGCCGCGGCGACATTTTCTTCCAGATATTTGGTCCGCTTGGTGCCGGGGATCGGCACGATGTCGACACCGAAGACATTGCCCTTCTCCAGGAGCCAGGCCAGCGCGATCTGCCCTGGCTTGACGCCTTTCACGGCGGCGATGTCGCGGACCTTCGCGGCGGCCTCGACATTGGCGTCGTAGTTCGCGCCCTGGTAGCGCGGGTCGCCGCGGCGGTAATCGCCTTCCGGATAGTCCTCGGCGCGCTTGGCGCCGCCGGTCAGGAAGCCGCGGCCGAGCGGTGAGAACGGCACCAGGCCGATGCCGGTTTGCCGCAGCAGGGGAATGATTTCCGGCTCGAGATTGCGCTCCCACAGCGAGTACTCGCTCTGCAGCGCCGAGACCGGAAACACGGCGTGCGCCCGCTGGATGTTCGCGGCTCCCGCCTCCGACAGGCCGAAGAAGCGGACCTTGCCCTGTTTGACCAGCTCGCCGACCGTGCCGGCGACATCCTCGGCCGGCACGGCTGGATCGACACGGTGCTGGTAGAGAAGGTCGATATGGTCGGTGGCGAGCCGCTTCAACGACCCTTCAACCGCCGCCCTGATGGTTTGCGGCCTGCTGTCGCGTTCGGTGCCGACCTGCCGGCCATTTTCGATGCGAAAGCCGAATTTGGTGGCGATGGTCACCTGGTCGCGCTTGCCCTTCAAGGCGCGGCCGAGCAGCGCCTCATTGGCGTAAGGGCCATACACCTCGGCGGTGTCGAGGAAGGTGCAGCCGAGTTCGATGGCGCGGTGCAGCGTGGCGATGGATTCGGCTTCGTCGGCCGGGCCGTAGGACTGGCTCATGCCCATGCAGCCGAGGCCGATGGCCGAGACCCGCAGCCCCTGGCTGCCGAGCTTGCGTGTGTCGAGCGTCATGGCGTGTTCTCCAGAGGGGGGAATTCAAACACCATACAGCGCGCGCGCTCAATTTCCACAGGTAGGCGGCGTCCAGCGGGCTCGCCCGGCCACCGGAGCCCTGATGCAGGTCGCCCGAAATGACTTAGCGCGTCGCCTCAAATCTGTTCAGACGAGGCGCTTCAGGGCAGGGGCCGGTCCGCCGGGGCGGCCGTTGACATGAGCGTCCGGCAAGCGGTCGATCATGGTCAGGCCCTCGAATTCGATGGCGGCTCCAAGCAGTTGGGCGGCCGCCAGGACCAGGTGCTCGACGTCCTCGAGAGCAACGTTTTCGTCGAGGTTCCTGAGCCTGATCCGTTCGGCCACCGCGGTGATGTTGACGATGCCGTACGTCCTGAAAGCCGTCGTGACCGCGGATTGAACGTCATCGCGCAACCGCGTCGAGTAGTCATACCGCATCGAAACCTCCTGGACTGGTTTTGCCTTTGTAGCATGCGCCTCGCATCGGCGTCTGGCAAGCGAAAATATGAAAATAGTCGATATATATCAGTTAGTTAGCATGGTTACGCAAAGGCGCGCCCGACGCTTTATAGTCATCATGAGCAGGATGGGGAGGTCGCGTATTTGCCGACCTTGACGTGTTAGGATTGCTATCCTAATTATTAGTGGAATGAGACAGATACTCATTCGCGTATTGGGTTTTGCGAGGAAGTGCCGTGACTGAACTGGAACGTCCTGAACGCTTGCAGGTCATGCTGACCGCCGATGAACTGGCGGCATTGGAGAACTGGCGCTTCGACAAGCGCATGCCGAGCCGCTCGGCCGCGGTCAGGGAGCTCTTGCGGCGTGGCCTCGCCTCGGACGGATTCCTGGCGGCGGAGCAGGGCGTCAAGTCCCAGGACTTCGGACTGCTGTCCACCCCGGGCGGCAACGGCAATGTGGGCGACGGCCATTCTGACTGAGGCGCGGTGACATTCAGGTGATGCCGGTCCGCAAGGACGGGTTCCGCGCTTCCGGTGCCCATGGACTTGAATGTCCGCTCTGTCCTGGTGCTCGAAAACCATTTTGTATGGTCGCTGGCGTCTCCGATGCCGGCCGCCCTGATCTGCGGAACGACCTTCCCCTCGATCACTCCAGCCGGCGAGGCGATTTCGATGAAGTTGAAGCAGCAGGCCGCTTCAAGGTGATTGCCTTGTCCGGCGCACGCGTTATCTAGTGGCTATAGGCTGACACCTGGCGGGGCAATGGCTGACATAGCAAGCGGTGAAAAACAGGACGCAACGGCCGATGCGCAGCTGGCGGCGATCGTCGATTCCTCCTTCGACGCCATCATCAGCAAGGACCTGAACAGCATCATCAAAAGCTGGAACCAGGCGGCCGAACGCATGTTCGGCTACAGCGCGGAGGAAGCGTTGGGGCAGTCGATCCTGATGCTCATCCCCGACCACCTCAAGAACGAGGAAACCGAGATCATCGCCAAGGTCCGCCGCGGCGAACGCCTCGCGAGCTACGAGACGACGCGAAAGCGCAAGGACGGCACCTTCATTGCCGTTTCGCTGACGGTGTCGCCGATCAGGAACGCCAGCGGCGAGATCGTCGGCGCCTCGAAGATCGCCCGCGACATCAGCGCCAGCAGGGAGAACGAGCGCCGGATCAAGATGCTGATGCGCGAGGTCAACCATCGCGTCAAGAACCAGTTTGCGGTGATCCTGTCGATGGTCAGGGAAACCAGCAAGCGCTCGCAGGACCCGCGCGAGTTCGAGGAGATGATCCGCGCCCGCATCATGGCGCTGTCACGCTCGCACGATCTGCTGGTCACCTCGAACTGGGCGGGAGCCAGCCTGTTCGACCTGGTCCAGGAACATCTCAAACCGTTCGGCCGCGAGGAGCAGATACTGCTTTCGGGACCGCTGCTGACCTTGCAGTCGAATGCGGTGCAGAATCTCGGCATGGCTTTCCACGAGCTCGGCACCAATTCGTCCAAGTATGGAGCGCTCGCCAGCGATTCCGGCCGGGTCGAGGTGACCTGGAGCATGAGCGACGACGCTCTGGCCGAACGCGAATTCCAACTTGTCTGGGAGGAGCGGTCGCCCCCCTATAGCGGCGGAGACGAGCGCGACGACACCACGCGCAAGGGGTTCGGCACCGTTGTCCTGCAAAGGGTGGCGCCGCAGTCGCTCGGCGGGTCCGCCGTGATCGAGCGCTCGCCCGGCTATTTCAGATGGGTGCTGAACGCGCCGCTGGCGTCGATCATCGTGCCGCAGCACCCTATGGAAGACGCCGGCCAGACGATCGGCTTAGGCATCTGAAAGCTGCCGCCTTGGCGGATTCAGGCGACTACAGGATGTTGGGCGTCACCTCGATGATGATCGCAGCCCCTTCGAGCGAACCGTCGGGCACATGCACGACACGCGAAACGCGCAGGTCCTGGGCGTTACCGTCGACGGACAGCGAAACGCTCTCGCCGATCCGGGGCACGGCCTGGAAAACGGCCTCGATCGATTGAGGCCGGTTGTCGATGGATACGCGGCAGTTGACGGTCATGGGCATCTCCTGTGGCGGCCACCCCACGCGTCAACGCCGGCCCCTCGGAATGGTTTCAGGCAGGGATGCGGCAATCCCCGAACGTCGATGCGGCGCCTGGCCGACCGGTCAATTCGGGAAATTGTTGACCGGCTCCTCGCAGCGGTAGACCGGACAGTGCCCGTCGCGCGCCGGGATATAGGCCGACATCGGCACTTCGGGCCAATCGCATTCATTGCCGAACTGCCTGACATAGCGGTCATAGGTATTGGGGCCGGTGGTCAGCACGACGGCGCGGTGGCTCTGGATCATGGCGCGGATCTGCGCGCAGCTCATGGCGCGGCTGTCGGGCCGGGCTTCGGCCAGGCCGGTGGCGGCAAGCATGGCAGCCACGGTCGGCAACAGGATTCGAACGGACATGGCGGTCTCTCCAAGGCATGATCCGCAACGCCGGGCGATTAAGCTTGGTTGCGGCATGCCGGGGAGATTCGCACTTTGTCCGGCGGTTGCGCAACAGCCGGCGTCTTCTCTTGCGAGGGACGGCGCGGGCGCGCAACCAAATCGCGCCTCGCGCATTGCTGGGCATGCTCGGCAGGAAGCCTTACCAAACCCCGCGATGGCCGCCCGGGAACAGGGAGCGCGAAGCCATGTGCTGTTCGTTCTGCGGCGGCCGCGACCACGGCTACGAGGACTGTCCGCAAAGGCCGCCGTCCGACAATCCGGCCGAGCCCAACTTCGATGATCCGCCGGGCGACGATCTGATCAAGAGCGGCCCGGGCGAGGGCAGGCAAGGCGCATAGGAATTTCGCGGCCCGGTCGCCCGCGCATCAATGGGCGTGCGCTTCGTTGCGCTTGCGGGTCGCGGCTGCCTTCCTGGCCGATGCCGACCGGCTCGCGGCCGAACGCGAGGCGGAAGCCTTGCCGCCCTTTTCGCCGCCCTTGTGCGCGGCGGGATGGCCGGTGTGCTTGCCGCGGCCGGAGCCGCCCTCCTTCTTGCCGCCGCCATCATCCTTGTTGACGGTGGCCCAGGCTCGGCGCTCGGCTTCCTTCTCGGACACGCCGCGATGCTCGTAGCCTTCGGCGATGTGGTCTGCCTTGCGCTCCTGCTTGTCGGTGTATTTCGATTTTTCTCCGCGTGGCATGGATCTGCTCCCGGGTTCATTCGATGCCCCTGCAACTGCGCAGCCAATGATGTGGTTCCAATTCCCCTGGTCGCGGCCGGTTGGGAAGGTTCCCGCTGAACCGCTCCAGACGTTTCGACGCGATTCCCCAGGGAAAGTGGTACGTGGGAAACCGCTAGGCACTTTTTCTGGCGTTGCCCTGACGGGCAGTTTCGGGACCGGCGAAGAAATCGCTCAATTCGGCGGCCGTTTGCGCGGGTGCTTCTTCGGGAAAGAAATGCCCGCCCTGGACCGCATGGCCGCGCAGATCGCCGGCCCAGCCGCGCCACAAGGCCAGCGGTCCGCATTTGCCGGCATACCATTCGGCGAGCGCGCCTTGCCCGCTCCACAGCGCCAGCACCGCGCAGGCGATGCGTCGGCCGGCGGCGCGGTCGGCATGGTCGTGCTCGCGGTCGAGCCTCGCGGCCGCCCGGTACTCCTCGCAGATCGCATGGGCATGGGCGGGATCGCGCAGCGCCTCGACATAGGCCTGGCGCACGCCGGCGGAAAACGTCTCTGGCGCCGAGCCCCAGCCGCCCAGGGCGTCATCGACGATCGCGTCGGCCGCGCCCGCCAGGAGCTTTTCCGGCAGCGGCTCCGGCTGCGCCAGCAACGACCACGGCCAATAGCCGAGCGCCAGCCTGGCGTCGGCCCGGTCCCAGGCGTCGGCGGTGGGCACGATGTCGAGCACGGCAAGCCTTTCGACGCGGTCGGGATGGTCGAGCGCGAGGCGGTAGGCGACACGCCCGCCGCGATCATGGCCGGCGACCATGAAGCTGGAAAAGCCGAGCTCGGCCATCAGCGCCACCATGTCGCGGGCCATGGCGCGCTTGGCGTAAGGGGCGTGATCGGCGCTCGACGCCGGGCATGAGCTGGCGCCATAGCCGCGCAGGTCGGCGCATATGACGGTGAACCGGTCCGCCAGGCGTGGCGCCACGTCGCGCCACATCAGATGCGTCTGCGGAAAGCCGTGCAGCAGAAGGACGGCGGGCCCGTCGCCGGCGCGCCGGGCGAAGATGCGGGCATCCCCGCAGTCGACCTCGAGGGTCTGAAAACCTTCGAACATGATTGCCTCCGGCAGGCGAAACGGCGGCAGGATGCGAGGGTTGCAATGCGTGCCTGCGAAAGCCGCCAACTTTTTCCGCCGACATGCGTTGTCCTTGCCAGCAGGGCTTTGGACCGAAGACATCGCGAACAGTTCCGCGCGTTGCGCGAGGAGGTTCGGGATGTCTCCGGTCCAAACACAGAGGAGATGACCATGCCGACCAGCACCCAGAGCGACAGTTCGAAAGCAACCAGCAAGCAGCGCAGCATCCAGCGCAAGGTCGACGCCAAGGACCGCGCCAAGGCCAAGCCCAAGGGCGACGGCGCCATGCAGGCCGGCGCGCGAAAATATCCCGCGCCGCCTTTTCCCGCCCAGCATCATCCCAAGCCCGGCGAGGAATGGGCCATCGAGCCGGCGCCGCTCTATGACGCGCCGTTCTGGCGCGGTTCGGGAAAGCTGGAGGGCAAGGCGGCGTTGATCACCGGCGGCGATTCCGGGATCGGCCGGGCGGTGGCGGTGCTGTTCGCGCGTGAGGGCGCCGACATCGCCATCGTCTACCTCAGCGAGGACCGCGACGCGGAGGCGACCAAGCAAGCGGTCGAGGCGGAGGGCCGCCGCTGCCTCGCCTTGCGCGGCGATGTCGGCAATCGCGCCTTCTGCGCCAAGGCCGTGGCAAGGATCGTGAAGGAACTGGGGCGGCTCGACGTGCTGGTCAACAACGCCGCCTTCCAGATCCATTCCACCGATTTCGCGGACCTGACCGAGGAGCATTTCGATACCACGCTGAAGACCAACCTCTACGGCTACTTCCATATGGCGCAGGAGGCGGTGGCGCATATGAAGCCGGGTTCGGCCATCATCAATACCGGTTCGGTCACCGGCATCGAGGGATCGAAGGACCTGGTCGACTACTCCATGACCAAGGGCGGCATCCATGCCTTCACCCGGGCGCTGTCGGGCAACCTCGTCGGCAAGGGCATCCGCGTCAACGCTGTGGCGCCGGGGCCGGTGTGGACGCCGCTCAATCCGTCGGAGAAGGAGGCGCAGGACGTATCGCAGTTCGGCGCCAAGACGCCGATGAAGCGGCCCGCCCAGCCGGAGGAAATCGCGCCCGCCTATGTGTTCCTGGCCTCGCCGCAATGCTCCAGCTACATCACCGGCGAAATCCTGCCGATCGTCGGCGGTTATTGAGGCAAGCCATCGAAGGCAAGCCATCGACCATTGGGCGGCCGGTGAGGGCGGCCCAACCCGGAAAGGAGGCCGAGATGAGACTTCTCGCCATCATGTCCGTCAGCCTGATGCTCGCCGCGCCCGCCGCGGCGCTGGCACAGGCCGAGCAGCAGAACCCCGACAAGCAGGCGCCCAGCGAAAAATGCCGGGCCAAGCCCGACGGCAACCAGCAGCCGACCGACAACACGCTGACCGAGACGCTGAACGATTGCGGCGGCGTGCTGAAGCCGCCGCCCACAGGCGACCAGGGCATGGCCGCGCCGGCGCCCAACGAAGGCAAGACGCCGGTGATCAAACCGGGTGAAGTGCCGCCGCAGCCGCCGAAACAGTAGCCGGCGGCTTGCCGCGATGCAGCTATCGGGTTCCGAACCGCCCCTTGAGGCGGCAGGCTTTCAGGATTTGCCGTTGCCGGGCAGAAATTCCGCCTCGCGCCCGGCATCGATCATGGCCCGCATCGCCTTCTCGGCCGGGGTCCAGCCATCGAGGGCATCGCGGCAGCTGCGCCATGCGGCGCGGTAGCGCCGGCCGTGCTTGCCGGGCCAGTCGCGCAGGCATTCCAGGCCTTCCCAGGCGCTGCGCACCACGCGCTCGCGGGCCGGTCCGACCTTCAGCCTGACCGGACGGGGAAAGAACTTGTCGTTCACGGCGATCTCCATTGAAACTGAGGCGCCCGATAACGCCGGCCGCCGTTCCGGGGTTCCGTCGCAGCCGCTAAACTTTTCGACTAATTTTCAGCCGCCGGGAGCTGCGTCCGACAGCGGCCTCGGCGGCGGCGGGCCGGGAGCCTGCGCGGCGGGCCGGTCGTGCTCGAACTGCCGCGTATCGGGCAAGGCATGCAGCCAGGATTCGCGCCGGCCGATCCACAATTCGTACTCCGGCATGAGATCGGTCGGCGCCACGTCCAGGCTGCCGATCATCACCTCGGCTTCGTCGTCGCTGAGCGAGGCGACACGGCTGCCGCAGGTCGGGCAGAAGCCGCGGCCGGCATAGGTGCCGAGAATGCCCGATGTCTCGAACGCCTGGCGCGGCCAGATGGCAAAGGCGGCAAAGGCGGAGCCGCTGGTCTTGCGGCAATCCTTGCAATGGCAGAGACCCACCCGCAGGGGCGGACCGCTGACGGTGAACTGCACGCCGCCGCAAAGGCAGCTGCCGGTTCTGCGCGCGGTGTCGGGCATGGTCGTGGCCTCCAACCATTCGGTGCCGCAATGCGCCCGGGGTCCTGCCCCGGGCAACGCTTCCAACGCCGGTCGCGCCGAGCTATCCGCGCGCGGCCATGTGGTTGTCGAGCTTCTTCCTCGAGGGCCCGTAGCGCTTGATGATGGTCTGGGCCTCGCTCTGCGGGATGCCGTATTTGCGGGCGAAAGCGGCAACCTCATAGGTTTCCTCGCTCGAAACCAGCTTGCGATCCTGCTTGATCTTCGATTTGTCGTCCGCCATGCCGAGCCTCACTTTCCACCCCCGGCGCGCCGCCGTCGCGGCGCGACCCTGCGGTCATACATAACAGCATTTGACGCCGCTGGTTCCATAGCGGCTTTTGCGCGCTTTGGCGATCACCCGGACCGGATATCGGCTCCGCCGCCTCAGGCCGGCTCCAGGCGCATGGCGGCGAGATACATCAGGGCCGATGCGGCCCGCTTTATCAAGGATCAAGGAGCCGGCAAAGCGGACTCCGGTTTTTGCGGCAGCGGCCCGATCATGTGGCGCCGATCACGACATCCGGAAAAAACTTCGGCGGACATGTCGGATGCGCGGTGCGTGGCGCGTCCTAGGAGCAATTCCAGGAAGGTTCGGTTTCCATCCGGAATTGGGTAAGACAAGCAAACGAAACGGGAGAACAACCATGCCGTCGCCAACCGTCCAATCGCCGTGGCAGACCGCCGCCTTGCTCATCGCCCGCCTGATCTTCGCGGCCGTCTTCCTGATGGCGGTGACGTTCAAGTTCATGGGCATGGGCGCCACCGCCGGCTATATCGCGGCCGCCGGCTTTCCGTTTCCGCTGTTCCTGGCCTGGTGCGCGGCGATACTGGAGGTGCTGCTGGTGATCGCTTTCCTCACCGGCGCCTTCTTCACGCCGGCCGCACTGGTCGCGGCGGTTTACGTGCTGTTCCTCGGCTTCGCCTTCCACGGACCGAGCCACTGGGCCGGCAACCAGGCGGAATTCGGCTTCTTCGTCGACCATTTTTCCTTCCTGGCCGGGCTGCTGTTCGCCGCCGTGCACGGGCCGGGCCGCGTGCTTTCGCTCAATCCGGGATGGCCGGGCAGGGCGTAGCTACATCTGGTCGTTGTAGGGTTCCTTCATCTGGCCGACCATGCGCGCCAGTTTCGAAAAGGACGGCATGTCAGCTTCGGGCTGGCACTGGTTGGCGAGCTCCAGCAGCCGGATCGGGAAATTGACGGCGTCGCGGCTCGACGCCGACATGCCCTCGGACCGCTCCTCGCTGGTTTCGCCGGCTTCGGCCTTGCGCAGGGCGATGTCGATCTCCTCTGATGTCAGCACGCCCTTCCTGACCAGGACGTGGTTGATCGATGCGACGGCCATCAGCAGGCCCTCGAGTTGCAGGTTGGCGACGTTCATGGCGGTTGCTCCCATCGGTGAGGCGCGTCACGCTGAACAGGGCCCGTGCGACGCACTTGCAGGTATCGGCCTACGCATGTCGCCCAAAACCGAGGTCACTTTGAGGCGGCGTGCATAGGCGTTCAGAACGCGCGGACATCCATTCGCGATCCGCGCCCGGCAAGGAAAATAGTTCAAGACCGATGTCGGGCTGCCGCGCAGGCTTGTTCGTCATCGCCAGGAAGCCCAGGAAACAGGCAAGGAAGCGGATGCGATGACAATCACCATTACGGCATTTGAACGGTCGCCCGACGGCGGCAAGGGACTGGCGCGCGACACGCGCGTTCGCTGGGCGCTCGAGGAAGTGGGCCAGCCCTACGAGGTTCGTCTTGTTTCCCATGCCGAGATGAAGGCGCCCGACCATCTGGCCATTCAGCCCTTCGGCCAGATCCCCACCTACGAGGACGGTTCGCTCTGCCTGTTCGAGACCGGCTCGATCGTCTTCCACCTTGCCGAGCGGTATCCGGGGCTGCTGCCGGAGGATCGCGATGCCCGCGCCCGCGCCATCACCTGGATGTTTGCCGCGCTCAACACCGTCGAGCTGCCGATCCTCGAACTGACGACGGCAAAAATATTCGAGGCCGACAAGCCCTGGAGCGAGGAGCGCCTGCCATTGGTGAAGGACCGCGTTCGCGCCCGGCTGGACAGGCTCTCGGCCCATCTGGGCGGCGCCGACTGGCTCGACGGCGCGTTCAGCGCGGGCGATCTGTTGATGGTATCTGTGCTGCTGCGGCTCAGAATGTCGGGCATTCTGGACGAATATCAAAACCTGGCTGCCTATGTGGCCCGCGGCGAAGCCCGGCCCGCCTATGCCAGGGCGTTCGCCGCGCAATTCGCGGTCAATGCTCCAGCACCCAACTGATAAGGCCGGCAGGCCCGGGGGAGGATCACGCTGGGACGGGCAAGATAGGATTTTTTTCTTAAAGACTGTTGACGGGGTGAAGGCAACTATGCTATGTTTTTATCTATGGTGCTGAGTTGCGCCGATGACCCGCCCCCGAGGCGGGTTTTTGATTCTGGCGCCGCCGAAACAAGAGCGCCGGTCGTGCTGGGTATTGGCGCGATATTCGAGCGGATCTTCATTCAACGCGCTTAGCGACCTTCACAGCGAGATTGTGACGAAGCCCCGGTTCATTAGTTGGGCTGATCCTGTTTGCCCATGCCGTGAAGGCGTGCATTCGCTGCGGGGGATGCCTGGTGGCTTGCAATGCATCTGCTTGGCGCTTCGAAGAAAGGCATGAGCGCGCACCAGCTGCACCGCATGCTTGGCGTCACCTACAAGACCGCATCGTTCATGGCTCATCGCATCCGTGAAGCCATGAAGGAAGACGTGTAGTCTTCAGGCCCGCTTGGCGGCGAAGGCAAGATCATTGAGGCCGACGAGACCTATTTTGGACCCAAGGACACGATCAAGAAGCGCACCATTCGCGGCAAGCCGTCTAACTCGTCCAAGCACTCTATCGTGGCGCTGGTCGAGCGCGGCGGCTCGGTTCGTTCCTTCCATGTCGAGCGCGCTACGAAGGGGTCCGTGCGCGACGTGCTGGTCCGCAATGCCGACCGCAAATCAACGCTCATGACCGACGAGTCCAACTCCTACATGTTCACCGGCGAAGAGTTCGCGGACCATGCCACCGTGAAACACGCTGGCGGCGAATATGTTCGCTACGAAGCCGACCGCATCGTCCACCAACACAATCGAAAACGAGTTCTCGGCCTTCAAGCGCGGCATGGTTGGCGTCTATCAGTATTGCGGCAAAGCGCACTTGCACCGCTACCTTGCCGAGTTCGATTTCAGGCATAATCGCCGCGCTAAGCTTGGTTTCTCTGACCAGATGCGCGTTGACTAATTGATGAGGGTATCGAAGGCAAGCGCCTCACCTACCGGTAGCCTAATCAGGACTAGAACACGAAGGCAGTTAGCAAAACGCCTAGTGGCTTTGCGAGCGCGCCTTAAACGTCAGGCAGCCCCTTTTTCTTGACCGAGGATATGGGGGCGGGCGGCCGCTTCTTCTGTCGCTTCATTTCCTTGTGCGGTTGGGGATGCGAGTTCGCCAGCTTCCCCATCAGCCTCACTGTCTCCCGCAATTCCGATTGCTGCGTTTTTTGGTCCGATGGCATTGAGATGTTCCTGTAACTTAGCGACAGTTTCAAGCGCCAGCGCGGATTGCTGGTTGGTGTACTCGGCATATAATTCATCCAGCTTGGCAATGTCAGCTCTGGATATAGGATACCACTGGTCCTTTAACACCAAGTGCATGTCGGTGGGTTTCCCAACACCAGGAGCGAGTTCGGCGCGGCGCTTGGCGGTGTACGTCTGTGCCATCGCGGTCGCCAAATTGGTGAAAGTCCTCGCGTATCCGGCCTGCATTAGGTGTGACTTGGCATGCCACGCGCCCGCACCTATTGCATGAAATTGCACGTCATCCATGCAGCTTACAGAACCGCGCGAATCGACCTCGTACATGTGTACGGCGTCCCCGTCCGATCCAACTATGATAGCCTCTACACTATGCCCGGAAAATCGTTGGAGTTGTTCTTTAATTTCGTTGGCGAAGGAGTCCGTCATATCCTTCATTTGAGCAAGAAACGTATCGGTATTCATACCGAGCGGAGCCAAAATAACGTCTTCGGCGTGCCTTCTCTTAACTTTTTGGATCTCTTGTCCATAAATTAGCGCGATCTTTTGGGGATGAGGTTCAGCTTTGCCTTTCAATTGGCTTACCGTTCCTTGTATTGCTTCAGAATGAATTGCGTAGTCGCCAGCAATCATAAGCAAACTTTTTGACGCAAGAACTGCCACTTTCTGCTGCGACGATTCGTATTGGATGTCGCCAACAGTTATCATTTCGTCAGATGCCATGATTGCCGCGCTTCCCCATTGCGGAGGACTCCCCGGCAGTGCGTAGTTGTAGCTAAATAGGGCAGCAACACAGACAGTCACGGGAACGCGCCTCCGCTCATACAGCGTTCTCGAACTATCACGATGAAGACGATTCCCAAAGAGGATCAGATTTTCCAGCCTGTCACGCGACATAGGACAAATTCCTGACCGTGACTTTGTCACGTATATAATTAGGAATTTTTTCCTAAAAGCTGTTGACGGGGTGAAGGCAACTATGCTATGTTTTTATCTATGGTGCTGAGTTGCGCCGATGACCCGCCGCCGAGGCGGGTTTTGTGTTTCTGGTTTTGCTTTCCTCTTCGAACGATGGCGCTCTACGGCGCCCCCCTCTGGCCTGCCGGCCATCTCCCCCACGGGTGGGGAGATCGGCTGTTGTCCCGGCTTTCGCCAATCGCCAACGTTGGAGAAAAAGCGAGGCGCCGAAGCTGAAATCTCCCCCCTCGTGGGGGAGATGTCCGGCAGGACAGAGGGGGGCGCGAAGGGACGCGACATCACATGCACTCTCCTTGCGGCCACGCTGCTTACCAGAGAACCCGCCATGCCACGCTATGCCACCATCATCACCGGGGATGACGGCCTTGAGGTCGTCAGCGCCATTGGCGAATTCGAGGGTGCGGCGCCGCAGACGCGGCTCGGCCGGATCGAGCAGGTCGCAATCGGCGTGCTGATCGGCATGGTTCGAGACGCGGCCGGCGGCTTCGCTTTCCCGCAGCCAGCGATTCATAGCGGCGCCGTCGGCCTCGTGATGGCGGGCCTGAAGGGCCTGCCGGGCGCCGCAAAGCTTGCCGGGCGGCCGAAGGGCGGCACGAATGCCAGGAAGAAATCCGCCCGCTCGAAGAAGAAGCGGGTCCGGTCGGTCAAGTCCGCGCCGTCGAAGGCCAAGGCCCGCGCCGGCGACGCCGAGACGGTGACGGGCCATGGCTGACGAAACCGCCGCAGTGCCGGCGCGCGGCAAGGGGCGCAAGCCGGCCGCCAGCCGGAGCGCAAGCCCGGAAACCGCGCCGGAGACCCGCCGCAAACGCCCGAAGAAAACGCTGGGCGACGACTTTCTCGCCGCCGTGCGCGCCGATTTCCGCGCCCATGGCGCCGGCGTCATCGCCGAAGTGCGGGCCGACAAGCCTGACCAGTATCTGAAGATCGTGCTTTCGGTGCTGCCCAAGGATTTCGATGTCGCCGTCAACCATCTGGATGCCCTGAGCGATGAAGAGATCCGCAGCCGCATCCGCGCGCTCGAAGCCGCGGTCAAACCGTTCCTCGAAGACATCGCCGGTGGCGGCGAGGACGGAATATCTGGCGCTGCTGGCGGAGCTTGACCGCAGGCGTCGTACCAACCAGCTTGCCGCCTACCGGCCCTATGCCAGGCAGGCGGCGTTTCACGCGGCAGGCGCCGCCAACCGCGAGCGGCTGTTCATGGCCGGCAACCAGCTCGGCAAGACCCGCGCCGGCGGCGCCGAATGGGCCATGCACCTGACCGGCCGCTATCCCGCGTGGTGGCAAGGCAAGGTTTTCGATGCGCCCGTGCGGCTGTGGGCCGCCGGCGTGACCGGCGAGGGCACGCGCGACAATCCGCAGCGCGTGCTGGTCGGCCCGCCGCAGCAGCAGGCGCAATGGGGCACCGGCATGATCCCGGCCGATGCCATCGTCGACACCATGATGGGCCGCGGCGCGCCGGGCGCGCT
The DNA here is from genome assembly GCF_006440475.1 of Mesorhizobium sp. B2-6-1. Lineage (NCBI taxonomy): Bacteria > Pseudomonadati > Pseudomonadota > Alphaproteobacteria > Hyphomicrobiales > Phyllobacteriaceae > Mesorhizobium > Mesorhizobium sp. B2-6-1. Next base: position 481,528 of record NZ_VFUH01000003.1, read on the forward strand.
CGACAGCATCGTGGTGCGCCATGGCGGCGGCGGCGACGTGCAGGCCGGCGAGAGCGTGCTGTCGTTCAAGAGTTTCGAGAAGGGCCGCGAGAAATGGCAGGGCGAAACGCTGCACGGCGTCTGGTTCGACGAGGAACCGCCGCTCGACATTTATTCCGAGGGCCTCACCCGCACCAACGCCACCGGCGGCATCACCGTCGTCACCTTCACGCCGCTGCTCGGCATGTCCGATGTGGTGCTGCTGTTTTTGTCGGCGGCGAAGGTGGAGGGGATGGGGAAGGGGTGATGGAGAAGAAACTGATTGGGGACGAGCGGCATCGCACTTGGCGCTTGCTCCCCTTCGTCGGCGCTGCCCCTCATCCGGCTGCCGCCACCTTCTCCCCGTAATGACGGGGAGAAGGGAGCTGGCCGCAATCTCGGCGCCGATTCTTGAACGTTCGCGATTGGCGAAATCGTCGACAACAGCACCCCTCTCCCCGTCACTATACGGGGAGAGGATGCCAGCAGGCAGGTGAGGGGCGGCGCGACGTTGGTCCGAAAAACGTAGCCTTCACAAGACGCTACATCGATTATCTCGAAAGTGATTCAGGATCCCCCATGTCCCGTCACGTCACCTTCATGACCATCGACGACGCCGAGCATTATTCGCCCGAGGAGCGCGCGGCGATCGTTGCCGCCTATCCCGCGCATGAGCGCGAGGCCCGCGCCCGGGGCATTCCGGTGCTGGGGTCCGGCCGCATCTTTCCGGTGGCGGAGGAGCTGATTGCCTGCGCGCCGTTCCGGCTGCCGCGCTACTGGCCGCGCATCGGGGCGCTCGATTTCGGCTGGGACCACCCTTCCGCCGCGGTCGAGCTCGCCTGGGATACGGAGGCCGACGTCGTCTATGTCGCCAAGGCCGCGCGCGCCTCGCAGCAGACTCCCGCCATGCAGGCGCTGACCCTGAAGCCTTGGGGCGAATGGCTGCCCTGGGCGTGGCCGCGCGACGGCCGCCGCGAAACGCTGGAAGGGGCGGGCACCGCGCTCGCCAAGCAATATGCCGCGCACGGGCTGAACATGCTGTCGCGCCACGCGCAATTCCCCGACGGTTCGGTCTCGGTCGAGGCCGGGCTGATGGAGATGCTCGACCGCATGCAGTCCGGCCGGTTCAAGGTGTTTTCGACGCTTGTCCCCTGGTTCGAGGAGTTCCGGCTCTATCATCGCAAGGACGGCCAGGTGGTCAAACTTCGCGACGATTTGATGGCGGCGACGCGTTATGGCGTGATGATGCTCAGGGAAGCGGTGGTCGATCCGGCGGAGTTCAGGACTGCGAGACGGGCGAAGGGGCAGAGCGATCCGCTGGGGGCGTTCAGGTGAGGGCGGAGGGCTCTTCGGAGCGTCGCGGCAGCGCAATTCCCGCTGGAGGAAACGGGCGCTCCGGCGCCGGCCCGATAGCCCGCGCTGCGATGTCCCTGCGGGGCCTACTCCACGATTTTCCAATATGAATCCTTGCGGATCACCTTGCCGTCGCGAAACGTGTAGAAGTCGCAACCCCTGACCTCCTTTTTCTCCCCCTCGCGGGTGGTACCTGTGAGGATCCATTTCGAGATGCCGGTATTGGCGGTCGAATCCACAAAATGCTCGGCGTTGCCGTAGTGGACATCGGGCAAGCCTTCAAAGCGTGTCGCCAGTGCTTGCCGTACGTTTTCCTTGCCCTCGAAACGAGAGCCCCAAGGATTGCCTCCCCTCGGCATCTCCAGGATGCAGTCGTCGGAAAAGAACGCCATGATCCGATCGAGATCGTGCGCGTTGAAGGCCTCAGATATCTGCGTCAGCGCCGATCGAATGTCCATTCGCCCGTCTCCCTTCAATTGGATGACCGATGTTTTGCTCCCGCATTCTATGGTCGAAGTAGGTCACCGGAGAGGAGACCGGTCAAGGGCGTGAATTTTTCACGCGGCACTCACACAGATGAACCTTATCCCCCGGGCTCTGGCATCCGCATGACCCTCCGCATCATCCCCGCGACCCTGCGCGATCTCTCCTATATCGCCGCCAATTTGCGGCCCGAGGATCGCGCCGAGATCGATTGCCAGCTCGACTACTGGTCGCCGGCGCTGCTGGCGCTCACCGCGCTGCAAGGGTTTGCCTATGTGGCCGAGCTCGGCGGCAATCCGGAGGCCGGCTTCGGCGCGGCCGAACAGCGGAGCGGGCTTTGGATCGCCTGGAGCTGGGGCACGCGCCGCATGAGGCGCTGCGTGCCCGGGATTACGGAGTTCTTTCACGCGGTGCTCGGTCCGCAAGTTTCCGCCCGCGGTGCCTGGCGGGTCGAGGCGCGGGCGCTGGCCGGCAATGAACTGGCGCTGCGCTGGCTTGCGCGGCTGGGCGCCACGCAACGTTGCCTGCTGCCCGGATATGGCCGGAACGGCGAAGATTTTTTCCTCTACGACTGGACAAGAGAAGGCTGGAACCATGTGTCTGTTTCAAAAACCACCGGAACTGAAGCCGCTGCCGGCAGTGCCGACGGCCGGGGATAAGGACGTGCAGGCGCGCGAAGCAGCACTTCGGGCTGAGCTCGAACAACGCCAGGGCACGGCCAGCACCATAAAGACCGATCTGGCGCCCGGCAGCCTCGCCGGCCAGCGCCGCGTGCTTTTGGGGGTGTAACCATGACCGCGATGAAGCGCAGTTTTCGCCGGCGCGTGCTGGACTGGTGGTATTGGAGACGGCATGCAAGGTTGGTGAAGCGGCGTGGCGGGTGAACGCTGCCAATCTCCCCCACGAGGGGGGAGATTGGCAGCTTCCACCGCTCATCCCTTCTTCGCGAACGCCCAGACCATCATCGGGTATTCCTCGTCGTTGCTGAGGTCCCGCCACAGGCCGTAGGCGCGGACCGGGCCGCCTATGTGGGCGCGGGCGCAGGCCTTGTTGCCCCAGCCGAACGCCTGGACGTTGTCCTCGGCGAAGCCGCCATCGACCATCAGCTGCTTCAGGCCGGCCGGCGTCCACCTGTTGTAGTCGTGCGGCCTGGCGTGTACGCGAAACAGGAAGGGCGTCGCCACCATCGCCCAGCCGCCCTCGCGGGTCATGGCGTGGATGTTCCGCGCCGCCGCCTGCGGCCGCTGCACATGTTCCAGCACCTGGTCGGCGATGACGATGGAATATTGCTCGTCGGTGCGATCCTTGCAGATGTCGAAATCGGGGAAGTCGACCGAGCGATAGTTGGGGCACATCGCCTTCCAGTAGCGGTTCCAGCCGGGCGAGATCTCGATCACGTCGCGCGATTTGCGGTTGGCGGCCGTCAGGAAAGTGGTGAAGGCTTCGATCTGGCGGATGCGCAGCCAGTTGCGGGAATCATAGCCGATGAGCCGTTTAACGGTACGTTTGCTCTGGTTCTTCAGGGCGGCAAGGCTTGTCGTCGTCACATCGACCTCCTGCAAAACCCCGCCGCGAGACGTTCCTAGACCAAGAACCGCGCAAAAGAATGACATCGTCGGCTGAAGCTGCCGATCTCCCCCCTTGAGGGGGAGATGTCGCCGGAGGCGACAGAGGGGGTCGCCTCGCATGAAGCGCTAACCTCCTTCTGTTGCAGAAGGCCGAACCCGGTCGATCCGACCCCCTCTGGCCGCTTTGCGGCCATCTCCCCCTCAAGGGGGGAGATCCCCCAGTTTTAACGAGGCCCCCATGACCAGCGATTCCCGCGCCCGCGATATTCTTTCCCGCCAGTCCGAGCTCGTGAGCGAGCGCGCCGCCTACGAGCCCGTATGGGAGGCGGTGGCGGAGTTCTGCGATCCCGATGCGCCCGATATCCGCTCCGGGCGCGGTGCCCGCCGCGGCGACAGCCAGGCCGAGCGGCAGGAGCGGCGCGGCGCCCGTGTCTACGCCAACACCATCAACTCGGCCGCCAACCGGCTGGCCGCCGGGCTGGAAAGCCTGATCATCCCGCAGTCGGAGAAATGGCACGGGCTGACCACCGCCGAGATGGACGACGAGGAGACCGACGAGGAAAAGGAATGGGCGGAAAACCTGCGCGACTTCCTGTTTTCGCTGCGCTACTCCGCCAATTCCAATTTCGTGCCGGCGACGCAAGCCTGCCTGCGCAATGTCGTGCGCTACGGTCCGGCCTATCTCTATGCCGAGGAAGGTTTCGGTTCGACGCTGATCCGCTACGCCTCGATCCCGGTGGTGGAAGGCTATCTCTCGCGCAACCGCTGGGGCCAGGTCGACATCTTCCACCGCCGCTACGAACGCACCGCGCGCCAGGCGGCGCAGCTGCTCGGCTACGAAAAACTGCCGGCGCGCATCAGGACGCTGGTCGACGATCCCGCCAAATGCGAGGAGAAGATCGCGCTCATCCAGTGCATCCAGCCGCGTGACGAGCGCCGCATGTACCGCTCGGGCGGAAGCTACCGCTATCTCGACGCCGCCTTTGCCTCCTACCACGTCATCGAGGACGAGGAGGAGATCGTGCGCGAGAGCGGTTTTCGCACCTTCCCGGTGTCGGCCTTCAACTGGCGCCGCTACGAGGGCGACGCCTATGGCATCTCGCCGACCATCGAAGCCTTGACGACCGTGCGCGAGGAAAACGCGGTCCGCCGCTCGGGCCTGCGCGCGCTGCAACAGATCACCGATCCGCCGACGGCGTCGAAGGCCAGGCTCGACTATGTGCCGGTGCTCGATCCGGGCGAGAATTATCCGGGCCTCATCGACGACAATGGCAGGCCGCTGATCGCGCCGATCACCACCGGGCAGAACCCGAGCTACGCCTTCGACTATGCGGCGAGCCGGGCGGAGGAGATCCGCGACATGATGTTCGTCAACCTGTTCCAGACCCTGGTGCAGAACCCGCAGATGACCGCCACCGAGGCGCTGATCCGCCAGGAGGAGAAGGGCGCGCTGCTCGGGCCGTCGGGCTCGATCATCCAGGCGGGCTTTGCCACCAATCTCGACCGCGAGCTCGGCATATTGGAGGACAAGGGCCTCTATGACGAGGACAGCCGGTTCCTGCCGCCGGCGAGCCTGGCGGGCAAGGCGGTGCGGCCGACCTTCACCGGTCCGCTCGATGTCTTGCGCCGCTCGGCGGAAGCGCGCGACACCATCCAGCTGGTGACCACGGCCATGCAGATGGCGCAGTTCGACCCTGATGTGATGGACAATATCGACAGCGACGAGGCGCTCAAGATCGTGCAGAGCGCCGGCCGCAGCCCGCAGCGCATCTTCCGCCGCAAGGATGAGGTGGCGGGCCTGCGCGACGCGAGGGCCAAGGCCAGCCAGGCGCAGGCCGGCATGGCGGCGATCGCCACCGCCGGCAAGGTGGCCAAGGACGCGGTGCCGGCGGCCGTGCAGGCGCGCGACAGCGGCCTGCTCGAAGGCCTGCAAGGCATGCTGCAGGGCGGCACCGCCGATGGGCCGGCACCTGATGCCGGCGCCCAGGGCGCGATGCCGGCCGGACAGCGCGCATGAGCCGCAAACGCTTCGCCCACGCGTCGCAAAGCGGCGGCCCCGCCAAAGCGCGCGAGGCGCTGGCCAAGGCGTATATGCGCGTGTTTTCCGGCGAGGACGGCGAAATGGTGCTGGCCGATCTCGCGGCGACGGTCGGCTATTTCAGGCGCCCGTCATACGGCGAGTGGATGGCGCGGACCAGAACCCCCAATGGCTTCGAGCTGCACAGCGCGCTCAGCAACGCGCGCGCCGAAGTGGTGCAGCACATTATGGGGTTCCTGACGCTGGACGAGGCGCAGCTCGTGGCGCTGGAAAAGGCGGCACGGGAGGAGGAGAGGTGAGGCGCTGAAGCGCCGATCTCCCCCCTTGCGGGGGGATGCCCGGCAGGGCAGAGGGGGGCGCTGTCCCGCCGGCCTTGCCGTGTTCATCGCACGGCGATCAAATCACGAGCGGTCGCTCAAGCCGGGCCCTAGACGACAAACATATGGCCATGTTCAAAGTTCGGCGGCGACCGAGGTCGGCGCTCTACGGCGCCCCCCTCTGTCCTGCCGGACATCTCCCCCACAAGGGGGGAGATCGGCTGTGTCGCTGTTCGGCGCCTCAATAATCGCCGTTGTAATAGCGGTCGTCGCAAGGCGCGGTGTAGATGCGGCCGTAGCGGTCCTGGTAGCGGCAGAGCTGGTCGCCGCGGCGCTGCGGGGTGGTGGCTGAGCCGACGACGGCGCCGAGCAGCGCGCCGCTGGCCGCGCCGATGACCGTGCTCTTGGTGTTGCCGCCGATGGCCTGGCCGACGAGGGCGCCGCCGGCGCCGCCGATCAGCGCACCGGTTCCGGCCCGCTGCTGGCCTTCCGTCTGCGCGCAGCCCGCCAGCGCGGCGGCCATCAAAACGGCGGCAATGACTTTATGAAGGTTCATGTGACGTCTCCCTTAAATATCCGAAATCCCTATCGATCGTCCCGTGCGGCCGCATTGCGGCGGAACGGCGGCACAGGCTGTCACGATATAAGACATGGTTTCTCGGACGTTGATGAACCGACGGCGCGAAAACACCTCTTTCGAACAAGGCGCTAGCGCCGGTGCCTGTCAAAATGATTCAGCCGGCCTAGGCCGCCTCGATGATCTTCCTGGCGGCGGCGATCAGAAATCCGAACGGCTATAGCCGTGTCGTTTTGCATAGTCGTCGATCTCGCCGAGGATATCTTCGGGGATGGTGACATTGACCCGTACCACCCTCGTTGTCTCGATCTTCAGGGGGATCAGAACGGCCACACCGGTAAGATTATCCTTGTCCGCCATCACTTGCTCGAGCGACGAGGGGTCGGGAATGGCCTCGCCATCCTCGACCAGACCATCGACATGAAAAGCGAGCGCTTCCTGCGCCATGGCACGGGCATCGTCCAGTGTCGTACCGGCAGTCACCACGCCGGGAAAATCGGGGAAGGAGACGCCGAAATCGCTGCCTGCTTCCTTGTGGATCAGTCCGATATACTGGCGCATCTGTCTACCTCAACTTGAGACCGGATTGCTTTTCGATGCTCTTCAGCGTGCCGATCGGGATGTCCCGCTTGGGATGCGTAACCGTAACCCGACCCGGCTTGGTCGTGTGCTTGAACTGAGCATGGCTGCCTTTTCGACGTCGCGCTCTTCGTGTTGTGCATGGAACACGCAGCTCAAGTGCCTGTCCATAGAGATCGCGCTGCCGATCGGGCGCTGTCCCGCCTGCCCTCTGGCCCGCCTGCCCTCTGGCCCGCCGGCCTGCCACCAGCTCACTTCCAACCTAACCCTCAAAAGGAACATCACATGACAGATCTGGCAGATGCCGGGTCCGTGGCTGCCTCGTCGCAGCCGGCGGGCAACCCGGAACGGCCACCGGCAGGCGCGGATAACGGGTCCGCCGGGCTTGCCGGCAAAAGTTGGTTTGACGGTCTTTCCGAAGGCAACCGCAAGCTTGCTGAAGCCAAGGGCTGGACCAAGCCTGAAAGCCTCGATCGGGTTTTCACATCCTATGCGGAGCTGGAGCGGCGGCAGGGCGAAAGCCTGCGCGTTCCAGCCAGGGACGCGCCGAAGGAAGACTGGGACAAATTCCATGCCCGGCTGCCCGAGGCGATGCGTCCGCTGACATCGCCCGAAAAGGTCGAATACCGGCGGCCCGACGGCCTGCCGGAAACCTTCGCCTATTCGGACGAACTCGCCCAGGCGTCCAAGGCCTGGGCGGTCGAAGCCGGCGCCACGCCGAAGATCGCCCAGGCCTATCATGACAGGTTCGTCGGCTACATGGCCGAGCAGGCGGCGGCCCAGCAGGCAGCGCTCGCCCGCTCGGTCGAAGCCACCCATGACGACCTCGTCAAGGATTGGGGCCCGGCCGACAGCGATGGCTTTCGCCAGAAGCTGGAGGTGGCCAACCGGGCGATGAAGAAGCTCGGCCTGGTCGATGCCTACAAGCAGAAGGGCATCCTTCTGCCCGACGGCGCCCTGACCGATCCGCAGATCGCCAGGGCCTTCCAGGCGATCGGCGAGGCGATGTTCCGCGAAGACACGATCGACGCCGACGCGGCGCCGCGGGGGCAAAACCCCTTCCGGCGCAACGCCGCCGGCGAGCGCAACGTTTCGGCCATTTCAGCCCTTGTCAAAAGCGACCCTCAACGCGCCCGGCGGCTGGCCAGGGAAGCGGGCGAAAACCCGGATCTCTGGATGCCGAACAACCCGCTCTGATCCCGACGCATCAGCCGCCGATCAATCTCTCAAAGGAAAGACAAAATGGCAGACGCCTATACCCGTATCGCGGACGCGATCGTTCCGTCCGTTTATGCCCAATACGCTTTCGAGGAGCACGTCCAGTCGCTCGAAATCTACCAGGCCGGCATCCTGTTTTCCGATCCGGCCATCTCCTCGAAACTGTCGATGGGCGGCCGTTCCGTCGACATGCCCGGCTGGAAGGACCTCGGCAACGATCCGTCCGAGCCGGTCAATGACGACCCGGCCGATTCCATCGAGATGAAGAAGATCGGCTCGCGCCGCGAGGTCGCCGCCCGCAATGTCCGCGCCCAGGCGTGGGGCGTTCCCGACCTGACCTCCATCCTGGCGGGCGACGATCCGCAGAAGCTGATCGTCAAGCGGCAGACCGAGTACTGGCAGCGCGCCAACAAGCTGACCTTGATCGGCATGCTCAAAGGTGTCGTCGCCGACAATCTGGCCAATGACGGCGGCGACCTGGTGCGCGCCACCGGCACCTCCATCGTCGACACCGACATCATCGAGGCGGCCTACCTGATGGGCGACCGTGCCGACAAGTTCCGCACCCTCTGGATTCATTCCAAGCAGATGAAAGCGCTGAAGCTCGCCGACCTCATCGACTATGTGCCGTCCTCGCAGCAGGGCGGGCCGCTCATCCCCTATTACATGGGGCTGCGCTGCGTGGTCGACGACGACATCCCGCAGGCGGCGGGCGTCTACACCGCGTTCATGTTCAAGGACAAGGCGATCCTGTGGAACGAGCTGCCCGTGAACACCGAAGGCGGGCCGCTCGAGTTCGACCGCAAGCCGCGCCAGGGCCATGGCGGCGGGGTGACGGAAATGGTCGGCCGCCGGCATTTCGTGCCGCATGTGCCGGGCACCCGCTTCCTCGACGCCTCCACCGCCGGCGAATTCGCCACCGACGCGGAGCTGGCGCTGGCGGCGAACTGGGACCGCACCGCGTCGAGCGTCAAGACCATGACGTTCATCGCTCTGAAGACGACCGAGGCATAGGGTTTCGTCTCCCGGGAGGTGGGCCAGGCCCACCTCCTTCCTGCGAGCGCCGGCGCTTGAACATTGACGCCAACCGTCGATGCCGGCGCTGCCCCTCATTGCCCTGCCGGGCATTTCTCCCCGTGAACGGGGAGAAAGACGCACTTCCCCCAATCACAACCCACGGAGGCCTTACCCATGGCCATAACCCCGACCGACATCGCCAATATGGCGCTGGCCGTCCTCGACGAGGCGCCGATCGACAGCCTTGACGAGGACATCAAGGCCGCGCGCTTGCTCAACATGCATTTCGACCTGACCCGCGAGGCCGAGTTGACGAAATACGCCTGGGTGTTCGCCATCCTTTCGGCATCCCTGGCCGGCAGCGATACCGGTTCCGGCGATTGCACGCTGAACTGGGTCTATGAACTCCCCGTCGACTGCCTTCGCCCGCTGCCGCTGACCCACAATGGCGAGCCGGACGGCATCGCGATCTCGTGGCGGCAGGAGGCGGGGCTGGTCTACAGCGACCGGGCGGGACCGCTCACCATCCGCTATGTCGCGAACCTCACCGACCCCAACGACTGGGACGCGCCGTTCACCGAAGTGCTGGTGGCGGCACTCGCCATCAAGATCGCGCATCCGCTGACGCACAAGGCCGGCATGATCGACATTGCCCGTTCGGCCTACGACCGCGCGCTGGACGCCGCCTTCACCGCGCAGGCCATCCAGCGCGGCGGACGGCTTTCGACATCGAGTTGGGCGCGGCAGCGCGGCGACAGCCGGTTTTATGCGGGGGCCATGCGCTGATGGCGACGCTCTATCCGGTCCAGGACGTCTTCACCCGCGGCGAGATCTCGCCACGCCTGCACGCGCGCGCCTCGCTTGATCTCTACCGCGCGGCGCTGTCGAAATGCGAAAACTTCGTCACCCTGCCGCATGGCGGCATCCGCAAGCGCGGCGGCACCTGTTTCGTCGGCGAAGTCAAGACGTCCGCCAAGGCGACGCGGGCGATCCCGTTCATCTTCTCGGCCGACCAGGCCTACATGCTGGAGTTCGGCAATCTTTACATCCGCGTCTACGCCTATGGCGCGCGTGTCGGCACGGTCGAGGTGGCCTCGCCCTATCTTGAAGCCGACCTGTTCGATCTCGACTATGTGCAGTCCGCGGACCAGATGTGGATTTCCCACAGGGACTATCCGCTCAAGGTGCTGACGCGCACCGCCCATACGGCATGGGCGCTCGACGACTACGCGATCGACGACGGGCCCTATGACGACATCAACGATACGCCGACCACGCTGACGCCCGCGGACTATGGGGCGCTGACGCCGAAGATGACGTCGAACACCGCGCCTTCCGGCACGGTCTCAGGCATGGGCGGGGCAGGGGACGCCTTCCAGCTTTTCGACAAGGCGACAGAGACGGACAGCGGCATCGCCGGTGCCACCAACGGCTCGGTCACCTACCAGCTTGCCGGTGGCGCGCAGGCCATCGTCGAAAACTACTATCTGACCGCACGCACCGGCGGAACGGTCGACCGCACGCCGACTATCTGGGTGCTTGAAGGATCGAATGACGGCGCGACATGGGTGACGCTCGACAGCCGCACCGGCGAGACCGGCTGGTCGGGCGGCGAAACCCGCTACTACGAATTTCTGAACAAGCTGGCGTTCGAATATCACCGCTTTACTTGGAAGGCGATCAACGGCGCCTCGGACAGCGCGTTTTCCGAACTGAACCTCAACCGGGCGGCGGCCAGCCAGACGCCGTTCGACCTCACGGCGTCATCGACCGCCGGCATCAATGGCGGTGCCGGCTTCCAGGCTTCGGACGTCGGCCGGGCCATTCGCCTGCTTGCGTCCGACGGCCGCTGGCGCTGGGCCAAGATCACCAGCCGCACCAGCGCCACGGCGGTGAAGGTCCAACTGCATGGATTTGCCCTGCCGGACCTCAGCCCGATATCCCGCTGGCGCCTGGGCACGCTTGTGCCGGGGAAATATGTCGAAAGCGGATCGCTCTACGAGGAGCGCCTGGCCTTCAGCCGCAAGTTTTCGGTCTACGCCTCGGCGACGGGGGATTTCAACAATTTCGCATTGGGCGAGAAGGATGACGACGCGCTGGAATTCCTCCAGGCCGGCGGCGGCCAGGCGAACGACATCACGTGGATCGCGGAATCGGACGGCGCGCTGCTGATCGGGACGCTCGGCGGCATCCGCGCGCTCTCCGGCTCCGGCATCGACGAGGCATTGACGCCGTCCTCGTTCAAGAACCGGCGCTCGCGCACATCGGGCTGCGCCCGCATCCGCCCCGTCGATGCAGGCCAGTCGTTCCTCTATGTCACACGCTCGCGCCGCTCGATCGCCGAGCTGACGCAAGCTTCGACCGGCCGCTTCACCTCCGACGATATCGGCCAGATCTCCGAGCATATCGCAAAGCGTGGCGTGGTCGAGCTGGCGTTCCAGACCGACCCCGACCCGATGCTCTGGTTTCCGCTCGATAATGGCGAGCTCGGCGGCTACACCCACCAGCCCTCGCAGGAGGTGCGCGGCATGCACCGCCACCGCCTCGGCGGTACCGTCGCCGGTTCCGGCTGGGCGGCCGTCGAAAGCGCTGTGGTGACGCCCGGCCAGGATGGCGTCGACGACATCTGGCTGATCGTCAGGCGCACCATCGGCGGCGTGACCAGGCGCTATATCGAGATCATGACGGCGCCGTTCGAATATGGGGCGCTGGAGGACGCCTTCCAGGTCGATTGCGGCCTGACCTATTCGGGCGCCGCCGTCAACACCGTGTCCGGGCTTGCCCATCTCAACGGCGAAAAGGTCGACGTGCTGGCCGGCGGCAAGGTCTATCGCGGGCTGCCGGTCGCCTCCGGCCAGGTGACGCTGCCCGGCGGCGCCGTCGCGGCCAGATGGCAGGCCGGGCTTGCGTTCCAGTCGCAGGCCGACACGCTGGAGCTCGACGTCGCCGGCCGGGACGGCTCGATCCTCGGGCGGCGCAAGAAGGTGGCGGGTGTCATCCTGTCGCTGCTCGAGACCGACACGACAGGGCTTCAGGTGCAGTCGCTGATCCGCGGCCGCTGGGAAAGCGTGCGCATGCCCTCCCTCGTCGCGCCCGACGGCAAGGCAAGCCTGTTCACCGGCAATGTCGAGGTGCCCATCGACGACAGCTGGGAAGGGCAGGGCCGGGTGCGGATCCGCCACGTCAACCCGACGCCCTGCACGATAAGGGCATTTACGCCAGTGTTCGACGCCGAGCCGTAGGGCGAGCTGGCGTTCCTCGCCCCCGCGAGGCGGGGGAGAGGTGGCCGCGAAGCGGTCGGAGAGGGGGCCTTCGTAAGGCGCAGGCGCTTCTGCCGGAGAGTCCGGCACAGGTCGGCGCCGTCCCTCTCCGTCTCGGCTTCGCCGAGCCACCTCTCCCCACTGAGTGGGGCGAAGAACCCAGGCTGAATCAACGCCGCGATCCTTCGCGCCTCCCTCTGCCCTGCCAATCTCCTCCACAAGGGGGGAGATCGGCGCTCCACCGCCTCCAGCCCACCACAAGGAACCCATCCCGTGACCACATCCCCCCATGCCGAACAGCTCGGCAGGGCGCGGACGGCTGCCGAATATGCTGCCGTCATCGCCTTGCTCGATGCCGACCTCAACGATGCGATCGCCCGCCGGCGCGGCTGCGAACAGGCCGAGGACCGCGCCGTTTTCGGCGACGGCGATCTCTCCGCCGCGCGCATCGCGCTGGACGACTGCAACGACGTCGTCGCGCTGCTGGAGAAGATCATCGCGGCAGCGGACAAATGCCGTGCCGCGGCCGCCGCGGCAGAGGCGCGCGCCGCCGTCGAGGCGCTGGGCGGGCAAGCGAAAGCCAAGGCGGAGGTGCTGACCGAGCGCTGGCGCGCCGTGCGCCGCCTGGTCGAGCTGTTGCGCCAGGACCTGTTCGAGGCCGATGCGCTCGCCCGCGCGCTCGCCACCGCCAACGGCCTCTTCGACGCCGCCGGCATGCCTGACCTGAAGGTGAACCTGGCCGTTGCCCGCCGCGCCGCCATGGCCGGGCCGCGCGCGGCGGCGCCGGCGCGCCTCAGCCGCCCGGCAATCCAGGCCGACAGGCTGCTTCTGTCGTTCACCAACCCCGGCGGCGCGCTCGACCCGCGACCGGCGCTCGGTGCGCGCCCGGCCAGGAAAACCCCCATTGCCGCATCCCAGCGAGGCTGACCATGTGCACATTAGCCCTTCTCGGCACGGCCATCTCGGTGGGTGGCGCATTGATCGAAGGCCGGCAGCAAAACCAGGCGGCCGGTTACCAGGCCAAGGCCTACGGGCAGCAGGCGCAGGCCGATGCGCAAAGTGCCGCCTTCGAACAGAGCCAGGAGCGCCACAGGCAGGATCTGCTGCTTTCGCAGGCGCGGGCCCGGGCGGGCGCCTCCGGCGTCGGCCTATCGGGCTCGCCGGCCGAGGTGCTGGCGGCCAATGCCAGGCAGGGCCAGCTCGACCTGAAGGCGATCCAGTACGGCTCGGCGCTGCGCCGGAACACTCTCGACAGCCAGGCGGCGCTCTCGCGCTTCTCCGGCAGGCAGGCCGCGGCGGCGTCGATCTTCAGGGCGGGCAGCAGCCTCGTGTCCGGTCTCTCCCGCCTCTACGACCCGACTAGGGCCGTGACCTTCGGCAAGGGCGCCTTCCCACCGGCGCCGGGCGGCGCCTTCAAGGGGGGCCTCTACTGATGGCGACGATTCCTCTCCAGCTTGCCCAGCGCCGGCTCGAGGCCGGCAATGGCGTTTCCTATCCCGAGGGGTCGCCGGCCGGCAGGGCGATGCAGGATCTTGGCGACGAGCTCTCGGCCGTCGCCGAGCGCTACCGGCAGATGAAGGAGCGGCAGGAAGCGTTCGACGCGGAGCTGGCGCGCCGCCGGTTCGCCGAGCGCATCGCGCAGGCGGAAGACGAGGTGGCGGCGAATGCGCCGGCCGACGGCAGCGGCCTGCATGACGCGATGTATGGCGAGGTCGACCCGCGCAGCGGGCAGGTGGTGAAGCCCGGCCTGTTCGACACGCTGTTCGACGAGGCTCTGCCTGACATACCGGAGAGCCAGCGCGCCGATTTCGCCAGGCAGAAGGAGCCGATGCGCGCGGCCGGCTCGCCGCGCATGGCGCAGCGGCAGCAGGCGCAGCGCGATGAGTATGAGCTGGCCGAGTGGGCGAAGGTCGACACCATGTCCACCAGCTCCATCGCAAAAGGCGACCCGAACGACATCGGAGCTTTCGAGGCGATCCGGCAGAACGGGTCCGATCTGATCGCCAAGATCGGAAACCCGGTTATCAGGCAAGCGGCGGAAGTGGCCTGGCGCAGCAACACGGCCAAGGCACTGGTTCAGGCGATGATCGCCCAGGATCCGAAGCGGGCCGCCGAGATGTTGGGCGGGGCGCAAGCTGGAAGCCGGCTCAAGTATGATACGGCGGAGGCCGTTGATGGCTCTAATGCCTCGGGCATCTCTAATGCAGCTATAGCAGATGGTGCTGGCAAGCTGACGCCGGTTAACAGTAGTGCGCAGGCGTTCGACCGAAGCATCTCGTCGACCCCGGATGACAAGTCGGCCATCCCCCTGGATGCCATTACCTACTTGAAGCCCGGCGATCTTGCAGCACTAAGGGATCAGGCCAACACGGCCACCGCTGCACAATTGGTCGATGCCCGCGCCAAGGTGCAGCTGGCGGAGCAGAACGCTCCGGCTGTCATCGCCAGTACCGGCGAATATCCCGAGGAGAGACCTACCGCACAGGATTTCGTCAATATCTATGGCCTCAAGGAGGGCGCCGAGCACTTCCAGGCCTTCGACACGACATCCAATGTTGCCGCTGCGGTCTTCGATATGCGCCGCGCGCCGAACCAGGCGATACACGCTCAGCTCCGAGACTTTGAGCCCGGTCCCAATGGCTCGCAGGAAGAGTGGGCGCGATACGAAGCAAGGATTGGCGGCGCGGAATTCGTTCTGAGCGCCAGGCGGGCCGACCCTGTCGCCTATGTCAGCCAAATGCTCCCGGGCCGGGCTCCCGACTGGGACAAGATCACCACTCCCGAGGGCTATAAAGCCGCCATCACCTGGGTCGTTGCAGCCCAGGGGGAGATGGGTTTCGACAAGATATTGCCGTTGCCGTGGACTGCCGCGGAAAGCCTTGCTGCGAAATTCATCGATCCAAGCGTGCCGTGGCGGCAGCGCATGACCGATCTGAGCACGATTTTTCTGGCGGTCCGCGATCCACGCCTGCGCTTCGGGATGGCCGAGCAATTGTTTGCCTCCGGCTTGCCTCGGCTGCGACAGAACGCGGCAACCGATCCGAAGCTGACACCAGCAGATATCCAGGCACGAGAAGATGCCTTGGCGGCCGCCCTGTTGGCCGTCGCATTGCATCCGGCTCGATCACAATACAATGCTGAGTCGTTTTGGCTGCAACCTGTCCAAGCCGCCGATGACGTGGCCCGGCTGATGGCCAAAGGGATGACTCTCGGCCACGCGGATAAAGCCGCGGCCAGCCTCAGTTCGCTTTTTTCCGACAAAAGCTACGAGGAGTTGCTCGCTGCCGAACGAGCCGCGACGGAAGATGCCGAAGACCGGGCAGGGTCGGCAGCCCTGCCGGCGGAACTCCTTGGTGGTGTCATCGCCGGACATGGTCTGGCGAGTTCGGGCATCACTCTCACAGGCAGGTTGGGCACCGCAGCCTTGGAGGGCCTGACCGGCCTGGCCGCACGAACCGCCCTCGCCGGCGGCGAGGGTGCAATATATGGCGCCACATATGCGCACGGCCTGGATGAGGACATGCTGCGCGGTGCAGCCGCTGGGGCCCTTTGGGGGGCCGGCGGCAATGTCCTTGCCGAGGGGCTCAGCGAGATCGGTAGGCAGGTGACGGCGAGGCTCACCGGCTCGCTGGAAGGCTCGACAGCATCTGAATTTGTGGACAGCAGACCCGCTGAAGAGGCAACCGACGCACTGCGAAATGAAGGCGTTCCGACGGCGACGGAAGTCGAGCCGTTGGAACGCTTTCCTACCACAGGGAATCCGGCTGCAAAAATCTCTGACGAGGACGATCTAAAGCTTGTTGCGACCAAGCGCACGACCACGAACAGAGCTCTTCGTAAGGAATGGGAACTACTGCACGGCAAACCCTGGCCCAAAGATCCCAAGACAGGTCGAAATATGGATGTTTCCCATGAGAAAGCTCTGGCCGACGGTGGGCTAGATCACGTATCAAATATTAAGGCTCGTACCAGGGAAGAGCACATAAGGGTCCACATGGAAGCCGGCGATTTTCAGCGTTGGGCTAGGAGACGATGGCTGCGGGCTAAGATAAGTAGTGGAGAGAAATTGTGAACAAAATTACCCCGGATCTGAGTAAAGTAAGCCGCCTTCCTCTACCAGCAGACGACCCAGATGCAGATGGTGACCTTGACAACGCTCTTCTGAAGGCTCGTGAATATATCAAATCACACGACTGGGTAAGGAGAATAGAAGGTGAGTATTTCGGGTATGGTGCCGAAGGGATAATATACATTTTTCTCTTCGAGATTTCACCCGGGAAACCAGATGTGCCACGATGGATATGGGTGCTCGTCGGTGATGTACCCCCAGCATACATGCCCGGCGACGATTTGGAGACCCCGTACGAGGCGCTGGACGGATATATCGGTGCAATGGATGAGTGGGTTGAAGCTGCGCGGCAAGGGAAGTCCGTGGCGAAGCTCATTCCCGTTAATGTCCCGGCGAATCCCGCCAACGCCGAGATGTTGAGTGGACGGCTTAAATTCCTCGACGAAAAGATTCTGCCGCTGCTTCAAGAATGATGTCTCGGCAGGCAGAAGAGCCTAAGATATGGATAAATGGAAGTTCGAAGGTCCAGAAAATTTGGCCGTCATATCGACCCGAAAAATATTTGGTGGTGGCGGCTGGGTTGCCTACGCCTCACATGATGCCGATGATGAGTCGTGGCAATTCTACGGAGATGAAGCTGAAGTTGATCAAGGCGACCTAATTTGGTGGGTTTGGCCGAAGTGGTAGAGCTTGATAATACGGTTGCACAATTGGCAGATTTGCCAGTGGGTTGGCATGCTCGGCGCGATACAAAGACCTCACCATGGAGGCGGAGCAAAATGCCCGACGAATTTCCGGAACTGAAGGAGAGCTAGTTCCGTCATCCAAATTCCTGGTGGGGTGAATTTCTGGCCAGTCGGCGCCCGATGGCCGAAGAATACAATTTTAAGCAAATGTTTCCGGATTGGTCTATTCTGTTACCTGGGGGCAGTTCAGGTGCAATACAGCGGAAACACCCACGGAACACCTTGGCATTAGGGCTGCCAGTGCACTTCGATGGCGCAGCTGGCAGCTCTGCAATGTATAATATTTGCTAGGCGTAAACTTTGGCATGTTCGTTGCACCTTACCCCTTGAGGGGGCCACAGGGGTTGGAACCGATGTATCGAAATGACACAGAACTGTTCGCGCGGGCGAGCGCGCGGGGCATTACGATCTATCAACGCTCGAAAACGGTGTGGATCGCGGCGGGAAGCTACCGGGACCGCGAATATGCGGTGAAGGGGCGGACACCCGCCCTTGCGCTCGCCTTGTGGAAGGAGGCCACCAGATACAGCGGGTCGGGACTTTAGAGCCTGTCCTTGCCGTCTGGATGAAGCCTCAAAGGCGATCTAGACGCCCGCTACGCGACAGAACATCTGCAAAGCCGTCAGGGCGCGGGCCTCGGTCGGCTCTTCGCCTCCTGCCTGTGAATCCGCCGGCGCCGTCACCGCTCCAACGGATTTGTACCGGGAAGCGAACGGCCTTTCTTCTGCCGTGCGGTTGTCGTTTGCAGCGACGACAATCGCGGATTTTTTCATCGGAAATCACACCTTGTGGAAGCGCTGCGACATTGACGCTCCCATAGCACAAGCCACCGCAGTGCGCGGGTGTTAACACGGCAGCCAGTCCGGGAGCAAGCCGGCATTGCTGCTTATTCAGGAAGTGCGTGCCCAAGGACAGAAAACCGACCGCTGAATTGTCTCTCGCCTAGCTGAGCGGCCGTGACCAAATTTCTCAAGGAAGAACCTGAACGACCGTGGCGCCGTGGCCGCACGGGCCAGCGCTTATCCCCTCCGAACCCGTCGCCACGCCGCAAACCAACCCGAATTCCAAGCCTCGCTTTCGCGGGGCTTTTTTATGGAGCAAGCCTCATGGCCCGACCCGCAACTGCCGCCGTTCGTCTTCTGACGGGCGAGCGCGAACCCGTGCGCCTGGCGACGACGGCAAATCTGGAGACGGTCATCGTCGACGGCGTTGCCTGGATCCTCGGCCTGAAGACGATCGACGGGGTTTTGACCGCCGTCGGCGACCGGGTATTGGTCAAGAACCAGTCGGACGCCCGGCTGAACGGCATCTATACGGCGAGCGAGGGCTACTGGTACCGCGCGGCCGACGCCCGCACCGCGCGCACGATGCAGAAGGGAACGACCGTTCACGTGCAGGAGGGGGTTGTTTCGGGTGGCTTGGTCTACGCTTTCCAGACCCTCAACCCGGTGATCGGCACGAGCGACATCGTAATCTCCTACTATCTGTCGGATGATCCGCTCGGGGATATCGGCGGAGCGCTGGCGGCAGTCATCCACATCGCGGAACTCGCGCGCGACCTGGCCCAGCAATATGCCGCCGACGCCGCGCAGGTTTCGGGCGTCAACGTGCCGATCTACGCATCCGTGGCGACAGCATCGGGCTCGACGATCGCTGCCGGCGTCAAGAGCATCAGGACCCAATTCTACGCCCCGGTCTTCACGACCCCGGCAACCCTGGTGGGCGGCGCCAACTATGCCCGCATGTCGCGCGCGGCGATCACCGCCGGCGGCTACCCGGCGCTGGCCTATTTCCGCTCCGCCGACCGCTTCATGCCGGACGGGACGACCGATGCGGTCAATGGCGGGTTTTGGGTGTTGAATGAAAGCGTCGTTGACTTACGTCAACTGGGCAGTGGGTTCGGCAACGCAGCGGCCGACACCGCGGCGCTGATTGCGGCGGTCCAGATCGTCGACGGCAAGGATCGCGGCACAATCCGCCTGCCACCAACGAATATCACGATCAACCAAACGATCGACATCGCTCTCGGACTATTCGATGTTGAAGGCTTCGGCCGCGACGTTTCGACCATCACAAGCGCAATGATCAATGGCGCGCCGCTGTTCCGTCTGGTCGGCCACACATTGCGGCTCGGATTTCGCGATTTTAAAGCGCTTGGCAATCAATTGACCGGGGCCGCCGGCAACGGCCATGCCTTCGCGCTATGGGATACGGATGGTTTTCAAAGCGGCTCTGCACTGCCGCAGGGCGTCGTCATGGAGCGCATCTGCATCGACGGCTTCCGTGGCACTGGGCCAGAGGGGGGGCCGCTCGACAGCTTGGGCACCATCGCGGCTTGTGGTGTCAACAACAAGGGCGGCCTCGGCTGCACGTTCCGTGACATCGAGATACTTCGGTGTGGCGGCGGCATGTACATGGGCTACACCCAAAATTGCCTCATCGACAGCCCGCTCTTCTCCCAGATCGACCGTTTCGGCATTCTCGATTACCGTGCGGCATCACTTCGTATTCAGAACGGCGACGTGCAGGACTGCTGTGGCGACGGCACAAATCTGACCGTTCCAGAGGCGATGCCCTGCGCCAACATTATCTCCTTCTTTGGCAATGGGACGATCATCGAAGGGGTGAAGACGAAGGGGGCCGGTGGCAACTGCCAGATTTATGTCGTCCACGGGGCTGGCATCAAGGTCGATAAAAACTGGCTCCAAGTCTACATGCTCAACGATGTGCCGCACAACGGCATCATCATCCATAGGACGACTGGCTTCTCTTGCGACAACAATACGTTCGCGATGTCTCAGTCTACCTATGTGGCTAGTCAGAAAAACCAGGGCATTCAGATCACCAACGATCAGGCCAACGACCCGGTGAGCGGATCGGTGCGCGGCAACCAGTTTACGTTCTCTCCAGGCATGGGTATCTCGTCCTTCATTCGCATCGGGGCACCTTCAGGCAATCGCCTGTTCAGCGGCTTGATTGTGGAGGGGAACGTCTTTGGCGGCTTCCTCCCACCGAGCTCCGGCCTCACCGTCGACAACGGCATTCTTGTGGAGAATGCCAAGCTTATCGGGTGTCGTATTGGTAACAACGTCTTCGATGCCACAAACGGAGTGACGTTCACCAACGGCATCCGCTTTGCCAACGTCACCGATGGCGGCAAGAACTGGCTCGCGGGCAATGCGATGAACCTTAGCCTGGGCACGATCACCACGCCCTTCAACGGCATATCTGAAAGCGAACTCCGCACCATTGGACAGGTATTCCTCAATCCGACGCCAGGCATCCCGACGGGGACAAGTCTGACTGTGCAGGTTGCCGTACCAGGTGCCGTTCGTGGTGACTTGGTAACGGGCATTGGATTTAGCGCCGACCTGCTGGGCTGCACGATTAAGTACGCCGGGGTCGTCACCGCTGACATTGTCGACATAATCATTGCAAACGATACAGGGGTAACGAAGGACCCTGGCAGCGGCGTGATGACTGTTGTGGTCCGCAAATGGCAGTTCGGAGGCTAATCAACGGATCAACGAATCACCAAAGAACATAGCCAGGAGGTTGCCGGCGACCATCAACCAGAAGAAGGCTTGGAAAAACGCGTTCCTCCAGACTAAGCCGAACACCTCGACACATGCAATCCGCCAACGATCTCCTTCGGCAAGATACTGGTGGGCCATCCATCGCAAGGTTTTCATTAGAGAATACCTTTGGCCCAATAGCCGAAGAAAACAACCTGTGACGCGAGAGCCGCAATTAGTGTAAGGCGGCGCCAGTGAAGATCGGGAATGCTGGAGATTGCAACCGCAAGCGCTGGAATCGCAAGAGCGACGAACCGGATGCCATTCTGATTGTAGAGGTACATCCCGAAGCAGAGTGATGAAGCGAGAACTACAACAAACGCGGCAAACTTCCTGCTGAACAGGTGATCAAAGAAGAGGAAAGGGACAGCATACGCCGTTACCATCATCGTCAGCAGGAATCCGCTCGTAGTAATTTCTATCGTCGCTCGCCTGTCGCCGATCGAGCCCAGAAGGTAGCTTTTGAGGATGGTCACGGCGACAACTATGGCCGCTATATAGCATGTCGAAATTAGCACATGTCGGCGCCCGCAAATATCGGAGCCCGTGATAATTTGGCCCACTGCGAACGCGCCGGCAAAGACCAGAACCGCAGAATGAATAAAGGGTGCAATTCCCACCAATGCATATTTGACCAGGCGCCATGGCAATAGGAGGGCCAGATAGATTGCGGCCATGGCGACAGCCGACCGTACTTGAGAGAATACGAGATCGATTAACTGAGGGTGGATTAGCAAAAGGATGTAGGCCGGGGACGAGGCTTTGACTGCCACGTAGACGCTGATGACTACCAAGGAGATTAAGGTCAGGGTAGAAAAGATGCTGGCTAGTTCGAAGCTCTCTTTGAGAGCGTAGATACCCTTCCGCCAAAGGTATTCTTGGGCATACCAATCGATCAGTGAAGCGGTATCAGGAGAAACATAGTATGCCCTTTTGTCGAAATTCTGGACGTAGTTCTGCAGATCGGGAAATGGCGTTCCTCTGACCATCACCCAGTTCACCATCCATATGCACAGGGCAACCGCTACGCCGATCGTGGGCTTTGTCAGTCTTTGTAGCTTCCCCATAGTCTGACGAGTCTGGGAGGCATACGATTGGTTCACCCACATTTCATGCCCGACGCGCCAGCATAGCCTTCTCTCAAAGTGTTCGTCTTGAGTTGCAATTTTCTAACCATGTGCGGTCAGGCGCGCAAGGCGATCTTAAGTTTGACACACATCGACAAGTATCGCTGGTGGACAGAGCGGTAGCTTTCCAACCTAAACCAAGCCGAGCCGGCGATTGAAACCCATGGCCGCGCGGTCAGGCTCAATCGCTGGGTGGCGCGCTAGGTCGGTTTCTTGCGCAGGATCAGCAATGCTTCGTCGCCATCGGGAAGTACTGCACCTTCAGGTAGTCATCGGCCGCCATGGGGCGGGGTGTCGATGTTCCGGCGCATGCCGAGATAAAGCCTGCGGGCGATATTTCTGAGCAAGGTCTCGCCTCCGATGGTTTATCCGGGCTGTCGTCTCGTCACCGCCTGATGCCCCAGGCATAGGTTCTTTGCTTGGACGCGTTCAGACGGCGCACCTCGTACCGGCCCTGCCGCTCGATCTCGGCGACCGCTTCGACCACGCCATCGAAGGACCCTGGCGTGACGTCGTCGAATACGACCATGTCGCCCTCGCGCTGAACGCCCGAAACGCAGCGATGCTCGGCCAGCACGTTCTTCCTGGTGTGCTGCGCGTCGATGAAGGCGAAGTGGATCCGGTTCACGCCGACCCTGGGCAATTGAAGGAGTGAATCGCCTTGCAGGAAAATGATCCGGTCGGCCAGCGGCTGCCACGGCCGAAGCAGTTCGGCGCGCGACTTCCTGCCGTCATGGTCGTCGATGCAATTCCAGTAGAAGCGATGATGGTGCGGCAGGACGTCGAGCGTGACGACATGCCCGCAGGCGCCGGCATCGGCGAGTGCCTTGGCCATGCAGATCGCGGAGAAACCACGCGCGGTGCCGGTCTCGACGACGGTGGTGAACGGCCTTGGGCTGTCGGCCAGCTGGCGGCGAAGAAGACTGTAGAGCACCCGCCCGTGCGGGTAGGCGAGCGCGCTGGTCTTGATGGTGATCTGGGTGTGGAGGGCCAGTTCGTCGAGCCAGTCGCGATCGACGGCAAAGCCGGTTTCGGCCTCGAGCCTGTCGATCTCAGGGAATGAGACGCGCCGGGTGGCTTCGAACAGCCTCAGATATTCCTCTTTCGGGGCACGCGGCCCCGAGCCCAGCGGGTCGACGTTCCAGCGGCGATCGATGGCGGCCGACAGGCTGTTGAAGGCCAGGCGCCGCGCGGCGCCAACAAAGTCTCTCATCCCAGACCTGTTCGTCCTAAAATTGTATTTTTTCTAACCATGCGTCGGCCGGCGCGCAAGGCGACCTTCGGTTTTGATGCACTGCAAGTAGGCACCCAGCCGCGCGCAACGGCGACTATCCGCACCCCTGTGCTGCCGGCGATCACCCACTCACCCCATCCACCAGAAATCGAAAGGGATATCATGGACCGCAATTTTACGCGGGCGCTTGCGCTCATCCTCAAATCCGAAGGCGGCTGGTCGGACAATCCGGCCGATCCGGGCGGCGCCACCATGAAGGGCGTCACTCTCGCCAATTTCCGCCGCTACGTGAAGGCGGATGCCGCCAAGGCGGATCTCAGGAAGATCAGCGATGCCCAACTCGCCACGGTGTACCGCCGCTTCTACTGGGATGCGGTGGCTGGCGCCGAGTTGCCCGATGGCGTGGACTACGCAGTGTTCGATTTTGCCGTGAACAGCGGGCCGGGCAGGGCGGCGAAATATCTTCAAGCAGTGGTCGGCGCCGCCCCGGACGGCCGCATCGGGCCCGAG
Source organism: Mesorhizobium sp. B2-6-1 (assembly GCF_006440475.1). Classification (NCBI taxonomy): domain Bacteria; kingdom Pseudomonadati; phylum Pseudomonadota; class Alphaproteobacteria; order Hyphomicrobiales; family Phyllobacteriaceae; genus Mesorhizobium; species Mesorhizobium sp. B2-6-1. Next base: position 505,217 of record NZ_VFUH01000003.1, read on the forward strand.
ACGCTCGCTGCCGTCGGTTCCAGACCGGCCGCCGTCGTCATCGACAATCTCTGCGATGCCCGCCTGGCTTTCCTGAAGCGGCTTCCGACCTGGTCGACTTTCGGCAAAGGCTGGTCGAGCCGGGTCGGATCCGTCCGCGCACAGGCGCTGCTGCTGACGGCTGTCGGGGCAGGCGAGGCATCGGCCACGCGGCCAGATCCTGCACCGGCCGCTGCTGCGGCGGCGCCGGGCGGCGCTGCTGCCGTAGATGCCGTCGAACCGGTCGCGGCGGCGCCTGCCGGCGCCAACATCCCAGCTGCCACCAAGGCGGGCGGGATCATTGTCGCGTGCCTGCTCGTCGCCTACGCCGCCTGGCACCACATCGCCGCCGCCTTGCAAGGAATGTTCTGATCATGGCCACCACAACCCAGCCGACCATCCGCCCGACCAACAAACTGACGGCCGCGACCATCGCCGCCGCCGCCGTTTCGATTTCCGGCGTCTTCGTGCGCAATGTCTGGCCATCCTGGTACGATGCCGAGACATGGGCCACGCTGCTGCCGTTGGCCGTCTTTGCCGTCGGCTATCTCGTCAAGGACGCGCCAAACCAATGAGCGCGCTCCTCTCCTTCCTGCTCAGCAATTCGACCGTTTTCGGCATCGGCGCGGCCATCATCGCTGCGTTTGGCTGGGGTGTTCGCCAGCGGCTTGCCGGCGAGCGCGCCGAACGTAGCCGGCAGGCCGCGGCCGAGGCGGCGGCGCGCGACGTCGCCGACCAGGTTGACAACGATATCGGCGCGCTGCCCGCCGCCTCTGCCCGAAAGGAGCTCAGGTCATGGGCAAGGGATTGATTGTCGCAGCGGCCGCAGCACTTGTCGCGGTAGCCGGCTGCACCACCGTCACCGGCGGATTTTGCGCGGTCTCGAGCCCGCTGCGCTTGTCCGCATCCGCCGTCGCAGCACTGTCGGATGCGGAAGTCCGGACGCTGCTGGCGCACAACCGCAAGGGCGAGAAACTGTGCGGGTGGAAGCCATGACGATCGTGTTGCCGCTCGATTCGGGCCCTGCTGCTCGGGGACCGCTCATCTTCGGTGCCGGATCGGTCATTCTGTTTCCTGATCGCGAGACAATGAAATGATGCATGATCTTTTCGACCTGCTCGGTATCAAGGTGCCGGTGGTGGTCGCCGGCCTTTCCGGCGGCATATTGCGCGCGCTGTCGCGCCACCGCTACAAACCGCGCGAGATGGTGGCCTCGCCGATCTGCGGCGCGCTAGCCGCCGCCTATCTGACGCTGCCCGTGGTCCAGTATTCCCGCGCCATGGGCCTGCCGATGGCCAATGACGACACCACGACCCTGGCGGCCGCATTCCTCATCGGCGTCTGCGCGATGTGGATATCGGATATCGTATTCGAGGTCGTGGTGCGCAGGTTCAGGCCTGGGGAGTGACGCCGCGCGTCCGTGGTGATCGGCAGCAGGACGCGCCCGTCGACTGGACGAAGCCGACGACAATGCCCATCTATGGGAAATCCTGGAGCGGCTGTCATAGCGCCGGGCCTCCAGTTTTATCGTGCGCAATTCCGGACGGAAACGGCTACAACCTTTCCCCGGAGTTGCTTTGGGGAGATTTGATATGGCGACTTCAAGCGAACGCGCGGTGCTTGCCGGCGGCTGTTTTTGGGGCATGCAGGATCTGATCCGACGCATCCCGGGCGTCCTGTCCACGCGCGTCGGCTACAGCGGCGGCGACGTGCCTGATGCCACCTACCGAAACCATGGCACCCATGCCGAAGCCATCGAGATCAATTTCGATCCCGCCAGGGTGAGCTACCGTACGCTGCTGGAGTTCTTCTTCCAGATTCATGATCCGACGACACGCAACCGCCAGGGCAACGATGTGGGGATGAGCTACCGTTCGGCGATCTACTACACCACCGATGAGCAGAAGCGCGTCGCCGAAGACACCATCGCCGACGTCGACGCCTCGGGCCTGTGGCCCGGCAAGGTGGTCACCGAGGTGGCTCCGGCCGGCGCGTTCTGGGAAGCCGAACCCGAGCATCAGGACTATCTGCAGAAATACCCGAACGGCTACACCTGTCATTTCGTCAGGCCGGGCTGGAAGCTGCCGGTTCGCGAAAAGGCTGTTTCGTAGACGGCGCCCGAACCGAGACGAAGGCCGATGGCGGTTTACGTCTCAGGCGCCTGCCTGTTCGGCGAGGGTGAAACATAAAGAGACGGAAACGCCACGGAACAGACGCCCCGTGGCATTCTCCAGCAGTTTCGGCGAGTGGCTACTTGCCGCAATGCTTGTCGTTGACAGTCGGCGAAGCCGTGCCCGGAGCGGTGTGGCTGGCATCCGGCTGAGCACCTTGTGGGCTGGCCGGACAGTTCCGGTCCGCGTTCGAATTCATGCCGTCGGGCATGACGGTCGTGCTGCCGGTCGTGCCAGGATCCACCGTGTTCGGCGATGCCGGCGTGTTCGGGTCGACCGTGACCGACTGGCCGCTGCCGGGCCCATTATTGGCGCCGTTTCCGCCAGCACTTTGCGCCATCGCCGAAGTCGCGAGACCAATGGTAAGAGCCGAAGCTGCGAGGATTTTCATGAGCATGGTTTGTCTCCATTTCTGTGAAGTCTTCGCTCGTTTCCACGAAGTTCGTCGCGTTTGCGACTATAGGGACAACCACTCGTCGTGGCTAAGGTTCCGGACAAATTTCCCTCAAGACCGGGCCCGACGGAACCGCCCATAAATCAGGCCTGGCGCAATGCATTTCCGGCGATGGTCCTGAAAAAACAGCTTTCATAGCCGCCCGATTGGTGCTTTAACGCGTCCATCCACAGGGGTGCTCCGTACGGTCGGGGCTGAGACGGGGGCGGCAAGCCCACAGACCCTAGAAGCTGATCTGGGTAATACCAGCGGAGCGAGGCGGGCGATGTTTTCAGGCGCACAGATTTCCCTATATCCCATGTCCAGCGATTTTGTCGGCGTCATCCTTGGCGCGCTCGGGGCACTGGACCCTTATCGTGATCGACTGCGGATCGAGACCGACGATATCTCGACCTTGCTGGTCGGATCGCCCGAGGTGCTGTTTCCTGCCATGCGCGACCTGTTCGTGGCGGCAGCGCGCAGCGGCAAGCATTGCGTGCTTTCGGCCGCCATCTCGCGCGGCTGCCCGGGCGAGCCGGACGATCTGATCTGCCGCTCCGACGCGTTTGGCGGACCTGCCGGGCCGCTCGGCCCGCGCAAGGAAGCCGCTATCGCCGCCGTGCGCGGCGTGGCCGCCACCGGCCAGCCGGCGGCGGCGCAGTTCTCGCTTTACGTCATGGGCACCGACGACCACATGGACGAGATCTATGGCTGCATCGACTTCCTGAAGCAGTCGGGCGTATATGAGCGCTCCAAGCATTTCTGCACAAAGTTGCGCGGCGACGCAGGCGCCATTTTTACCGCACTCAACGAGGCCTTTTGCCGCTTCGGGCCGGGTGCCGGTCACGTAACGCTCGACGTCACCGTCTCGGCCAACAGCCCCACCGCCGTCTGACGGCGCGCCCCGCGCCATCCGCTCCGGGTACCTGCGTGTCCTCCCCGTCCGCCCCTTCGCGTCCGATCGTGGACCTCATCGCCAGAACCGCTCCGGCGATGCTTTCGGTGGGGCTGCTGCTAGCCGCGTGGGAACTCTATGCGCGCTTTGGTGGCATCAAGCCGACAATCCTCCCGGCGCCATCGCGCGTCTTCGCTCAGGCAATGCTCAACCGGCACGCGCTGGCCGATAACGCCGTGCCAACCCTCCGTGCCACGCTCGCAGGCTTTGCCTGTTCGCTCGGCGGTGCCTTTGCGATGTCGATATTGATCGACTTCTCCCAGCCATTGCGGCGCGCCCTTTTTCCGGTCTTCGTGGTCAGCCAGACCTTGCCGCTGGTGGCGATTGCACCGCTGGTGGTGCTGTGGTTCGGCTTTGGGCTGATGCCCAAGATCATGCTGGTGGCGCTGGTCACCTTCTTTCCGATGTTGGTGGCTTTGGCCGAAGGATATGAGGCGACGGAGGCTGAGATCGGCCAAATGCTGCGCGCCATGGGGGCAGGGCGCTGGCGTGTCTTCGTCCTGGCGCGGCTGCCCTCGGCGCTGCCCTACTTCTTCGCCGGTGTCAGGATCTCGATCACCTATGCTGTCGTGGGCGCCATCTTCGCCGAATATGCGGGCGCGGCGAAGGGCCTCGGCATCTACATGCTCAACGCCAAGAACAACTTCCGCCCGGACCTGGTGCTGGCCGCCGTCGCCGTCAGCGCCGTGCTGACGCTCGTCCTGTTCGGGCTGACGGTACTGGTCCAGCGCCTTGCCATGCCATGGGAACGGACCGCCGGCGGGCAGGCCGCAGGAAAGGGGCCTTGGCGATGAACCGGCTCGAACTGCGACATGTGCGCAAGGCCTTCGAAGGACTCGACGTGCTTGCCGACATTTCGCTCAGCGTCGGCGCCGGCGATTTCGTCTCCATTCTGGGCCCTTCCGGCGCCGGCAAGTCGACGCTGTTCCAGCTTCTGACCGGCGCGCTTCACGGCGAGGGCGAGATATTCTTCGACGACAAGCCGCTCGATGACCACGGCGGGCATTTCGCTTTCATGCCGCAGCGCGACGCGTTGATGCCTTGGCGGCGCATTCTCGACAACGCCACGCTCGGGCTTGAGGTGCAAGGTGTCAGGCGCAAGGCTGCCCGCGCTCGCGTTGCTCCGCTGTTCGAGGAATTCGGGCTTGCCGGTTTCGAACGGCATTTTCCGGCGCAGCTTTCCGGCGGCATGCGCCAGCGCGCGGCCTTGCTGCGCACCGTGGTGCAGGAACGCGATATGCTGCTGCTCGACGAGCCGTTCGGCGCACTCGATGCGCTGACCCGCGCCGCCATGCAACGCTGGTTGGAACAGATGTGGCGGCGCCACTGCTGGACGGCGCTGCTGATCACCCACGACGTGCGCGAAGCTGTGTTCCTGTCCGACCGCATCTATGTGCTTTCGGCGCGGCCGGCGCGCGTCGTCGCTGAGATCACCGTGCCGCTGCCGCGTCCACGCGAACTGGCCGGCGGCGCTGCACGGCAGGCCGGCACCCTCGAAGCCCAGATCCTCGACATCCTCCTCAACCCGAGCCACCAGAAGGACATGGACCATGACTGACCTAACGCGCCGGCAAGCCTTGCTGCTCACTGCCGCTGCCGGCCTTCCCCTTTTAGCCCGGCCAGGCCGATCTCTTGCCCAGGCGGCCGCCCGGAAAGTAACGGTGGCGCTGGACTGGACGGTCAACACCAACCATATCGGCCTGTTCGTCGCTCGCGACAAAGGGTTTTACAGCGAGGCCGGCCTCGAGGTCGACATCCTGCCCTACAGCGATACCGGTGCAGGCACGCTGGTTGCCAACCGCGTTGCCGATTTCGGCATCAACGGCTCCATCGGCCTCTTCACCCAGAAAGCCGCCGGCGCCGATCTCAAGGCGGTCTATGCCGTGGTGCAGTCCGAAACCGGACGGCTGGTGTTCAATGCAGCGCGTGACGAGATCAAAACCCCCAGGGATCTTGACGGCCTGACCTATGGCGGTTTCGGCAGTGCCTGGGAAAACGCGCTGATCTCGACCATCATCCGTCACGACGGCGGCAAGGGGGCTTTCGAAACGGTGACGCTCGGCACGTCCGCCTATGAGGCGCTGGCCAACGGTTCGGTCGACTTCACGTTGGAGGTCTCGACCTGGGAAGGCGTCGAGGCAGAACTGAAAGGCGTTAAACAGCGAAGCTTCGTCTATGCCGACTACGGCGTGCCCGACGAGCACACCACGCTGATCTCCTCTAGCGATGCGTATCTGCGTGCAAATCCGGAATTGGCGTCGGGCTTCATACGGGCAACGCGGCGCGGCTACCAGTTCACCGTCGATCATCCCGAAGAAGCGGCCACACTGCTGATCGCCGCCAACAAGGACGCCCTGACCAATCCGGCATTGATCCACGCCTCGCTGAAGACGCTGATCGACGGGCACTATCTGCGCCGGCGAAACGGCGCCATAGGCAGCATGGACCCGGCCAAGATGGAAGCGATCGGTTCCTATCTCTTCGCCGCCGGCATCCTCCGGAACGGGGACGGCGAGCCCGTTGCCCGGCAACCGGATTTTGGCAACTATTTCAGTAACTTCTATTTGGGGTAGGGATCAAACCGCATCGGGCGCCAGCGCTGCTCAAGCTGATTGCCTTTCGTCAGCCTCGTCAGAGCTGCGCCCAAGGCAAAACCTTTACCGCAATAAAGCACAGAGCGGCGACTGCCATTACGCCCAAACCACTCCAACGCAAAATCCGCGCCCTCCCGAAAAGCCCGTCTAATCTACCCCAAGGCTCAGTGCCTTCTTGCGATCGGCCTGAGCACGCTTGCGGTTGCCCTTGGCTTCCCACGCCCGGCTCCGCGCCTCGTAGGCGGTTGCGAAATCCGGCTTAAGCCTTATCGCCTGGCTGAAATCCGCGATGGCCCCTTCATAGTCCGCTCTGCTGGTTCGGATCACGCCTCGACCGAAATAGCCAAAGGGGTTCTTGTGATCGAGGCTGATGGCCTTTTCGAAATCGTGCAGCGCGGCGACGTCCTCGTGCCCTCCCATCCATAGGAGGCCTCGATCGGCATAGACCCTTGCGTCCGCGGGGTTGAGATTGATGGCCTTTTCGAAGTCGGCAAACGCCCCGTCGTAGTTTTCCTGGAAACTGAGGTTCTGGCCGCGACTGTAGTAGGTCTCGGCTATATTCGGATTGATCGCGATCGCCTGCGTGTAATCGGCAACAGCATGAGCATAATCGTTCTTGGCCTCCCAAGCCATGGCCCGGGCCAGATAGGCGTCATGAAATGCCGGGACCAGTGCGATCGCCTTGCCATACAGGGCTATGGCGCCGTCATAGTCATTTTTCTCATGCAGCCTCCGACCCTTGGCGACAAGCGCCTTGGCGGCCGAATCAGTATCGCTCGGTGCGGCCGAACCGGCGGCTGAACTGGCGGTGGCCGCCGCCGAGCTGACGGCGCCGAGCGTGGCGGCCGCCATATCGCCCTGTCCCTTCGCAGCCACAGCCGCCTTGCGGGCGACCGCGTAATCGCGATTGTCGGGATCGAGCTTGATCGCCTGGCCGAAGTCGGCGATTGCCTCGTCATAGTCCTTCCTGTCAGCACGCGCCATGCCGCGCCCGTAATGGCTGGCGTCGTCTTTCGGATCGATCTCGATGGCTACCGAATAGGCGGCAATCGCGCGCCCCGCGTCGCCCTTGGCGTGCCAGGCCATGCCCATGCAGAAGTAGGCGTCGCGCGCTTTTGGATCGAGTGTTGAAGCCCGGCTGCAATCGGCAAGAGCGCCTTCGGCATCGCCTGACGTGATCTTGGCGAGGCCCCGGCGAGAATGAGCCGCAGCAAAATTGGGGGCGAGCTGGATGACCGTGTCGTAATCGGCGATCGCTTGCTCGTAAACGCGTTTGGCGGCCTGGGCCTTGCCGCGGCCGTAATAGGCGAACCGGTTGTTCGGATCGAGCGCAATCGCTTTGTTGTAGGCGCCGATCGCCTGATCGTACTTGCCCATGTCCAGGAAGGCATCGCCGCCAAGGATCGCTTCGAGGGCGCGCGGATCGGTCGCCTCCAGAACCCTTGCGGCCAGCGTGTCTTGGGTAGCAGTGATATCCGGAACGACGGCTCGCTGCTTTTGCTGTTGGGTGTCCGGCAACGGTGCCGGCTTGCTTTGGTCGGCGGCGAGCTGAGCGCCGCAGCTTCCTGCCCGCGTCGGATCAAGCTCGATGGCGCGCAGGCAATCCGCCGCCGCTCCGGCGCTGTCTCCCTTGAGTGTCCTTGCGCGGCTGCGCCCGAGATAGGCGTCCGCATTGTCGGGATCGAGGCTGATCGCCTTGTCGAAATCGAGAAGCGCGCCTTCGAGGCCATATTTCGACAGCCGCATCCCCGCACGCTCGATCAAGGTCTTTGCGGCTGCGCGATTGCTGGTCGTATCCTTGGCGGCGGATAAGTCCTCGCCGGGCGCCTGTTCAGCATCGTCATCGGTGACAGTGGGATCGAACTCACTCTCGGCGGCGCGGGCGATACCGCGTTTGACATTGGCCAATATGTTGTTGGGATCGATACGGACCGCCTCGTCATACTCGGCCAGGGCCTGTTTCGGGTCGCCCATCCTGTCCCAGGCGATGCCCAGGCCCGCATGCGCCTTGCCATTCTGAGGGTCCGCCTCGATTGCCTGTTGGAAATCGATGATGGCCGCGTCGATCTTGCCCTTGTGCAGGAAGGCGAGGCCACGGTTGCTGTAGGCATCGCTGGAAGACGGCTCCAGGCTGATGGCGATGTTGAAGTCCGCGATCGCACGGTCGTCGTCTCCATTGCTGAACCAGTCGGCGCCGCGGTTGAGATACGCGGAAGCGTCGTTCGGATCGAGCGCGATCGCCTCGCTGTAGTCGGCGATCGATCGGTCGTATTGCTTCTGGTCGCCGAGAGCGACGCCCCGTTGGAAATAGGCTGTGGCGCGGCTGCGCGCCGGCTCTGCAGCGTCCTCCGCAATCGCGGAGCAGGCAACAATGCGCTTGTCCGGCTCGATGTCCTCGCCGAAGCAGGTTGCATAATCCTTCTCGGCTGCGAGCGCAGGCGTGTTCCGGGCGAGAGCGGCGCCAAGCCCGGCTGAGGGCCACCGGTCGGGCGCAAGGCTTGTCATCGCGATCGCGGCGGCGAGGAGCCGCGCATCCTTCCACCTCATCATATCGCTGGTCCCCCCAAAACTTTAATCCGCCTTGGCAGCTAGGTTCCCTACTGTTCCTTATTTGTTCCAGAAATGCAAGCATGAATTGCAAATCCGCTCTCACAGATCTGACGATGCAAGATCGAGATAAGTCGAAGTGGATCCGATCTTGACGCTCAACTGCCTGTTTTTGCTGTCGGCTTTTTCCTTCTACAATCTCGCCGTCCACGTCGTGATCACGTACCTTCAGCTGTATCGTATCCTGCGCGGTGGCCGGTCGGAAAGCCCGCCGTTGCGGCAAGACTGCTGCACGAATTGCGCCGTCGCCTTCTCGACGTCCTGCATTAGGTGGAACGCGAACGCGTTCAAAGCGTTGTCTGTGAGCAACATTCTCAACCCAGAAGTGCCGAACCGGCGCGCAAGTGCCTGCGGGAGTGGAAGCCATGAGTCTTGGAACCATCCTTATCATCATCCTTATCCTCGCCCTGCTCGGCGGCTTCAGCGGCCTCGGCGGCGGTCCGTTCTACGGAACCGGTTATTATGGTGGCGGCGGGCTGGGGCTTGTGTTGCTGATCGTCATTATTCTGGTCGTGCTCGGACGCATCTAAAGCGCGTCGTGCACGTCGTTCTCACAAGGCGAGAGCCCGCTTTTGGGCGACATGCATCGTTTGGGCGACATGCATTGGTCGCTAATCGCGATCCCGTGACCAATGTCGATGCCGGTGCGCACCGGATCGTGATGCGGGCAAACAGGCTTGTGATCGGGCCTCTGGCGAAACTCCCGTAAGGTGATTTCGGTCCACACCCCCCGTGGAAAGCAAGAGGAGAGGTCCCACCCCTTGTCCTCCTCCAAGGCCCGCCCCGGTTCCCGGAGCGGGCTTTCGTTCTTCTGCCGGTAGGGTCACCGCAGCAGGATCGCGACACGGTGCGACGCGTCCAGCACTGGGGAAATTCCTTCTTCGTTGCCGCCTGCGGCCGGCGGATCGTCGAAAGCAGTGCATCGGGGCACATGACCCGTCCCATTGACAAGTCCGCTATACGAGGAGAGATTAAACAGGACTAGACAGGTTCACTATACAGGTACGAATATGAAGCGGAGCGCGATCAAACTGTCTCCCGGCACGGGCAAGCCCGAGCAGATCGCCACCGTTCTGGAACACGAGATCCGCTCCGGCGTGCTGGGTTTCGGCGACCGTCTGCAAAGCGAAAACGAACTCGTGCAGCGTTTCTCCGTCAGCCGCAACACGGTGCGCAAAGGCTTGGAGGAACTTTCCAGCCGCGGATTGATCACCACAAAGGTCGGTATCGGCTCCTTCGTCACCTTTGACGGCAAGCCGGTCGATGATGCGATCGGCTGGTCGCGCGCGCTGGCCAATGCCGGCGCCAACGCCGATACCCGGACGCTGCGACTGGAGGTGATCGAGGACCCCGAGCTTGCCGTGCTGTTAGGCATCGAAAGCCCCCTCTTCATCGCCGTCGACCGGGTTCGCACCAATGCCAGCGACGGCCATGCCATCTCCATCGAACGCAGCCGCCTGCCGCTGTCGCCCGAGCTGGAGGACGTGCCGCTGCGCGGCCTGCGCGAAGGCTCGCTGCACCAGACGCTGCGCGAAGCGGGGCTTGTACCCGACCATGGCGAGGAGTGGGTCGACATCGAGATGTTGAACGCCCATGACGCCGCTATCCTCGGCTGCGCGCAAGGCACACCCTTCCTGCGTGGCCGTCGCCTGACGCGCGCGGCCGATGAGCGGCCGGTCGAATATGTCACCAGCCTGCTCAATCCCGCCCATTTCGCGCTGCATATGAGGTTCTGAGCGATGCCGGAGAACGAGCTTGAGATGGACCGCGCCATGGGTGCGCTCGTCGGCGGGGCGCTGGGCGACGCGCTCGGCATGCCGACGCAGCTTCTGTCGCCTCAGCGCATCGCCGAACTCTACGGCCATGTCGAGGATTTCGTCGCGCCCTTTGCCGATCATCCGGTGTCGAAAGGGCTGCCGGCCGGGACTATCACCGACGATACCGAGCAGGCGCTGCTGCTCGGCCGCATCCTGGTTGCCTCAGGCGGCCGCTTTGAGCATGCGCGCTGGGTCAACGCGCTGCTCGACTGGGAGCGCGAGGTCAAGGCGCGCGGCAGCTACGATCTGTTGGGACCGTCGACCAAGCGTGCCATCGACGCCATCAACAAGGGCGTGCCGGCCGAGGAGGCTGGGCGCGGCGGCGACACCAACGGCGCGGCCATGCGCATCGCGCCGCTCGGCATCATGATGCAGCCGGAGCCGCTGGATGCGCTCGTCGACAAGGTGGCCGAAACCTGCCGGGCGACACACAACACCTCGATCGCCATTGCCTCCGCCGCGGCGGTCGCGGCCGCCGTCAGCCGCGGCATCGCCGGCGGCGACTGGCGCGCCGCGTCCGACAGCGCCGTCGCGGCGGCGAGGCGGGGGGCGACACACGGCCACTGGGTGACCGGCGGCGACATCGCCGCGCGCGTCGCCTGGGCGCAGGATCTGATCCGCGGCAAGGCGCCACGAGACGCGGTCCGGCTGATCACCGATCTGGTCGGCACCGGCGTTGCCAGCCAGGAGTCCGTTCCGGCCGCCTTTGCGGTGCTGGAGGTCGCCGGCGGCGATGCTTGGCAAGCGGCGGTCATCAGCGCCAATCTCGGCGGCGACACCGACACGATCGGCGCCATCGCCGCAGGCATGGCCGGCGCCTGCACCGGCCTTTCACGATTGCCGCAGGACCGCATCGCCCGCCTCAAAGGCTTTGACATGGCGGGCGTTCGTGCGCTCGCCGCCGATCTCGTCGCGGCGCGGACTTCGAACAGCCGCCTGGAGCAGGCCGGCCCCGGCAAGGACGCGGCGGCATGAGCGCGCGTCTCGTCCATATCGGCAGCGCGGTGGTCGACTATGTCTACCGTATCGATGCCTTGCCGGCGCCGGGCACGGAGAAGACGGCTTCGAGCTATGCGCAGGTCGCCGGTGGCGGTTTCAACATGATGGTCGCGGCAATCCGCACCGGGATGAAGGTGGTATTCGCAGGCCAACTCGGCAGCGGACCCAATGGCGACTTCCTGCGCGCCGCCTTCGCCGTCGAAGATATCAACATTCTGACGCAGCCTTCGCCTCTGATGGATAGCGGCAACTGCGTCGCCATGATCTCCAGCGATGCCGAACGCACCTTCGTGTCGTGGCCGGGGGCGGAGAGCGTGCTCAGCCTCGACATGATGGCTCCGGTGCTGGTCTCGACCGAGGATTGGGTGTTCACGTCAGGCTATACGCTGAGCTATCCCGGCAGCCGCGACGCGCTCACCGACTGGATCGAGACGCTGCCGGCGGACATTCCACTTGTCTTCGACCCGACGCCGGTCGTTTCGGACATTTCGCGCGCCACCCTGTCGCGGGTGCTCGCCCGCACGACCTGGCTGAGCTGCAATACGACGGAAGCCGCCGACATTGCCGGCCCGGGCGATGCCGACGCCCTTGCGGCGCGATTGCTTGCCGATCATTGTCCCAAGGCCGACGGCGTCGTCATCCGCTGCGGCGCCAGGGGCTGCCATATCCGACTGGCGGACGGTTCCGCCGGGACCATTCCCGGTTTCAAGGTGGCGGCGGTCGATACCAACGGCGCCGGCGACACTCATATTGGCGCCTTCGTAAGTGCGCTCGCGCGCGGCATGCCGCCTTTCGAGGCGGCGCGCTACGCCAATGCGGCGGCGGCCATTTCGGTCACTCGCCATGGCGGTTCCTCCGCGCCCACAGACGCGGAAATCCAGACTTTCCTGAGTCATGCCGACGGTGGCTCGACCGGCGCGCGAGGCCAGAACCGGAAGGCCCATCAGACAGCCTGACTAAGCCCGGGAAGCGGGCAAACAAAAGAGAGGAACGAACATGCGCATGCCTGACTTCACTGCCCTGCTGACGGCGACGGCCGTCTTCACCTCCGCACTTACTTTTGCCGCCAAGGCCGATGAAGTGCACGTGCTCAACTGGAAGGGCTACGGCGCCGACGAGCCATGGGCGATCGCCGCCTTCGAGAAGGCGACCGGCCATAAGGTGGTCAACGACTTCTTCAATTCCGAACAGGAAATGCTGACCAAGATCCGCACCAATCCCGGCCTCTATGACGTCGTCATGATCAACGCCGCCTTCAACGACCAGGCAATGGCTGAAAAGCTGATCCAGCCGATCGACACCTCCAAGCTGCCCAACTATGCCGACATCAGCAAGGACAAGGCGAGCTCGCCGATGCTCGACCATGACGGCAAGGTCTATGGCGTGCCGTGGGTGTGGGGCCTGACCGCCCTTGCCATCAACGAAAAGTCCTTCGACAAGCCGCCGACGTCGATCGCCGAAATGTGGAACCCCGCCCACAAGGGCCGCGTCGTCATCCGCGACGACGCCGTCGAGGCGGTGCAGTTCGGCGCCATCGCGACGGGCCAGAACATCAACGACATCAAGGATATGGACGCGGTCAAGACGAAGCTCACCTCGCTAATGCCGCAGATCAAGACCTTCTGGAGCTCGGAGAACGACTGGAACCAGATGGTGGCTTCCAACCAGATCGACATCGGCACCTATTGGAGCGGTTCGGCCGACCGCGCCAAGACGCATTTCAAGCTGCCGGTCTCGCTCGTGATCCCGCAGGAAGGCGCCGTCGCCTGGCTGGACGCCTTCTCCATCCCGGTTGGCTCCAAGAATGTCGCGGGCGCCGAAGCCTTCATCAATTACATGATCGATCCGAAATTCTATGTCGAATGGGTCACCAAGGTCGGTGCACCGGTGTCGGCCAACACCAAGGCGGTGGAAGCGTTGCCCGAGGATTCGTTCAACCGCAAGGTGATGGGTGATCCCACAGTCGCCAAGCGCATCCAGTTCCAGGCTCCGATCACCGATGCGCAGCGCAAGGCCTATCTGGCGCTCTGGCAGCAGCTCAAGGTCGACGTGAAGTAAAACCCGCGCCAGGGCCAGCCGGTGTTCGCGCCGGTTGGTCCTTCCAATCCGGGGAGGAGGATAGCATGGCAGCAGAGGGTGCGGTCGCAGTGCGCGGCGGGCTGAGGTCGGCACTGCCGCTGCTGGCGCCCGCCTATCTCTGGCTGACGGTGGCGATCTTCCTGCCGTTGTCGGCCATGGTGTTCTTCTCGTTCATGACCGACCTGCCGCTGACGGGAAAGCCGTGGGCGTTCACGCTTGGCAACTACGCCGCCTTCTTCTCGCAAAGCCTGTACCTGACACTGCTGCTTGCCTCGCTGCGCCTCGGCCTCGAGGTGACCTTGTGGTGCATCGTCATCGGCTATCCCGCGGCTTATGTACTGGCCAAGGTGCTGAAGGGGCGCAGCCGCGAGGCGATCTTCCTGCTCGTCATCCTGCCGTTCTGGTCGAACGGGCTGGTGCGCATCTTCTCCTGGGCGATGGTTTTGCGCGAAGGCGGCATTCTCGACACCGCGCTCAACGCTGTGCTGCCGTTCAAGATCAACATCGACCTCATGTATTCCTATCCGGCGATCATCATCGGACTGGTGCACTCCTATGTGCCCTACATGGTGCTGACCTGCTATCTCACTTTGCAGGCGATCGACGATTCATTGCTCGAGGCCGGACGCTCGCTCGGCGCCTCGCGGCTGCAGGTGCTGAAGCGGGTCATTGTCCCGCTATCGATGCCGGGCCTGGTGGCGGGCGCGGCCCTCATATTTGTGCCCGTCGTCGGCTCCTTCATGGAGCCGCGGATCCTCGGCGGCCGCAGCGGTACCTTTTACGGCACGGTGATCGAGGACCAGTTCGTCGCCGTATTCAACTGGCCGCTGGGGGCCGCACTCTCCTTCATTCTGCTGGCCGTCGTGCTGATCATTCTGGCGCTGGCCGCACCGGTGCTGCGGAGGGTGGCGTGATGGCGACGACGCGTATCCTGGAGTGGCTCGGCCGCCTCTATATCGCGGTGCTGCTCGCCTTCCTGTATTTGCCCATCATTATCATGGCGCTGATGTCGTTCAACGTCTCGCCATTCTACCAGCTGCCGTTCGAGTGGACGACGGAATGGTACGCCTCGCTGTGGCAGAACGACCAGCTCATCGCCGCCACCTGGAACAGCATCGAGATCGCCGTCATCACCACGGTCATCTCGACCGTGCTCGGCTCGGCCGCGTCCCTGGCGCTTTACCGCAATGAATTCCGCGGCAAGAAATTCCTGCAGGCGCTGTTGTTCCCACCGATCGCCATTCCCTGGCTGATCACCGGCACGGCGATGCTGATCTTCTTCTTCGGCATCGGCATTGGACGCGGCCTGTTCGCCATCCTGCTCGGCCATGTCGCGCTGGCATTGCCCTATGTCATCGTCGTCGTCTCAGCCCGGCTGCAAACTTTCGCACCGGAGCTGGAAGAGGCGGCGCGCTCGCTGGGGGCCAATCAGTGGCAGGTAACGAACCGGGTTACGCTGCCGTGGATCATGCCGGGTGTGATCGCGGGCGGCTTGTTTGCGTTCGCCGTGTCGTTCGACCAGTTCGTGGTGTCCTACTTCCTGGCGACGCCGGGGCAGACGACGCTGCCGGTCGAGATCTACGCCGCGATCCGCAAGGGTTTCACGCCCGAGATCAACGCGGTCTCCACCATCATAATCGTGGTGTCGATGGCGCTGATGCTGCTCACAGCGCGCTTCTTCAAATTCGGCGGAGAGAAATAATGGCGGGCGTTCAGGTATCAAACGTCTCGCGCAGCTTCGGCGCGCACAAGGCGTTGGACGACGTCTCGATCGATTTCGTCGATGGCGGCTTCTACGCGCTGCTTGGGCCATCAGGCAGCGGCAAGACCACGCTGCTCAGGCAAATCGCCGGCTTCGATTTTCCCGACAGCGGCCGCATCGCCATCGGCGGCGAGAGCGTCGAGCGGGTACCGGTCGAGAAGCGGCGCATCGGCATGGTGTTCCAGAACTACGCGCTGTTCCCCAATATGAGCGTCGCCGACAATGTCGCCTTCGGCCTGTCGGTGCGCGGCGAGGCCAAGGCGGTGATTGCCACCGAGGTGCAACGCGCGCTCGACCTCGTTCAGCTCGGCTCGCTCGGCGGTCGCAAGCCGCATCAGCTCTCCGGCGGCCAGCGCCAGCGGGTCGCGCTGGCGCGCGCCATCGTCACCAAGCCACGCGTGCTTTTGCTCGACGAGCCGCTCGGCGCGCTCGACAAGGCGCTGCGCGTCGACATGCAAATCGAGCTCAAGCGCATCCAGCGCGAGATCGGCATCACAACCATTTTCGTCACCCACGACCAGGAAGAGGCGCTGACGATGAGCGACCGCATCGGTATCTTGCGCGATGGCCGGCTGGTGCAGGAAGGGCCGCCGGAGGAGATCTACGACAGGCCGAAAAGCGAATTCGCCGCCATCTTCCTCGGGGATGCCAACATCTTTCGCGGCGATACCACCGGCAACGGCATCCGCTTGGCGGACGGCACGACGATCGCCGCCGGGGCCGGCGCCAGGCTTGCCGCCGGCGCAAAGGCAAGCTGCGCCGTGCGTCCGGAGCGTATTCGGATTGCCCTGGATGCCGGAACTTCGGGCGGCGATGCCAACATACTGAAGGGCCAGGTTTGCAAACGCATCTTCGCCGGCAACAACAGCACCTACTTTGTCGAGCGTGCCGGCCAGACGCTGAAGGTCATCGTCCAGAACACCGGCGCTGACAGGCTGGCGGAAGGTCAGCATGTCGTACTACGCTGGTCCCCGCAGAGCACGGTGTTGATCCCTGCGGGGTAGTTCACTGAACTGCTGGCGTTCCTTCGCGCCATAAGATCGAGTAGGGGCCAGAGCGGCAATGACGTTGGAATTGACTGCCGAGGACCAATCCATGCTCGACGGCGAGCAAGGGCCGTCGGCGGCCGCGGCCATGAAGATCCTCGTCGCCTTTTCCAAAGCCGTCGGAGCGGACAGCCTCCTCGACATTGCCGGCGCCCATATCGATGGCTGCCTCTACCATGGCACGGCAGGGCTCGATTTCGTCGAACGGCTGGTCGAGGGCGGCGGCCGCGTGCAGGTGCCGACGACGCTCAATGTCGGCTCATTCGATCTCATCCATCCCGGCATGGTGAAGATGCCCGCGGCGGAGGAAGCGCCGGCGCGGCGGCTGATGAAGGCGCATATCGAGCTCGGCTGCCAGGCGACCTTCACCTGCGCGCCCTACCAGACGCGGTTCCGGCCAGATTTCGGGCAGCAGATCGCCTGGGGCGAATCCAACGCCATCGTGTTTGCAAATTCGGTGATCGGCGCGCGCACCAACCGCTATGGCGATTTCATCGACCTGTGCTGCGCCATGACGGGCCGCGCGCCGGCCTGGGGCCTGCATCTGAGCGAGAACCGGCGCGGCCGCATCCTGTTCGAGCTGGACTTTGCTGAGCCAGAGCCGAGCGACGCCCTGTTCGTCGGCGTCGGACTGATCATCGGGCAACCCAGCGGCGATCGCGTTCCGGTTGTCACAGGTCTGCCACGGCCGCGCGACGAGGACCAGCTGAAGGCGCTGGGCGCGGCAGCAGCGACTACCGGCGCCGTGGCGCTGTTCCATGCGGTCGGCATCACGCCCGAAGCGGGAACGCTCGACGAGGCGTTCCATGGTCAAGCGCCGGAAGAGACGATCCGCATCACGCGCGCCGATATCGATCATGCACTGGCCAACCTGTCGCGCGTACCCGACGGGGCGCCGCTGGCGGCCGTGTCGCTGGGCACTCCGCATTTCTCGCATGCGGAATGGATGCGCCTGCTGCCCTTGCTGCGTGCCATCGCGCCGGGCAGGGGCATCCCGATCTATGTCAACACCGGTCGCGCGACGCTGACGCGATTGCAGGAGGAGGGCGCGCTTGATGGCACACAGGCGTTCGGCCTGATCCCCGTCGCCGACACCTGCACCTATGTCACTGCGATTCTGGAACGGCTCGACGGCGTGGTGATGACCAATTCCGGCAAATGGGCGCATTACGCTCCGGGCAATATCGGCGTGACGGTTGCGTTCGCGGATATGGCGGATTGCATCCGCTCCGCCGCGGTGGGGCATGTCGTGCGGGGCGCGTCATGACCGCGCCGGTGGAACCGGGCGTCGTCCAGCGATCCGGCACCTTCCAACTGGCCGGCAGTGCCGAGGGCCGGGCGTTGGTATTCTCGCAGCCGCTGAGCTTCTGGGGCGGCGTTGATGCCACGACCGGCGACATAACGGATCATTCGCATCCGGGTCTCGGCCAGAACGTCGCCGGGAAAATCCTGGTCATGCCGAGCGGGCGCGGCTCCTCGTCTTCGTCCTCGGTGCTGGCCGAGGCGATCCGCAGGGGCACGGCTCCGGCCGGCATCCTCCTGGAACGGCCTGACCCGATCCTGGCGGTGGGCGCCATCGTCGCGGAATTTCTCTACGGGATCGGCATGCCGCTGGTGGTCTGCGACATTGACGGCATTGTTTCCGGCGAGCGGATCGCGATCGATGTCGGCGGGGATGACAGGGCAATTGTCCGCAAGGAAACCGTTTCCTGACCAAGCTCGACGCGGACGACGAAGGCAGTTGGCGCTTCGCTCCCCGCCAAATCTCATTTCTTTCAAAACGGCCTTCCGTTCGAACAAACTTTTCGCCCGGCCCGAAACATTGGCACGATATTCCAAGCGGCGCGGTTGACCGGAGGCGGGTTGTCTAGCCTATAATTCTACTAAATTAATAGACTAACTTCGTCCGGCGCTGCACGGCATGGTCCATCTGAGCGGCAGCAAGAAGGGAGCGCATCGATGCCGAAGACAGAATCCAACTCGATCGAGCTTGGCACCAAAGCGGCCGATTTCCTGCTGCCCGACGCACAAGGCGTGCCGCACCGGCTCGGCGATTTCGATGCAAAGCCCGCCTTGCTCGTCGCCTTCATCTCCAACCGCTGCCCTTTCGTCGTGCTGATCCGCGAGCAGCTTGCCGCTTTCGCCAGGGAATATGCGGGCAAGGGGCTGCAAGTGGTGGCCATCAATGCCAACGACCATGAGGCGCATCCCGAAGAGACGCTGGCCCGCATCGGCGAGGAAGTGGAGAAATTCGGCTATTCCTTCCCCTATCTCAAGGATGCCTCGCAGCAGACGGCGAAAGCCTATGGCGCGGCCTGTACACCCGACTTCTTCCTGTTCGGCGCCGACCGGCGGCTTGCCTATCATGGCCAGTTCGACGATGCGCGGCCGGGCAATGGCAAGGCGGTGACGGGTACCGATCTGCGCGCGGCGGTCGACGCGGTGCTGGAGGGCGGCAGGCCCGCCGCCGGCCAGGTGCCGTCGATCGGCTGCAACATCAAATGGAGCGCCGGCAATGAGCCGGCGTGGTTCTCGGGCGCTGCGCGCGCTGCTTAGCGCCTCGCACTCCTTCGCAGAGCATCCATGCCCATGCCTCAAAAATCCGCGTCCGACAGGCTGCAACTCCAGACCGACGTGCTCGTGCTGGGCGGAGGCCCGTCCGCAGCCTGGGCGGCGGTCGCCGCTGCCGAAAGCGGCGCGCAGGTGGTGCTGGCCGACAAGGGCTATCTCGGCACCAGCGGCGCCACCGCGCCGTCCAATACGGGTGCCTGGTGCGTACCGCCGGGCGACAACAGGCATGCGGTGGTCGAGCGACGCTGGCAGCGCACCGGCGAGCTTGCGGACCAGCGCTGGATGCTGCGCTGCGTCGACACGGCCTATCGCAACCTGCTCAGGCTTTCCGAGTGGGGCTATCCGTTCCCAAGCGAGGATGACGGCCGGCTCTACATCGCCAATCTGCGCGGGCCCGACTATATGCGCTTCATGCGCCGCCGCGTGCTTCTGGCTGGCGTTACCGTGCTCGACCACCATCCGGCGCTGGAACTCCTGTCGGATGGCGATGCCGTCGTAGGCGCGGCCGGTATCGGCCGGCAGGCCGGCCAGGACTGGCGCGTCGACGCCAACGCAGTGGTGCTGGCGACCGGCGGCTGCGCTTTCCGTGAGCGCATCCTCGGCGGGACTGGACTGACCGGCGACGGCTATCTGATGGCGGCGGAGGCCGGCGCAAGCCTGTCGGGCATGGAGTTTACCGGCAAATACACGTTGGCGCCCTTTGGATCTTCGCTGAACAAGGGGCTGCCGTTCCGCTGGGCCTCGTTCCATCGCGAGGATGGATCGCCGATCCTGGGCCCTGCCGGTGAGCCGCTGCGCAACGGCATCGGCGACCGCGAGGACGAGGTGGCGCGCGCATTGATCGGGGGACCGGTCTATGCGCGCCTCGATCAAGCGGAGCCGGCGCTGCAAGGCTGGTTGCGCCAAGGGCAGCCGAACTGCTTCGTGCCTTATGACCGCGCCGGTGTCGATCCATTCACCGAGCTGTTCCGCATCACCCTGCGCGCCGAAGGCACGGTACGCGGTACCGGCGGCATCGACATCGTCTCCGACGACTGCGCCACCCGCGTGCCCGGCCTCTATGTCGCAGGCGACGCCGCCAGCCGCGAGATCATGACCGGAGCGGTATCGGGCGGCGGCGCCGTCAATTCCTCCTGGGCGCTGGCCAGCGGCTGGTGGGCGGGCAAGGGCGCCTCGACCCATTCGAAGCGTCGCGGCGGCAGGGCGTTCCGCGACACCGTCGAACCACTCGGCCAGGCCGGCCTGCGCCCGGCGGCCTCGCCGCGTGCCGACATCGCTGCAGGCGAGGTCATCGAGGCGGTGCGCAACGAGGTGACGCCGCTCGACAAAAATTTCTTCCGCAACGGCGAGAGCTTGGAGAAAAGCCGGGGGCGGCTGGAGAGTGTCTGGCGCGACGTGCGCGATCATCTGCGGGGCGAAGGGGTGGACCGGGTCCGCGCGCGCGAGGCGGCGTCGATCGCCGCCGCGGGGCGCTGGTCGGTGGCGGCCGCGCTGCATCGGACAGAAAGCCGCGGCATGCATCGGCGCACCGATCTGCAGGGCAAGAACCCGGCCCTCGCGCATCGGCTGGTCATCACCGGCGTCGACGACTTCCGCATTGCCGGGGCGCCGGAGCGCCTGGCGGAGCTGGCGTCATGATCGAGATCGTCTCGGCCGCTCGCTGCGTCGAATGCGACATCTGCGTCAAGGTGTGCCCGACCAATGTGTTCGACGCTACCAAGGACGGCGCGCCTGTGATCGCCCGTCAGGACGACTGCCAGACCTGCTTTCTCTGTGAAATCTACTGCCCGACCGACGCGCTTTACGTGGCCGAGTTCGCCGAGGGGCCGACCGGCATCACGGAAGCGCAGGTCGAGGCACGTCAACTGTTCGGCGGCTACGCCCGCGCGCTCGGCTGGAAGCGCGGCAAGGCCGGCGGCTCTGAATTCGACCCGACGCACCGCATCCGCGTGGCGCAATAGGAAGCGACAGGACATGGACCGCATCGTCGTCAGCGATATCAAGAAGACCTTTCTGCTCAAGCCGGGGCAGTTCGTCACCGTCGACGGCGAGGAGACCGACCGCGTCACCGTGCTCGACGGCGTCGATCTTTCGATCCGCAAAGGCGAGTTCATCACTTTGGTCGGCCCGAGCGGCTCGGGCAAATCTGTGCTGCTCGACATCATCGGCGGGCTGACGCAGGCGAGCGGCGGCGATGTCCAGCTCGACGGCCGGCGCATCACCAGGCCGGATCCTAAGACCGGCTATGTCTTCCAACAATATGCGCTGTTTCCCTGGCGCACGGCGCTGGCCAACATCGAATACGCGCTGGAGGTGCGTGGCGTCGCCAAGGCCGAGCGCACGGTGACGGCGCGCCATTTGTTATCGTTGTTCGGTCTTGCCGGTTTTGAGGACCGTTTCCCCAACCAGCTCTCCGGGGGCATGCAGCAGCGCGTGGCGATCGCTCGCGCCTTGGCGAGCAACCCGGAAGTGCTTTTGATGGATGAACCCTTCGCCGCACTCGACCAGCAGACGCGCGAGCTCCTGCAGGGCGAGTTGCTGCGGATCTGGGGCAAGATCAAGACAACAGTGATCTTCGTTACCCATTCGATCGACGAGGCAATCTTCCTCGCTGACCGCGTGGTGGTGATGACGGCGCGGCCGGGCGCGGTGAAGGAGATCATAGACATCGACCTGCCACGGCCGCGCGACGGGGACATCCGCGCCAGCACCGGATTCAACGGATATCGCGGCCGCGTCTGGGACGCGCTGCGCGATGAGGTCAACAAGGCGCAAAAGGACTGGACGCTGTCGCCAGCCTTCAGTCATTGAGGAGGTAGAGCCATGGCTTATCTTACCGAAAAGTTCGGCCCTGCCGGCGCTCTTCATCTGTTTGCCGGCGTCGGCGAGACGGCGGCCGCCGCAAGAGTCCCGGCCATCACCGCCCACAGTGCCAAGGTCCGGCGCAAAGGGACGAGCCACGGGACTTTCCTTTACGGCTTGCCGCTGCTCGGCCTGTTCTTTCTCGTGTGGGAAATCGCGCCACGGCTCGGCTGGCTGAACCGCATCTTCTTTCCGCCGCTGAGCGAGGTGCTGGTCGCTTGGTGGAACCTGCTCGCCTCGGGCGTTCTGGTCGAACATATCGGCATCAGCCTGCAGCGCGCTGCGATCGGCTTCGCTCTCGGCGTGGTGGTGGCCATTCCGCTCGGCCTGCTGATGGGGCGCTACTCGCTGTTCGAGAAGGTCTCTGACCTGCTTGTGCAGACGCTGCGCAACACCTCGCAATTCGCGCTGCTTCCGGTGTTCATCCTTTTGCTCGGCATCGGCGAGGAATCGAAGGTGGCGATCACCTTCTACTCCTCGGTCTTCTTTCTGCTGGTCAACACGATCAGCGGCGTCAAGTCGGTCGATCCGCTGCTGATCAAGGCGGCGCGCTCGATGGGTACGTCTGACTTCGACCTGTTCCGGAAGGTTATCCTGCCGGCCAGCATCCCCTCTGTTGTCGCCGGCGCAAGGCTGGCGGTGAAGTCGTCGCTGTTCGCAGTGATCGGCGCCGAGATGCTGGCGGCCAAATCCGGCCTCGGCTTCCTTATTCAGAACTCGCAGCTGATGATGGAAACGGCGGACATGTATGCCGGCATCCTGACGCTGACCGTCATCGGGCTCACCGTCAACTATCTGCTCGTCTGGTTCGAGCGCTGGGCGACCGCCTGGAAAGGCCAGTCCGAGTCCTCGCTCATCTGAGCCGTTCACTCATTCCAATCAGCAAGGATGTTCCTCATGTCCAACATTGCATTCGACGGATTTCGCCGGCTGTTCCTGAAGGGCGCCATTGCCGTCGTCATCGGCCTTGGCGGCATGCCCGCCTTTGCGCAGGACAAGCCCGAAATCATCCGCATCGGCAGCACCGCGCCGGGGCACCTCAAATTCGTCCTCGCACAGAAGGACGGCTGGTGGGAAAAGGAGTTCGCCAAGGACGGCATCAAGGTCGAACTTGTCACCTTCAATGGCGGCTCCGAGGCGACGACGGCGCTTGCGACAGGCGCCATCGAATTTACCTATACCGGCAACAATCCCGCGTTGCGCGTCGCCGCCTCCGGCGCCGATGTCAAGCTGATTGGCCTGTCGAGCTATGTGCGGTCGGGCGGCTCGTATATCGTGGTCAAATCCGACTCTCCACTGAAGACGCTGCAGGACCTCAAAGGCAAGAAGGTCGCCTATCTCACCGGCACGGTGCGGCACTCGAATTTCAGCAAGGCGCTGAACAGCGTCGGCCTGACGACCGGTGATGTCGAGGGATTGAACCTGCCTTTCGAGGCATCCGGCCCGGCACTGCTGCGCGGCGACATCGACGCCCTCGTCGAGACGGATTCGACCGCGGCCAAGCTGGTCGACACCGGCGAGGCACGGGTGCTCTTCGACACCAGCACCCATCCGGAATGGAACGTGCCGAACGTCATTTCGGTCAACGGTGCCTTCGCGGCGAAATATCCCGACCTGGTCAAGCGGCTGCTGAAGGTCGACATCGAGATTTCGCGCTGGGCCGATGCCCATCCCGACGAGACGATCAAGGCATTCGTCGAGGCGACCAAGTCGTCGGAGAAATCGGTACGCAAGACCTATGCGGACGGCGTTTTCCACCAGGATCCGAGGCTGACCGACGATGCGATCGAGGCGCTCAAGGGCGAAGAGAAATTCATGGCCGGTGCCGGGCTTTTGAAGGGCTCGATCGACTACGGCAAATGGATCGACAAGAGCTTTGTCGACGCGGCCGGCGCGGAAGTCGCGGCCGTCCAGTAGCGGGCGTGCTGAACGGGCAGGGGTTCCGGCGCCGCTCCATTTCAGAGAGTGTCAGATCTCCGGGATGTTCTCCTTGAAGATTACCTGGAGCCTCGGCTGGTGCAATTCGTAAGGCAGTCTCCGGACCGCGTGGGTCAAGGTGTTGAGCGCTTCGCGCGCTTCGACGCGCGGGTTCTGGTCGATGACCGCGTCGAGCGTGCCGTCGAGCAGAAGCTCCTTGGTGCCTTCGGTTACCTCATGGCCGAGGAAAACCATCGATATCGCACGGCCGCGCTCCTTGAGCGCGCGGGCAATGCCGGTGTTGCCCGCGCCGACATTGTAGATCGCGGCCAGGTCGGGGTGCCGCTCCAGAAGGGCTGATGCCTCCGAATAGGCCTTTTCGCGGTCGTCAAGCATCTCGCGCATTTCGACGATCTCCAGATTGGGCGATTCCTCGGCCAATATGTGCCGGAATCCCATCTCGCGTTCCTCATGGCCGCGATAGGAGAGCGAGCCGGCGAACAGCGCCACCTTGCCAGGACGTTCCGACCCCATGAAACGGTTGAGCAAATAGCCCGCCAGCCGTCCGGCGGCGCGGTTGTCGATGCCGATATACGCGACCCTTGGCACATGCAGGATGTCGGAGGCGATGGTCACCACCTTGACGTCGTTGGCCGACAGCGAGCGGATCGCCTCGCGCACCGTCGGATGGTCGAGCGCGATGACGCCGACGCCCTGAGTCTGGCCGCGCAGATCCTGCAAAAGGCGTGCGAGCCGGTCGGGATTGAAGCCCTCTATGGTGGCGATGTGGACATCGAGATCCGGCCGCGCCAAGGCTTGGGCTTCGATGTGGCGATGCAGCATCTTGATGAAGGAATTGGTGCCGGCCGGCAGCGCGAAGTCGAGCCGGATGACATCGCCGGACAAGGGCTTGAGAGGTGCCCCGTTCGCGCCTTCGGCGATGTAGCCAAGACGCTGCGCCATTTCGAGCACGA
This sequence comes from Mesorhizobium sp. B2-6-1, assembly GCF_006440475.1. Lineage (NCBI taxonomy): Bacteria > Pseudomonadati > Pseudomonadota > Alphaproteobacteria > Hyphomicrobiales > Phyllobacteriaceae > Mesorhizobium > Mesorhizobium sp. B2-6-1. The sequence goes on from NZ_VFUH01000003.1 coordinate 530,022, forward strand.
TTTCGCGCGTGCGCGCCCGCACCCCCGGACGGTTGTTGAGAACACGGTCGACGGTGGCGGCGGAAACGCCGGCTTCCCGGGCTATGTCAGTCAGGGTGGAACGCACCGTCTTTCATCTCCTCAATGCATCAGGATCACGCAATGCCGACCGCCGGCCGGGTGGCGACTGCTCTTCGCCATCCGCGATTCTGATGGGAAATGATGTATCCGGCCTTGGCCGATGCGCAAGCAGCCAGGCTAAATCAGATCGCCCGGCAGGATCGCGTCGGCATGGGAAAATAGATTTCCCATCAAATCGAGGCATCATGAGCGCTAGATGGATCTCCGTATGACGCATTTCCCTGCCTCGTTGCGATGTTATGAGGTGTTTTGATTATTTATGATGTTGACAGCCTTCCCGTACTGCCGTCAATGTCCCTCATGGCTGTGGAGGAAACATTGGCCCTGAGGGAGGAATTCCAATGCCTGATCCGATCCGCATGCCGCGGCTCCGGTTGCCAGCATCTGGAAGCGCGTTGGCGAGATGACGACGGCCGCGAAGACAGAATTCTGGGAGGAAGAGATGGCAGGCAAAGGCTTCGAGCCGGACGTGAAGGTTCGCACCAGGGAATTCAAGATCGGCTGCGTCGGCGCCGGCATGATCATGGCCGAATGCCATCTCGCGGCCTATAAGGAAGCAGGCTTTCCTGTCGTGGCGATCGCTTCGCGTACAAGGGCGAATGCGCAGAAGGTCGCCACGCGCTGGGGCATTCCGACCGTCCACGACACGCCGGAACGACTAATCGAGGATCCGCAAGTCGAGATCATCGACCTGGCTTTCCCGCCGGACCAGCAGCCGGCGCTGATCCGCCACGCGCTGGAGCAGAAGCACATCAAGGCGATCCTGGCGCAGAAGCCGCTGGCGCTGTCGGTCGAGGAAGCGGTGAAGCTGCGCGACGAGGCGGCGAAGGCGGGCAAGATCCTCTCGGTCAACCAGAACATGCGCTACGACCAGTCGATGCGCGTGCTGAAGCAGATCATCGACAGCGGCGCGCTCGGCGACGTCGTCTTCGCGCAGATCGACATGCATGCGATCCCGCACTGGCAAGGCTTCCTCGAGGAGTACGACCGGCTGACGCTTGCCAACATGAGCGTGCATCATCTCGACGTGCTGCGTTTCCTGTTCGGCGATCCCGATGAGATCACCACGCTGACGCGCAAGGATCCGCGCACGACTTTCGAACACACCGACGGCATCACCGTCTCGACGCTGCGCTTCCCGTCCGGCGTGCTCGCCGTGTCGCTGGAGGATGTCTGGTCCGGTCCGCGGCAAGAAGGCTACAAGGACGACCAGCACATCAACTGGCGCGTCGACGGCACCAAGGGCGTCGCCAAGGGCACGATCGGCTGGCCGACCGGTGCGGCCTCGACGCTCACCTATGCCTCGGCCGAGACAACGGATGGCGAGTGGGTCAGCCCAAGCTGGGACACGATGTGGTTCCCGCATGCTTTCATCGGCGTGATGGAACAACTCCAGCACGCCGTGAAGACAGGCACGCCACCGGCGCTTTCCGTCGCCGACAACGTCAAGACCATGGCGCTGGTAGAGGCGGGCTATCGCTCGATCGCTTCGGGCCGCACGGTCAAGCTTTCCGAAATCTCGACAAACCCGATCAATTGAAATCACTGGTAACTGAATCGCTTACAGGGAGGAATTCACACCATGATGCAGGCAGGTATTTTCACGGGCTATTTCCCGTACGGCCTCGAAGAGACGGCGAAGAAGATCCGCGGGCTCGGTTTCAACACGGTGCAGCTCGATCTGCATTTCAGGGATATCGACCTGTCGGCCGGGCAGATCACCAAAGACAAGGCCAAGACCGTGCGCGATGTCTTCCGCGACCACAACCTGCCGGTCTGCTGCGTGTCGGGCTACACCAACATCATCCATCCCGACAAGGCAGAGCGCGACAAGCGCGTCGGCTACCTCAAGGAAATCATCCGCAACGCCCGCCATTTCGGCTCGCCCTACGTGATCTCGGAAACCGGCACCTACAACACCGAATCCGACTGGGTGCACCACCCCAAGAACAAGACCGAGGAGGGGTTCGAGGAATGCCGCAAGGTGATCGCTGATCTTGCGCAAACCGCCTATGACCATGGCGCGGTCTTCCTGCTCGAAACCTATGTCAACAACGTCGTCGGCTCGGTCGAGGAAACGGTCAAGATGTTCGCGCAGGTCGACCATCCCGGCCTGGGCCTCTTGATGGACCCGACCAACTACTTCGAGACGCACAACATCGACAGGATGGACCAGATCCTGAACCAGGTGTTCGACACGTTGACGGACAAAATCAAGATAGCGCATGCCAAGGACGTCAAGCGCTCGGGCAGCGACAAGTCGGAAAAGCACGCCGACATCGGCGATGAGGATGCCATGGAAAGCCACACCTTCCGCGGCGTCGGCGAGATCGAACTGCCGGCGCCCGGCCTCGGCTCGCTCAACTACGACCTTTATCTTCAGCGGCTTGCCGAGAAGCACCCGAACATTCCGGTCATCATCGAGCACCTGTCGGAAGACGACGTGCCGCGCGCCAAGACATTCCTCGACGGGAAGTTCCGCGCCAACGGCCTGTGACGGCCGGCCGCGCCGCCTGTGCATGGCGGCACGGCTCCAAACAAGGAGGAAAGCAATGTTGAAATTTGCATTGAAATTGGCGGCCGCCGCGACTGTGCTTGCCGGCATCGCGTTCGGGTCGGCCGCGCAGGCACAGGACGGCCAGAAGACCTTTTATCTGCTGTCGCATGGCGGTCCGTCGGACGCTTTCTGGATCGACTGGAACGCCGGCGCTACCAAGGCCTGCGACCAGCTCAAGGTGACCTGCAAGATCTCCTTCAGCGGCGGCGACATGGCGGCGCAGAAGGAAGCCTTCAATTCCGCGCTTGCCGCCAAGCCCGACGGCATTGCCACCACCTCGGCGCAGCCCGGCCTGTGGACCGAGGAGGTCAAGGCCGCGAAGGCCGCCGGCATCCCGATCGTGTTCTTCAACACCGACGACCCGGCGACGGGGCGGCAGGCCTATGTCGGCGCCGACCTGAAGGAGGCAGGGGCGATCTGGGCAAAGTATCTTGTCGACCACAAGATGGTGAAGCAGGGCGACAAGGTCTTCCTGCCGGTCGAAGTCCCCGGCGCCAGCTATCAGCAGCTCGAGACCGAAGGCATCGCCAGCGTCTTTGATCCGCTCGGCATCAAGTACGACGTGGTTGATTGCGGCACCGATCCGGCCGGCATCATCGCCAAGATGACCGACTATATGGTTGCCAACAATCCGCCGGCGATCATCGCGCTCGGCGATTCCGTGGCGGCCAGCGTCAAGCGGGTCTTCGACGGCGCCGGCGTGCCGGCCGGCAAGATCCCGGTCGTCGGCTGGGGCAATTCGAAGGAGACAGCGCAAGCCGTCAAGGACGGTTTCGTCAACGCGGCCGCCTGGCAGTACCCATCGGCACAGGGCTTCATGCCGGTGGCGCTGCTCGGGCTTGCCGCCTCGGGCGAGCCGATCGGCTACGACATCCATACCTTCGGTCTCTACGACGCCTCGAGCGTCGAGCCGATCCTCAAACTCTACGACAAGAAGTGAAGATGGACGCCCGCCGCGCCGGCGGCGGGCGCCTGCAAACAGCATGGTTCAGAACGTCATGGCAGTCACCGCGGAAGAGGGCGCAACAAGCGCCAGGAGCAGGTCGAGGCTGATGCGCTCGCCGCAATTTTCCTCGTTCATCATCCTCGTCGTCCTTCTCGTGGTGTTCGCGGTCGCGGACGGCAATTTCCTGTCGCCGCTCAACATCTCCAACATGATGGCGTTCCTGCCCGAGCTCGGCATCATCGCGCTCGGCATGACGCTGCTTTTGACGGCCGGCGAGTTCGACCTGTCGGTCGGTGCCGTATTCGGCCTGGCGCCGGTGATCGTGATGCTTCTGGTGCAGAACGGCGGGGTGGATATCGGCGTCGCCCTTCTGGCTGGACTTTTACTGTGCATCGCGATCGGGGCGATCAACGGGGTGATCGTCACCAAGATCGGCATCTCGTCGTTCCTGGTGACCCTGTCCATGCTGCTGATCGTGCGCGGCGCGGCCCTCTACATCACCCAGGGTTTCCCGCTGAAGTCGTGGGACCAGCCTGGCTTCTTCGTGACGCTGCTTGCCGGCAGCTTCAATATCGGCTCGTTCCGCTTCTACACCTCGCTGTGGTGGTTCGTCGGCCTGTCCCTGCTCGCAATCTACGTCCTGCGCTATGCCAAGCTCGGCAACTGGATCAGCGCCATCGGTTCCAACCGCAACGCGGCGGTGGCGCGCGGCGTGCCGGCGGACGCCGTCAAGATCTGGCTGTTCATCGCCACCTCGGTGCTGGCCGGGCTTGCCGGCATGATCAGCGCCTTTCGTATTTCGGCCGCATCGCCGGTGGCCGGCACAGGCTATGAGCTCGAAGTGATCGCCATGGTGGTGGTTGGCGGCACGGCGCTGACCGGCGGACGCGGCACCATCCTGGGCACCATCGTCGGCGCGCTGATGCTGCGCGCCATCCGTAACGGCATCGTGCTCGTCGGCGTGCCCGGCCTCGCCTACAACATCTTCGTCGGCGTGATCATCCTCGCCATGCTCATCCTGCATGCTTTGCTGCAGAAAAACGCGGCAAGGAGCTGACGATGATGCAAGAAGTGCTTCGGCTGCAGAACCTGCAAAAATCCTTCGGCAGCGTGCGCGCGCTGAAGAATGCCTCACTGACGCTGAGAGAAGGCGAGATAGTGGCCCTGCTCGGCGACAATGGCGCCGGCAAATCGACGCTGATCAAGGCGATCTCCGGCGTCTTCCCGGTCGATCGCGGTGACATCTATGTGCGCGGGCAGAAGGTTTCGATCCGCTCGACGCGCGACGCGATGGATCTCGGCATCGAGACCATCCACCAGGATACGTCGCTGGCGCCGGATCTCAGTATCGCGCGCAACCTCTTCCTCGGCCGCGAACCGGTCAATTTCAAATGGTTGGGCGTGTTTGCGCCGCTCGATCTCGCCAAGCTGCGCGATGCTGCCTCCTCCCTGCTGAAGCGCGTCGGCATCTCGAAGAAACTCGACGCCGACGCGCTGGTCTCAACGCTGTCGGGCGGCGAGCGCCAGTCGATCGCCATTTCGCGGGCCATGCAGTTCGCCGCCAAGGTGATCATCCTCGACGAGCCGACCAACAATCTCGGCGTCGAGGAAACCCATGGCGTGCTGCGCTTCGTCAAGGAGATGCGTCAGGCCGGCCATTCGGTGCTGCTCATCACCCACAACATCCATCACGTGTTCGAGGTTGCCGACCGCATCATCGTCATGCGCCGCGGCGAGATCGTTGCCGAGCAGACGGTCGCCGATACCGATCTGCTGACCGTGGAAAGCATCATCACCGGCGCCGACCTGTCGGCTCTGATGAAGAGGGCGCAGTGACGGCATGGTAGAGCTTTACGGCAAGACGCTCTCGCGCCGGCAGGTCTCGGAACGCTCCGGCATGCTGTCGCAGTTCGCCGGCGTGCGGCTGATGACGCTCGGCGACGGGGTGGAGCGCGGTGTCCGCATGCTGGAGTTCCGCACCGGCTCCGGCCTGCGCTTCACCGCACTCGTCGACCGCGCGCTCGACATCGCCGATTGCGACTTCAAGGGCCAGGCGATCGGCTGGCACTCGCCGGGCGGTTTTCGCAACCCCGGTCTTCACGACTATGAGGGGGAAGGGGGGCTGGCCTGGGCGCGCTCCTTTTCCGGTTTGCTGGTCACCTGCGGCCTCGACCATATACTGGGTCGGGAAGAGGTGCCGGCCGAGAACTACAACTATCCCGGCAAGAAGACCGTGATCCATTCGCTGCATGGCCGTGTCGGCACCATCCCGGCGCGGCTGACCGGCTACGGTGAGGCGTGGGACGGCGACCGCTGCGTGCTGTGGGCCGAAGGCATCGTCCAGCAATCGGCGGTATTCGGCGAGGATCTGCATCTGATCCGGCGGATCGAGGCGGATGTCGGCGGCAACGAGATCCGGCTGTCCGACCGCGTCGTGAACCATGGCTTCAATCGCACGCCGCATATGTATTTCTACCATGTGAATGTCAGTCATCCCCTGCTTGACGAGGGCTCACGCTACCTCGCGCCAATCCGCGACGTGGTGTGGGCCGGCCATGCCGGCGAGCGCTATGAGGCGCAGAAGGTCGGCTACCGCACCGTGCCGGAACCGCGAATGGGGTTCAGCGAACAGGTCTGGCAGCATGAAATGGACGCCGATGGAAAGGGCGAGGTACCAGTGGCGGTGGTCAACGACCGGCTCGGCCTCGGCTTCGAAATGGTGACGCGGAAAGACCAGCTGCCTTGCGCCTATCAATGGCAGAATTTCCAGGCCGGACACTATGCGCTGGGCATCGAGCCATCGACGCATCATGTGCTCGGCGATCTCGCCGCGCGCGAACGCGGCGAGATGATCTGGCTGGAGCATGACGAAGGCCGCGCCTACGATGCCGTGTTCCGGGTCCTGGACGGCAGGGAAGCGATCGCCGGCGCCGAAGCCAGGATTGCGGCGATCGCCCGCCAGCCCGAACAGGATTATCCTCGGCCTTCCGGCAATTTCCGGAGACTGGCGGGCCCGGCATGAGCGCGACATGTATTCAAAGCAAGCCCTCCGGCCGGCGGACCGGATTGCGAGCGGTGCGAGAAGTTTGGAGGCCCGTGTGAAGACGATGGCAAAAAAGCGGGATTACAGCCTGGTCGGTGAAAGCACCAGAGCCGCGATCGAGACCGGCCTGGCCTCCGCCGAATGGTACCACACCGATGTCCCCCGCAAGGTGATGAAGGAGCTGATGCAGCGTTCCGACGGGCCGGCGATCCGCGACACCATCATCTGGATTGTTGCGATCCTGGCCTCGGCCGCCGGCATCATATGGTTCTGGGGCTCATGGTGGGTGGTGCCGTTCCTATTCATCTACGGCGTGCTCTACGGCTCGTCTAGCGACTCGCGCTGGCACGAATGCGGCCATGGCACGGCCTTCCGCACGCGCTGGATGAACGATGTCGTGTACCACATCGCCTCCTTCATGCTGATGCGCAATCCAGTGCAGTGGCGCTGGAGCCATGCCCGCCACCACACCGACACCATCATCGTCGGCCGCGATGCCGAGATCGCCGTCATGCGGCCGCCGGACCTGTTGAAGGCGGCGCTGGCCTTCACCGGCATCCTCGATTTCCGCTATTCGCTGCCGACGCTCGTGCGCCAGGCGTTCGGCAAGCTGTCCGACGAGGAAAAGAGCTATGTTCCGGAAATGGAATGGGCAAAGGCCGTGACGGCCGCGCGGTGGCATGTTGCCGTGTACATTGCGACGATCGCTGTCGCGGTCGTCCTCAGGTCATGGATACCGGTGGTGCTGATTGGGTTGCCGCGCCTCTACGGCACCTGGCACATGGTGACCACCGGCCTGCTGCAGCATATCGGGCTGGCCGACAATGTCGTCGACCACCGGCTCAACACGCGCACCGTCTACATG
>NZ_VFUH01000030.1:0-19990 GCF_006440475.1 Mesorhizobium sp. B2-6-1
CGCGCTGATCAGCCCGGCCCATGCCGGAGAGCACGGCGACCAATGCCGTCAGCTACACCACTCCCCGGGACACGATCGGATCGGCGATCCGAACGCCGAACGGCTCTAGCGCATTAAGCCGCGGCGCGCCCTGCGCGGAGAGTTGCGGAAAACAGCTATTGGCCGATCTTGGGAGATACGAATTGCAAGGTGAACACGTTGCCGGCAATCCCTTGCGCCAGTTGCGGCGAAAGGCTGAGCGGCGTGCAATTCTTCACCGCGGTCATTGCGGCGTCGATGAACGACTTTCGCGCCTTGTCGTCGCCGGCCACCTTGGCGGCGGTCGGCCGTGGCGGACCAAGCAGCGTGCCGTCGCGCTTGAAGCTGAAGCTCAGAGTGACGATGGAATTTCCAGCATCCGCCGGCGGCGTCCAGCATGCCTGGATCGCCGTGCCGACTTCGTCCATCGTGTTGAGCTGGGCGGCAGCCGACGGGCAGGTGGCGCCAATCGCCAATGCGCCGCTAATCAGGAGCATTCCAGCGGTTCTTTTCATTGCAATTCCTCCACCGTCGACCCTTCCGGCCGCCCGCGTGCGATCGTCAGGATTGATGGTAGGGCTGGAGATGGCAAGGGCAATATGCTTTGGCGAAAGCTCTTGCCGAAAGCATTGGAGGCAGCCCTGCCCGCAGCGGCCGGCCAAAAAACAAAAGGCCGGCAGTGGGCCGACCTTTGTTTTCACCGCAGCGCCAGTACATCCGTGGTCGCGGGTGAATTGTCTCCAATAGACAGATTATAGGTAAACGAAACGTTAATCGAAGCCGCCATGCCATAGCTCCGAGCCCGGCTTTTGCCAGCGCTCCATGCGGTCATATGCGCGCATATGACGAAGCTTCCGCGGAGGCCTTGAACATTGTTTGATGCTGGAGGGATCATCAACGGCTGAGCCGTCGCCTTCTTGGTACGCCCAAGGGGAATCGAACCCCTGTTCCCGCCGTGAGAGGGCGGTGTCCTGACCGCTAGACGATGGGCGCGTTCAAGAACCGGCGATATAGGCTGGCGGCGGAGAAAAAGCAACTGGGGTCCGCCGGCTTTCCCGGGATCAAGAAAAAGCTGGCTGCTGCTAGCGTTTTGGCTCGATCAGGTCCCATAGATTGCCGTGGAGATCGGCGAAAACCGCCACCGTGCCGTAGGGCTCGAAGCGGGGTGGCTCGCGAAATTCGACGCCCTTCGCCACCATCGCCGCATGATCGCGGGCAAAGTCGTCGGTTTCCAGGAAGAGAAAAACCCGCCCGCCGGTCTGGTTGCCGATGCTCTTCCTTTGTGCCTCGTCGGAGGCCTCGGCCAGAAGCAGCCGCGCGCCGCGCCCGCTGGCCGGCGCGACCGTCACCCAGCGCTTGCCGCCGCCAAGGTCCACATTCTCCAGGAGCACAAAGCCCATTCGCTCGACATACCGGTCGATTGCTTCGTCATAGCTGTCGACGACCAGCGCAACGGTGGCGATATGACGGTTTTCGGCAAAGCCGGTCATTGCGCGCCGGGCTTCATTTGTTGCGGATTGCGAAGCGGCCGATTATGCGCCGCTCGCCCATATCGTAGACGAAGATCGTGCGGCTGCCATCGGCAAGTTCGGCGTCGATCGAGACGCGATTGCCGGATAGCGACTGGCTGACCACCCTGGCGCCGACCGGCAGCACGATGTCTCCGCTGAGCGGTTCGCCGGCGGGCACCTGGATGTCGCCGGCCCGCGGCGGGCTCACCGGCGCTGCCTTGCGTGATTTGTAGACAATCGCCGCGATCACCACCATAAGGGCCAGCAAGAGCAGGCCGAGATTGATGGCCATGAAGCGGATGAGCCTGCCGCGCACCTTTTCGATCTCGGGGTTGAGCGGCTTTTCCCCGCCTTCAACAACGGCGTCTTCGTCGGCGGCGGGGCGGGCCATGGCAAACATTCCGGAACGATTCTCGATGAGCGCTCATAACGAAGAGGCCCCCGGATTGATAGAGGACCAATTCATGCAGGCAGAACCGATCGTGCTCGTGGCCGGCGCCGACGATGCCGGCCAACGCCTCGATCAGTGGCTGGCAGGCAGGCTCGGCCCGGACATGTCGCGCAGCCGCGTGCAGATGCTGATCAGGCAGGGCGCGGTCTTGGTCGACGGCAAGGCCGTTGTCGAGACCAAGCGCAAGATGTCGCCGGGCGAAACTGTCTCGGTCGCCATGCCGGAGCCGGAACCGGCGGAGCCACAGGGGGAAAACATCGCCCTCGATATCCTCTATGAAGATGACGAACTGATCGTCATCAACAAACCCGCCGGGCTTGTCGTCCATCCCGGCGCCGGCAATTGGACCGGCACGCTGGTCAATGCGCTAATCCATCATTGCGGCGACAGCCTGTCCGGCATCGGCGGCGTGCGCCGGCCGGGCATCGTTCATCGCCTCGACAAGCAAACCAGCGGCGTCATGGTCGTGGCCAAGACCGACCGCGCCCACAAGGCGCTTTCGGAGGCCTTTGCCGATCACGGCCTGACAGGCGATCTCGAGCGCGCCTACCTGGCGCTGGTCTGGGGCATACCGCAGCGGCCGGCCGGAACGGTGGATGCCCCACTCGGCCGCGCCGCCGACCGTGTGCGTCGCGCCGTAGTACCCGAAGGACGCGACGATGCCCGCCGCGCCGTCACCCATTTTGCGGTGCAGGAGCGCTTCGGCGAAAACCAAAAGGAATTCGCGACCGCAAGTCTGGTCGAATGTCGCCTGGAGACCGGCCGCACCCATCAGATCCGCGTCCACATGGCCCATATCGGTCATCCGGTACTCGGTGATCCCGATTACGGCCAAGCCTTTCGCACCAAGGCCAACCGGTTGCCCGAACCGCTGAGAAGCCAGGTCAAGGCCTTCTCCCGGCAAGCTTTGCACGCCTGGCTCCTTGAATTTCGCCATCCGACTACCCATCTATCGATGAGGTTCGAGGCACCGATACCGAGGGACATGGAGGAACTCGTCGGCGGCTTTCGCAGTCTCTGAATCCGCCGCCCGGCAAGCTTCAAATCAACCATCAAAAAACCTGACTGGCGTTGTTCACTTCAGCGTGACACACTGTTTCGTGTTGAACAAATGCCTGTCTTTTCTGGTTTTGTTCCTGTATATATCTGATGTCGCGAGCGAGCCTTTGGTGCTCGCGTCACATGCCCGCCGCGTTTCGGGGGCATCACTCCAATAGAGAGGGGGCGCTATCATGGCCCAGTCACTACCCAGTATCGTTTCCGGCGAAGGCGGCCTCAGCCGCTACCTGGAAGAGATCCGCCGCTTTCCGATGCTTCAGCCGCAAGAAGAGTACATGCTCGCCAAGCGTTATGCCGAGCATGAGGACACTTCCGCAGCGCACAAGCTCGTCACCAGCCATTTGCGGCTCGTCGCCAAGATCGCCATGGGCTATCGCGGCTACGGCCTGCCGATTGGCGAAGTGATCTCGGAAGGCAATGTCGGCCTGATGCAGGCCGTCAAGAAATTCGAGCCAGAGCGTGGCTTCCGCCTCGCGACCTACGCCATGTGGTGGATCAAGGCCTCGATCCAGGAATACATCCTGCGCTCGTGGAGCCTGGTCAAGATGGGCACGACCGCCAACCAGAAGCGTCTGTTCTTCAACCTGCGCAAGGTGAAGGGCAAGATTCAGGCGCTTGACGACGGCGACCTCAAGCCCGACCAGATCGCCGAAATCGCCACGAGGCTGAACGTCTCGGAAGCGGAAGTCGTGTCGATGAACCGCCGCCTGTCGGGCGACGCCTCACTCAACGCGCCGATCCGGGCGACGGAAGGCGAGTCCGGCGAATGGCAGGACTGGCTGGTCGACGACCACGAAAGCCAGGAAGAGATGCTGATCGAGCAGGACGAGCTGGAAAACCGGCGCGGCATGCTGTCGGGTGCTCTTGCGGTGCTCAACGAACGCGAACGGCGCATCTTCGAGGCGCGCCGCCTCGCCGATGAGCCGCTGACCCTGGAAGAACTGTCGGCTGAGTTCGACATCAGCCGCGAGCGCGTGCGCCAGATCGAAGTGCGCGCTTTCGAGAAGGTGCAGGATGCCGTCAAGGCCGCCGCCAAGCGCCAGACCCAGGCGCTGCGCACCATCGAGGCGCAGCCGGCGGCTTAAAGCCGGCATCGGCAACAAGATAGAACGGCGGCGTCAGGAGACTGGCGCCGCCTTTTTGTATACCGCAGCGGGTGCTGTGATTGCTTCAAAGCCCATCCAGCGGAAATTTCAGATACCGTCGGCCATTGGCTTCCGGTTCCGGCAGGCGTCCGCCATTCATGTTGACCTGCAGCGCATGCAGGATCAGCCTCGGCATCGGCAATGTCCGGTCGCGCGCCTCGCGCAGGGCAACGAATTCGGCCTCGCCGCGCGCGGCGGCAAGATGTATGTTGTCGGCTTTCTGCGCGGCAACCGTGCTCTCCCATAACGCCTGGCGCCCGCCGGGCTGATAATCATGGCCGACAAAGACGCGCGTGTCCTCCGGCAGGGCCAGAATGCCCTGGATCGAGTGCCACAGGCGCGCGGCGCTGCCGCCGGGAAAATCCGTCCTTGCCGTGCCGCTGTCGGGCATGAACAGCGTGTCGTGAACAAAGGCTGCATCCCCGATCACATAGGTGATCGACGCCAGCGTGTGCCCGGGCGAGAAAAGCACCCTTGCTGGAAGCGTTCCCACCCGAAAAACCTCGCCGTCGCCGAACAGCCGGTCCCACTGCGAGCCGTCGGCGGGGAAATCCGGCCAGTTGTAGATCGCCTTCCACAATTTCTGGACCTCGACGATCCTCTCGCCGATCGCCGTCGGCGCCGCGGTCCTTTGCTTCAGGTACTGCGCGGCCGAGAAATGATCGGCATGCGGATGGGTGTCGAGAATCCATTCGACGCTCAGTCCCTCCGCCCTGACGAAATCCAGCAGCGCATCGGCATTGGCTGTCGAAACTGCGCCGGACTTCTCGTCGAAGTCGAGGACCGGATCGATTATGGCACACCGCTTCGTCACCCGGTCGGCGACGACATACTGGATGGCGCCGGTCGGCTTGTCGTGGAAACCGGTGACCTCAGGCTTTGCCGAACCTATGTCCAATCCGACGTCCCCTCCGTTAGCCAGACAGGAATGATTTTCTCTGCCAGAGCAACATAAGAGCATGCTTGTCTAGCGGGGCCCTGCCGTCAAGCACGCCTTGCCAGAAAAGCGACGGAAGTCGAAAAATGCCGGCCAGGCAACTGGAGCAATTCCAAGCGGTTTCCCGGGAAAGGCGCGTGGCGCTTTGCCCAAGGAATTGCGCAAAAACAAAGAGATGGTTCGCCGTTTCCGTGAACCGGAGAGCCGCTTTACGCGGAAGGCTGCTTGGTCTTCCTGAGATAGGGCAGGATGGTCTCGTAGGCGCCGAAGCGCTTGATGGCGTCCTCGTTGGAAACGGCCGCGGTGATGATGACGTCCTCGCCCTGTTTCCAGTTCGCCGGCGTCGCCACCTGGTGCTTGGCGGTCAACTGCATGGAATCGACCGCGCGCAGGATCTCGTCAAAGTTGCGGCCCGTGGTCATCGGATAGGTCAGCACCAGCTTGATCTTCTTGTCGGGCCCAATGACATAGACCGAACGCACGGTGGCATTGTCGGCGGGCGTGCGGCCTTCCGAGGTCTCGCCGGCACCGGCAGGCAGCATGTCGTAAAGCTTGGCGACCTTGAGATCCTTGTCGCCGATCAGCGGATAGTTCACCGAATGGCCGGTCGCCGTCTTGATGTCGTCCTGCCATTTGCCGTGGCTTTCGACCGGATCGACCGAAATGCCGATGATCTTGACGTTGCGCTTCTTGAACTCGCCCTCGAGCCCCGCCATCGTGCCCAACTCGGTCGTGCAGACGGGAGTGAAATTCTTCGGGTGGCTGAACAGCACCGCCCAGCCGTCACCGATCCACTGGTGAAAGCTGATCGGTCCTTGCGTGGTCTCGGCGGTGAAATCCGGGGCGATATCGTTGATGCGAAGGCTCATGTTGTTTCCCTACCCTTGAAATGTTGCCGGCAACGGCTGGCGAGCGCTCAAATCTTTTTAACACCTCGGCGGCAACCCACAAATGCCTAAAGCCACAGGCGCCCGTCACGCCCGCGAAAAAATTTCTCTTCTTGCCGCCAAGTTCGGCAGGAATTTCCGAGGAGACCGCTTATGCCTTGTTGACGGCCAGCGTCGCCGCAAGATCTTCCATGCGCTGCGCCAGCGCGCCAAGCGCGTTGGTCAGCACGCTGTCGCTCTTGTCGGCCTTGGTCAGCGCCTCGTCGCGGGTCTTGCGCAAGGTCAGCACTTCGCTTTCCATGCCCTTGACGCGCTTCTGCAGCTCCGAGAGTTCATCCATGACCATGATGCCGGCCATGACCGTCAGCCGCTGGTCGCCGATCTCGCCGAATGAATCCTTCAGATGCGAGACGTAGCGGTCGAAACGCTCGGCGAGATCGATCAGATGCTCTTCCTGGCCTTCGTCGCAGGCCATCCGATACTGCTTGCCGTCGATGGAAACCGTGACCTGTGCCATCAGCCTACCTATCCAACACAGCGCGGATGGTTTCCATGGCGGTCACCAGTCGTCGCGACACTTCCTTGTTGGCATCCTCCAGCCGCTCGGCGCGCGCCTCGGAACTGTCGAGCTCCTGCGCCAGCCGCGAGCGGTCGGCATTCATCCGCTGCACCTCGGCCTCGGCTTCCGAATAATCGCGCTCATGCTCGAGCTTGGCCGCGACGGCGTTTTCCAGGCCTTCCATGGCCTTGCCCAGCCTTGCGATGACTTCCTTGAGTGTCGTTTCCCCGGTCATGGCCTCGTCCTGTGCCCTGCCCATCACCGAATCGCTCGCGTTCAGAACGCGTTATCTCTGAAACATTAGGCACCGGGTGAAGGCGACGTCAACAAAGCTCTCGCGACTGTCCCCTGCTAACGCTAATATAGGCCTGCCCGCGGCATCACAAGGCCGGCAAATGCGCACCGGTTTGTTGACTAAAAGTGCGCGCCTGCTATGTGTCGCGCACGCTTTTCAAGGGCTCTCCCAAGGCCCCAAACCCCACCCCGGAGGAACCATGACGTCGCGTGAACAACATGACCGGATGGCCAATGCGATCCGCTTTCTCTCCATGGACGCGGTCGAGAAGGCGAACTCCGGCCATCCCGGCCTGCCCATGGGCTGCGCCGACATTGCCACGGTGCTGTTCACCCGTTTCCTGAAATTCGACGCCAAGGCGCCGCATTGGGCCGACCGCGACCGCTTCATCCTGTCGGCCGGCCACGGCTCGATGCTGCTCTACTCGCTGCTCTACCTGACCGGCTACGAAGACATGACGATCGACCAGATCAAGCACTTCCGCCAGTTGGGCTCGAAAACCGCCGGCCATCCCGAATATGGCCACGCCGCCGGCATCGAAACGACCACCGGCCCGCTCGGCCAGGGCCTTGCCAATTCTGTCGGGTTCGCGCTCGGCGAGCGCATCATGAACGCCGCCTTCGGCAACGACCTCGTCAGCCACTACACCTATGTGCTGGCCGGCGACGGCTGCCTGATGGAAGGTGTCTCCCAGGAGGCGATCGCGCTTGCCGGGCACCTCAAGCTCAACAAGCTGATCGTGTTCTGGGACAACAACAACATCTCGATCGACGGCCCGGTGTCGCTGGCTGACAATACCGACCAGGTCGCGCGCTTCCAGGCTTCCGGTTGGAACGCCAGCCACATCGACGGCACGGATCCGGAAGCCATCGCCTATGCGATCGAAGCCGCCCGCCATTCCGACAAGCCGACGATGATCGCCTGCAAGACGACCATCGGCTTCGGCGCCCCGACCAAGGCCGGCACCAACAAGGCGCACGGCTCGCCCCTCGGCGCCGACGAGATCGCCGGCGCGCGCAAGTTCTTCAACTGGGAGTCACCCCCCTTCGAGGTTCCAGCCGACATCCTCGATGCCTGGCGCACGGCCGGCACGGCCGGCGCCGAGGCGCGCGCCGACTGGGAAGGTCGCCTCGCCAAGGCCGACGCCAAGCTCAGGGCAGAGTTCGAGCGCCGCGTTGCCGGCAAGCTGCCGTCCAACTTCGACGCCGTCATTGCCGACTACAAAAAGAAGCTCTCCGCCGACAAGCCGAAGGTCGCCACCCGCAAATCTTCCGAAATGGCGCTGGAAGTCATCAACGGCGCCGTGCCCGAAACCATCGGCGGCTCGGCCGATCTCACCGGCTCCAACAACACCAAGACCAGCCAGACCAAGAACATCACCCCGGACGACTACGGCCAGCGCTATGTCCACTACGGCATCCGCGAACACGGCATGGCTGCCGCCATCAACGGGCTGACGCTGCATGGCGGCCTGATCGCCTATGGCGGCACTTTCCTGTGCTTCTCAGACTATGCCCGCCCCTCGATGCGACTGGCCTCGCTGATGGGCATCCGCTCGATCTTCGTCATGACTCATGACTCCATCGGTCTCGGCGAAGACGGCCCGACCCATCAGCCGGTCGAGCATGTGGCGGCACTGCGCGCCATCCCCAACCACAACGTGTTCCGTCCGGCGGACGCGGTCGAGACCGCCGAATGCTGGCAGTTGGCCCTTGAATCGGAAAAGACGCCGTCAACGCTGGCGCTGACCCGACAGAACCTGCCGACCGTGCGCACCGAATTCACAGAGAAGAACCTGAGCAGCCAGGGCGCCTATGAGCTCGCCGCCGCCAGCGGCGAAGCCGCGGTGACGATCTTCGCCACGGGTTCGGAAGTCGAGATCGCGCTCGGCGCCCGCGACCTCCTGGAGAAGCACGGCCATCCGACCCGCGTCGTCTCGGTTCCTTGCTTCGAACTGTTCGATAAGCAGAGCGAGGACTACCGCCGCAAGACGATCGGCAATGCGAAGGTGAAGATGGCGATCGAAGCCGGCATCCGCCAGGGCTGGGATCACCTCATCGGCTCCGAT
This sequence comes from Mesorhizobium sp. B2-6-1, assembly GCF_006440475.1. NCBI lineage: Bacteria > Pseudomonadati > Pseudomonadota > Alphaproteobacteria > Hyphomicrobiales > Phyllobacteriaceae > Mesorhizobium > Mesorhizobium sp. B2-6-1. The sequence goes on from NZ_VFUH01000030.1 coordinate 8,931, forward strand.
GGCATCTTCATCGGCATGACCGGCTTCGGCGCCTCGGGAACGATCGAGCAGCTCTATCCGCATTTCGGCATCACCGCCGAGGCGGCCGCCAAGGCGGCGGAAGCCCGCCTGCATGGCAAGTAAGGCCGTGCTTGTTGCCCAAAAGTGTATCTCGATTTTGGGACAGCGACATGTATGAAACAAGAACGCTCGGCGAAACCGCGTACAGCGGTTCCGCCGGACTGGCCTGACCTAATCGATTTAAATCCACGTCGCCGCGGCTGGATTCTTTCCGCTTCCGCCGCTATGAAGCTGCGGACCAATCGTCTGCCCTCCAGCTCCCAAGGAGAGAAAAATGACCGTCAGAGTTGCCATCAACGGATTCGGCCGCATCGGCCGCAACATCCTGCGCGCCATCCATGAATCCGGCCGCAAGGACATCGACGTCGTCGCCGTCAACGACCTCGGCCCGGTTGAAACCAACGCCCACCTCCTGCGCTACGACAGCGTACACGGCCGCTTCCCGCACGAGGTATCGGTTTCCGGCGACCAGATCACCGTCGGCAAGGAGACGTTCAAGGTCACCGCGATCAAGGATCCGACCCAGCTGCCGTGGAAGGAGCTCGGCGTCGACATCGCGCTCGAATGCACCGGCATCTTCACCGCCCGCGACAAGGCAGCCGCACACCTGACCGCCGGCGCCAAGCGCGTCCTCGTTTCGGCGCCCGGTGAAGGCGCCGACCTCACCGTCGTCTACGGCATCAATCACGACAAGCTGAACAAGGACCACATCGTCATCTCGAACGCGTCCTGCACCACCAATTGCCTGGCGCCGCTGGCCGCAGTCCTGCACGAGACGGTCGGCATCGAAAAGGGCATGATGACGACGATCCATTCCTACACCGGCGACCAGCCGACGCTGGACACCATGCACAAGGATCTCTACCGCGCCCGCGCCGCGGCACTCTCGCAGATCCCGACCTCGACCGGTGCCGCCAAGGCCATCGGCCTGGTGCTGCCCGAGCTCAAGGGCAAGCTCGACGGCATCTCGATCCGCGTGCCGACGCCGAACGTCTCGCTCGTCGACTTCAAGTTCATCGCCAAGCGCTCGACGTCGGCGCAGGAGATCAACGAGGCGGTGATCGCCGCCTCCAATGGCAAGCTCAAGGGCATCCTGTCGGTTACCCATCATCCGAACGTGTCGATCGACTTCAACCACGACCCGCACTCCTCGATCGTGGCGCTCGACCAGACCAAGGTGATGGACGGCAACTTCGTTTCGGTGCTGTCCTGGTACGACAATGAATGGGGCTTCTCCAATCGCATGGGCGATACCGCGGTCGCCTTCGGCAAGACCATCGCCTGATCGCGGGCCCATCTTCCAGAGACTTGAAACGCCCGGTTTCGTCCGGGCGTTTTCGTCGGAGTGCTCGGCAACGCGTCGCTTCGCTCCTGCTAAGCCCAAGGACGATGAAGCTGTGGGGCTTCGGCCCAAAAAACCGCTCTCCCGCCTTGCGCCGGCCATGCCTTCGCCCCACTCTTCCTTGAATCGAGAGAAGAGGCAGGGGACAAGTCACGGATGGAGCATGCGATCTATCTCGTCACGCTGGTGGGCACCGCGCTTGTCGTCGTCGCCGCGTTTTCGAGCCTGATCGCCTTCCGCTTCGGCGCACCGCTGCTGCTTCTGTTTCTCTGCATCGGGCTCGCCACCGGGACCGATGGCCTCGGCATCGAGTTCGACAATGCCCGCATCGCCTATTTTGCCGGCTCACTGGCGCTGGCGGTGATCCTGTTCGATTCCGGCTTCGGCACGCCGCTCAATGCCTTGCGGCAGGCAGCCGGGCCGGCGCTGTCGCTGGCCACATTCGGCGTGATCCTCACCACCGGCCTGTTCGGCGCCGCCGCCTACTATATGCTCGATCTCACCTGGCTGGAATCCTTCCTGCTCGGTGCCGCCGTCGCCTCCACCGACGCGGCCGCCGTGTTCTTCCTTTTGCGCGCCGGCGAGATCAATCTGCGCGAGCGCGTGCGCTCCACGCTGGAGGTGGAGTCCGGCACCAACGATCCGATCGCCATCTTCCTGACCATCACCCTGGTCGAGATCATAGCCGCCCATGCCGACCCCGAGGCCAATGTCCTGGTCACCAACCTCGTCCTCGGCTTCCTCATTAACATGGGCCTGGGCGCCATTGTCGGCGTGCTGGGGGGCCTCGCCATCGTGCGCCTCGTCGACCGGCTCAATCTCGACCATGGCCTGCTGCCGATCTTCGTGCTGACCCTATCGCTGATGGTCTTCGCCGCCGCCGGCGCCATCGGCGGCTCCGGTTTCCTGGCGGTCTATCTTGCCGGTCTCATCGCGGGTAATTCCGACATCCGCGCCGTCACCATCCTCAAGCGCTTCCAGGACGGCATGTCCTGGCTGGCGCAGATCATCATGTTCCTGATCCTCGGCCTGTTCGCGACGCCCTCGCAATTCCCGGCGATCATGGTGCCGGCGGTGCTGCTTGGCCTGTTCCTGATGTTCGTCGCCCGGCCGATCGCGGTCTGGCTTTGCCTGGTCCCGTTTCGTCTGCCGCGCCCCGAAGTCGCCTTCGTTTCCTGGGTCGGCCTGCGCGGCGCCGTCTCGATCCTGCTTGCCATCACTCCCTTGCTCGGCGGGCTGGAGAATGGCCGCACCATCTTCAACGCCGCCTTCATCATCGTCCTGGTGTCGCTCGTCATCCAGGGCTGGACCGTTGGTCCGCTGGCGCGCCGTCTCGGCCTGATCGTGCCGGCGCGGCTCGGACCTCTGGACAAGGTCGAGCTCGAACTGCCGGGCTCGGCCCATCACGAGCTCCTCGCCTACCGCGTCGCGCCGGGCAGCCCGGTGGCGCGCGGCGAGCGCATCCCTCGCTGGGCGCGGCCCTCGCTGGTGTTGCGCGATGGACGCTCGATGCGTTTCCAGGACATGGGCAGGCTTGCCGCCGGCGACCAGGTCTACATCTTCGTGCCGGACCGCTATCCACGCCTGCTCGACAAGCTGTTCGCCAGCCGCGCCGTCGTCGACCCCGAGGACGCCGATTTCTTCGGCGCCTTCGCCGTCGATCCGGCGCGTTCCGCTGCCGAACTGGAAGCCGCATACGCGCCGGGCCTGAGCGAGGCGGAACAGAACCTGACCGTCGGCGCTCTGGTCACGGCGCGGCTCGGCGGCCACGTCGAATACGCCGACCGCGTGCTGATCGGCCCGATCGAGCTGATCGTGCGTGACGTCGACGACAAGGGCAGGATCACAGGCCTGGGCCTCTCCTTCGAACCGACCGCGCCCGTGGCGCGGGTACCGGTCTTCCTCAGCGCCGGCGAGATCGCCGACCGGATCAAAGCTTTCGTCCAAACCTGGCGCAAGCCGGTGGAAACACCGATCGCAGAGGCACACGCGGACGAGAAACCGGAGCCGGCGGTGGAAAAGGCAACGACCGAAAGCTGACACGGCGATCCTTTGCGCCGCACCCATCCGCCTGCCGTGACGCTTCGCGACGTCGACGCCTTCGCCTTCGCCTTCGCCTTCGCCTTGAAAATTTCGCGCCCTCCCCAGCCAAGTCTTGCATCGTCGTCGGTGCGGGGTATGGTCCCGGCGATTTCTCAGCGAAAGGAACCAGCATGGCCAGCTTCAAGACACTGGACGATATCGGCAACATCAATGGCAAGCGCGTGCTGGTGCGCGTCGACCTCAACGTTCCCGTCGCTGACGGCAAGGTCACCGACACGACCCGCATCGAACGCATCGCGCCGACCATCGCTGAATTGTCAGGCAAGGGCGCCAAGGTCATCCTGCTCGCCCATTTCGGCCGGCCCAAGGACGGTCCCTCGCCGGAATTCTCGCTGGAGCCGATCGCCAGGGCGACGGCCGAGGTGCTTGGCCGTCCCGTGGGCTTTGCCGGCGACTGCGTCGGCGACACGGCGGGAAGTGCGGTCGCCGCCATGAACAAGGGCGACGTGCTGCTGCTCGAGAACACCCGCTTCTACAAGGCCGAGGAGAAGAACGACCCGGCCTTCACCGAACGGCTCGCCGCCAATGGCGATATCTTCGTCAACGACGCCTTCTCCGCTGCCCACCGGGCGCATTCCTCGACCGAGGGACTGGCGCATCTGTTGCCAGCCTTTGCCGGCCGCACCATGCAAGCCGAACTGGAAGCGCTGGAGAAGGGCCTTGGAAATCCTGTTCGCCCGGTGATCGCCATCGTCGGCGGCGCCAAGGTCTCGACCAAGATCGACCTGCTGATGAACCTGGTCAAGAAAGTCGACGCGCTGGTCATCGGCGGCGGCATGGCCAACACCTTTCTCGCCGCACGCGGCACCGATGTCGGCAAGTCGCTGTGCGAGCACGACCTCGCCGCTACCGCCAAGCAGATCATGATCGAGGCGGCCGAGGCCGGCTGCGCCATCATCCTGCCCGTCGACGGCGTCGTGGCGAAGGAATTCAAGGGGGGCGCGGCCAGCGAAACCGTGGCCATCGCCGACGTGCCTGCGGATGGCATGATCCTCGATGTCGGCGAAAAGACCGTGAGGGCCGTTGCCGACTGGATCGACCGCGCCGCGACCTTGGTCTGGAACGGGCCGCTCGGCGCGTTCGAGATCGAACCCTTCGATCGCGCGACGATGGCGGCAGCCAGGCATGCGGCGGCGCGCACCAAGGCCGGCAAGCTGGTTTCGGTGGCCGGTGGCGGCGATACCGTGGCGGCGCTCAACCAGGCCGGGGTTGCCGACGATTTCACCTATGTCTCGACTGCCGGCGGCGCCTTCCTCGAATGGATGGAAGGCAAGCCGCTGCCGGGCGTCGACGTGCTCAAGCATTGAGACGATCAACTCGAGGCGAGCGCGCGGCGTTGCCGGGACTTTCGATCGATTGGAGCTTTCCGGCGTCATTCCTTTGGCGGTAGTGTCCTGTCAGGCGCAGAACAACACCGGAGAAGCACGATGAGCGAACGTCTCGAAGACATTGCCGCCGCGATGGTGGCCAACGGCAAGGGCCTGCTGGCCGCCGACGAAAGCTCGGGAACCATCAAGAAGCGCTTCGACGTCATCGGCGTCGAATCGACCGCGGACAGCCGGCGCGACTACCGCGAGATGATGTTCCGCACCAGTGACGCCATGACCAGGTATATTTCCGGCGTCATCCTTTACGACGAGACCATTCGGCAGAAAGCGGCCGATGGCACGCCGCTGGTCGATATCATCAAGGCTTCAGGCGCCATCCCCGGAATCAAGGTCGATGCCGGCGCCAAGCCCCTGGCCGGCTTTCCCGGCGACACGGTCACCGAGGGCCTCGACGGCCTGCGCGAGCGGCTCGCCGACTATTACAAGCTCGGCGCCCGCTTCGCCAAATGGCGTGCCGTGATCGACATCGACAAGGCAAAGGGCGTGCCGTCGGTCACCTCGATCAGCGCGAACACCCATGCGCTCGCCCGCTATGCGGCCCTTTGCCAGGAAGCCGGCATCGTGCCGATCGTCGAGCCGGAAGTGCTGATGGACGGCGCCCACGACATCGACACGTGCTATGAAATCTCGAGGGCGACGCTGACGAAGCTCTACGACGAGCTCTACGCGGCCCGGGTGGTGCTCGAGGGCACGATCCTGAAGCCCAACATGGTGCTGGCGGGCAGGAAGTCGGGCGCGGTGAGCAGCCCTGAAGAGGTCGCGCAAAAGACCATAAAACTGTTCCGTGAGGCCGTGCCGGCGGCGGTGCCGGGCATCGCCTTCCTCTCCGGCGGCCAGGAGGACGAGGAAGCGACCGCCAACCTCAACGCCATCAACGCCATCGGCCCGCATCCGTGGAAACTGACCTTCTCCTATGGCCGCGCCCTGCAGGCTGCCCCGCAGAAGGCCTGGAGCGGCAAGGCATCCAATGTTGCCGCGGGTCAGGCCGCCTTCACCCACCGTGCCCACATGAACCACCTGGCGGCGCTTGGACAATGGAAGCCGAGCCTGGAGCAGGCTGCCTGACCACGGTTTTCCGTCTCTATCGGACCCGGGCCATGCGCCCGGGTTTTGCTGCGCTCCGCCGGACTTGGGATGAAGCGCCTCCATCCCTATTTCTCTCCAGCGCAGCCGGCGCGATGTCGGCTCATGCCCGTCCCGAACGTCCTTGGGATGAAGCCAGGGAGAGGTTCATGCATCGCAACAAGGTCGTTTCACGCGAGGATTGGTTCCGGGCACACAAAGCGCATCTGGCGCGCGAGAAGGAATTGACGCGATTTCGCGAGCGCATCGCGGCGGAACGGCGCGAATTGCCCTGGCTGAAGGTGAGAAAGGACTACGTCTTCGAAACCGAGCAGGGTCCAAGATGCCTGGCCGAACTGTTCGCCGGCCGCAGCCAGCTGATCGTCTATCATTTCGTGTTCGGGTCCGGCTCGACCCATCATTGCGAAGGCTGTGCGTTCGTCGCCGACCACATGGACGGTGCCAATCAGCATCTGAGACACCATGACGTGTCACTTGTCGCGGTGTCACGCGCGCCGCTCGCCGAGCTGCTGCCCTACCGAGAGCGCATGGGTTGGAAATTCGACTGGGTCTCATCCTATGCCTCGGACTTCAACTTCGACATGCAGGTGTCGTTCACCGACAAGCAGATCGCATCCGGTGAAGCGATCTACAACTTCGAGACGCCCGTTCTGAAATCGAAAGACCTGCCGGGCACCACCGTGTTCTACCGGGACGAGACCGGCGACATCTTCCTGACCTTCATGTCGCGCGCCCGCGGCAGCGAACAGCTGATCGGCGCCTATCAATATCTCGACCTTGCGCCGAAAGGCCGCGACGAGACCGGGCCTTATAGGACCTTGATGGACTGGGTGCGGCTGCATGACCAGTATGGAAACAGGTCGCAAGCGGACAGGGCTTAGGCATTCAGCGATCCCATCGAACATTGGACGCTTGAAGGCGTCCGCCACCGGTGCAAGGATCGTTCACCTCCGGCGCAACATGCGTTAAATGCTGCTCGATGCGACGCTTTCCGGCTCTCCTCACCTGGCTCGCCTTCCCTGTCTATGTCTGGCAGGGGCTTGGCGTGCGCCGACGCACCTCGCGCATGCTGCCCGCGCAAGGCCCGGTCATGCATGAGATAGCCGGCGGCCAGCCGGCGGTCTGGCTGCTGGTGCTGGGCGATTCCTCCGCCGCCTCGGTCGGCATCGAAAAATCCGAGAATGGCCTGGCCGCGCAGCTGGCCGTCCTGATCTCGCAGCGAACCGGCCGCGCCGTGCGCTGGCGCGCCGCCGGGTTCAATTCGGCGACGTCGGGGCAGATCCGCGACCACGTCCTGCCCAATCTCTCGGCCGATCCGTGGACGCATATCGTGCTCGCCATTGGCACCAACGACACCAAGAATTTCCACTCCGTGCCCCGCTTCAAGAGGGCGTTCGGCGGTCTGCTCTACGCCCTGCGCGCCAAATGGCCTGAGGCCCGCGTGGTGTGGTCTCCTGTGCTGGAGTTCACGCAAGCGCCAGCCATGCCGCCGCTGCTCGGCAAGATCCTGGAAATTCGCGCCGGTGAGATGAACCGGATGGGCAAACGTCTTTGCCTCGAACGCGGTGCGGTGCCGGCGCCGCGCTTGCCGATCACCAATCCCGAAGCCGGCTTCGCCTCGGACGGATTTCATGCATCGGAAGCCGGTTACCGGGCCTGGGCCGAGCACCTCGTCGGCTGCGTGATCGAAGAGTGATTGCCGCCGGCTCGTGCCGGCCCGATATGCCATCCTGCGCATTCCAGGCGGGAAACCGCCAGACACCTTCCTGGAACTGCGCTACGTCCAATGTCCAAGCACGGCCGTTATCGAAATGGCCGCCATGGCCAGGAGCGCCAGCTTCCAGAAGTCGCTGCGCCGTTTCAGCCCCGGCCAGCCGAGCGGCTTGATCAACTGGATGACCATGATGCCAAGGATGACGAGGGCGAGGAGTTTCGACATGCCGCCTTTGACCAGCATCGCGGTCGGCTGTCAAAGCGCGTCGTTCGTCGCTCGAAAAAAATAGGCGCCGCGATCCGGACTGGAACGCGGCGCCAGCCTTTGATCGGGGAACGATCTACTTCAGCGGCTTGAGGCCGGCCTCGATCGAAGCGCGCTTCGATTCCAGGAATGGCGGCAGGGCCAACTTTTCGCCCAGCGTCTCCAGCGGTTCGTCGGCGGTGAACCCCGGCCCGTCAGTGGCGATCTCGAACAGGATGCCATTCGGCTCGCGGAAATAAAGCGAGCGGAAATAATAGCGCTCGACCTCGCCGCTCGACGGCAGACGGAATTCGGCCAGCCGCGCCGTCCATTGATGCAGCGTCTCCTGGTCCGGCGCCCTGAAGGCGACGTGATGAACCGCACCGGCACCTTGCCTTGCCGGCGCCAGTCCCGGCTGCACCAGGACGTGCAATTCCGCCGCCGGCCCACCCTCGCCCATTTCAAAGACCTGAACCTGGCCCTCCGGCGAGGCATAGTCGCGGACCTTGCGCATGTTCATCACTTGCGTCACCACTGCTTCGGTATTGGTGAGGTCGGGAACGCTGATGACGATCGGCCCGAGCCCGCGGATCTGGTGTTCGACCGGCACGCGGCTTTGCGCCCAGGGGCGGCTGTCGCCCTTGCCGTCATCGCTGACGAGGCGCAGACGCTGGCCCTCGGGGTCCTCGAAATCCAGGCTGGCGTAGCCACCGATGTCGGCAATCTCACTCGTGACGATATTTTCGTCAGTCAAGTGTTGCTTCCACCAGGCAAGGCTGTCCTCGCCACCAACCCTGAGGCTGGTCCGGACAATGCTGTGGGTGCCGCGTCGCTCGCGGCCGACCGGCCAGTCGAAGAAAGTAAGGTCGGTGCCCGGCGTCGCTTCGCCATCGGCATAGAAGAGGTGGTAGGCTGAGGTATCGTCCTGGTTCACCGTCTTCTTGACCAGCCGCAAACCCAGCACCCTTGTATAGAAATGAAGATTTCCACGCACATTGGCGGTGATGGCGGTCAGATGGTGAATTCCTGTCAGTTGAAGGCTCATGGTCGTCTCCCTGTTTTTGGGGAAGAATTTTCTCCTTCCATATCAGAACTTCGGATCCCTGGCTGGAGACCACGTATCCTGACAGTCCGTCGCCAAAGGCTGAACAATGGATCATGACCAGGCATTGCATTAGTGAACAATCTCGGCCTTCTAAACCTGCTTCGGGCTGCGGTCTGATGCAGTGAAAACGACACCTTCACAGGGATAACGCACCGATCGCAACTATTATCCAGGCCCTGCCATCCTCCTGACAGACTGCTGTCAGGAGGGGTGTGCGATACTGTCTTCATTCACAGAGAGGAGACTAGCCATGACCGGTTCCACCATTCTGCGCGGCATGCAGCACTATGTCGGCAAGATTCGTACGATGCGCAACGAGATCCGCACCCAGCGGTTCATCAACTCGCTGCCGGCGGACATTCGCAAGGATATCGGCTGGCCGGACATGTATGCCGAACGTCGCCTTCGCGACAATTGAGACGAATTTTTCGGCAAAGCGGTTGGATGTAGGCGCCCCAACGCCCAGAGGATAAGTCCGGCACGCGAGGGACGGAGCGAGCGTATGCCCAAGCAGAAGACAATTGGCCTTCTTTTCATGGACGGCTTCGCCGACTGGGAATATGGCCTGCTGGCCGCCTCGGCGGTCGAATGGTTCGGCGCCCGCGCGGTTTCGCTGACACCCGATGGCAGGCCGGTGAGCGGGATCAGCGGTTTCCGGCTGACGCCCGACCGCTCGGCCGGCGCTGATGAAAATGCCGATCTCGATGCCATCGCCGTCATTGGCTCCGACCGATGGGCGGGCGAGGCGCCGCCCGAGGTGGCGGAATTGCTTAGGGACGTTGCGATGCGGGATGGTGTCGTCGGCGGTATCTGCGCCGGAACGCTGGCGCTGGCCCGAGCCGGCATGTTCGAGAAGGCGAGGCACACCAGCAATGGCCGTGACTGGATCAATCGCCACATTGCTGGCTATGCCGGCGATCACAATTATCAGGACGTGCCGCATGCCGTGTCCGACGGCAAGATCGTTTCCGCGCCAGGTTCGGCGCCCGGCACCTTCGCGCTGGCCTTCCTGAAGACGCTCTATCCTGAACGAAACGGCGAACTTGCCGAGATGCGGACGCTATTCGCCAGGGAGTATGCTGAACCCTCCTGACAGAATGGTGTCAGGAGCGCCATGCCATAGATGCGAGCGGTGAACAGGACGAGCGATGAAGAGCTGGACCGACAGATTGAACACGCCGGGGGTGAACGGCATCAAACCGGCCCCGCGCACGGTGGCAGATGGAGTCGAAGAGCAGACGATGCTGGTGCCGACGGCGCAACAGGTCGACGAATTCATCCGCTCGATTCCCGAAGGCGTCGAGATGGACGTTCGCGTGCTGCGCACGGCGCTTGCCTTTGACCGTGGCGCCGAAGTGACATGCCCGGTCGCGATCGGCTATCATCGGCGTGCCGTTGCCGAAGCAGCCATTGAGGATCTCGGGCGCGGCATGACGCTGAGCGATGTCGCGCCATTCTGGCGCGAGCTCGATGCCAATGACGCCGACAAGGAGGAAATTGTCCTTCGGCGCGGAATCTGTGGCCGCGCAGCGCGAGTGCGAAGGCCTGAAACCATGATGCATGCCGCCGAGTGTTCTGCGGTTTCGGAATAAAGGCATGCGCAAGAACACGATGCATGCAGCCCAACCGGTTTTGGGCGACATGCATAGGAACAACATCGAGGGACCATACGATGCGACGCGCCGACAGGCTCTTCCAGATCGTGCAGCATTTGCGCGGTGGCCGTCTGGTCACCGCGCAGAAGCTTGGCACATGGCTCGAGGTTTCCGAGCGAACCATCTATCGCGACATAGCCGACCTTCAGTCGACCGGAGTGCCGATCGATGGGGAAGCGGGCGTCGGCTACATGATGAGGGAGGGTTTCGACCTTCCACCGCTGATGTTCACGCGTGACGAGATCGTGGCGCTGGTCGCCGGCGCCCGCATGGTGCGTGCCTTTGGCGGTGCGGCCATGGCCCGGGCCGCTGATGAGGCTTTGGTCAAGATCGGCGCGGTGCTGCCCGATGCCGAAAAGGACCGTAT
>NZ_VFUH01000031.1:0-19417 GCF_006440475.1 Mesorhizobium sp. B2-6-1
GTCTTGCCATGATCAACGTGGCCAATCGTGCCGATGTTCACATGCGGCTTGGTGCGCTCGAATTTACCTTTTGCCATGTGATGTCTCCATTCCTGCTCGCCCGTACGGGCTCTTAATTAAGTTGCCGCAGCACCCTGCCGGGTTACGCGTATTTCTTCTGGACTTCCTGGGCGACCGCGGTCGGGACCGGCTCGTAATGGTCGAACTGCATCGTGTAGGCCGCACGGCCCTGGCTCATCGAGCGCAGATTGTCGACGTACTTGAACATGTTGGCGAGCGGCACCATCGCGTTGATGACGACTGCCACGCCGCGGGCTTCCTGGCCCTGGATCTGGCCACGACGGCCGTTGAGGTCGCCGATGACACCGCCGACATAATCTTCCGGCGTCACGACCTCGACCTTCATGATCGGCTCGAGCAGCTGCACGCCGAGCTTCGGCGAAGCTTCCATAAAGCAAGCGCGGGAAGCGATTTCGAATGCGAGCACCGAAGAGTCGACGTCGTGGAAAGCGCCGTCGATCAAGGTAGCCTTGACGCCGATCATCGGGAACCCGGCAAACGGGCCGGAACCCATCTTGCTCAGCAGGCCCTTCTCGACACCCGGGATGTATTCCTTCGGCACAGCGCCGCCGACGATCTTGGATTCGAACACGAAATCCTCGCCATCGGGGTTCGGCTCGAACACGATCTTCACGCGGGCGAACTGCCCGGTACCACCGGTCTGCTTCTTGTGCGTGTAGTCCTGCTCGTGCCTGCGGGTGATCGTCTCGCGATAAGCCACCTGCGGCGCACCAACATTGGCCTCGACCTTGAACTCGCGGCGCATGCGGTCGACGATGATGTCGAGGTGCAGCTCGCCCATGCCGGAAATGATGGTCTGGCCGCTTTCCTCGTCGGTCTTGACGCGGAAGGACGGATCCTCGGCAGCCAGGCGATGCAGCGCGAGGCCCATCTTTTCCTGGTCGTTCTTGGTCTTCGGCTCGATCGCGATCTGGATGACCGGATCGGGGAATTCCATACGCTCGAGGATGACCGGATGAAGCGGATCGCACAGCGTATCGCCGGTGGTCGTGTCCTTGAGACCTGCGAGAGCGACGATGTCGCCGGCATAGGCCTCTTCAACGTCGGCACGGGAATTCGCATGCATCTGCAGCATGCGGCCGATGCGCTCTTTCTTGCCCTTCACGGTGTTGTCGACCGAGATGCCCTTGGTGAGCTTGCCCGAATAGATACGGGCAAAGGTCAGCGAACCGACGAACGGGTCGTTCATGATCTTGAACGCCAGCATCGACAGCGGCTCGTTGTCGTCGGCATGACGCTCGATCTCGGCGTCGGTCTTGGCATCGACACCCTTGATCGCGGGCACATCGGCCGGCGACGGCAGGTATTCCACGACGGCGTCGAGCAGAGGCTGCACGCCCTTGTTCTTGAATGCCGAGCCGCAGAACATCGGGAAGAACTTGACCGCGATGGTGCCCTTGCGGATCAGCGCGCGGATCTCGTCATTCGACGGCATCTTGCCTTCGAGGTAGTTCTCAAGAGCCGTCTCGTCCATCTCGACGGCGGCCTCGATCATCTTCTCGCGGTATTCCTCGGCGCGGGCCTTGAGGTCGGCCGGGATCTCGACGACGTCCCAGGCAGCGCCCAGCGTCTCGTCGCGCCAGACCAGCGCGTTCATCTCGACCAGGTCGACGACGCCCTTGAATTCGGTCTCGGCGCCGATCGGCAGCTGCATGACGACAGCCTGCGCACCGAGGCGCGAGCCGATCATCTCGACCGAGCGGTAGAAGTCGGCGCCGGTCTTGTCCATCTTGTTGCAGAAGATCATACGCGGCACGCGGTACTTGTCGGCCTGGCGCCAGACGGTTTCCGTCTGCGGCTCCACACCGGCATTGGCGTCGAGCAGCGCGATGGCGCCGTCAAGCACGCGCAGCGAACGCTCGACCTCGATGGTGAAGTCGACGTGTCCGGGCGTGTCGATGATGTTGAAGCGGTGCATCTTGCCGTCACGGCCCTTCCAGAAGGTCGTGGTCGCGGCCGACGTGATCGTGATGCCGCGTTCCTGCTCCTGCTCCATCCAGTCCATGGTCGCGGCGCCGTCGTGCACTTCGCCGATCTTGTGCGACTTGCCCGTGTAATAGAGGACGCGCTCGGTGGTCGTCGTCTTGCCGGCGTCGATATGCGCCATGATACCGAAATTGCGGTAGTCTTCGATTTTATATTCGCGGGCCATCGTAACTGCCTCTCAGTCTCTTTCGCGCTTTACCAGCGGTAGTGCGCGAAGGCGCGGTTGGCTTCAGCCATCTTGTGGGTGTCTTCACGCTTCTTCACGGCGGTGCCGCGGTTGTTGGCCGCGTCCATCAGCTCGCCGGAGAGGCGGTCGACCATGGTGGTCTCGTTGCGGTTGCGGGCCGCGGCGATCAGCCAGCGGATGGCCAACGCCTGACGGCGCTCGGGGCGCACGTCGACCGGAACCTGGTAGGTGGCGCCGCCGACGCGACGCGAACGCACTTCCACATGCGGCGCGACATTGTCGAGCGCCTGATGGAAGACGGTGACCGGCTCCTGCTTGGTTTTCGACTGGACCTGGTCGAGCGCGCCGTAGACGATGGTCTCGGCAACCGACTTCTTGCCGTCATACATGACGGCGTTCATGAACTTGGTGACGATCAGATCGCCGAACTTGGGGTCCGGATTGATCTCACGCTTTTCTGCACTGTGACGACGGGACATGGCTTTTGTCTCTCAATCTCTCATAGCCCGGCGCAGTCAAAAAAGCGCCGAAGCCGGAAAACCTTACTTCGGACGCTTGGCACCGTATTTCGAACGGCGCTGCTTGCGGTTCTTCACACCCTGCGTGTCGAGCACTCCGCGGATGATGTGGTAACGGACACCCGGAAGGTCCTTGACGCGGCCGCCGCGGATCATGACCACGGAGTGCTCCTGAAGGTTGTGACCTTCGCCGGGGATGTAACCGATCACCTCGAAACCATTGGTCAGGCGGATCTTGGCCACCTTGCGCAGCGCCGAGTTCGGCTTCTTCGGCGTCGTTGTGTAGACGCGCGTGCAGACGCCCCGCTTCTGCGGGTTCTGCTGCATGGCCGGGACCTTGTTGCGCTTCACCGGCGCAATGCGCGGCTTGCGGATCAGCTGGTTGACGGTAGGCATTAAACCCTCTTGTCTCTCAATTCCGTGTCTCGTGCCGGTCAAGGCTCGCTCAAAGCGTCATTTCCATACGCAAATTCGGGCCACAAACCGCGCCTTGCGGTCTTGCCCGAACAAATCGCAGAGGAAGCGGATACCGCTTCGTGCACGCCGGAAATGTCTTTTCGCTCGTAAAACGAACCCTGTTTGAGGCAAACTCCAAAGCGTGTCGCTTCGGAAGGGAGAGCCTCACATCGGTTCTGACTGGGCGGCTTCTACTCGCAAGCCCGCGTACCGTCAACCCCGGAGCGGCAAATATTGCATTGAAGCCGGGGCTTGGCAGCCATGCGTAAACCGCATGTAATTTTCTTTCGTCATTTTGCAAGGGCGAGGAAGAAAGTGACCGGGTTTTGGCTGTTGCGCGGCGCGGCTTCATGCGAAAAAGCCGCATGAACAGTCAAAGCCCCTCGCCGCGAAGGAATCGGCCCGTGAACGACAACGAGGAACGCCCGGTCACCATCATCACCGGCCGGGTGTGGAAGAGAAAAGGCGGCAAGCCGGAAGGCGTGCACGTCATGCTGGTTGCGCCTGATGACGATTCGGCGGTGCGCCGTGCGCTCGAATCGCTGGCGGCGGAGGGTTACGCCGAAGCCGAGCTCGACCAGATCGGCGACATGGAGGGCGAGCCCGACGAGGAGCCGCATCTTTCGGCCTTCCAGGGCGCGCTCGAAGGCGAAGTGTCGATCGTGACCTTTGACGTGCCGATCTGAAAGCGTGCCGGCCCTTGCCGTTCGAATCGCCGCTGAAGCCTTCCAACGAGTGAAAGGCCCACGCTGCAGCTCCGGCAAAGACGGAGTTGACCTTTCGGCTTCGGCTTGTCCGGGGCAAGTGTTCTGATAAGAAGCGCTCACCATCATCCACAGACGGAGCGGCCGTGTCCCAGCCCATCAAGATAGGTATTGTCGGTGTCGGCAAGATCGTCCGCGACCAACACCTTCCGGCGCTCGCCAAGGACCGGGACTACCGGCTGATCGCCGCTGCCAGCCGGCATGGCAAGGTTGAAGACATCCATAATTTTCCCGATATCGAGACGATGCTTGGCGCCGTTCCCGAACTCGACGCCGTCTCACTCTGCATGCCGCCGCAATTCCGCTACGCTGCGGCGCGCACCGCGCTCGAGGCGAAGAAGCACGTGTTCCTGGAAAAGCCGCCCGGCGCCACGGTCAGCGAGGTCGAGGACCTGAAGGCGCTGGCGACGAAACAGGGCGTGTCGCTGTTCGCCAGTTGGCATTCGCGCTATGCGCCGGCGGTTGAAGCGGCACGGACTTTTTTGGCCGCGACGCAAATCAAATCAGCGGCAATCGTCTGGAAGGAAGACGTGCGCCGCTGGCACCCGAACCAGGACTGGATCTGGCAGCCAGGCGGCTTCGGCGTCTTCGATCCAGGCATCAACGCGCTGTCGATCGCGACCTACATCCTGCCCGCCATGTACATCACCTCGGCCGCGCTCGACTTCCCGGAGAACCGCGACGCGCCGATCGCCGCCCAGGTCGCCTTCCGCGCGGCGAACGGGTCGGCGGTGACGATGGATCTGGATTGGCTCCAGACCGGGCCGCAGAGCTGGGACATTCTCGCCGATACCGATGCCGGCAAGATGGTGCTCTCGGGCGGTGGCTCGAAACTCTCCATCGACGGCCGCGTCGTCCATGAAGAACCGGAATCGGAATATCCTGAACTCTACAGGCGTTTCGCCGAAATCGTGCGCGCCGGCACTTCCGATGTCGATCTCGCGCCCCTCCAGCATGTCGCCGACGCCTTCATGCTCGGCAAGCGCAATGTGGTCGAGGCGTTCTTCGACTGAATAGCGACTGTCGCCCGGATCGCGGATCCGGTCCGCCTATCGCAACAACTCAATCGACAATCGCTATGGCGAACCCGTCATAGCCCTTGGCGCCGACAGTCTGGATCGCGGTGCCGTCCAGGCGCTTGTCGCCGCCGATGAAGGAGAACGCCGCGCGTGCACCTTCGATGTTGGCGTCGCGACCGTCCTCGTCGAGCACCGCGCCGTCACGGATGACGTTGTCGCAGACGATGACCGTTCCCGAGCGCGAGAGCCGCATGGCCCAGGAGAGATAGTTGGGGTTGTTAGGCTTGTCGGCGTCGATGAAAACGAGGTCGAACGGCCCGGCGTTTTCGGCGCCCAGCGCAGCGAGCGACTGCAGCGCCGGCCCGACTCGCAGATCGATCCGTTCGGAAACCCCTGCCCGGTCGAAATTTGAACGCGCGACCTTGGCGTGGTGCGGATCGAGTTCGAGCGTCACGATCTTGCCGCCGGCCGGCAATCCCCGCGCCATCCAGATGGTGGAATAACCGCCCAGCGTACCAATCTCGAGCACCTTTTTCGCGCCGCGAATGCGCACCAGCAGCGAGAGCAGCTTTCCTTGCGCCGCCGAGACGTCGATCGCCGGCAAGCCACCGTCGCGGTTGGCCGCCAGGACCGCG
This sequence comes from Mesorhizobium sp. B2-6-1, assembly GCF_006440475.1. Lineage (NCBI taxonomy): Bacteria > Pseudomonadati > Pseudomonadota > Alphaproteobacteria > Hyphomicrobiales > Phyllobacteriaceae > Mesorhizobium > Mesorhizobium sp. B2-6-1. The sequence continues at coordinate 5,647 of NZ_VFUH01000031.1, forward strand.
TCGAGAACGGGATCCGCCTCGAAGAGCGAGGAAACGATGTAGTTATCGACAGCCGTCCAGGTTTTCGTGCTCATCTGCCTTCCTCGATTGTTCGTTGAAACGAAAAGGCCGCCGGGTTGCCCCGGCGGCCTTGTTGCCTGAGATCTCTTGCCGCCGCGCTTATTGCGCGGCGGTTGTCATGTCGGCCAGCATCGGCTCGGCGACTTCGACACCGGAGGCCTTGCGGCGCTCGTCGATGATCAGTTCGTCGCGCGAGGTGGCGATGCGGCGGATCTGGCTCATCGTGCCGCCGGTACCGGCCGGGATCAGCCGGCCGACGATGACGTTTTCCTTCAAGCCCTGCAGCATGTCGGTCTTGCCGGCAACCGCGGCTTCCGTCAGCACCCTGGTCGTCTCCTGGAAGGAGGCGGCCGAGATGAAGGACGGCGTCTGCAGCGAAGCCTTGGTGATGCCGAGCAGCACCGGCTGGCCTTCGGCCGGCTTCTTGCCGTCCTCGATCAGGCGCTCGTTGACCTCTTCCAGTTCGATCACGTCGACGTGGTCGCCCGGAATATAGGTCGAGTCGCCCTGCGTGGTGATCTCGACCTTCTGCAGCATCTGCCGAACGATCACCTCGATGTGCTTGTCGTTGATCGACACGCCCTGCAGACGGTAGACCTCCTGGATCTCGTTGACGAGGTAGGACGCAAGCGCCTCCACGCCCTTGATCGCCAGGATGTCGTGCGGCGCCGGATTGCCGTCGAGGATGTAGTCGCCCTTCTCGATGACGTCGCCGTCTTGGAGATGGAACGGCTTGCCCTTCGGGATCAGGTATTCGACAGGCTCAAGCGTCGAGTCATGCGGCTCGATGATGATGCGGCGCTTGTTCTTGTAGTCGCGGCCGAAGCGGATCGTACCATCGATCTCTGCGATGATGGCGTGATCCTTCGGACGACGGGCCTCGAACAGCTCGGCAACACGCGGCAGACCGCCGGTGATGTCCTTGGTCTTGGCGCTTTCCATCGGGATACGCGCCAGGACGTCGCCAGGGCGAACCTGAGCACCCGGCTCGACCGAGAGAATGGCCTCGACCGAGAGCAGGAAGCGGGCATCGCCGCCCTTCGACAGCTTGCCGACCTTGCCCTTGGCGTCCTGAACGACGATCGCCGGCTTCAGGTCGTTGCCGCGCGGCGTCGAACGCCAGTCGATGACCTCGCGCTTGGTGATGCCGGTCGACTCGTCGGCCGTTTCCTGGACGGAAATGCCGTCGACCAGATCCTCGAACGCCACCTTGCCCTCGATTTCGGTGAGGATCGGGCGGGTGTAAGGATCCCACTCGGCGATGCGCTGGCCGCGCTTCACCTTGTCGCCATCATCCACGAAGATGCGCGAACCATAGGTGACGCGGTGCGTGGCGCGCTCCTTGCCGGCTTCGTCGAGGATCAGCACCGCCATGTTGCGGCCCATGACCATCTGCTGGCCGTCCGAGTTGCGCACCACGTTACGGTTGCGGATCTCGACCTTGCCCTCATAGGAGGCTTCAAGGAACGAGCTATCCACCACCTGCGCCGTACCGCCCATGTGGAAGGTACGCATGGTGAGCTGGGTGCCCGGCTCACCGATCGACTGCGCCGCGATGACGCCGACGGCCTCGCCCTGGTTGACCGGGGTGCCCCGGGCCAGATCGCGTCCGTAGCAGACCGCGCAGACGCCGACCCTGACTTCGCAAGTCAGCGCCGAGCGGATGCGGACCGACTGCACGCCGGCCTTCTCGATCTGCTCCACGTCGCGCTCGTCCATCAGCGTTCCGGCCTTGACCAGCAATTCGCCGGTCACCGGATGGTTGATGTCGTCGAGCGCGGTGCGACCCAGCACGCGCTGGCCGACCGAAGCGACGACCTGACCGGCATCGACGATCGGCTGCATGGTGAGGCCCTTGTCGGTGCCGCAATCCACGGAGTTGACGATGCAGTCCTGCGCCACGTCGACCAGACGACGGGTGAGGTAGCCCGAGTTCGCCGTCTTCAATGCGGTGTCTGCCAGGCCCTTGCGGGCGCCGTGGGTCGAGTTGAAGTACTCGAGCACGGTCAGGCCTTCCTTGAAGTTCGAGATGATCGGCGTCTCGATGATTTCACCCGACGGCTTGGCCATCAGGCCGCGCATGCCGGCGAGCTGGCGCATCTGGGTGGGCGAGCCGCGCGCACCGGAGTGCGACATCATGTAGATCGAGTTCATCGGCTTCTGACGACCATTGTCCTCGAACTCGACCGCCTTGATGCGGGCCATCATTTCGTCGGCGACCTTTTCCGAGCACTTGGCCCAGGCGTCGACGACCTTGTTGTACTTCTCGCCCTGCGTGATCAGGCCGTCATTGTACTGCTGCTCGTATTCCTTGGCCAAGGCCTCGGTGTCCGACACCAGCTTGATCTTGGTATCCGGGATCAGCATGTCGTCCTTGCCGAACGAAATGCCGGCGCGGCAGGCATGGGCGAAACCGAGCGCCATGATGCGATCGCAGAAAATGACCGTCTCCTTCTGACCGCAATGGCGGTAGACGGTGTCGATCATCTTGGAGATGTTCTTCTTGGTCATCTCCTGGTTGGCGGTCTCGTAAGGCACGTTGACGTTCTTCGGCAGAAGCTCGCCGATGATCATGCGGCCAGGCGTGGTGTCGTAGATCTTCGACACGACCTTGCCCTCGGCGTCGACCGAGCGGAAGCGGCCCTTGATCTTGGCGTGCAGGGTCACCGCCTTGGTCTCGAGCGCGTGCTGGAGTTCGCCCATGTCGGCAAACACCATGCCCTCGCCCGGCTCGTTCTGGTTGACGATCGAGAGGTAGTAGAGACCCAGAACCATGTCCTGCGACGGCACGATGATCGGCGCGCCGGAAGCCGGGTGCAGGATGTTGTTGGTTGACATCATCAGCACGCGGGCTTCCAACTGCGCTTCCAGCGACAGCGGCACGTGGACCGCCATCTGGTCGCCGTCGAAGTCGGCGTTGAAGGCCGTGCAGACCAGCGGATGCAGCTGGATCGCCTTGCCTTCGATCAGGATCGGCTCGAACGCCTGGATGCCGAGGCGGTGCAGCGTCGGCGCGCGGTTCAAGAGCACCGGATGCTCGCGGATGACCTCGTCGAGGATATCCCAGACTTCCGGACGCTCCTTCTCGACCAGCTTCTTGGCCTGCTTGACGGTCGAGGAGTAACCCTTGGCGTCGAGGCGGGCGTAGATGAAGGGCTTGAACAGTTCGAGCGCCATCTTCTTGGGCAGGCCGCACTGGTGCAGCTTGAGCTCCGGACCGGTGACGATGACCGAACGGCCGGAATAGTCGACGCGCTTGCCGAGCAGGTTCTGGCGGAACCGGCCCTGCTTGCCCTTGAGCATATCCGACAGCGACTTCAGCGGACGCTTGTTGGCGCCGGTGATGACACGGCCACGGCGGCCGTTGTCGAACAGCGCGTCGACGGCTTCCTGCAGCATGCGCTTTTCATTGCGCACGATGATGCCGGGGGCACGCAACTCGATCAGCCGCTTCAGACGGTTGTTGCGGTTGATGACGCGTCGATAGAGATCGTTGAGGTCCGACGTCGCGAAACGTCCGCCGTCCAGCGGGACGAGCGGGCGCAGGTCCGGCGGAATCACCGGAACCACCTTCATGATCATCCATTCCGGACGGTTGCCGGACTCCATGAAGTTCTCGACGACCTTGAGCCGCTTCAGATACTTCTTCTGCTTCAGCTCGGACGTGGTCGAAGCCAGCTCCGAACGCAGGTCGCCGGCGATCTTCTCCAGGTCCATGCCGGCCAGAAGGTCATGAATGGCCTCGGCGCCGATCATGGCGGTGAAGCTATCCTCGCCATATTCGTCGACGGCGATCATGTACTCTTCCTCGCTGAGCAGCTGGTGCTCCTTCAGCGCGGTGAGGCCGGGTTCGGTGACGATGTAGTTCTCGAAGTAGAGGACGCGCTCGATGTCCTTCAGGGTCATGTCGAGCAGCGTGCCGATGCGCGAGGGCAGCGACTTCAGGAACCAGATATGGGCGACGGGTGCCGCCAGCTCGATATGGCCCATGCGCTCGCGGCGAACGCGCGACAGCGTGACTTCGACACCGCACTTTTCGCAGATGACGCCCTTGTACTTCATGCGCTTGTACTTGCCGCACAGGCACTCGTAGTCCTTGATCGGGCCAAAAATGCGCGCGCAGAACAGACCGTCACGCTCCGGCTTGAAGGTGCGGTAGTTGATGGTCTCCGGCTTCTTGATCTCGCCGAACGACCAGGACAGAATCTTCTCAGGGCTGGCGAGCGATATCCGGATGGAATCGAACACCTGCGCCGGCGCCTGGGGATTGAAGAGATTCATGACCTCTTGGTTCATGCCGTTCTCCTTTCGGGGTCCTCGAAAACCCCTTGCATCTGATGCGGGGCAAATGCCCGCTGAGTGGTCGGCCCACCGGCCGAAGAATTTGGTGCACCCGGTCGCGGGAGAGGCTCCCGCGACCGGGTGTCTTGTTTATTCCGCTGCGTCGGGCAGCCGAACCGGGGCTTCGTCGAGCTTGGTGTTCTCCAATTCGACGTTGAGGCCGAGCGACCGCATCTCCTTGACGAGAACGTTGAAGCTCTCGGGAATGCCGGCCTCGAAGGTGTCGTCACCGCGGACGATCGCCTCGTAGACCTTGGTGCGGCCAGCGACGTCGTCCGACTTCACCGTCAGCATTTCCTGCAGCGTATAAGCGGCGCCGTAGGCTTCCAGCGCCCAGACCTCCATTTCGCCGAAGCGCTGGCCGCCGAACTGCGCCTTGCCGCCCAGCGGCTGCTGGGTGACGAGCGAGTACGGACCTATCGAACGCGCGTGGATCTTGTCATCCACGAGGTGGTGAAGCTTGAGCATGTAGATGTAGCCCATCGTCACCTTGCGATCGAACGGCTCGCCGGTGCGTCCGTCATAGAGCTGCGACTGACCGCTGGTGTGCAGGCCCGCCTGCTCCAGCATGACGTTGATGTCGGCCTCGTGCGCGCCGTCGAACACCGGGGTCGCGATCGAGACGCCGCGGCGCATCTGCTCGCTCAGGCGAACGATGCTCTCGTCGTCATACTCGCGGACCGGCTCATTGCGGTCGTTGGCGGGCATGAAGCTCTCCAGCGTCTTGCGCAGCGGCTTGATGTCGCCGGCAGACTTGTAGGCGTCGATCATCTCGCCGATCTTCCTGCCCATTCCGGCGCAAGCCCAGCCCAGATGCGTTTCCAGGATCTGGCCGACATTCATGCGGCTCGGCACACCCAGCGGGTTGAGCACGATATCGGCATGCGTGCCGTCCTCGAGGAAAGGCATGTCCTCGACCGGAACGATGCGCGACACGACACCCTTGTTGCCGTGACGGCCGGCCATCTTGTCACCCGGCTGCATCTTGCGCTTCACCGCCACGAAGACCTTGACCATCTTCATGACGCCCGGAGGCATTTCGTCGCCGCGCTGCACCTTCTCGACCTTGTCCATGAAGCGCTGTTCGAGTGCCTTCTTGGAATCGTCGTACTGGCCGCGCAGGGCTTCCAGTTCGCTCTGGAGCTTTTCGTTCTCCACGGCGAACTGCCACCACTGCGAACGCGGATACTCGTCGAGCGTGTCCTTCGACAGCGTCGAGCCCTTCTTGAAGCCCTTCGGTCCGGCGATCGCTTCCTTGCCGACGAGCACGTCGGAAAGGCGCGCGTAGACGTTGCGATCCAGGATCGCCTGCTCGTCGTCACGGTCCTTGGCGAGGCGTTCGATCTCCTCGCGCTCGATCGCCATGGCGCGCTCGTCCTTCTCCACACCGTGGCGATTGAACACGCGCACCTCGACGACGGTGCCGAAGGTGCCCGGAGGCATGCGCATCGAGGTGTCGCGCACATCGGATGCCTTTTCGCCGAAGATGGCGCGCAGAAGCTTTTCTTCCGGCGTCATCGGGCTTTCGCCCTTCGGCGTGATCTTGCCGACCAGGATATCGCCCGGCTGAACTTCGGCACCGATATAGACGATGCCGGCTTCATCGAGGTTCTTCAGCGCTTCTTCCGAGACGTTCGGAATGTCGCGCGTGATTTCCTCCGGTCCGAGCTTGGTGTCGCGCGCCATGACCTCGAACTCCTCGATGTGGATCGAGGTGAAGACGTCGTCGGCGACGATGCGCTCGGACAGGAGGATCGAGTCCTCGTAGTTGTAGCCGTTCCACGGCATGAACGCGACCAGCACGTTGCGGCCGAGAGCCAGATCGCCGAGCTCGGTCGAAGGACCGTCCGCGATGATGTCGCCCTTGTTGACCCGGTCGCCCATGCGCACCAGCGGACGCTGGTTGATACAGGTGTTCTGGTTCGAACGCTGGAACTTCATCAGCCGGTAGATGTCGACGCCGGACTTGCCCGGATCGAGGTCTTCCGTGGCGCGGATGACGATACGCGTCGCGTCCACCTGGTCGACGATGCCGCCGCGGCGGGCGCCGATGGCGGCGCCCGAATCACGGGCGACGATCGGCTCCATGCCGGTGCCGACGAACGGCGCTTCGGCGCGCACCAGCGGCACGGCCTGGCGCTGCATGTTCGAGCCCATCAGCGCGCGGTTGGCGTCGTCGTTCTCAAGGAACGGGATCAGGGCCGCGGCCACCGACACCATCTGCTTGGGCGAAACGTCCATCAGGTCGACGTTTTCGCGCGGCGCCATCATCACTTCGCCGGCACTGCGGCAAATGACGAATTCGTCGACAAAGCGACCATCCTTGTCGAGCTCGGCATTGGCCTGCGCGACATGGTGCTTGGCCTCTTCCATCGCCGACAGATAGACGACGTCATTGGTCAGCTTGCCGTCGACGATCTTGCGGTACGGGCTCTCGATGAAGCCGTACTTGTTGACGCGCGCGAAGGTGGCGAGCGAGTTGATCAGGCCGATATTCGGGCCTTCCGGCGTCTCGATCGGGCAGATGCGGCCGTAATGCGTCGGGTGCACGTCGCGCACCTCGAAGCCGGCGCGCTCGCGGGTCAGACCACCCGGTCCAAGCGCGGAGAGACGGCGCTTGTGGGTGATCTCCGACAGCGGATTGGTCTGGTCCATGAACTGCGACAGCTGCGAGGAACCGAAGAACTCGCGCACGGCGGCAGCCGCCGGCTTGGCGTTGATCAGGTCCTGCGGCATGACCGTGTCGATCTCGATCGAGGACATACGCTCCTTGATCGCGCGCTCCATGCGCAGCAGGCCGACGCGGTACTGGTTTTCCATCAGCTCGCCGACCGAACGCACGCGGCGGTTGCCGAGATTGTCGATGTCGTCGATCTCGCCCTTGCCGTCACGCAGTTCGACCAGCGTCTTGACCACGGCCAGGATGTCGTCCTTGCGCAATACACGCACGGTGTCCTCGGCCTTGAGTTCGAGGCGCATGTTCATCTTGACGCGGCCAACGGCGGACAGGTCGTAGCGCTCGCTGTCGAAGAACAGCGAGTTGAACATGGCTTCAGCGGTTTCGAGCGTCGGCGGCTCGCCGGGGCGCATGACACGATAGATGTCGAACAGCGCGTCCTGGCGGCTCTCGTTCTTGTCGACGGCGAGCGTGTTGCGGATGTAGGCGCCGACATTGACGTGATCGATGTCGAGTATCTGGATCTCGTCCTCGCCGGTGCCAAGCAGCACCTTCAGCGTCTTGTCATCGATCTCGTCGCCGGCCTCGAGGAAGATCTCGCCGGTGGCGTAATTGACGATGTCCTCGGCGAGATAGTTGCCGAGCAGGTCCTCGTCGGTCGCCTTGATCGCCTTCAGGCCCTTTTCGCCGAGCTGGCGGGCCTGGCGGGCGGTGATCTTCTTGCCGGCCTCGACAACGACCTCACCCGTGTCGGCGTCGACCAGGTCGCCGACGGCCTTCAGGCCGCGGAAACGATCCACGTTGAACGGAATGCGCCAGTGATCGCCGGCGCGCTTGTAGGTGATCTTGTTGTAGAAGGTCGACAGGATCTCTTCGCCGTCCATGCCGAGCGCCATCAGCAGCGACGTCACCGGAATCTTGCGGCGACGGTCGATGCGGGCGTGCACGACGTCCTTGGAATCGAACTCGATGTCGAGCCACGAACCGCGATAGGGGATGACGCGCGCGGCAAACAGGAGCTTGCCCGACGAGTGCGACTTGCCCTTGTCGTGGTCGAAGAAGACGCCCGGCGAGCGGTGCATCTGCGAGACGATGACGCGCTCGGTGCCGTTGACGATGAAGGTGCCGTTCGAGGTCATGAGCGGCATGTCGCCCATGTAGACGTCCTGCTCCTTGATGTCCTTGATCGACTTCGCGCCGGTATCCTCGTCGATATCGAACACGATCAAGCGCAGCGTCACCTTCAGCGGTGCGGCATAGGTGAGGTCGCGCTGACGGCATTCGTCAACGTCGAATTTCGGTCCTTCGAACTCGTACTTCACGAACTCCAGCATCGAGGAGCCGGAAAAATCGGAGATCGGGAAGACCGACTTGAAAACAGCCTGCAGTCCCTCGTCCGGACGTCCGCCCTTAGGCTCGTCCACCATCAGGAACTGGTCATAGGACGCCTTCTGAACCTCGATGAGGTTCGGCATCTCCGCAACTTCCGGGATCTTTCCGAAGAACTTGCGTACGCGTCTGCGGCCATTGAAAGTCTGGGTCTGGGCCATCGTCGCTCCTTAGCTCTAAACTCGGGGCGAGCCTCGCCGCGGCTCGCCTTGCATCCGAACCGCCTGGGCAGCGGCTCTCTGTCTGTTCTCCGGCCCCATTACCAAACTACTTGGCGGGCGGCCGGCTAAAACGGGAGAAAACCCGTTTCCTGAGAGCCGGTTTTCGGCCCTCAGGAAAGAGGTTTTCGTGCATCTCGCGCTACGCAGCCTCCCCAGGTCGCCCGAGGGAGTGGCGGACGGCGCGAGGCCGTCCGCCGATTGTTACGCTTACTTCAGCTCGACCTTGGCGCCGGCTGCTTCCAGCTGGGCCTTGAACTTGTCGGCGTCGGCCTTGGAAACGGCTTCCTTGACCGGCTTCGGAGCCGCTTCGACCAGGTCCTTGGCTTCCTTGAGGCCAAGGCCGGTGATGGCGCGGACTTCCTTGATGACGTTGATCTTCTGGGCGCCGGCGTCGGTGAGGACGACGTCGAATTCCGTCTTTTCCTCGACCGGAGCAGCGGCAGCGGCAGCACCGCCGGCAGCGGCAACAGCCACCGGAGCAGCAGCCGAAACGCCCCACTTTTCTTCCAGAAGCTTCGACAGCTCAGCCGCCTCGAGGACGGTCAGCTTCGAAAGGTCGTCTACGATCTTTGCGAGATCAGCCATTGTTGTATTCCTTCATAAGGTTCGAACGTGTGTTTGTGATAGCGAGGAACGGCCTCATGCCGCCTCGTCCTTCCGGGCGTAAGCGCCGATGACACGCGCGACCGAAGCCGCGGGCGCATTGACGATCTGGGCGATCCGGGTTGCCGGCGTGGCGATCATGCCAACCAGCCTGGCGCGCAGCTCGTCGAGCGACGGGAGTGTGGCGAGTGCCTTCACACCGTCGGCGTTGAGCGAGGTGGTGCCCATTGCGCCGCCGAGAATGACCAGCTTGTCATTCCCCTTGGCGAAATCGGACGCGACCTTCGGCGCCGCAATCGGATCCTCCGAATAGGCGACCAGCGTCTGTCCCTTGAACAGATCGATGATCGATGCGGAGTCCGTGCCCTGAAGAGCGATTTTGGCGAGACGGTTCTTCGCGACTTTAACGGTGCCACCGGCAGCGCGCATTTTCGACCGGAGGTCGTTCATTTGCGCGACGGTGATACCGGCATAGTGGGCCACGACCACTGAACCCGCGTTCGAGAACGCATCGTTCAGGCCCGTGACGAGTTCGCGTTTTTCCGCTCTGTCCACTGCCTATCTCCAGTTGACCCCCACCCTGCTAACGGGAACATTCCCATTCACGAGGACAGGCGTCGGGTTGCCTTTTGCCGGCCGGGCCATCCAGTAACGGATCTCCCGAACAGCGCTCGAGGATCCTGCCCCCTTTCGCCACATCGCCGGCAAGCCGGACGATGCGCAGACAAAAGGCAAACACGGTTCGAACCTTTCATTGGAGCGCTTGCTCCGTTGTCAGGTCTTCACCCGTCTCATGCAGGCCCACATGAATTAAGGCCCCCCTTTTCAATCAAGGCCGGGCCGCCTGCAATCTCGGACAGGATGTCCGGAAACCTTTCGGCTCCCGGTACCGGGCCCAGAACGATCCAGGCCCGGAATTCACTTACGGATCGGCCCGTTCAGCGGCCGATCCAAACGGTTAATCAGGACGCCGCGAGCGTCGAGACGTCGAGCTTGAGGCCCGGGCCCATCGTCGAGGTGACGGACACCTTCTTGACGTAGTTGCCCTTGGCGCCAGCCGGCTTTGCCTTGGTCACCGCATCGGCGAAGGCGCGGACGTTTTCTTCCAGCGCCTTGACGTCGAACGAGACCTTGCCGACGCCGGCGTGAACGATGCCGGCCTTCTCGACGCGGAACTCCACAGCGCCGCCCTTCGATGCCTTGACGGCGGCCGCGACGTCGGTGGTGACGGTACCGACCTTCGGGTTCGGCATCATGCCGCGCGGGCCGAGCACTTTGCCCAGACGGCCGACGAGCGGCATCATGTCCGGCGTGGCGATGCAGCGATCGAAATCGATCGTGCCCTTCTGGACGATGTCGACCAGGTCCTCCGCGCCGACGATGTCGGCGCCGGCGGCCTTGGCTTCCTCGGCCTTGTCGCCACGGGCGAACACGGCGACGCGGACCGAGCGGCCGGTGCCGTTCGGCAGGTTGACCACGCCGCGGACCATCTGGTCGGCATGGCGAGGATCAACGCCGAGATTCATCGCGACTTCGATCGTCTCGTCAAACTTAACCGTCGAGCGATCCTTGAGCAGCTTCAGCGCGTCACCCAAGGTATAAGCCTTGTTGGGATCGATGCCTTCGCGGGTCTTCGATACACGCTTTGCAATCTTTGCCATGATCTCAGCCCACCACTTCCAGACCCATCGAGCGGGCGGAGCCCTCGACCATGCGCATGGCCGCCTCGACGTCGTTTGCGTTCAGATCCTTCATCTTCTGCTCGGCGATGGCGCGGACCTTGTCGCGGCCGATCGTGCCGGCCTTGACCTTGCCCGGCTCCTTGGAGCCCGACTTCAGGTTAGCGGCCTTCTTCAGGAAGTAGCTCACCGGCGGCGTCTTCATGACGAAGGTGAACGACTTGTCCTGATAGTAGGTGATGACGACCGGAATCGGCGATCCCTTTTCCATTTCCTGGGTCTGCGCGTTGAACGCCTTGCAGAACTCCATGATGTTGATGCCGCGCTGACCAAGCGCCGGGCCGATCGGGGGCGACGGCGTAGCCGAGCCCGCGGCAACCTGGAGCTTGAGCTGGCCTGCAATTTTCTTAGCCATCTCTATTCCTGCCTTTGTCTATGCCGGCCCCTCGATCTGGGAAAACACCGGCTGTTGCAGTCTGGTGGTGCGGTTCCTGCGGCCGGCTAAAGCCGCATTCGCCTCCCACCGTTCTCAGGCCGCGCGTTGCCGCGCCGCCTCCCCTGACCACCGGAACGGCGCCAGGGATTTCGGATCAGCCTTTTTCGACTTGTCCGAATTCCAGATCGACAGGCACGGCGCGCCCGAAGATCGAAACTTCCACCTTGAGCCGCGCCCGCTCCTCGTCCACTTCCTGGACGAAGCCGTTGAAGGACGCGAAGGGGCCATCCGAGACGCGGATCGCCTCGCCGATCTCGAAAGTAACCGAGGGCTTCGGGCGCTCGACGCCTTCCTGCACCTGGTTCAGGATGCGCTGCGCCTCGGCCTCGGTGATCGGCACCGGCTTGGAGTCGCCCAAAAACCCGGTGACCTTCGGCGTGTTCTTGACCAGCGAGAACACGGCGTCGGTCAAGTTGGCCTTCAGGAGCACATAGCCCGGAAAGAACTTGCGCTCGGCGTCGACCTTGCGGCCGCGACGAACCTCGACGACCTTCTCGGTCGGCACGACGATCTGCTCGATATCGGCGGACAGGCCCTTCTGCTTGGCCTTGTTCTCGATGTCCTCGGCGACCTTCTTCTCAAAGTTCGAATAGGCGTGGACGATGTACCAGCGCGTAGTCATTTCACGACTTCTCCGTAATCGCCGGACTTAGCGTCCAATGCCCAGAATCTGTTCGACCGCGAGGCCCATGAGCTGATCGGCGGTGAAGAAAAAGATCATCGCGATCACAGCGAAAGCCAGAACCATCACCGTCGAGATCATCGTTTCGCGTCGCGACGGCCAAGTCACCTTGGCGGTCTCCGCGCGAACCTGCTGGAGAAAGACGAAAGGATTTGTGGTTTTCGAAGCCATATGCCGCTCTGTCTTCAAGACCCGTTGGCCGGGTCTCCTGGATGATCCCGCTGGCCGGGACGTGCCGCCTGGGTCCACTTTCGCGCCGAATCAGCGCAATCATTTCGCCCATGCAAATCAGACGCGTAAAGCCGGCTTCCCAGCTCCACGCGTCGCGTGTCTGTTTCGTCTACATAAAACCGATTCTTGATCCACGCAAGTGGCAAGTGTCCGCTTTATGACCAAACACCGCCTCGGAACCATCCAGTCGTTCCGTCCCGGCTATGGCGCCCTTATGCCTCAATCAGCTTAATATGGCAAGCCGGTCGTCGATTTTCAAAGGGCGGCCCGCAGAAATATCGTTTCTGACGGCCATTTAGGAAATGGCTGAGTTTTTGTTTGACGTGCCATTTCTTGAAATGGCACGGGCAGCAGGGCTCGAACCTACGACCTGCGGTTTTGGAGACCGCCGCTCTACCAACTGAGCTATGCCCGTACACGTGCGCCTCGGCGCAGCAGGGGCTTCCTAAAAGCTTCCGCGCGCTCTGTAAAGAGCGGTTTGCAAGCAAACGCGCCTTCATCCCCTTTACCGGAAATCGGGATGGCCGACGGCCACCCCACCGTCATCGATCTCCGGTTTCACGCTTGAGTGCGTCGGCATGCCATTCGCGGAGATCTTGCCTGCCGGCCCGTGTATCCGTTGGACGCTATTTGGTGTCCGGGACCCGGTAAGGCCCGCCGGGCACGCCCCAGCCCCAGGCCGGCATCGGCTCGGTCTCCGGGTCGCACGTTTCGCCGAGATTGGAATTCATCCTGGCGAGCCGCGATCCCCACTCGACATAGCCCATGAAGGCGGAACGGAACTCCGGATCGTCAGGCAGCCCGACGGCATCCGCGGCATCGGCCAGCAGGTTGATCCAGCGGCGGCGCTGCTCCTCCGTCAAATGCTTGCCCAGGTGATGCATCACCATCTCGCGGTGGCCGCCGAATTTTTCGCTGTAGGTTTTCGGCCCGCCGAAAACCTCGCCGATAAAGGCCGCGACATGGGCGGGATGGTCGGGCGACATATGCTTGAACACCGGCCCGACGACCGGATCCTGCGCCACCTTGTCATAGAAGGTCTGCGTCAGCCGGTTGAGCGCTTCGCTGCCGCCGGCCCATTCGTACAGTGTCGGAACATCCTGGCTCATACTTGACCTCCGCCCAGCGCCGCCTGCAGCGACGATAGCGGAAAAATCGAGCAAGCCTCAACCTGCCTCGATGGCCAGTTCGATGAACGCGGCTACCGTTCGACCGCGTGTCGGCCCCGGCATGCCAACGGCTGACCTTCGGTCGCCGACAAAAAGGGCGGCCCGAGGACCGCCCTTCCTTCTCGATCCGGCTGATGCCGGTGTCGATTACTCTTTGATGGTGACGACGATGCCGGCACCGACGGTGCGGCCGCCTTCACGGATGGCGAAGCGCAGCTTCTCT
>NZ_VFUH01000032.1:0-11293 GCF_006440475.1 Mesorhizobium sp. B2-6-1
GTCCTGCTGGACGTCTCCGAAAAGTGCAGACTTTTCGGAGACGTCCAGCAGGACAGAGGAGGGCGTGACGGAACTCGGTGGTCGCGAGTAGCCGTGGTGCCGCCGCTCGTATTTCCGGCGTCCTACAGCGCCCCGGCAATTCGCGCTGCCAGCCGAGCATTGTTTTCGACCAGCGCGATGTTGGTCTTCAGGCTCCGGCCGCCGGTGAGTTCGAGGATTTTGGAGAGCAGGAACGGCGTCACCGCCTTGCCGGTAACGTTGAGCGCCTCGGCGGCCTTCTGGGCGGCCTCGATGTAGCCGGCCATCTCGCCGGCCGGGATTTCGTGATCCTCCGGCACCGGATTGGCGATCAGCATGCCGCCGCTCAGGCCCAGCGCCTGTCGCGTCTTGTAAAAATGCGCGATCTCTTCCGGCGCGTGCAAGGTCAGCGGCGCGCGGAACGGCGACTGCCGCGACCAGAAGGCCGGCATGGTCTCGCAGCCATGGCCGATCACGGGCACGCCGCGGGTCTCCAGCACCTCCAGCGTCTTTTCGATGTCGAGGATGGCCTTGGCCCCAGCCGAGACGACGATGACGGGCGTGCGCGCCAGCTCATCGAGGTCGGCGGAAATGTCGAAGCTTTTTTCGGCGCCCTTGTGCACGCCGCCGATGCCGCCGGTGGCGAACACCTTTATCCCAACCATATGCGCGGCGATCATTGTGGCGGCAACCGTGGTGCCGCCGGTGCGCCCTTGCGCGACGGCGAAGCCGAGATCGGCGCGCGAGAGCTTCATGGCGTCGCCGGTCATGGCGAGCGATTCGCGTTCTCCGTCGGAGAGGCCGATCTTGATGCGGCCCGCCACCACGGCGATCGTCGCCGGCACCGCGCCGCCGTCCGCAATGATCCTTTCCACGTCGGCCGCCATGGCGCCATTGTCGGGGTAGGGCATGCCGTGGGTTATGATGGTGCTTTCCAGCGCCACCACGGGCTTCCCGGCCGACAGGGCCTGCGCCACCGGCGCGTGGACATCGATGAAGGGGCGGGCGGTGTCTGGGGTCATCTTGATCTCCAATCCGAAGTGCGGCGCATCCTTTCGGATGCCGGTCTCATGCCATTTCCTGCTCTTCGGGCACAAGAGCCAGCGCTTGCGCGAAAGTCGCCGTGGTGAAATCGGGAACGGCGCCCGCGCTTTCAATAGCCAGCGTCGCGGCGGCGACGCCCTCGCGCAACGCCGCGCGCAAGGGCATGCCGCGCAGCAGGGCGGCGACCGTCGCGCCGGCAAGCGCATCGCCGGCGCCGGTGACGTCCACGACCTTTCTTGGAGGGGGCGGGACGACGGCAAAGCTGCCGTCGCGGTCGAAGCCCAGCACCGGGCCGCCGCCCGCCGTGACCACCGCGCTGTCGAGGCCGGCGCTTCTCAGCCCGTCGAGGATAGTTTTTTGAGAGGCGGCATCGTCAAGTCCGGCAAGCGCCACCGCCTCGCGCCTGTTCATGAAGGCGACGGCCAGGCCGCCGAGCACCGGTGTCAAGCGCACGACCTTGGCCGGTGAAATGGCAATGGCGAACACGGGCTTGCCGGCGGCAAGCGACACCAGCCGCTCCAGAGCCGCCGATGGCAGGTTGGCGTCGCACAGGACGGCATCGGCGGCGGCGATCTCCTCCCGCACCCTGGAGCGGCGGATCTGCTTTGCAAATGCCAGCTCATAAAGCGCCATGTCGGCAAAGCCGACGAGCAGTTCGCCCTCGCGGTCGATCAGCGCCGTATAGCTCGGCGTCGTGCGGTCGAGGAACACCGCGGACAGGTCGGCAATGCCTGCTTCGGCGATGGCGCGCGAAACCGTGTCGGCGGCGGCATCGCCGCCGCGCACCGACAGCAACGAGCCCGAGACGCCTCGCCGCACCGTGCTGCGCAATGCGTTGAAGACGCCGCCGCCAACGTCCTCGCGCATCGTGCCCGGGTTGGAGGCAGCCGGCACGTAAGCGCCGGACACCTGGCCGCGCCTGTCGATATGGGCGCCGCCCACCGCCAGGACTCTTGGAGATCTCACCATGCGCCGATATGACCTTTGTTGGCGGTCACGCACAAGCGCCATGCTGTGCGACGGAGCTTCGCAGGCAACAACCAGCGATTCGTGAGATCGGCACGGCGAACCAGCCTGGCCCAATATTCGGACCATGTTGGAGCCGAATCGTGAGACAAAAAAAGAACAAATCAGGATGTTGCTTATTTTTCAGATGCTTGATCCCTCTTGCCAAATGAGAACAAAAAAGGTACAAATAACCAAGGATTACGGATTGTCCGGCCTTCATTGACGACTACGGGGTGATGTATCATGGCTCAGAACAGCTTGCGGCTTGTAGAGGATAAGGCAGTGGACAAATCAAAGGCTCTGGATGCGGCGCTGTCGCAAATCGAGCGGGCTTTCGGCAAGGGCTCGATCATGCGGCTCGGCGCGAACGAGCAGGTCGTCGAGATCGAAACCGTGCCAACCGGCTCGCTCGGCCTCGACATCGCGCTTGGCGTCGGCGGCCTGCCGCGCGGCCGCATCATCGAGATCTACGGGCCGGAAAGCTCGGGTAAGACGACGCTGGCGCTGCACACGGTGGCGGAAGCCCAGAAGAAGGGCGGCATCTGCGCCTTCGTCGATGCCGAGCATGCGCTCGATCCGGTCTATGCCCGCAAGCTCGGCGTCGATCTCGAAAACCTCCTGATCTCGCAGCCTGACACTGGCGAGCAGGCGCTTGAGATCTGCGATACGCTGGTGCGCTCCGGCGCCATCGATGTGCTGGTGGTCGATTCGGTCGCGGCGCTGACGCCGCGCGCCGAAATCGAGGGCGAGATGGGCGATTCGCTGCCCGGCCTGCAGGCCCGCCTGATGAGCCAGGCGCTGCGCAAGCTGACCGCCTCGATCTCGCGCTCCAACACCATGGTCATCTTCATCAACCAGATCCGCATGAAGATCGGCGTCATGTTCGGCTCGCCCGAAACCACCACCGGCGGCAATGCGCTGAAATTCTACGCCTCGGTGCGTCTCGATATCCGCCGCATCGGGTCGGTCAAGGACCGCGACGAGGTCGTCGGCAACCAGACCCGCGTCAAGGTGGTCAAGAACAAGCTGGCGCCGCCCTTCAAGGTGGTCGAGTTCGACATCATGTACGGCGAAGGCGTGTCGAAGACCGGCGAGCTGGTCGATCTCGGCGTCAAGGCGGGCGTGGTCGAGAAATCGGGCGCCTGGTTCTCCTACAATTCGCAGCGTCTCGGCCAGGGCCGCGAGAACGCGAAGCTGTTCCTGCGCGACAATCCCGATACGGCGCGCGAGATCGAACTTGCGCTCAGGCAGAACGCCGGACTGATCGCCGAAAAATTCCTCGAGAATGGCGGCTCCGAAGGTGGCGATGATGGCTTCGAGGATGAAGCCGGCGCGATGTAAGCGCTCGTCGGCACGATCTAGCGTTCGCTGGCGCGATCTAGCGTTCGGTTTGCGGCCCGAGTTCGGCCATAATCCCGGTTCATCAATTTGAGCTTATGTAATCGAGTTCTGTAGTATTGCGTTTCGAACCGCCGGCCCCGTGCCGGCGGTTTGCGTTTTGAGCGGCTGGCGAACCGCGAATTGGCCAGCTTGCGTGTTTCTGGACAGGGTGCCAAGCGGCGGCTAAAAGGCCAGCTCCATCTTCTAAAGCAGAGCCCATTTTCCGCCGGTCCGGCCGGCGGCTCTCTCGAAAAGGCAGCATTCATGAGTGGCGTGAACGAGATCCGGTCGACATTTCTCGACTATTTCCGCAAGGAGGGTCACGAGGTCGTGGCGTCGAGCCCGCTTGTGCCGCGCAACGATCCGACGCTGATGTTCACCAATGCCGGCATGGTGCAGTTCAAGAACGTCTTCACCGGCCTGGAGAAGCGGCCCTATTCGCGTGCCACGACCGCCCAGAAAAGCGTTCGCGCCGGCGGCAAGCACAACGACCTCGACAATGTCGGCTACACCGCGCGCCACCTGACCTTCTTCGAGATGCTCGGCAATTTCTCCTTCGGCGACTATTTCAAGGAGCGCGCCATCGAGTTAGCCTGGAACCTCATTACCAGGGAGTTCGGGCTTAAGAAGGACAAGCTGCTCGTCACCGTCTACCACACCGACGACGAGGCGGCCGGCTTCTGGAAGAAGATCGCCGGCTTTTCCGATGATCGCATCATCCGCATCCCGACCTCCGACAATTTCTGGGCGATGGGCGACACCGGGCCATGCGGGCCATGCTCGGAAATCTTCATCGACCGTGGCGAGCACATCTGGGGCGGCCCGCCCGGCACCCCGGAGGAGGATGGCGACCGGTTCCTGGAATTCTGGAACCTGGTGTTCATGCAGTACGAGCAGGTGACGAAGGACGAGCGGATCGACCTGCCGCGCCCGTCGATCGACACCGGCATGGGCCTGGAGCGCATGGCCTCCATCCTGCAAGGCGTGGAAAGCGTCTTTGAGACCGATCTGTTTCGGCACTTGATCGATGCGGCGTCGTCCGCGCTCGGTCGCGGTCCCGACGCCGAGACCGTCGCATCCTATCGCGTCATAGCCGATCACCTGCGCTCGTCGTCGTTCCTGGTCGCAGACGGCGTGCTGCCATCGAATGAAGGCCGCGGCTATGTGCTGCGCCGCATCATGCGCCGCGCCATGCGCCATGCACAGCTGCTCGGTGCGAACGAGCCGCTGGTGTGGAAGCTGGTGCCGGCGCTGGTTCGCGAGATGGGTCAGGCCTATCCGGAACTGGTGCGCGGCGAACAGCTGATCACCGAGACGCTGAAGCTTGAGGAGACCAGGTTCCGCAAGACACTGGTGCGTGGCCTCGGTTTGCTGTCGGAGGCGACGGAAAAGCTCGGCGCCGGCGACATGCTGGACGGCGAGACGGCCTTCAAGCTTTACGACACCTATGGCTTCCCGCTCGACCTGACGCAGGATGCGCTGCGCCAGCGCAACATCTCGGTCGATCTTGCCGGCTTCACCAATGCGATGGAGCAGCAGAAGGCCGAGGCGCGTAAGCACTGGGCAGGTTCCGGCGAGGCGGCGACGGAAGCGGTCTGGTTCCCGGTGCGCGAAAAAGCCGGTGCCACCGAATTCCTCGGCTACGAGACCGAGCAGGCGGAAGGCATCATCCAGGCGGTTGTCCGCGACGGCAAGACCGTCGACAGCGCCGGCAAGGGCGAAGCGGTAGCCGTGGTCGTCAACCAGACGCCGTTCTATGCCGAATCCGGCGGCCAGATGGGCGACACCGGAACCATTTCAGGCGAAGGCTTCTCGATCGAGATTTCCGATACGCAGAAGAAGGCCGACGGGCTGTTCGTGCATCTCGGCAAGGTGGTCAGCGGCACTGCCAGGACGGGTGCCGCCGTCGAGCTGAAGGTTGACCATGCGAGGCGCTCCAGGCTGCGCGCGAACCATTCCGCGACGCATCTGATCCATGAGGCGCTGCGCGAGGTGCTGGGCACCCATGTGGCACAGAAGGGCTCGCTGGTCGCGCCCGAGCGCCTGCGCTTCGACATCTCGCACAACAAGCCCATCTCGCCCTCGGAACTCGAGGAGGTCGAGCGCATGGCCAATGAGATCGTGGTGCAGAACAGCCCGGTGATCACGCGCCTGATGTCGGTCGACGATGCCATTGCCGAAGGCGCCATGGCGCTGTTCGGCGAGAAATACGGCGATGAGGTGCGCGTCGTGTCTATGGGCACGGGCCTACATGGCGCCAAGGCCAATCGCCCCTATTCGGTCGAGCTTTGCGGCGGCACGCATGTCAGGGCAACCGGTGACATCGGCCTGGTGCGCGTCGTGTCCGACAGCGCCGTCGCCGCAGGCGTGCGCCGCATCGAGGCGCTGACGGGCGAGGCCGCGCGCAAGCATCTCGACGAACAGGACCGGCGCCTGAAGGCGGCCGCGGCAACACTGAAAATCTCGCCGGCCGACGTGCCGGCGCGTGTTGAAGCCCTGCTCGAAGAGCGCAAGAAGCTCGAGAAGGAGCTCACCGAAGCGCGCAAGAAGCTGGCGCTGGGCGGCGGGTCGCCCGCTGACGCGCCGGCCGCCAACGAGACCGTCGCGGGCGTCGGCTTCCTCGGCAAGTCGGTTTCCGGTGTCTCGCCGAAGGATCTGAAGCCGCTCGCCGATGCCGGCAAAAGCTCGCTCGGCTCCGGCGTGGTCGTGTTTGTCGGTGCGGGCGAGGACAACAAGGCGAGCGTCGTGGTCGCTGTCACCGATGATCTCGTCGGCCGCTTCAGCGCCGTCGACCTGGTGCGCGTCGCCTCCGCGGTACTCGGCGGGCAGGGCGGCGGCGGCCGGCCCGACATGGCGCAGGCCGGTGGCCCCGATGCCTCGAAGGCCGACGACGCGATTGCTGCGGTGAGGGCGGCGCTGGAGGCGGCGTGATTCATTGCAGAATTGGGGGGCAACGCTCCAGGCCGGTTGCTTCCCTTCGAGGTCGCGCGGCCCCTCATGATGGGCGGCGCGACATCAATGATCGGTTATCCGCGAAATCGTTGACCTGAATCGAATATCGCTGCGCTGCGCTGTCGCAGATCAGCCGGCCTTTTCAGTCCTGGCAAAGCTTGTCTGTTTAGCAATACAATCCCACCAGTCCTGTATGTCGGCAAAGCGAGCCAGCAGTTTGCGCCCTTCCGCCACCCTGACGAAATAGCCGATGATCGGTGCCGCATGCAGGTCGGCGAGCGTCAGTTGATTGCCGGGCAACCACGGCCCCGGGGATCTCAATGATGAGAGCACCTGAAGGACCGCTCCTGCTTGTCGTAATCCGCTGACAATCAGCGCTTCGTCAGGCGACGCCTTCTCCAGCCGCTCCACGGCGACGTCCCAGACCATGGCCCGATAGCCATAAGCGTCGAGCATGCCGATGATCTGGTTCATCCGCGCGCGGCCGCGCGGATCGTTCGGCTGCAAGGGCGGTCCGTCGAAAGCTTCATCGACATAGCGCGTGATCGCGCTGGCCTCGAACAGGCGAAAACCGTCATGCTCGAAGGCCGGGATGCGGCCGAACGGGTGGTGCTCGAAATACCAGCCGGGGATGCCCTCGGCGGCAAAGACATCGACCGGCACAAGCTCATAGTCGACGCCCTTCTCCTCCAGCGCCATGCGCGCTATGCGCACGTAAACGCTGTAGTCCGCGCCGTAGAGGACCGGTTTGGCCATGTTGCCAGTCCTTTGCTTTCGATTTCGTTGGCCCAAAAAAGCGAAGGCTCCTTCCGGAGCCTTCGGCGTGTTGAACCCGCGGGTGCCTACGCCATCGCCTTCTGCAAATTCTCGTCGATCTTGTCGAGAAATCCGGTGGTCGACAGCCAAGGCTGGTCGGGGCCGATCAGCAGCGACAGGTCCTTGGTCATGAAGCCGGATTCGACCGTCTGGATGCAGACCTTTTCCAGCGTTTCGGCAAAACGCTTCAATTCGGCATTGTCGTCGAGCTTGGCGCGGTGGGCCAGCCCTCGGGTCCAGGCGAAGATCGAGGCGATCGAATTGGTCGAGGTTTCCTCGCCCTTCTGGTGCTGGCGATAGTGGCGCGTCACGGTGCCGTGCGCGGCTTCCGCTTCCACCGTCTTGCCGTCCGGCGTCATCAGCACCGACGTCATCAGGCCGAGCGAGCCGAACCCCTGCGCCACCGTGTCGGACTGTACGTCGCCGTCATAGTTCTTGCAGGCCCAGACATAGCCACCCGACCATTTCAGGCTGGAGGCCACCATGTCGTCGATCAGGCGGTGCTCGTACCACAGCTTCTTGGACTTGAACTCGGCCTCGAACTCAGCCTCGTAGACCTCCTGGAAAATATCCTTGAAGCGGCCGTCATAGGCCTTGAGGATGGTGTTCTTGGTCGAGAGATAGACCGGGTAGTTGCGCAGCAGGCCGTAGTTCAGCGAAGCGCGGGCGAATTCGCGGATCGATTCGTCTAGGTTGTACATGGCCATGGCGACGCCGGCGCCGGGCGCGTCGAACACGTCGTGCTCGATCACCTGGCCATCCTCGCCGACGAACTTGATCGTCAGCTTGCCCTTGCCGGGAAAACGGAAATCGGTGGCGCGGTACTGGTCGCCATAGGCGTGGCGGCCGACGATGATCGGCTTGGTCCAGCCGGGCACCAGCCGCGGCACGTTCTTCATGATGATCGGCTCGCGGAAGATGGTGCCGCCGAGAATGTTGCGGATGGTGCCGTTCGGCGACTTCCACATCTTCTTCAGCTTGAATTCCTCGACGCGCTGCTCGTCGGGCGTGATGGTCGCGCATTTCACGCCGACGCCGTATTTTTTGATGGCGTTGGCCGAATCGACGGTCACCTGGTCGTTGGTGGCGTCGCGATGCTCGATGCCGAGGTCGTAATATTCAAGCTTGAGGTCGAGATAAGGGTGGATCAGCTTGTCCTTGATGAACTGCCAGATGATGCGGGTCATCTCGTCGCCGTCGAGTTCGACGACCGGGTTCGCCACCTTGATCTTCGCCATGGAAAGAATGCCTCGTTGCTGGGAAATGGGACGGCCTTGCCCGCGTGGCGTTCGGCCGGGGATGCGCCCCTATATCAAAGCGTTTTTGGCCGCGCAAACGACGATCGGTCACGAAAGCGAAGCGATCGCCCCGCCATTTGCGAATGGTTCATTTTCGCGGCCGAATATGGCAGGGGACGCTGAAATGCCGCAAACAGCAGTTCATTGACAATCATGCCCGTCACCAAAGATTCCGATACCGCTTCAGTCGCCAGCCCCGCCATCATCCTCGTGGAGCCGCAGCTCGGCGAGAATATCGGCATGGTTGCGCGCGCCATGGCCAATTTCGGCCTGGTCGAACTTCGCCTCGTCAACCCGCGCGACGGCTGGCCGAACGAGAAGGCGCGGGCGGCGGCCAGCCGCGCCGACCATGTCATCGACGCCGTCAAGGTTTTCGACGATCTCGCCACGGCGATGGCCGACCTGAATTTCGTTTTCGCGACCACCGCAAGGCAACGCGACGGCTTCAAGCCCGTGCGCGGGCCGGTCGAGGCGGGCAGGGTGCTCCGGGCTCGCCATGGCATGGGTCAGCGAACCGGCATCCTGTTCGGCCGCGAGCGTTTCGGCCTCTATAATGACGAAGTTGGCCTCGCCGACGAGATCGTCACTTTTCCGGTCGATCCCGATTTTTCCTCGCTCAACATCGCCCAGGCCGCGCTTCTCATGTCCTACGAGTGGATGAAATCCGGCCTCGAGGACGAGACCAAGACCAACTTTACGGGTCCGGACATGAAGCCGGCCAGCAAGGAAGAACTGCACGGCCTGTTCGCCTATCTCGAAGGCGCACTCGAAGCGCGCGGCTATTTCCGGCCGGCGCCGAAGAAGCCGAAGATGGTTGACAATCTGCGCGCCGTATTGACCCGGGCGGGATTTGCCGAGCCGGAGCTCAAGGTGCTGCGCGGCATCATCTCGTCGCTGGACAGGTTCTCGCCGGCGATGCCGCGCGGCGACGGCTCTCCGGGAGATGATCCAAGGCGGCTTCCGGCAGCGGCGCGCGCCGGCGGTCCCGGCCGCAAGACCAATGCGGATCGTCAGGTGGCCGATGACGACGACAACGCCGCGCCGCCGCTCGGCGGCAAGGGAACCGACAATGACTGATCAGCCGATCCTGATGTTCGATTCCGGCATTGGCGGGCTGACTGTGCTGCGCGAGGCGCGCGTGCTGATGCCCGACCGCCGCTTCGTCTACATCGCCGACGACGCCGCCTTCCCCTTTGGCGCCTGGGAGGAACCGGCGCTGCGGATCCATATTCTCGACCTGTTCGGCAAATTGCTGGACCGGTTCTCCCCGGCCATCTCGGTCATCGCCTGCAACACCGCCTCGACGCTGGTGATCGACGCGTTGCGCGAGAGGTTTCCCGGCCATCCCTTTGTCGGCACCGTGCCTGCCATCAAGCCGGCGGCGGAGCGTACCCGCTCCGGCCTCGTCTCCGTGCTGGCGACGCCGGGCACGGTGAAACGGCAATACACGCGCGACCTGATCAGCAAATGGGCGCAGAAGTGCCATGTCCGGCTGGTCGGCAGCGACCGTCTGGCGGGGCTGGCCGAAGCCTATATGCGCGAAGGCTTCGTCGACGAGGAAGCCGTGCGCGCCGAGATCGCCCCATGTTTCATCGAGCGCGACGGCATGCGCACCGACATCGCCGTGCTCGCCTGTACGCACTATCCTTTTCTGGTCAACCGCATGCGCAAGACCGCACCCTGGCCGGTCGACTGGATCGATCCTGCCGAAGCGATCGCCCGGCGGGCGATGTCGCTGCTGTCGCCGGTCAATGGGCCGTTGCCGCATGGTGAGCCGGACATCGCGGTCTTCACGTCCGGCAAGGCGGATTTTGCCACCAGCCGTTTGATGCAGGGCTTTGGACTGACGGTCGCCTGATTTCCGGAACATTGGCGAGGCCGTTTCGTTTTCTCCCAGGCAATGAAGGGAGAAAAACCATGCCTGCCACCTCGAAAGCCCAGCAGAAGGCCGCCGGCGCCGCATTGTCGGCCAAGCGCGGCGAGACCAAGAAGAGCGAGCTCAAAGGCGCTTCCAAAGGGATGTACGAATCCATGAGCGAAAAGCAGCTCGAGGAATTCGCCGAAACCAAGCGCAAGGATCTGCCGGAGAAAAAGAAGCACTGAGGGAAGCGCTATTTGGCACGCCCTTTGTGGAGGGCTCGTCCAATGGCAAGAAATAGGCCCGCGACGGGGTCGCAGGCCTTGATGTTATTGTCTGGTCAATGGCCGACGTAATCAGCGCCAGTGGCGGCTGTTAGCGCCAGTGGCGGCTGTTAGCGCCAGTGGCAGCTGTTAGCGCCAGTGGCAGCGTCGCACTTTTTGGCGAATGACATGGCGGTGACCATGGCGCCAGACGACGCGCTTCTTGACCACGATCCGGCATACCTGATGAGGCCGGTGACCTTGCCAATGCCTTGCCATCGCCGGCTCCGGCGTGATGACGGCCATCGATCCGGCCAACACCGTCGCACCAGTCAGGCTTAGAAAGAACTTCTTCATCCGAATTCAGGCTCCTCTGCTCAAGTCCCTTCCTGGAGCGGTTCAGCTTCGGGGAATCGCCGCCCCGCTCCGATTTTTTACACAATCCCGGGTAGAAACCGCTAGCGCTTTCCGGGAATTGTTCCAATACCGCGGGCGCGACAACCTCCCGCCGGATGCGACACCGCATTGAACAACAACACTGAAAATCGTAGATGGTCGCGGGGCGGCGCCAGTTGGAACCTGTCGGTAGCTAATCAAGTTGTCCGGTTTGGTAGCACATGATCTGTCCGCTTCTGTTTTGGCGTCGAAGCGGTTCA
>NZ_VFUH01000033.1:0-1655 GCF_006440475.1 Mesorhizobium sp. B2-6-1
GACGGGCCGAAGGTGACGGCTGTCGCCGCCACCGGCGTTACGGTAGCGCTTGACGAGACGGCGACCACGAGCACCCCGGCTGGGATCGACACTGGTACGGTCACCAAGGGCGAGGATCCCGATGTCGGCGGCACCGGCGCGATCGCGCACGGCACCAGCGACAGTGCCTTCGTCAACATCACGGCGCTGTTCGGCGCCGACGGTCCGGCCGTTTCGGGCAGCACCGTCTATGCGCTAAGCGTCACCAATGCGGTCTCCGGCCTTGCCGTCACCGACGGCTCGCTGATCACCTTGCAGACGCTGGCCAACGGCGTCGTCGTCGGCGTCGTCCAGGGCGGCATGTTCAGTGGCGATGCGGCGTTCGCGCTGTCGATCGATCCGGCCACCGGCAAGGTGACCGTCGAGCAATATCTGTCGCTTCATCATTCGAACGCCTCCAATCCGGACGACACGGTGGTGCTGGGCTCGCATTCGGTCGCAGTGAGCGTGACCGTCACGGATGGCGACGGCGACACCGCCAGCGCCAGCGCCGATGTCTCGGGCCAGATCAGCTTCGACGACGATGGCCCGAGCCTGACCATCTCGCAGCCGAACGGTGCCTTGAACGGCCTGTTCCTGGACGGCTTCGTTCCCAATGGCGACGCCTGGGGTGCGGGCAGCGGCACCACGACCGGTCCCGCCGGCGCCTGGACCGTCACGGCCTCGCCTTACGAGGGCGCCAGCAGCATCGAATTGCAGAAGGTCGGTGACGGCTATCGCGGTGCAGACAGCCCGACCAACAGCGTTATGGTCGACCTCGAGGCCAGCCCCGGCAACATCCAGATCTCGCAGACGCTGCATGGCCTCAGCGCCGGCGAATACCGCATCTCCTTCGAGATCGGCGCCGCCAACGACACCAGCCTCCTACACAGCGCCAAGCTCGAAGTGCTGTGGAACGGCGTCTCGGTCGGAACCTACGATCCCACGTCGGGCGTCATGCAGACCATCGCCATCGACGTCACGGCGACGGCCGGCGACAACTCACTGACGTTCCGTGAAATCGGCGAACAGGGCGACAACACCGGCACCTTCCTTGCCAACATCAAGGTCGGCGACATCATCGTTATCGACGAGACCGCAGGTGTCGATGCCGATTCCGACGACACCACCGATCCTGCCGTGGCGGCCCTGTTTGCCGGCGTCAATGCCGGGACCGATCCCGACATGCCGCTGCACCAATATGCGCAAGGCAGCGGCGGCGTCGTGAACGCCACGGCGCTGTTCGGCGCCGACGGACCGGCAGCGAAAGCTTCGCTCGTCTATGCGCTCACCCTTGCCAGCAATACGGGCGTGGATTCCGGCCTGAAGACCACCGATGGCCACGCAATCTCGCTGTTCAACGACGGCCACGGCCACATCATCGGCGTCTATGACGCCAACAACAACGGCGTTACCGCCACCGACAAGGTCGCCTTCGCCCTGCATGTCGATGCCGCCACCGGCCAGGTCGCGGTTGCGCAATACGTCTCGCTCCACCATCCCGACACCAGCAGCAACGACGAGGGCATCGCGCTCGGCGCCGGCTCGGTCTCGGTCACCGTCACGGCGACCGATGGCGACGGCGACCACGTCACACAAAGCGCCGACATCTCCCAGACCATCGTCTTCGAGGATGA
>NZ_VFUH01000034.1:0-1426 GCF_006440475.1 Mesorhizobium sp. B2-6-1
GATCGTGTCCCGGGGAGTGGTGTAGCTGACGGCATTGGTCGCCGTGCTCTCCGGCATGGGCCGGGCTGATCAGCGCGCCACGGCTGGCAAGCTGATCAGGGGATCATCGCTCATCTGGCTGATCGTTTCCAGAGTCATATATCTGGCCCGCTGCACTGCCCATTCATCGTTCTGTTCGAGCAGGATTGCGCCGACCAGACGCACGATCGCATCGTCGTTCGGGAAGATTCCGACGACCTCGGTGCGCCGCTTGATCTCGCCGTTGAGACGCTCGATCGGATTGGTCGAGTGCAGCTTGGCGCGGTGTTCTTTCGGGAAGGTCATGTAGGCCAGCACGTCGGGCTCGGCGTCGTCCATGATTGTCGCCAACTTCGGCACCTTCGGCCGGATCTGGTCGGCGACGGCGCGCCATTGCACGCTTGCGGCCTCGGGCGTTTCCTGGGCGAAGGCGGTGGCGATGAAAGCGGAGACGACCCTGCGGCCGCTCTTGCCGGCATGGGCCAGCACGTTCCTCATGAAGTGGACGCGGCAGCGCTGCCATGTCGCGCACAGCACCTTGGTGACGGCCGCCTTGATGCCTTCATGGGCATCGGAGACGACGAGCTTGACGCCGCGCAGGCCGCGGCGGGTCAGCTTGCGCAGGAACTCCGTCCAGATCGGCTCGGCCTCCGAGGTGCCAATCTCCATGCCCATCACCTCGCGCCGACCGTCCGCGTTGACGCCGACAGCGAGGATGACGGCGACCGAGACGATGCGACCGCCGCGGCGCACCTTCAGGTAGGTGGCGTCGATCCACAGATAGGGCCAGTCGCCCTCGATGGGTCTTTCAAGGAACGCTTTGACCTTGCCGTCGATCTCCTCGCACAGCCGCGAGACCTGGCTCTTCGAAATGCCGCTCATCCCCATGGCCTTGACCAGGTCGTCAACCGAGCGGGTCGAGATGCCTTGCACATAAGCTTCCTGGATGACGGCGGTCAGCGCCTTCTCGGCCATGCGGCGCGGTTCGAGGAAACCTGGGAAGTAGGAGCCCTTCCTGAGCTTGGGGATGCGCAGCTCGACGGTGCCGGCGCGCGTCTCCCAGTCGCGCTCGCGATAGCCGTTGCGCTGGGCCGTGCGCAACGGGTTCTTCTCGCCATAGGCGGCGCCGGTGGCGGCCCCAACCTCCATTTCCATCAGCCGCTCGGCGGCAAAGCCGATCATCTCGCGCAGGAGATCGGCATCCGGGGTCTTCTCCACGAGCGTGCGCAGGTTCATCATGTCGTCGGTCATCGGTGGTCCTTCCGAATTGGGTTGGCGTCAACAACCAAACCCTACCGGAAAGCGCCGATGACCACCGCAAAGCCGCTCGCTCGCTACGGCGCGACTAACGGCGCGCTCGCGAGCGGCTTCGTAACCGCCGAGCTACACCACCTGTGGGGACACGACC
>NZ_VFUH01000035.1:0-1325 GCF_006440475.1 Mesorhizobium sp. B2-6-1
TCGACGCGACCGAAATAACATTCGATCGCCTCATCCTGCATCGCGTCGCTCAGGACCATTTCCCCACACCAGGTGGCGAGATCGCAGCAGCGGTCGTTGTTCGACGCGTATTCGAGGTCGACGATCAGGATCTTGCCTTCAGTCAGCAGGAAGTTAGCCGGTGCCGGATCGTTGCAGCAAGGAACGATGTCCAGTCCTGACGCCTCCAGCGCGGCGCGAGCGGTGCGGTACTTCATGTGAATGGTAGGAAAATCGTGCGGGAATGCCGCCCCGAGCTCACGCAATTGAACGATATGCTCATCGATCATGTCAAACAGGGTCTTGGTTAAGCGAAGCGGGGCAGAATTGTTGAAGGTGCGGAATAAGTTAATAGTGGGTGTCCTAATCTCGGCGGAGTGGAAGTCGCGTGTGGTGCAGGGACGAGACCGCTCTACAAAGTCGCTGATTTCGACGCCGCGGTCGCTGAGATCACCATAGACCCGAGGCCCGATGCCAAGTTCGTGCGCGCGCCTGCCAGCCTCGAGCGAAGCGCTCCGATCGATAAACTTCTCGGTCCCGGGGCCTGGCATCTTAAGGAAAAACGTCTGACGCTCACCTCTGATCCTGACGTGCCAGTTAGAATTGCTAAAGCCCCCGAAGATTGGCCGGTAAAAGATGTCTTTGCCCTGCCATGGGGGTACCAAGGAAAGCATTGCTTCCAATGCCAGTTCGGAGGCCGATTGGCCTTCTCCGCACTTCCGTTCCATGAAGGGTTCTCAGAGCATTCGGGCGTACGAGCCGAAATCGACACGTTCGAGCGCGGCGCGGCAGCGGATGAAGCGCCAGAACCCGTAGCGGTAAAACTCGACATCCTTGCGCTGCGAGGTGGCGTCCATCACGAGACCCCAGAGACCCCATGCGAGATCGTCGGCGATCGCGTAGAGACGCGCGCGACGGAGACTTGCCGGCCTCGGCGTGCCTTCGAACATTTCGAGGGCCGGGAGGAAGTCCTTCTCGTCTTCGAAAACCTCGTTGATCAGGATCCCGATCTCATAATAGGGGTCGACGTTGCCGGCACCGTCGAAGTCCACGAGCTCGATGCGACCATCCGGCCCGATGAGGATGTTCGAGGCCAGGCCGTCGGCATGGGAGGGCACACTGTCGACCCCCGATGCGGCGATCATGCGCTCAAAGCGCAAAACCTGCTCGAACAGGACCGGAAGGTCGGGAGGAGCCTGGGCCACGAGCCGATCGCATTCCTGCTTCAGCGCGCGGATCCGGTCGAACGGCGACACCGGGATCGTGAAGCGCAGTCCGCCGTGGACCCTGCGCTTAACACCTATCAC
>NZ_VFUH01000036.1:0-1066 GCF_006440475.1 Mesorhizobium sp. B2-6-1
GAATCGAACGAAACAACCGTTTTGGTGGTGCGTGTTTTTGCAGCAAACAATTGGTATTGCTGCGTTTTTCCGGGAATCCCTGGGTTTTTTCACAAGGAAGGGGCATTCACCACAGACGTTTGCTGGCGAAGGCGTGCCCGGAACCGGATTTGAGATAACGCTCAATGAAGTCGCCTTGGCTTGATTCGAGAACGCCACATAGGTGACGATCTGCCATGGCAGGAACTTGGATGTGTGACTGGATTTTCCGTCATTGTGCTCGGCAAGCCGTCGCTTCAAGTCGGACGTGATGCCGACATAACGCTCACCGTCGGCAGTCTTGCTTTCCAGCAGGTATACATACCACACGACCGGCCCTCCTTTGCCAAGGCTTCGGAGGGCATCCTGCTTCGCGCTGAGGGTATTGCCAATCCTGCTTTTGCAAGCTTGCGGCCCTCCTTCGCCGAGGCTTCGGAGGGCATCCTGCTTCGCGCTGAGGTCTGGTCTGGGCTTGTCCTGCGAAGCTCGAAGAGCGAAGCAGGATGGCGGAGAGGATGGGATTCGAACCCACGAGAAGCTTTTGACCTCTACTCCCTTAGCAGGGGAGCGCCTTCGACCACTCGGCCACCTCTCCGTTGCGCCGCTGGATAAAGAAAAGCGCCGGCACAATCAACAAGCCCCAGCCAATATCTCGGAAAAAGAAGCCATTATACGGAAAAATAAGAACGCACCGGCCTGCGGCCTTCCGCGATGCGGCGGTTCTGCGGCGATTCCCTGGCTGGCGGCTCAAGGCCTCGCCATGATTCCGTCAGCCGATCGCCGGATTCGCCCGTAAACAAGGGGCTGGGGCGGGCCGAAGGTTAATGAGAGCTTTCTGAGTGAGGCCAAATCGTGTCATTTGTGCAACAACGCTGGGGGATAGCAGCCGCACAGCCCTTTCGCCGGTACGATCGTGGTTGAACCCCGTCTGCTCATGGGTAATGTCGATTTCGAAGGAGCGGCGCGGTGCGCATCTTTTTCGGTAGTGGGGATGGGGCAGGGAACGCTGTCCTTCAGCAAAGAATACCCAGACCCGTTTTTTAACTTT
>NZ_VFUH01000037.1:0-1040 GCF_006440475.1 Mesorhizobium sp. B2-6-1
GGGCCGAAGGTCCTGAGCGGCCATGCCGCGCCGGTGACGATCGACGAGGACGACATTGCCAGCCTGCTGTCGCAGGGAACCTCGCCCTATGACGGGTCCGGCGACGGTTCGGGCACGGAGTTCCCGCTGGGTGCGGCGATCGCATCCGGCTCGCTGAACGGGCTTGTCGACTTCGGCGCCGACGGCCCGGCCGCCGGCGGCGGTTTCGGCTTCACCGGCACGGCGGCCGCAGACCTGACGGCCATCGGGCTGTCGTCGAAGGGCGTCGAGCTGAGCTGGGCGATGCAGGGCAACACGCTGGTCGGCTTTGTCGACAGCAACCATAACGGCGCTTACAACGGGCTTAGCGACCGCACCGTGATGACGGTGACGCTGAATGCCTCGAGCGGCGCCTTCGTGGTGCGCCAGTTCGACCAGCTCGACCATGTCGCACCGGCGGCCGGAACATCGGACCAGAACACCGCGCTGCAGACGCATCTGGGCAGCGGCAGCGTGGCCGGCATCGACCTCGGCTCGGTGTTCCAGGCCAAGGACGGCGACGGCGATACGGTCACGCTGACCGGCAAGGCGACGGTCACCGTGGTCGACGACGTGCCGCAGGTGTTCATCACCGCGACAGGCGTGTCGGTCGTGCATGACGAGACGGCGGGCAACCAGAACGACGACACCAGCAGCGCCTCGGTCGCGCACCAGTTCGATTCGCTTGGACTGGGCACGGCAAGCCTGGGCTATGCGCATGGCAACCTGCCGGTGGTGCTGTTCGGCTCGCTGCCCGGCACGGACGAGCCGCGCGCGGCCGTGCTCAGCCTTTCGGTTGCAGAGCCAGGCACCGATTCGGGCCTGAAGACGACCGACGGGCACGAGATCTCGCTGTTCAAGGAAGGCAATCTGATCGTCGGCCGCGTCGACAACAACAATGGCACACCCAACGACAAGGGCGCTGTCGCCTTCGCGGTCTCGGTCGACCAGACCGGCCATATCTCGACGGCACAATATCTGTCGCTGCAGCATCCGCTGGCCGGCAACGGTTCGGGCGGCTC